>JBJKSB010000078.1:0-13209 GCA_046704385.1 Bacteroidales bacterium | reverse complement strand
GTTCAATTCCAATTTCAGAAAGAAAATCGACCATGCCAATTACAAAATCTTCTTCACCATAAATCACGGCTTTTTTCCCAAATACATATTTATGACCATCGGTATAGGCATCAATCAACCTGCCCCTTTCTTTAATATATTTTTCAGTTCTACCCGAGCCCGTCAACTCTTCAATAGCCTTAAACATTTTATCAGTGGCATTAATTCCTATAGGCATCCCAATGGTTTTGCCTTTAATACCATATTTTTTCTCAAATACTGCTCCAGGAGTATTAATATTCTTCGTTTTCACAGACTGAACCACCATTCCCCGATTTAACACTTCACCAAATTCGAGATATGCCTTTACACCGCCAACCATACTTAGTTCATGTTTTGTAGTCCCTCCATCAGGAATTCTTTTATAATCATCCCAATGCGCATTATCCAAGGTTTCAGACACATCAGGTAAAAAAATCGCTTTTACCTTAAAATTTTCAAATATTTCCTTTAAGTACCTGTAATCGGCAGGCGATAACATTCCCGGAAGTACAACAAGGTCAGAACCTGGCAAATCGGAAGTTAAATTATTTATTACAGAAACCACTGCCTGATGAAATCCGTCAACATGGGTACCACAATAACTCGGGGTAGCGGCATGGGCAATACCTAATCCAGCCAATTGAGGTTCTTCGTTCCTTAGTTCATTAATAAAATGGGTTACATCATCACCAATAGTTTCACTTAAACAAGTAGTTGATATACCAACGTGCTGCGGTTTGTACTGACGGGCAACGTTTGCTATTGCTCTTTTTAAATTAGGACCACCTCCAAAAATAGTCGATTCCTCGCTGAAATTTGACGAAGCAATATCTACTGGTTCCTTAAAATGCGATATCAGATAACGACGCACATATGTTGAACAGCCTTGCGATCCGTGAATTATAGGCACACATCCTTCAATACCTTTAAAAGCGATACTAGCACCCAATGGTGCACAAAGTTTACAGGCATTTCGGGTGGCTGTAAATGATTTTGAATATGACTCCGTATTACTCATGCTATGCTAATTTTGGTTGTGTTGCACTTATATTTCCTTAATTTTATTTTGCTCTTTTAGTAAACTGCCATACAGGACTCATAGCGGTAGCATAAATTTCTTTGGCAAAATTCAGCATCCCTTCATATCCGGCTAAAGCTTCTTTCCTTTCATGATTATGATCACAAAATCCCAGCCCAAGTTTATAGGCTATCGGTCGCTCTTTAACGCCACCAATGAAAATATCAGACTGAGTATCAATAACAAATTGTGAAAGCTCATTTGGGTTAGAATCATCTACAATTATGGTACCTTCATCGCAAAGTTCCTTTAGTAAATTGTAATCGTCTTTATTGCCTGTTTGCGAACCCACTACAACCGTTTTTACGCCAATTAACCGCAAGGCCTTAACCAGTGATATAGCTTTAAATGCACCACCCACATATATAGCCGCTTTTTTACCTTTCAATTCAAATTTATAGGGAGCCAGGGCTGGTAATAAAGTTTCCAGTTCCTTTCTAACCAGGTTGCGGGCATTATTCATTAAGTCATCACTTTTAAAAAACCGGGCCACTTCGTACAGTGCATCACTCATATCCTCAATTCCAAAATAGGATACCTTCATAAAAGGTACTCCATATTTCTCCTTCATCGTTTTTGCTAAATTCATCATCGATCCGGAGCATTGAACAACATTTAAAGCGGCCCGGTGTGCCTTTCTGATATCATCGATTCTACCATCGCCAGTAATGGTAGCGTTAATATTGATACCCATTTTTTTATAATACCCGGCAAGTATCCATAACTCACCGGCAAGGTTAAAATCGCCAAGAATATTTATACTAAAATCAGGAACCGGTGTAGTATTATCCGTACCCACCAATTTTGCCAGAGCGTCACAGGCTACTTTATAGCCGTCTTTTTTTGTTCCGTTAAACCCTTCGCTCATTAAGGGCAACACATCAATTTTTTTTTCAGCTGATACTTTTCGGCAAACAGCTTCCACATCATCACCAATTACCCCGACAATACATGTTGAGTAAACAAAAGCGGCTTTTGGCTGGTACTTATCAATTAATTCAATCAGGGCATTATATAATTTTGTTTCTCCGCCAAAAACCACCTCCCTTTCATGTAAATCGGTGGTAAAACTTAAGCGATAAATTTCTCTCCCCGACGAAAGCGATCCCCTGATATCCCAAGTATATGCAGCACAACCTACAGGACCATGGATTATATGTAGTGCATCAGTAATCGGGTAAAGAACTACACGTGAACCACAAAAAACACACGCCCTTTGACTTACTGATCCGGCAGTGCTTTTCTTTTCACATTCCAGTTCAAATTCTTTTAATGAACTTGCAATGGTAACCTGATTCAATCTTTCTTTAATAATATCCATGATATCTGAAGTTATAAAACTGTGAAATTCTGTTTGGGGATAAAGCACAAGACAACTTAATTTTATGCATATGCCCCCAAAATATAACTATGAACTACAAATTATTACAGCATTGAAAAAGTTTATGGATTGGCGGCACTTCCTGTAAAAAGGGTGCCGCCACACAACCATAATCAAAGATGCAAACTACATCACCAATTCAAATTTCTCTTCCGGACAAGATGCATCCTGCTTGTCCATCAATGCATTAAGTACCATTTCCACTAATCTAAGGGTTCCCATATATCCCACTGTCGGAAAATAGCTGTGACCCACCCGGTCAAGTATCGGGAATCCATAACGGATAAATGGTATATTTTCATCACGGGCGATATATTTGCCGTAAGTGTTTCCAATTAATAAATCGACAGGTTCGTCTTTTATCCATGAATGTAATTTGTACAAATCAGCTTGTGGTCCGTTGGCATATCTTGCTTCAGGAACTTTACCAGCCAAAATAGGTTCAAGGCGACGATTAAATTCTTTACCTGGTGTTCCAGATACTATGGCTGTAGGCTTCATACCTATATCCACCAGGAATTCTATCATAGGAATAAGGGTATCAGGATCTCCAAAAAGCGCCACTTTCTTATTATAAAAATACTGGTGCATATCGGCAATTACATCCACTAATCGTCCACGTTCAGTTGAAATGGCCTCAGGTATTGGTACCTTTGCAGCTTTAGAAACAGCCTGGATAAAACGATCGGTTGCATTTAAACCAATGGGCACATCAGTTATCGTAAATTTAACTTTACACTGATTTTCGAGCCGGATAGCTGCATCACGTGAACACCATCTGCCTGTTCCGATGGTATGCATACTGTCACCCATTGAGGCCATTTGTGAAATTGTAGTACCTCCCTTAGGATACATTGTAAACTTCCCTGTCATTGGAGAATCCAGCACATCAGAAGTATCCGGCAACAGTACAAAAGGAACTTGCATCAGGTTCAAAATGCGTTTTAATTCGCGCATATCCGAAGGCTCAACCCAACCTGAAATCAAGTTAATCTGACGTTTCTTTTCCCCGGAATTAAAGGCAAATTTTTCAATAAACCCTTTTACCATACTTGAGTATCCTGTAACATGCGAACCAACATAACTGGGAGTTGAAGCATACACCAAATGTCTGCCTTCCGGAATTTTACCATCATCTTTGGCCTTGTTACAAATCTGTCCCAGGTCATCTCCAATAGTCTCACTTAAACAAGTTGAATGCACCGCAATAATATCGGGTTCGTAAATACTAAAGATGTTTGAAATACTTTGGAGCAGGTTAGCCTGACCACCAAATACCGATGAACCTTCAGTAAACGAACTAGTTGAAGCCATTACAGGTTCTTTATAATGCCTGGTAAGCGCACTACGGTGATAGGAACAACAACCCTGAGAACCGTGACTGTGAGGTAAGCATCCGTGTACTCCTAAGGCAGCATACATTGCTCCTACTGGCTGACAGGTTTTTGCCGGATTTATTGTTAACGCCTTGCGATCAACAGTTTCCGAAGCTTTATATGTGTGTCGTAATAACATATTGTTTCTTTTTAAGATTAATTCTGATTCTTTTCCTTTCTTTATTCCACCACTACACTACCCACTATTTCAGGCTCGTTTTTCCAGGGAGCATTAACCATTTTCCAGATATTTGTGGTGAGCATACGCTCCATTTCACGATAGAAATTTATAGCACCTTCAAAGCCTGCATATGGGCCGCCATAGTCGTAACTATGTAACTGCTTTAAAGGAATACCATGTTTTTGGATTACATATTTTTCTTTGATACCGGCACAAAAAATATCAGGTTTTACTTTTTCAAGCAATTTCTCAGTCTCCCAATGCGATATATCATCAATTACCATTGAGTTTTTACTCATTTCAGGCATCATACCCTTATAGTCAGAGAATTCAAATTTTTTATTAACCAACTTCAATTTCTTATCCTGCAACTCAGGGCGGAAATTATTTTCATCCTTCTCAACCACCAAATCCTCAATATTACGGGTATCGGCATCAATTTTAATAGTGGGTAGTACATGTCTTCCCTCATAATCATCGCGGTGAGCAAACTCGTAACCGGCTGCTATAGTTTTAATGCCCAGTTCGCTGAATAATTCCTGATAGTGATGGGCTCTTGAACCACCCACAAACATCATGGCAGTTTTTCCTTCCACTTTAGGCCGTATCTCATCAATAACAGCTTTAACTTTAGCCATTTCCCGATCAATCAGTGCTTTTGTCTTCTTAATCAGCTTCTCATCCTCAAAATATTCAGCCAGCTTCATAAGTGATTTTGCCGTTGATTTTGCTCCGATAAAGTTTACTTTAAACCAGGGTATACCATACTTTTTCTCCATCATCTCAGCAATATAATTGATGGAACGATGGCACATCACCAGATTTAAATCTGCCTTATGTGAATATTCATAGCTTTCAATGGTTGAGTTTCCGCTAAATGTAGCCACCAGGTTAACCCCCAATTCTTTAAAGTAGCCTTCGAGAACAAAAGCATCACCGCCAATATTATATTCACCCATCATGTTAATGTTAAATTTACCCTCAGGTTGCACATTATCGTTTATACCAACCACATTGGTAAATATCTTATTATTAGCAATGTGGTGGCCCGCACTTTGGCTTACTCCGCGATACCCTTCACATGAAAAACCGAAGATGTTAATTCCAAGCTTTGCTTTCATTTCACGTGCAACTGCATGTATATCGTCACCTATTAAACCAACCGGACAGGTTGAAAAAATACTTATTGAATGAGGTTTAAACATATCGTAAGCTTCCTGAATGGCTTCTCTCAACTTATTTTCACCACCAAACACGATATTGGAATCCTGCATATCAGTTGAAAAACTGTAAGTCATATAATTGGGATCATTTTCTGTTGGAGGTTTGGTTTGATTACGCCGGGTGAGCCAGGCATAAAAACTACAACCTATTGGTCCATGAACAATATTTACCACATCGCGCGATGGACCCAAAATTACTCCCTTACAACCCGCGTAGGTACAACCTCTTTGTGTAATTATGCCAGGGATTGTGCGGACATTTGCCTGAATCTCCTGTTCAAGTTCAGGATCGTTTATAACAAACGCTTTACTTCTCTTCTTCGCTATCTTCCCGGGATACTTCTTCATTATTTCGTCCTTAAGCATCTCTGGATCGGGAAGCATAGGCTTATTTGGATTTTTAGTCATAACTTTTCGTTTTAATCGTTAATTGATGAATCTAATCAAGTGCCGGCGAACCGTTTATGCCAGTTCTAATTTGTATAGCGTCATCTTCAGGAAGCACGAAAATTTTACCATCGCCCGGCTGACCGGTTTTATTTACTTCCATGATGGTATTTACGGTCAACTCCACATTGTAATCGCTTACTGTTACCAGAAGCACTCGCTGAGGGCGTAACCTTGGCTCAGTTCCTAAATATGCAACTGCTTCCGGAATATTTTCTGAAGCGGCATCAATAATCTTTTTCTCAACCAGGCCATTACCCCGGCCATAAGCTGCACCAATTGCAGTCATCATGGGAATTTCTGCATCCGATAATGCCTTTTTGGTTTCATTCATCATATTAATTCTGATAATTGCCATTACAGTTTTCATACAAATATTTTTTAAGGATGAATTACAACTCTTTAGTACCGCGACTTATGGTATAAGCCTCTTCAACAGGTGAAATAAATATTTTGCCATCACCGTAAGCTCCCCCTCCTTCTGATCGGGCCACTTCAATAATAGTTTTTACAGCAAAATCTTTATCTTCGTCTTTAACGACCATCATTAAAAGATCTTTTGGAAGTTCGTCATAAGTAATATCACCAATTTTAATACCGCGCTGTTTACCGCGCCCTACTACCGGAATTTTAGTAACGGCTACGTACCCACTTTCAAACAATGCTTTTAATACTTTTGCACTTTTTTCGGGGCGTACTATTGCTCTTATTAATAACATAATTTCAATTTTTAACAGGTTTATCAAATGAATATATTTTAAAAATGATGCGTTTTTTAGTTCAACTTTTAACATTAGTTTGCAATACCAAAATCAATTAATAATTTCTCCAAATCAGGTATTTCAAGCGGTGTTGGAATAACAAACATGTCATTTTCATCAATAGCCTTGGCAAGCGTTCTGTACTCGTCAGCCTGACCATGTTCAGGACTATAATCGATTACTGTTTTACGGTTAATTTCAGCATGCTGAACCATGTTATCACGAGGAACAAAGTGTATCATTTTGGTTCCCAGTTTACGGGCTAACTCCTCAATCATAGCCGATTCGTTATCAACCTTTCGTGAATTACAAATTAATCCTCCTAAACGAACCGTACCACTTTGCGCATATTTTTTAATACCCTTACATATATTGTTGGCTGCATACATGGCCATCATCTCGCCTGAAACCACAATGTAAATTTCCTCGGCCTTACCGTCGCGGATAGGCATTGCAAATCCACCACATACGACATCACCCAATACATCATAAAATGTGTAGTCAATTTTATATTTATCATCCCAGGCTCCAAGTTGCTCAAGCAAATTTATGGATGTAATAATACCACGTCCGGCACAACCTACTCCAGGCTCAGGACCGCCTGATTCAACGCAGCGCACCCCACTGTAACCTTCTTTAATTACATCATCAAGTTCAACGTCTTCACCTTCTTCGCGAAGTGTATCCAATACAGTTTTCTGAGCCAAACCTCCTAATAGCAATCGTGTTGAATCTGCCTTAGGATCGCATCCTACCACCATAATGTTTTTTCCCATCTCGGCCAAACCGGCTACTGTATTCTGTGTTGTAGTTGATTTTCCTATGCCGCCTTTTCCATAAATCGCAATTTTTCTCATAACCTTAAATTTTAGATGTTATAAATTTTCAAATATTTTCCATGCCGGATATTTTACACGTTGTATGCCAATCCAAATAACCGGATTCATCCATTAACGTTTGCACAAGGCCGTATTTATTTCTTTTTCAACACATTAACTTTTTAATATTTTTTTCAGGCTCTTTTTGGCACGGTCAGATTTTCCTACATTTTTGTAGGATATTGTGGTATAATTCACCAAAATGTAGGCAAAACAAAACGACAAAAATCAATTGGAGAAGATTAAAAATTGAATTGAACGAATTACTTATAAATTAAGAACTCATCCGATGACTTGTATAATCAAATTAAAGAGAGACTACCTGTTTTAATATTTATACACGATTTGATTAATATATGTATAAATATACATGATCCTCTTTTTGCTCTTTTATTTAGAAATAATCGCTTTATTTCATGGATTGTTGCACTTAAATCATAAATTTGCATCAAAATATGTTATTCAGCATGTATATATATGAATACTTATACCACTAAGTTTAACCGGATTGCCATTAAAGTTGGCAGTAATGTGCTTACCAAAAGTGATGGTACCTTAGATATAAAGCAAATTAATCACCTGGTAAGCCAGATAGCCACCTTTCATGAAACCGGTAAAGAAATAATATTAATTACATCGGGTGCGGTGGCAGCGGGTCAAAGCGAGTTTAATATTTCGAAAAAGACCAGCCTGGTTGCCTCCAAGCAGGTTTTAGCAGCAATTGGGCAAGTTAAACTTATGTCGCTGTACCTGGATTTATTTAAAAATCATGGTATTCAAAGTGCCCAGGTTTTAACCACTAAAGAAAACTTTGGTGACCGGAGGCATTATCTGAATATGAAAAACTGTATTCTTGCCATGCTTGAAAACGGAGTGGTTCCCATTGTTAATGAGAATGATACTATTGCCGTAACCGAACTGATGTTTACCGACAACGATGAATTATCGGGATTGATCGCATCAATGATGGATTGTGATGCGCTGGTAATACTATCAAATGTTGATGGTGTATTTACCGGCAAGCCCGGCGATGAAGGGGTTGAGCTTATTACTGAAATAACTGAAAATACCGAAAAATTAGATAATTACATTTCAACCCTAAAATCGGGTTTTGGAAGGGGTGGTATGATTACAAAATGTAATATTGCCCGAAAAATTGCAAATGAAGGCATTGAGGTAATTATTGCCAATGGTACACACAAAAATATTATTACCGATGTACTAACCCGGAAAAATACTTCATGTACCCGCTTTATTGCCAATAAAAGCAAATCGAACAGCGTAAGAAAATGGCTTTCGCATTCCGATACTTTTGCTAAAGGAATTGTATACATAAACAAGGGGGCTCGTGAAGCATTGCTTGGTAACACTGCAACCAGTCTACTGCTTATAGGAATTACACGGATCGAAGGGGTTTTTGAAAAAGGTGATCTGGTTCGAATTATAGATGAAAAAAATCAACAAATTGGAATTGGCAAATCACAATACAGTTCAGCAAACGCAACTGAACTCAAAGGCGAAAAAAGGAAAAAGCCATTTATTCATTACGATTACCTGGTGTTGAATGAAACAAACTAATGAGCTAATGAGTACATTTACTAATGAAACAATGAAGAACAATGGATTGTACCCCAATTTTTGAAAAAGTACGAATAGCCAGCCGGAAATTAAATTTATTAACCGATGCCGAAATAAATGCTGTGCTTATCGAAATAGCTGATTCAGCTGATAACCGGGTTGATGAAATTCTATCAGAGAACAGGAAGGATTTGGATCGTATGGATAGTAACGACCCAAAATATGACCGCCTGCAATTAACCCGCGATCGTATATTGGGAATTACTGCCGATATGCGGAATGTAGCCTCTTTGCCATCACCGCTTGGAAAAATTCTTATGCAACAAACTCCGCCCAGTGGACTGAATATCACTAAAATATCCGTGCCATTCGGTGTAATCGGTATTATTTATGAGGCCCGCCCCAATGTTACTTTTGATGTTTTCGCACTTTGCCTGAAATCAGGAAATACCTGTATCTTAAAAGGCGGATCGGATGCTATCGATTCAAATACCATTTTGGTGAATATTATTAAACAGGTACTTACCAATCATAATATTGATGAAAATACCATCGCCTTATTACCCACAGGCCGGGAAGAAACTGCGCAGCTACTTGGTGCCAACAAATATGTCGACTTAATCATCCCACGTGGCAGCCAGAATCTGATCAATTTTGTAAGGGGAAATGCCACCGTTCCTGTAATTGAAACCGGTGCAGGAATTTGCCACACATACTTTGATGAATTTGGAGATAAAGATAAAGGTCAGTTAATAATTAATAATGCAAAAACCCGGCGGGTAAGTGTTTGTAATGCCCTCGACTGCCTGGTAATTCACCGGTCACGATTAAATGATTTGCCTTACCTGGTTGATTTATGCAGCAAAGCCGGTGTGTTAATTTATGCCGACGAATCCTCCTACCAGATTTTAAAAGGAATTTATCCTGATAATTTACTTGAACAAGCTACTCCTGAATCGTTTGGCACCGAGTTTTTATCGATGAAAATGTCGATTAAAACGGTAGATTCTGTGCAAAGTGCATTGGAACATATTAATATCTACAGTTCAAAACACAGCGAAGCCATTATTTCAGAAAACCAGGAAAATCTGAATTATTTTACTAAAATGGTAGATGCCGCAGCTGTTTATAGTAATACCTCAACCGCTTTTACCGACGGGGCACAATTTGGATTGGGTGCTGAAATAGGAATTTCAACGCAGAAATTACATGCCCGTGGTCCGATGGCCCTGGAAGAACTAACCTCGTATAAGTGGATTGTGGAAAGTGATGGTAAAATCAGGAGCAAGTGAACTTAAGTCAGTTCTAATTCAAACAAACATTTTGCATTTATTCTAAAAATTCTCATTCTGTCTAGTCTATGAATAGAGCATCTCACAACAAAAATTCCTTTTTGATTATTTAACACTCAAATACCATATTTACCTCAAAATTGATTTTATTTGCTGAAAATAAATCAGCATATGTTCAAATTACGCCAGGTATTTAAATTCATCAACCATTGGTTGGGCTCCTATCATTCAAAAGGGTTCGGCATACATTCGCCTTTTGTATTTTACCTGGTGACAGAAATTATTCGCGATTTTACCCCTTTTTATAGCTTCCCAACTATTGAAAAACAAAGGGAAACATTATTAAAAAACAAAAAAAAAATAGAAGTTACCGACTTTGGCTCCGGGAGCAAGTCCACAAATAGTACGAAAAGAAAAATCTCGTTTATTGCGAAAACCACACTCAAACCAGCAAGACAGGCTCAATTATTATTCAGGCTAATTAACTATTTTAAAAGCCAACAAATACTTGAGATTGGTACTTCACTGGGAATTACCACAAGTTATATGGCATCGGTATCAAAAAAATCGAAGGTTATTACGCTTGAAGGTTGCCCTGAAATAAGTAAGTACGCCAAACAAACTTTCGAAAAACTTAATCTAAAAAATATAGAATTAATTACAGGCAATATTGATGAGACATTAAACCGGGCTTTAAATCGGCTTAAAAATGTTGATTTCATATTTTTTGATGGCAATCATCAATTGGGTGCTACAATAAAATATTTTGAACAGTGCCTTGCTTATAAAAATAGTGGTAGTATTTTTGTTTTTGATGACATCCATTCGTCATCTGAAATGGAGCAAGCCTGGGAAAAAATAATGAACAATAAAGAGGTTATTATAACTATTGATTTATTTCATATGGGGCTGGTATTTTTTAAAGATAGACTAACCCGGCAGCATTTTAACGTCAGGTTTTAACTGCTGATTATAAATTCCATAATTTAATAATTACTTTTACGTTTAACAACATTGAAACCATAATTCGTAATACAATGAATTCAGTAATTGACATTAAAAAGATAAAAAAAACCTACCAGGTGGGTACACAGGAGGTGCATGCATTGGCTGGTGTTGACTTAAACATTATGCCTAACGAATATGTAGCCATAATGGGCCCATCAGGTTCGGGAAAATCAACTTTAATGAATATTATTGGTTGTCTCGACACCCCTTCACAGGGTCAATACTGGCTTAATGGCAATGATGTCAGTAGTTTAGAGGATGAAAAACTTTCAGCCATTCGCAATAAAGAAATTGGTTTTATTTTTCAGACTTTTAATTTATTGCCCCGATACAATGCCATTGAAAATGTTGGTGTTCCACTTATATATGCAGGTTTCCCTAAGGCCAAACGACAGGAATTGGCCAAACATTCGCTTGAATTGGTTGGATTAAAAGACAGAATGGATCACAAACCCAATGAAATGTCCGGGGGACAACGGCAAAGAGTTGCCATTGCCAGGGCTTTGGTAAATTCTCCTTCACTTATTCTTGCCGATGAGCCCACCGGAAACCTTGACTCGAAAACCTCAGAGGAGATTATGCGTTTACTTGATGAATTACACAAAAACGGGAACACCATTGTGCTGGTTACGCATGAGGAAGATATAGCACTTCATGCGAAAAGAGTCGTCAGGTTGCGCGATGGTGTAATAGAAAGCGATGAAAAAGTGATGGTTAATTAAGTAATTGTATACATGAAAGTTTATACCAAAACCGGGGATAAAGGTACTACCTCATTAATTGGCGGAAGAAGGGTATCAAAAAACCACATCAGGATTGATGCCTATGGTACTATTGATGAACTTATGGCTCACACCGGATACCTGCATGACACTATAGAAAACAAAGAGCACAAATTATTCCTGCTACAAGTACAGGACCGGCTAATGACTTGCGCCACCATATTGGCAGCAGATGCAGCTTCTAACGAATTTATACTTCCTGAAATATCTGAAGACGACATACAAAAGGTAGAAACAGAAATTGACCAACATGAAAAAAAACTACCTCTGTTAACAAAATTTATTTTACCTGGCGGACATCCTTCCGTTTCATACTGCCATATTGCACGAACCGTATGCCGGCGAGCCGAAAGACTGGTGATAAAAGTTATTGAGGAAGAAAACCATGGAACCATGGTAATGAAGTACTTAAACCGCTTGTCCGATTATTTCTTCATCTTATCAAGAAAATTAGCCGATGAATTAAATTGTGAAGAAATAACTTGGAATCCACAGCGGTAATATGGATTTTTTTTATATATATTTGCAAAATTTTGAAAATTGTAATACACAAAATTAATTAATATGTATTGGACACTTGAATTAGCTTCAAAATTAGAAGATGCTCCATGGCCCGCCTCCAAAGAAGAATTGATTGACTTCGCCATCAGATCGGGCGCTCCGCTAGAAGTAATTGAGAACCTTCAGGAAATTGAGGAAGAAGGCGAAATATTTGAAAGTATTGATGATATTTGGCCTGATTACCCAAGTAAGGATGATTTCTTCTTTAATGAGGATGAATATTAAAATGAAAGATTATAAACTTTAAGGCTGTTCAATTTTGGACAGCCTTTTTAATTTAATTTTTAGCAGGCATGCGGTCTTTAACAGCCCGCTCCATTAATTCAGTGTACCAGTTACTTTTCCAACGGAATACATCATTTGGCACCAATGGACGTTCATTTTCAAGCCACACAAAATCCCTGACTTTTAAATCTTTAGGTGAAAGGTCTTTAAGCGGGTTCATTGCACCTTCGTAACCCTTCCGGTAAATAATCCTGCTAATTGAATTATTATTCAGCAGTATGGTAATGTTTTCACTTTTGCTTATGTTGGCTCCCATAATACCGTATTCATCCTGCGGTAAATAGATGGTTTCGCTTTTTTTATGGACATCAATTTTATAGAGCTTATTTCCCCGCAAATAACCTGTCATTTCAACTC
>JBJKSB010000077.1:0-77839 GCA_046704385.1 Bacteroidales bacterium | reverse complement strand
CATGAATAGCTAAAATTAATATGATTGCCTAATTTATCAGTAATAGTTTCTAACACAGCTTTTGTTTTAAGCTGCTAAGTTAATATTATGCTCCGAATGCCAGAAATTGACCTTCAGGTCGGTAGAGAGTAGTAAAATAAGGGGAGAAAAAGCGGAACCTCGAAGTGCTCAGTCGCTGAAGCTTGTTCCTCAGCTGAAGCTACGGCGACACGCGGATGGCGCAAGTGACAAACCTTCGAGGAATTCTTTTGATTAATAAGTCCGGATTCCTGAATTAGGACGATTCATGTCTTTTTAACGGCTTGCTTTGCAATGTGAATTTAAAATCATTGTAAAAACAAAACCAAAAAGGAGGAAATGAATATGTTACCCTTAAAAAATCCAATTAGAAAACAAGTTGCACCTCTTGCCTATTATTTACTTTTTTCTTTAATAGCCAATGCTGCATTTTGTCAGAAAAATGTCACCACCAACAACAACAGTGGGTTGTCTGAAAAGAACTACCTCGCTACTTCTGTTTTCGTACTGACATCGTTAATTCCAGGTGACAACACCTATTTTTATGAAATTGACTATGGACGTAAGATTAATGCAAAAACCGATCTGGTATTCGGATTGAATGTTTACAATTATACCGCTCCAATGTCCATTGGCTGGTCAGATAACACTACTTATCCAGGTCATGTATTTTCGTATGGAGCTGTATTTGCCTGTCAATACTACCTTTGGAAAAACCTTTTTGTCGATCAGATTTTCAATCCCCTGTTTCTGGATTATTATCCTGAAAGCACTTCAGATAAATCAAAAACGGGATTTATGCTTTTATGTGCCACCCGGGTTGGATACCATTTCGATTTAAAAATGTTTGATCGCAAGTTTTACCTCGAAGCCGGTGGCGAAATCAGTTACTGGCCCATTAATAACAATGTACCTTCAGAATTTAAAGCTGTGGACAACAACTATTCAAGATATGTTTTTAGCCCGGCCCTACAGTTCGGATACAAGTTTTAATTTAAATTAATATTAACCATTAAAATCAGTGAAAATGAAATCAATTTATTTAAATCTAAGTCTTATGGCCATCATGATAATGACTGCTGGTTGTGAGAAACTGCTGGACTTTGACGAACCCGGCGATATAGTTCCCAAAACTGTTGCTGAAGATCCACTATTACCAAGTATTAAAGCTAATGGAACCATTTTTCATGCAGAATCGTTTGGTGATATACATAATCCAATTTTGATCTTCCTGCATGGTGGACCGGGTTGTGATTATCGGGCATTTATAAGCCAGATTGGTATGGAAAACCAGTCGCGATATCCTGATAAAAGAACTTACCCGGATGGAGGATTAAGCCAGCTTCAGGATAATTACTATTGTGTATTCTACGATCAGCGCGGAGCAGGACTTTCACCACGTTTTGATAAGGGTGTGATAAACTTCGATATGTATGTTGAAGATTTAAAGGCCATTATTGAATATTTTATTCAAAAGAAAGAAACTGAGACCGGTATATCAGAAGAACAGGTAAACATTTTTGGCTGGTCGTATGGAGGCATCTTAGCAACCGGATTTATTAACACGTACCCTGAAAAAATCAGAGATATTGTATTTTATGAACCCGGCCCATTTTCGAAAGAAGCAGTGAATTATTTCAAAGAAAGAATGACTTCTGTTTTTGGACAAATAGGTGATGAATGGCTTGAAGATTATTTGCTTTCGCACGATCATATTTCATCGGATTCACATGAACGAGGAGATTATCAAAGGTTGTTGGGAGCTTTTAGAATGCAGCCTGAGTTTCATGAGAATCCCAGCTGTCCCTTGTGGAGATTTGGAAGTTTTGTTTCTCACGAAAACCTGGATTTTTTTAATTCGGATGAATACGATATAACATCAAACCTGACTTCATTTAAAGGCAGGGCCTTGTTTATTGCCGGAAGCCTTACCATGGGAGAATTTCCTGATTATATGAATCTTCAACAGAAGTTTTATCCTGCAAATAAGTTGGTAATAATTCCCAATGTCGGGCATACAGGTCCATGGGAAAAACCGAACGAAGTTTCAGGGATAATACGACACTTTTTACAATAAAGAATTAGTAAAATTTAATTTCAAAAACTACTATTATGAAATATATATTAGCCTTACTAAGTACAATGCTTGTTTGCAATTTATTTGCACAAACTGCATGGATTGATACAGCCGCCCGAAATAAAATGTATTTTCAATTTAAGATTGAACCCGCATCAATGATCACCATTGGATACCAAAAGCCTGCCCGACAAAAAATCTTCAAAAGAGATTTAAATCCTTATTATGAAATTAGTACTTCATTGTATCAAATTGGATTTGCCAACTCAGAGGCAAAAGTTGGCGAAATGATTTCAATTTATGAATCAGGTAATTTTAAGTTTATAACCCGACTAAATTTATCAGTCGGGCATGTAAAAACATGTAATTTTAATTCAACCAAAATAGCGGCTGAAGATGAGATAGGAATTGGCTTTTATAAGAAAAAATCTTTTATAGCTCTTACAGCTGAATATGAGGATATTTATTTTAACTATATAAAACATACCAGGTATTATAAAGAAACCTATTACGAAGATGCAATAGATGGCTGGTACAAAGGCGGGGGTGGAACCTTTCAGTTTGGTATGGAAGCCGGAGTGACTATTCAGGAAAAAATTGACAGTTTCATTTCCATAAAAGTTCCTTTTACTGAAGAATTTAATGGTTACGGCGGTTCACCATTTCATGTGAAAGTTGGATTTGCATACCATTTTTAATCATGAAAAAATCGTTTATACTGTTCGTAATTTTGATGATATTTTGGAATATCCATCTAATAATGAAACAGTATAAAAAAACAAGCACCAGGATACTTCTTTTAATTTCATTAGGTGTAATTTGTTTTCTCATGATTAAGTTAGCTACAAAATATTAACTAAAGGATTGATTTACCGCGATCCCAAAAAGCTATGTATTTAATTGAACATTGCATCGTCTTTAAAATTATTTGATATGGAAAAGGGATATAAAACAGAGAAGCTTTCTTTTAACAGAAAAGTAGTTCGTGCCTCGGTTTCGGTGACAGGCAAAGGAAATACCATTCATAGTTTTTCAGAAGTTGATATTACCGAACCACGGAAACTTATAAAGGAATATTTTGAAAAAACAGGCGAAAAGCTGTCTTTTACAGCTTATATAGTCAGTTGCCTGGTACAAGTAGTAAAACAATACCCCTATTCAAATTCATTTATAAGAAGAAACAAAATAATTTTACTCGACGATATTACTATTAGTGTTTTAATTGAACGGGAATTACATGGTGAAAAAGTACCGGAACCTTTTGTCATAAATAAAGCACAGCTAAAAACCTATAAGCAGATACATAATGAAATCAGGGAAGCTCAAAACATTAGTAGTGATAAAATGGGAAGCTTGTCAAATTCAAAATGGTTGAATCTTATACCCGGTTTTCTCCTGAAAGCATTTATTAAATTATCTGACAAAAGTATTGTGATGGCTAAAAAATATGGGAAAGTTGCGGTGACTGCTGTTGGTATGTTTAGCAAAGAACCCGTATGGTTTATTCCACATGGTTCAGGTACGGTTTTAATTACCATTGGTAGTATCAGCAAAAAAGTGGTAGCATATAATAATGAAATAGTTTCAAGGGAACATTTATGTATTACAGCTTCCTTTAATCATAATATAATTGACGGTGCACCTGCAGCCCGGTTTATGAACCAGTTTATTGAAACCATTAAAAGTGGATCCCTGTTGCATGATTTTTAGATGTCCGATATAAAATTAATTAACTAAATTAGACATATAAAATGTTAAATATTAAAATGTTATATAAACTCATCATATTCATCCTTATTACAATTGTAATGGGATGTACAAATCAAAACAACTCCTTAGAAATTGACTATATAAAGGGAGGTAAAGCCTATACAGATAAAATTGAACCCGGTAAATTAATCACAAACGAAGGAAAAATACAGACAGATTACATAAAACAAATGTCGTTTGAATATATTGATTCTGTTCATTTCCTGGATAATAATCCTGATAAAATACAATATTATACAAGGCCGGTTGATTTAGACTTCACTAAATCCATTCAAAAATATTCACCTGAATATTACACGGTTGCAACCGCTTATTACTTCGATAAGGCTATTAAATATTACAGCCGGCTATTTGATAATAAAATAAACTTCTTTACCCGGGAGAACTATAGAACGCTCAAAGTATTATCAGGCAATTACGGGCTCTTGTCTGACCCGAAACAATACATACTCGAAGAAAATCAGCTATTTTCTCCTTCTATATTTTATCATGAAGTGGGTCATATAGCCTTCTGGACCTTGCAAGATGACCTGGGAATTAAATTCAAAGGTTTAAGTCCTTTGCATGTGGGATTGATGGAATATTTTACCGTTTCACTTTATAATTACCCGGTTGTAGGCGAACTGGTTTTAATGAAAGCTGTTAGGGATGCTTCGCTCACCTATTCATATCCGCAACCCGATTCCATGAACCTCAGAAGAACCATGGAACTAATAAAGGAATCATTTCCAAGAGAGATTGAAGATACAAACACTTTTATCAGTAAATATTACAGGCTTTCGGTAAAATCATATGATAAATTATTGGATACGCATGTTGATAATCACCGCGGAGGATTTCTTTATACCAGCACTTTATGGCGAATCAGGGAACAACTGGGACAGGAAAAAGCTGATAAATTAGTAGCACAAACCATACTTGAACTTAACAAATTCATGGAACAGCGTTCCAATTTCTATAATCCTGATAATGGAGAAGAATTAACCGATAAACTTATGTGGTACGATTTGCTTTATGGCCTGATTAAAAAAGACCAGGAGCTATTTGAAGGAGCGTACAAAGCAATAATAATGCAGGAATTCAGAAAGAGTAATTTTCCAATACATAAAATTAATGATCTATAATTATGCGACTTGATGAAAATAGTATTAAGAAATACAATCTTACCGAGGAGGAGATACAACTAACCATGAGTGGTTACATACCCATGTCAGTTAAGGCCAATGAGTATTTTTTGGAAGAAGGCAGGGTTTGCAATTATATCGGGTTTGTTACCAAAGGCTTGTTTCGTTCCTATTTTTATGATGATAATGCGAACGAAATAACCACAGATTTTTTCCCTGAAGGCACTTTGATTATTGCTTTCGACAGCTTCAATAATCGTACGCCATCCAAAGAATTTATAAAAGCAATAGTAGATTCGGAGCTCATGTCAATCAGCTACGAAAAACAGAAAGAACTTTATGATAAAGTTCCTGCATGGAATCAAATATGCAAAGATTTAGCGGATGTAAAAACCCGCGAAATGCTTGATCGTGCCAGCAGGTTTCAAACCATGTCAGCAACAGACCGGTATTATGCTTTCTGTAAGGAATGTCCCGATATTTTACAACAAGCTACATTAGGGCATATTGCATCCTATATCGGGGTGGATATTGCAACCCTGAGCCGGATAAGAAAAAAGAAATAATCCGATTTTGACTTTTGTCAAACAATAGTTTTGCTGCGTTGCCCCAACTTTGCATCATAATCTTTAAAACTAATTATTATGAGCAGCAAAAAACAAATCACTATTATCGGCGCAACCGGAAACATAGGAATTCCGGTAGTCAAAAATCTTTTAAGTTTTGGATATTCCGTTAAAGTCATAGTCCGAAATGAAGAAAAGGCGAAAAAATTATTCAGCAAATTGCCGGATGTGGAAATTGTCAATGCCGATTTAAAAGACATTCCAGCATTACAAAAAGCCTTGAAAGGAACCCAGTATTTATATTTGAACCTTTCGACTCAAACCACTGATATAAACACTCCTTTTGCAAGCGAACGCGAAGGCGTTGCCAATATTATCGAAGCTATAGACAGGAAAAGTATTAAACAAATCATTAGTATTTCAGGCTTAGGAGCGTTTGATAACCTTCCGGAAAATGGAAAATTCAGATTTATACCGAATGTAATTCGTAAGCAAGGCCAAAAAATAATCAAAGAATCCGGCATACCCTTTACATTTCTTCACTGCAGCTGGTTTGCCGACAGTTTTATATTCTATCAAAGAAATCAGACTTACGCTGTAATTGGAAACACAAAGGACCTGATTTATTTTACAAACAGCTACGATTTCTCCCTGAATATTGCCAATGCAATAGATAATCCGGAAGCTTTATTTAAAGAGTTTCCGGTGCAGGGTAATGAAGGAATCAAACACCCGGAAGCTGCACAGTTATTCCTGTCAGTATATTCTAAAAATGCTAAAGTAAAAATTCTACCTGCATGGATCATCAATATGCTGGCAATGTTTAAAAAAGAGATGAAATTTCTGAAACAGATGTCGGATTATTTTCATAATTCTATTGAAACATTTTTGGCCGAAGATTGCGACACCTATAAAGTGTTGGGTGCCCCGAAACTATCGCTTTCAGCATATGCCAGTAAGTTAAAGACAGAAAATTTCTATGATTATCTGCAAATCGAAAACTGAAAAACAATTTTGACATTTGTCAAACAATCAATAAGTCAAGCCATTGTATTTTTACATTAAATTATTATTCTAAAAAATTATAAAGATGAAAACACTAATAATATCGTACTCGTTCACAGGGAACAATGGAAAATTGGCGCAAAAAATTGCCCAACATTTAAATGCAGATTTTTCTGTGTTAAGTGAAAAAAAGAAAAGAACCGTTTTTACCATTCTTTTCGATGTTTTATTCAATCGGATTCCTTCGATTGAGGAAACAGAAAAGCAAATCGACCAATATGAACACCTTATTTTTGTTGCACCGGTCTGGTTCGGTAAAATTGCGACACCTTTAAGAGCTTTGTTTAACGATTTGAAAGGGAAAACTGAAAAATTTTCTTTGGTATCGTTAAGTGCCGGAGCCGATGGTAAAAATCCTAATCTTGAAAAAGAATTGATTAATAGAACAGGTTTAATACCCAGAGCCATACTAAATCCGCTAATAAGCGAATTGCTGCCAGCTAATCCAAAACCCAGTCGTAAACAACTTGATGCTTTCAGATTGTCAGATGCAGAGGCAGACGATTTGGCTAATAAAGTAATAACTCAACTTTAAAAATTTATAACCTTAAAACCTATTAAAATGAAAAAAGCAACCTATAAAACAATCGGATTAATAGTAGTGACGACCATTACAATGAGTTATTCTACTATAAAAATTTAACAACTCCTGCTTCATTGTATAAAACAACGGAAGGAAAAGAAACTGCCTGTAAAAGTTACGATGAATCAATGAAACTCTGGGATGTTGCATACAGGGAAGAATTTGTGGAAACAAATTATGGTAAATCTCATGTAATAATTTCAGGAGAAGATAATAAACAGGCACTGATTATATTGCCAGGTTTATTCGGTGATGCATCCATGTGGTTTCCAAATGTGGGTGAACTTTCAAAGCATTATGCAAATGACACTTCAAAAGGAGCTCCAATTTGCAGATGGGTGTATCAGGATATTTTAGTAGATGTAATACCTTCAGATTCTGATGTGCTAGGTTTTAGCAATATGTGGTATGAAGAAGGAATTGAAAATAAGATTTCAAAAACACTTCCCGATGGAACAGAAATTTTTGTATTTCCTCCAGAATACTATTTGGCAACTAAAATTGAAGCTCACAAAGGACGTGGTGGTAAGGATTTACGACAAAGCCATGATTTTGAAGACATCATCTATATTCTGGATAATTGCTCGGAACTACTCGAAAATATAACCAATGCAAATGAAAGTGTAAAAGCATATTTAAAAGAAGAATGTTCCAAACTATTGAAAAATGAAGGTTTAACAGAAGGGATAGAAAGTGCTTTGCCTTATGGTTCAGAAGAGGAAGCTACTGAAATTATAATGGAACTCATTCAAAACATTGCAGATATTGAATAATGAAGAAAGGTAAAGAAACATATAAATTACCTAAGGGATGGAAAATCGTAAAGATTGAAGATATTACAGTCCCATCAACAAAAACTAACAAAAACCAATCCGATATAACAGGTGATTTTTATTATATTGATGTAAACTCAATTGACAATAAGTTATTTAGCATTGTTAATCCACTGAGACAAGCATCAAATTAATAAACTGGTTTTTTCACTTATTAAATTTCCGGTCTTACCTTTTACACTTCACCTCCCGTTTTGTCTGTTTGAGTGTTTTTTTATTTTAAATTAATATCCTGATTTTCAAACTTTGTATCGAAAAATCAGATTATAAATATAATTATCCCTATCATGATGATTGGGATGCTTTTAGTATCTTGTAATAATACTTGTAGTACACCAAAAGAAATAAAATGATCCGAAAATCAAAATACCCGATTAAGAAGCTCCGAAGGCTTAATGTGTGGTTAGCCATTTATTTTGTCCTGTTATGGCTGGGTATTTTCATGGCAACCCAGGGTTTTCAAAATTTGGTACATGCCGTTCGGAACTCAATCCTGGGTACGGTATTATTATTGGCAAATTCCTTTTTAAATTTAGCCATACTGGTGTACTTCGAAGATAGATTAAGAGACAACAAAACCAAAGACAGGATCGTATTTTTAACAACCAGTTACAGTCTGAATTTAGTTTTATACCTGTGTATTGCGTTCCTGTTTGCACAGATCATCCGTGCCGATATACAAATAATCAAGTTTGTGTATGTCGGGTTTCTTAGCATTTTAATCAATACTTCGAGCCTGGTGGTTCAGGGATTTATGATCCTGCAGGACTCCAAGACAAAGATTGAACTGGAAAACTCAAAATTAAAGGCGGCAAATTCCGAGGCTGCCAATCAACTGCTCCGGCAACAAATACAACCTCATTTTTTGTTTAATGCACTCAGCACCCTTCAATCGTTGTATAAAAAAGATACTACATCGGGCGAGACTTACCTGATGCATCTTTCCGACTTTTTAAGAGCTGTGGTGTCGACAAATAATACAAAACTTATCCCGTTAAAGGAAGAAATAACGCTGTGCCGCGATTATTTCGAAATGCAGCGAATACGGTTTAGTGAAGCGCTTCAGATATCGTTCTCTATACAGGATGAAATAATCGAAAAGGGATTTATACCGTCATTTGCCCTACAGACATTACTTGAGAATGCCATAAAGCATAACCAGTTAACGGAAGAGACTCCTTTATGTATTCAGGTTAACCAACATGGCGACAGCATAGAAGTAAGCAACAACTTAAACCTGAAAAGTTCATCAAATGTTCCGTCAACAGGGAGCGGATTAATGAACCTATCGGAACGATACCGGCTTATTTCTGGTGATGAGATCAGGATTGACCAGACGGAAAAAACCTTTTCAGTGCGTATTAAAATTATTAAATGATGCAAATAGTTATAATTGAAGACGAAAAACTAACAGCTGAAAACCTGATTAATACTATAAAGTTGTGTGAACCGGATGCTGAAATTGTAACTGTACTCCGATCGGTTAAATCGGGGATTGAATATTTCAGTGCATGTGAAACACCCGATTTAATTTTCAGTGATATACAACTGGGTGATGGCCTTAGCTTCGAGATTTTTCAGGAAGTAAAAACCAGCACCCCCATCATATTTTGTACGGCTTTTGATGAATATGCCCTGAATGCTTTTAAAACCAATAGTATTGATTATGTGCTGAAACCCTTCTCAGAAAAAGAGATCCGCAAAGCACTGGAAAAGTATAAAGATTTTCGCGACACTTTTTTAAAAAATACACAATCGTACAAAGAAATTATTGAAAGTCTGCTAAACAGGAATGTTCCGGAATCGTCGTCCATACTTGTTCATTATAAAGATAAAATAGTACCCGTTAAACTGGAGCATATTGCTCTTTTTTATCTCGAAAATGAAATTAGCTATTTAATCACCTTTGAAAAGGAGAAATATTCGGTTAATAAAACCCTCGACGATTTAAGCCGGATATGCGGCAGTCGTTTTTTCAGAGCTAACCGGCAATGCTTGCTTAACCGGAAAGCCGTGATAGATGTCTCGCAGTATTTTTCAAGAAAACTATCGGTAAATATTAAGGTACCCTTTCAGGAAAAAATCACCATTAGCAAGGAAAAAACACCCTATTTCCTTAGCTGGCTTGAGGAGGAAAATTAAAACCTTTTATTTCAAATTGATTTATTGCCTCAAAATCACCAAAACCCTAAAAGACACTAAATAAAAACAGCCAATAATAAATATATACTTTGGGATGTCTTAACGTTTTGTTGTTATTTATAATACATACCCCACAAATCCTGAATTATCACCTGTCTGTTCAGCACCCTAATTGTCCGTTTCACAGAATTATCCCTTTAATAATAAGTATCAAAAAGGAATATTTGCACTGTTTTTTAACGATGCGTTTATTTAATACTAACAAAACACAGTAAAATGAAAATTTGGATGAAGATAGTTACCGTAACAATTATCACAGCAATTACCACGCATGGTAATCTTAGTTACGGACAAACAAAGCTGGGTGATTTAATTGACTATGCCATCGGGCATAGCAGGGATGTTAAAAAAGCAGAGCTTCAACGTGAAGAATCGACATATAAACACAAGGAAACTATGGGTCACGGTCTACCCCAGGCAGAAGCAGCAGCATCCTATAGCAAGATGGGCCTGCCTGCCATAAACATAACGCCGGAAATGGCCGCGATGATACCTCAGGAAACACAACCCTTGCTGGCCCAGTTGAGTGGTGCTGATGCCATTTATATGGCCAGCGCCGGCATTCAGGTTACGCAGCTGATTTATAACCAGGCGTATTGGACAGGCTTAAAAACCACTAAAAAAGCTGAAGAGTTATACAGTCTGCTGAAAAACAATACAGAAGAAGAGGTTGTTGAGGAAGTAGCCACCAATTATTACCAGGCTCTTTCGTTATCGTATCAGTTAAATACGCTTGAAAAATCGCTGAAAAACCTGCGTGAAATATACAGAATTGTAGAGCTTAACTATCAAAACGATTTCGTCAAACAAAACGATGTAAACCGCCTTAAGGTATCCATTACAAATTTGCAGGTAAGCGAACAGACTTTAGAGAATGCTGTCAGTATTCAGCTTAATTATATCAAAGCACTTGCCGGAATGCCGGCTGATTCTGTTTTGACGCTGGATACAACGTTAACAGAAAACTTTGTCAATGAACAACTTTTAAGCACTGAGTTTGTACCTGAAAATGTAACTGCATATCAGCTGCTGCAAAAGCAGGGTGAAGTGGCCGGCCAGAATATCAAACTGGCGAAAGCTGAATACAGCCCCACCCTTGCTGTTTATGGCAAACTGAACTATTCCTCGTACAGTTTTAAGTCTAATTTAGATAAATTGAGTAACATGAATACAATTGGCCTTCAGCTGAAGGCGCCTGTTTTTACTTCAGGAGTGAATCATGCCAAGGTTAAACAGGCGCAATTACAAAAACTCCAGGCCGATGAAACCATGCTCAAAACAAAAGATTTGCTACAGGTTGATTTCAGCAATGCCCTCAGCGGATACAAAACAGCATACAAATTACTGGAAGTGCAAAAGGAAAATCGTGAACTGGCTTTAAAGGTTTACGATCAAACCTCGTTGGAATACAAGGAAGGTATGGCTTCAATGGCCGATGTCCTTAACGTAAACTCAGACTATCTGCAGGCAGAAAATTCATACAATCAACAAATCCTTAAATGTAAACTTGCCGGTATAAAAATGATGAAATCATCAGGTACCATTAAACAATTAATGAATAATAATTAAGAAAATATTTATATATCATGAAAAGTAAAAGAATATTAGTAATCGTATTTATCGGAATATTGATAATGGGAGCTGTGTACAAGTTAAAAAGTAACAAGGCACTAATTGAAAGTGAAATAGACTTAGCTCAGCGTAAAGTAGATAAAATAGCTGTATCTGTTGATTCGGTTCATACAGGAATTTTAGGGGAAAATATTGTGGCCACCGGCACACTGGAAGCGTCTGAAGTATTAACTGTTGTTTCCGAAACACAGGGAAAGATTGTTTCTATATTCAAGGAAAAAGGCGACAAGGTAAATAAAGATGATGTAATTGCTAAGGTTGATGACGAGGTAATTGCCGCCAACGTGCTAACTGCCGAAGCCAATTATTCACAGTTTGAAAAAGATATCGACCGCCTCACCCGGTTATCGGAAGAAAATGCAATTACCAAACGCGATCTTGAACAGGCTAACATAGGTTTAAAAAAGGCCAAAGCCGATCTTATCACCGCACGTAAAGCGTTAAGCAATACCCGTATTAAAGCTCCTATTTCAGGATATATCAACAACGATTATATCACTACAGGACAATTCCTGGGTGGTGGATCACCGGTTTGTGAGATTGTAAATACAAACTCGCTTATTTTAAATATCAAGGTTACCGAGAATGAAGTATATAAAATGGAAAACGGGCAGGCCGTTACCATACATTTATCGGCTTTCCCCGACGAAGAATTTACCGGACACATAACTTCCATTGCAGAAAAAGCAGATATGGCCATGAAATTTAATGTGGAAATTAAACTGACAAACGACTACAAAACGCATTTAAGAAGCGGGTTATACGCCGAAGTAATCCTGCCGGTACAAAGCAAAAAACATCTGTTGATCAATAAAATGGCCATTGTAGGTAGTATGGAAAAACCGGTGGTATATGTGGTAGAAAACGGAAAAGCTAAAAAACGTGAGATTATATGTGGACAAGGCAATAATGGATATATTGAAGTGCTCCGCGGTTTATCAAAAGATAACGTATTAATTGTGAGCGGACAGTTGAATATCAACGATGGCGATAATGTAAGAATAGTTAATTAGTGAGTTGAAAAAGATACAGATATGAAAATTACAGATATATCCATCAAACGTAAAACCATACCCGTGGTTATTTTTGTGATACTGGCACTGTCGGGTATTGTCAGCTACTTTCACCTGAACAGGGAACTTACGCCCAGTTTGGATGTACCAAGAAATACGATTATGACAATTTATCCCGGAGCTGCGCCTTCCGAAGTTGAAAGTTCCGTTACAAAGAAAATTGAAGACGCTGTTTCAGCTATTGAAGGGATTAAAACCATTACATCCAGTTCCTTTGAAAGTGTTTCGATGGTAAATATTGAATACAAGGACGATATAGATGCCGACCTGGCCTTACAGGAATGTGAAAGAAAGGTAAATGATATAAAGGAAAACCTTCCGGAAGCCTGCAAGGATTCCAGGTTTATGAAATTTGATATCAACTCATTTCCCATCATAAGTATTGCTGTGTACGCAGATATTCCCGATAAAGCGTTTTTCGATATCGTGGATAAGGATATCAAAACACAACTCCAGCAAATTCGGGGCGTGGCAAGTGTAAACCTTATCGGTGGCAACGAGCGCGAAATAGCCGTTAAAGTAAATGCTGAAAAACTGGAACATTACGGTATATCATTGCTTCAGATGCAACAGGTGCTGGCCGCTTCAAATATCGACTTTCCTGCCGGAAAAATAAAAAATGATGAAACAAAATACATTGTAAGGTTATCCGGTAAATTCAAAAACCTGGACGAAATAAGAGACCTGGTAATAGGCGGCACAAAAGACGGTTCACTTATTAAACTTAAGGATGTAGCCTCAGTAACCGATGGCGTAAAAGAATCATCAAAAATAGCCCGGATCAACGGGAAACCGGCCATCGGTATCGACATAATCAAGCTAAAAGAAGGGAATGCTGTGGAAATCAGTAAAGATGTCCACAAGATTATAAACACCTGGGAAAAGAATTACGCCGATAAAAATATGCATTTTGAAATTGCCAGTGACACTTCGGAATTTACCAATGACGCGATAAACAGCGTAATGCTTGACCTTATATTTGCTATCATCCTGGTATCGGTTACCATGTTATTGTTCTTGCATACTTTCAGGAACCTTCTCTTTATCCTGATATCAATACCTACCTCAGTAATATCTACCTTCCTGTTTTTCAATTTGTTTGGTTTTTCGTTGAACCTGATCACACTATTGGCATTATCGATTGTAATCGGAGCCATTGTGGATGATGCCATTGTGGTACTTGAAAATATTTACCGTCATATGGAAATGGGTAAAACACGCCTGCAGGCTTCCATCGATGCCAGTCAGGAGATCGGACTTACCGTTTCGTCTATCACACTGGTACTTGTTGCCGTGTTCCTGCCTGTTGGTTTAACATCAGGCTTTACCGGACAACTGCTTCTGTCATTTTCGCTCACCATTGTAGTTTCCATATTACTGAGTTTGCTGGTTTCATTTACCCTGGTACCCCTACTCACTTCACGCTTTGGTAAACTTAAGGTCTTTAATAAGAAAAAACCTTTTGACCGGTTTTTATTAAAAGTTGAACAGCTAATCACCTGGTTTAAAAACGTGGTTTTGTCAGGATTAAAAACAACCCTTTCACATAAAGGCATCACCATCTTTATTGCCACCATTTTACTTATCGGTTCATTTTACCTTATTGGTGGTGGTTTTATTCAAACTGAATTTATGGATCAGGGTGATCGCGGGGAATTTATTTTATCCATGGAATTGGATAGAACGTCTACCCTGGAACAAACCAATGCCACCTGCCAGAAAATCGAAAGCATGCTACTTGATTATCCGGAAATAAGCACGGTTTATTCAAAGGTTGGGAGTAGCAGTGATAAATTCGCTACCCTGGGAACTCCATTTGCTGCTGAATACGTGGTTAAGTTAGTACCCAAAAAAGACCGTGATGTATCATCTTCCATTTTTGCACAGAAATTAAAAAAGGATCTGATAGAAAATGCTGCAGGTCCGATTTTTAAAGTTAAGAATGTGAACATCCTTGGAATGTCAACCTCACCCATCGAAATTTATGTGCGTGGTAACAACCTTGACTCGGCCATAGCCTACAGTAATACTGTTGCCGATATCTTAAGGAATATCAGCGGAACCACCGATATCCAGACCAGTGTTGAGAACGGAGATAAGGAATTACTGGTTGAATTTAATCGGGAGAAGCTGGCCAAATCGGGTTTGACCATTGGCGAAATAGGTGCCCAGATGTATTTGGCCTATGAGGGAAACCGCGACTTAAAATATACCGATGGCAACAACGAGTATGATATCTTTATCGCCTTGGATGAATTCGACCGCAGAAGCAGGTCCGACCTGGAGAACATATCTTTTACCAATCGCATGGGGCAGCTGATAAAACTGTCAGAGGTGGCAGATATCAGTGAAGATGAAAGTCCTTCAACCCTGCTGCGTTACAATAAAATCAATGCGGTTAAAATAACGGGGAACCTGGTAGGTAAAACCATTGGAACAGTGGGTGATGAATTAAAAGCCAGCCTTGCATCGACAAAAATACCTGCGGGGGTGGATGTTATATACGCCGGAGATATGGAACGACAGTCCGATTCATTTGGCAGTATGATTGTGGCCCTTTTGGCATCTATCATCTTTATGTATCTGATTATGGTGGTTTTATACGACAGCTATGTGTATCCTATGGTAGTAATGCTCTCATTACCCCTGGCCCTTATCGGTGCATTACTGGCTCTGGCTCTTGCAGGTAAAACATTAAGCCTGTTCTCGATCATGGGTATCATTATGTTGTTCGGACTGGTTGCAAAAAATGCCATCCTGGTGGTCGACTTTGCCAACAAACTGCAGGACGAAGGGAAAAAAGTGATTGATGCCATTACCGAAGCTACAGCAGTACGTTTCAGACCCATACTCATGACCAACCTGGCATTGATTGTAGGTATTTTGCCCATTGCCCTGGCCACAGGTCCGGGAGCCGAATGGAAAAGCAGCCTGGGATGGGTACTTATTGGCGGACTGGCAAGTTCAATGCTACTCTCATTCCTTGTGGTACCTGTTATTTATGTAATACTTGACAAACTGGTTAAGAGAACCAAAGGAAAGACAACTCAGGTTACTAATTCTTTACAGGATTCGGCAGTTATTGATAATCTTGAATAATTAAAAAATTTAAATAGCAGAACATCCTCTAAAATTTATAGAAGTAAAAGTTGCTAACCCTTACTACATACATTCTGAAACAAAAACAGCAAAGTCCTGCAAATTGCAGGACTTTCTTATTTTTTAAGCGTGAAATCAGAAGTTAATTTACTTTTCAACTTTTATAATCACTACGCTTTATACCCAATTTTTATTCATTTTACTTGTAACTCCTTCTTGTATTCGATCCCGGCTGGGATTGCAGGCTTATGGAAATTATAATTTCTATAAATATATGATTCCGGAGGAGTCAAACAATTAAATTTCAGAGAAACATTAAAAATAAAACTATCGGAAAAATCCACTAAAAAAATCATAAACCATACATGATCTTAAACGATACCGGATAAACACCCTTTTCTCTCTGTTATTTACGAAAAAAATTTCTGTTTATAAAGTGTCTTTTCTTTTTGAACAAGATTTTATCCTGTTTGTTAAAGTATATTATTCAACCAGAAATTGTCTGTATGAGCGAACCAAAGAAAGTACTCACCTATAATTTCCCAAAAATTTTATTTATATGAAAAAAACAGCAACAATCGGACGGTTTCTTTTTGCCCTGCCTATTGGCCTGATAGGGCTTAATCATTTCCTGATGAAAGATGTTTTCCTCGGCATGATGACATCTTTTATTCCCGGAGGTGGCTTTACCATTTTGATGACAGGTGCCATTTTAATTATTTTATCAGTTAGCATCATGATAAATAAGTACATTCAGTTGTCCTGTTATGTTTTGGCAGCACTACTGTTTATTTTTATTTGTACCATTCATATTCCGGGCTTATATGGCAGCAATTATCAATTGGCATTATTTGGTTTATTAAAAGATGCAAGCCTTATGGGAGGCGCATTGATGATAGCTGCTTATTTTAAACGTGCTGAAACACAGAAAGAAAAATCTTTAGAAATCAATATCTGATATGATAAAAATTCATATTATTAAAGTTTAAATTCGCTTGAATAACATGAGAAAAAAGTATTATAATTTATTCAAAGTAATTGGTATAGTTGGCATTGCGGCCTTTTTGAGCGGTTGTCAACATATGGTCGTACTTGATCCCAAAGGACCGATAGGTAGTGAGGAACGATTCCTTATTTATATGGCAATTGCCCTTATGCTAATTGTTATTGTCCCGGTATTTGTAATGGCTTTTTGGTTTGCTGCAAAATACAGGGCTTCCAATAAAAAAGCAAATTATGACCCTAAGTGGACTGATTCAAAAGAAGTTGAAGCTATAATCTGGACAGTGCCCATACTTATTATTATAGCGCTATCGTATCTTACTATAACACGGACTTCCAGTTTAGACCCATACAAACCCTTACCTTCTGAAAATAAACCTGTAAGGGTAGATGTTATTTCCACGGACTGGAACTGGCTGTTTATTTATCCGGATTATAATATTGCTGCTGTAAATGAACTTGTTTTTCCGGAAAAAACACCATTGAGTTTCAGACTTACTTCGTCAACCGTCATGACCTCATTTTTTATTCCTCAATTAGGAAGCCAGATATATGTGATGGCCGGAATGACAACGCGACTGAACCTTTTAGCTAATGATACAGGTACTTATGTCGGACAGAATAATGAATTTAGCGGACATGGCTATGCTACCATGCATTTCAAGGCGATCTCAATGACATCTTCTGATTTCAATACCTGGGTGCAGAAAGCCAAACTGTCGCCGGATTCCTTAAGTATGAAGATGTACGAACATGTTAACGAACCCAATATAGGTTATCCTATAACTTTCTATTCTTCAGTTACTCCGAATTTGTTCGATCAGGTTGTGGGTAAGTACATGGAATGGATGGGACCAGACATGAAAAATTGTTCAATGCCAATGAAGTGTAAAATGAAGGAGGATAAATAATATGTTTGGAAAATTATCTTTATCAGATATACCGTTTAATGATCCGATTATCATGGGAGCCGTTGTGAGTTCAACTATCCTTGGTATTATCATTATCGGGATAATTACCTATTACAAAAAATGGGGTTACTTGTGGAAGGAATGGTTTACCAGCCTCGATCATAAGAAAATTGGTGTTATGTACATCGTGCTTGCCGGCGTAATGTTGTTGCGTGGATTTGCCGATGCCATTATGATGCGTGGACAGCAAGCCATGGCTGCCGGAGCGAGCGAAGGTTATTTAACAGCGCATCACTTCGATCAGATATTCAGCTCGCACGGAACCATTATGATCATTTTTGTGGCCATGCCTTTTATGGTCGGTTTGATGAACCTGGTTATTCCGCAACAGATAGGTGCCAGGGATGTAGCATTTCCGCTGATGAATTCGGTGAGTTTTTATATGACAGTGGCCGGTGCCGGTTTAATCATGATCTCGTTAGGATTGGGTGAATTTTCAAACTCAGGATGGTTTGGAATTGCACCCCTTTTTGAGACAGAATTTAACCCCGGTGTCGGCGTTGATTATTGGATGTGGGCACTCCAGATAGCGGGTGTCGGGTCGCTTTTGAGTGGTATCAACTTTTTTGTTACCATTATTAAAATGCGCGCCCCCGGGCTTAAGTTCATGCGGATGCCTTTATTCACCTGGACTACCTTGACCACCAATGTTTTAATGATATTATCTTTCCCCGTATTGACAGGAGCATTATTCCTGTTAACGATGGACCGTTATTTCGATATGCACTTTTTTACCAATGGGTTGGGCGGAAATAATATGATGTGGAACAACCTGTTCTGGATGTGGGGACACCCCGAAGTTTACATCGTTGTGTTACCGGCTTTTGGTATTTATTCTGAAGTGGTTGCCACCTTTTCGCGAAAAAGGTTGTTTGGATATAAATCGCTGGTTTATGCTACGGCAGCCATCATGTTCCTTTCCTTTACGGTATGGTTGCACCATTTCTTTACCATGGGAAATACCGTGGATGTCAATATCTTTTTTGGAATTTCTACCATGTTTATTGCCATCCCAACCGGGGTAAAGATCTACGACTGGCTGTTTACCATGTATAAGGGCCGCATTCATTTTGAAGTGCCCATGTACTGGACCATGGGATTCTTTGTACTGTTTGTCGTGGGTGGTATGACAGGAGTTTTAATGTCAATGCCGCCTGCAGATTATGTCGTTCACAATAGTTTATTCCTGGTTTCACATTTTCACAATATGTTGATACCGGGCGTTTTGTTTGGCTATTTTGCCGGATTCCATTACTGGTTCCCGAAAACTTTTGGTTTCCGTTTGAACGATAAATGGGGCAAACGGGCCTTCTGGTTGTGGGCTATCGGTTTTACCGTAGCTTTTGCACCGCTTTACATTTTAGGATTAATGGGTATGCCCAGACGATTGGCACATTATTCCAACATGGCATGGCATCCGTATTTGATCATTGCTTCCGTTGGAGCATTGATCATTGGACTTGGTGTTTTGGCTCAGGTTATCCAGCTATATTTAAGTATTAAAAATCGTGAAGAAAACAGGGATAAAACCGGTGATCCTTGGAACGGAAGAACGTTGGAATGGTCTATCGCTTCACCCTCCCCCGAATATAATTTTGCGGTTATTCCTAACGTGGAAGATATTGATGCTTTTTGGGATATGAAGGAAAAAGGAACGGCATACAACCGTCCAAAAGCCTATCATGATATTCACATGCCTAAAAATACACCGGACGGATTATATATGGGTGTTTTGACACTGGGCTTTGGATTTGCAATGGTTTGGCACATCTGGTGGCTTGCCATTGTAAGTATGGTTGCTTTAATTGCAGTGATTATTAAAGTCGGTTCCAATGATGATGTGGAATACGTGATCACGGCAGAAGAAGTGAAAAAAACAGAAGATGAACGCTTCCGGCTTTTGTCTGAAAATTTTGAAACAACAAAAGATGATAAAGGAGGGAATGTGTGATGAATACTGATGTTACAAATATAAATTCAATAGAAATGGAGCACGGAAATCATGCAGAATTAAAAACTTACGGTTTCTGGATTTACCTGATGAGCGACCTTGTGTTGTTCTCCGTGCTTTTTGCAACCTTTGCAGTGATCGGTTACAATTATGCCGGTGGCCCGGGTCCAAAGGATCTGTTTGATCTGCCCTATCTTTTTATTGAGACCATGTTCCTGCTCTTTAGTAGTATGGCTTTTGGGCTAACCATCGTTTCCATGAACGGTGATTCGAAAAAACGAGTGATCTACGGACTCATCATTACCTTTTTGCTGGGGCTTGGATTTATTGCTATGGAACTTCATGAGTTCAACGGATTGATCATGAACGGTCATGGTCCTTCTCAAAGTGGATTCCTTTCGATATTCTTTACGTTGGTAGGAACACACGGAACGCACGTGTTCTTTGGACTTATATGGATTATTGTGATGATCGGCCAGGTAGTGAAAATGGGATTTTCAGACGGTGTTCGTTCCCGGATGATGCGCCTGAGTATGTTCTGGCACTTTCTGGATTTGGTTTGGATCGGTGTTTTCACCGTAGTTTACCTCCTTGGTTTATTGTAAAATATTTAAAGAAATGATTAAAATGGACGAAACACAAAATCAAAATATGGGAGCCGGACATATAACTACCAAAGGTTATATTACCGGATTTATACTGGCACTTTTACTAACAGTTGTTTCCTTCGGGTTGGTAATGACTGATGTTGTATCCCGTCATGTTGCAGTGGCCGGCTTATTCCTGGCAGCCGTTGCCCAGATGCTGGTGCATTTACATTACTTTTTACATTTGGACAGGTCTTCGGCACAACGCTGGAATGTAATTGCCCTTGCGTTTACTGCTGTGCTGTTGTTTATTTTTGTGGCAGGAACCATGTGGGTCATGTATACATTGAATTCAAGGATGATGTAAAATTAAAACTTAGGTAATTTGTCAATTCCAAAACTACATATTGTCCTTTCGCTGTTAAAATATAAAGTATCACTGGCTGTGACGTTTACTTCCATAGCCGGTTATCTTATTTTTTCCGGACGGTTAGATTATAAGATCATTTTTATAGCCATTGGCGTATTCCTTCTAGCCGGGGGAGCCAGTGCCTTAAACCAGTACCAGGAAAGGAAATTTGATGCTAAAATGGAAAGGACAAAGAGCAGACCGTTGCCTCAGAATAAGGTTACTGAGCAATTTGTATGGGTTCTTTCATTTGCAGTAATATTGATAGGCTTCGGATTTCTATATTTTCCATTTGGCATAATTCCGGCTTCGCTTGGAATATTTAATGCTTTTTGGTATAACATGGTTTATACCAACCTGAAAAGAATAACACCGTTTGCAGTTGTACCGGGTTCACTAAGCGGAGCTGTTCCAGTATTTATAGGTTGGACGGCTGCCGGAGGATATCTATTTGACATTGACATTGTACTGATCGGATGTTTTCTATTTATCTGGCAGGTTCCTCATTTTTGGCTGTTAGCATTGAAATATGGAGAGGAATACCAACAAGCCGGTTTTCCATCCATAAATCAATCTTTAAGTAAGAAAAGCATCAAACGAATCATTTATGTATGGATCAGTGCCACATCCTATGTCTCATTAATGTATTTACTATTTAGCGTCAAACATTCTCCATCCTTGTTTATAGCCATCATTATTCTGAATATTTGGTTCATTGTTACCTTTACCAGGCTGAGTTTTGGTAAAATGGTGGAATTAAACCTGAAAAAGGCCTTTGTAAGTATTAATGTTTATATGCTGATCTTCCTGGTTCTATTGGTAATTTACAATGTATTAACCTGAGTTCGATATTAGAAATTAATAATAGCTGTACCCAATCGTTTCATATTGTAAAACGTTGTGATTCATGGTGGGAGACTGAATGCAAACAATGATTTTATGTTCAGATTAAATTGGAACGATTACGACTTAATTTTTCCTCTTTCTGATTTATATAATGGACAGAGTGGAGCATAAACCACGAAACCATAATCTTCTATTCTTCAAAAGCATCCATAGCTTCAGTTGGTTTTCCACTATTATCAAAAGCGCCCTTTGAATAGCCTTTCCAGTTATTATAAGCTTCGGGTTCCCAGTAAAAAATGCCCAGGCATTTGTCGTTGGAAATGGCTTTACTGCGAATAATAATATCGCTTAAAAATGATTTTGAGGCAGCAGCTTCATCCCACGACATTCCCACTTCACAAAGCATTACCTCGCAATTGTAACGGCTAATCATATCATTCATATTGGCAATGCAACCATCGTTTAATTGTTTCCAGTTACCCGATTCCGGATAAAGCGACATTCCAATAACATCCCACTTGCCACCGTTATTTTTTAAGCCATCAAACAGCCACCTGTAAACTTTATTATCATACCCATTGTCAATATGTATCACCACTTTAGCATCAGGGAATACTGATTTTACCGCATCGTAACCGGCATTACTCAGTGTGGCATATTGAGCCATATTATCTGATGCTTTTCCATCGTCCCACAACATGCCGTTCCTGGTTTCATTGCCAACCTGCACCCATTCCGGTGTGATATTCCAGTTTTTAAGCGCCGTCAGAATTTCTGTAGTATGATCGGAAACTGCAGTACATAAATCATCAAATGATAAATTTTGCCATGCTGCCGGTTTGTATTGTTTACCTGGATCGGCCCACGAATCGCTGTAATGAAAATCGACCAGGATACGCATATGCAAATCCGAAGCCCGCTTGGCTTTAACTAAAAAATCGGTCTTGTTGCACCAACCATCGGTAGGATTCACCCACACACGCAGCCGGACCGAATTCATTCCCAAACTTTTTAACAGAGTCATACACTCGGTTGGTTCACCTGCAGCATTATAAAATTGCATGCCTGAAGCTTCCATTTCCGTAACCCAGCTAACGTCTGCACCCTTGGCAAAACCCGTCATATCAGGTTCTGATTTGGGTTCATCATTTATAGGCGGAGTTTCATTGTTATTACATGATGTAAAAGAAATGAGTCCGATAAAGCTAAAAATCAATATGATAACTATTCTGTTCACAAGATTCGATATTTAAGATTAGTAATATACAAAACAATGTCATTTGGTTTAGAAAAATATTATAATTCCTCCTCGTCCTTCGGATACCTATTCCAGTGGCTTAACCATTGAGCTATGAATTATATTAAACCTAAACTTGATATCTACACCTACTGTGAGAGACAAAAAAGGCTCAAACTAAACCGCATTAAATTACAAAATTATAAAGAACAGGGAGTGAAACAACTCCCTGTTCTAAAAGTTTTATTGCGCCTCGAATGAGCATGTATTATTTATGAAGTCGACTGTAACGTTGTAGGTACCAGCAGCCAGACTTTGATCGTCGGTTATATTATCGCCCAGGTATTTCATTGAACTGAATGAACCTCCAAAGTAACGGTTCCACGATTGATCCAAATGTATCTGAATTCCCCATGACGACGTTGTAGTTACGGTAGCCGTTCCGGTATAAACCCCAATTGAAGTTTTACTTAATACAACTGTGGTAAAGTCCCAAACATCATTTAAACCACCAATATAAATTTCATCACCAAGGAAAACATATGATGTATCGTGAACGTTGGCAACAATATCGTAAGTGCCGGCAGGCAGCGTTGCATCGTCGGTCAGATTTGCACCTTTAAATTTCAAGACACCACCGGCCCCGCCAAAATTAAGGTTCCAATCACTATTTACTAAAAACTGGTATCCCCAGTCCGAAATACTGCTTAGTGTAACCGTACTGGTATAAACCCCGGCAACTGAGGCCTCATCCATAGGTGTAATAGCATTCCAATCACCATTGAATCCGGAATAGCCCAAACCTGTAACGGCAGTTTGGCTATAGGTCAGATTCTTCAAATCAGCCTGTATAAGGTAAAGTCCCGAGTCGGGTGCAGTAATGTTGGTAGCACTCTGATAAGCCAAAGTTCCTTCAGTGGCTCCCATTGCATAATAATCATCCCAGTTATCAACTTCGAGTGCCATTTGGTAACCCCAAAGTGAATTAACCATAACAACTCCGCCAAAAGTAGAATCATCTTCACTAATCAGCGACAAGTAATTATCGAATGTCCATGAGCCGGAAATTCCGTCATCAATACCAGGCAGATAAAGTTGTGTGGTAAGTTTATCAACCACCGTCACTGAACCTGAAGATATCTGATAAGTCCAATGTGTAGGATCGGCCAGATAGAATGTCAGGGTATAATCTCCAGCATCGGGAATGGTAATATCTGTTGCCGAAGCACTGTTCCAGTCAATGGACAATGTACTGTCGCTATTGGCAATAAACCCAAGAGTTTTTGCAATAGCAGCGGCATCATCAGTCCCTGTTGAAGCATTATACAAACTGGCATCGGTACTACTTACTTTTACTTTTGTATTGGCTGAAGTGGCAGTAAGCGATACATACCATTTTACTGCGGTTTTATCAAAAGTCATGGTAGCATCTAAATCACCACTTACAGTTAAAGTTGGTATATAAGTAGCTGTCCATTCTTGATTATTAGTACTTAAAGTGGTATAATAACATCCGCTTTGACCGGGATACCAGAAATTCCAGAACGTACCTGCATCATTTGAAAGCTTAAATTCATTGCCATCGGCACCTACGTTACCCCAAATGGTACCATCGCCTTCCTGTAAATACCAGTTATACCAGGAGCCAGAACCGGTAAATCCGGAATATTCGCCATCGCTGTTGGGTGAGTAAAGCTTGAATCCGGTATCTCCCTTACCAGAATCCAGGATGAATCCTAAAGACATGTCGATAGAGAAGCAGGTAACATTTACCGATACTACATTGCTGTAAAAAGGATCGGTATTAACCCCATAAGCAATGTTTAACCGAAAAAATATCGGGGTACTCACCCCACCTGTAAAACCCAGATTTTTTCCCATGGTGTTTAATGCTGCACCTGTAAAAGAATAGGTATTGGTTGTTGGATTAATTGAGGTAAAGTTGTCAAAAGTATTGGTAGCCGAAACCTCAATAACTGTAGCAGGAATTGAAGAAGGAAGGCCTACTGATGGGTCGTTGCTGCTTAAAGTACTTTGATTCCATGAAAGAGCAAGTACTGAAGCTGCAGAATTGTCGGAGGTTAAGACAATATCGGTTTCGCTGGCCAGTAATTCTAAAGAATCAAGTCCGCTAACCTGGATACGGTCGCCATCCTCCTCGCACGAATTGAGAAGGAAAGCCGCGCTTATCAGGAGTATTAATATTTTTAGTGTTTTCATAGTATTTTCTTTAAAATATCTTAATAATTATCGTTCGATAAATTCGGATTTGCCGAAATTTCAGAAGCCGGAATGGGATAAATATTGTAACGATCATCAATCGCTTCACCGTCTTTAACGCCACCTTTCCATTGCCACAGATATGTACCGCTTGTAAAACATCCAAAACGAATCAAATCAGTCCGGCGAACACATTCCCAATAAAGTTCGCGTCCCCGTTCATCGAGGAAGAATTTGTATGGAATATTATCAGTAGTTGCTGTTAAATCACTTTCGGTAACTTCAGCAGCATTGGCTCTGTCACGAAGTTCATTTACATAGGTTAAAGCAGTTGCCAAATTTGAATTGGAACGGGCTGCTGCTTCGGCATACATAAGGTAAGCATCGGCTAAACGGAACATTGGAAAATCGGTGTCAACACCATCGTTTGTGGTATTGGATGAAACTGCTCCGGCATCGGTAAGGTTACTCCATTTTACAGTAAAATAACCACCGGTACGATCAGTCACTCCATTGTCCATGTATTGATTCTGGCCATCGGTGTAGAACATGGCACGTTTATCATTGGCCATATCAAACAAACTGGTTAGTTCGCCACGAACACGGAACATACTCCATGCGCTGGCACAACCTACAGAATCGGCAGCCGGGCCGTTATCCGTATCAACTTCGCCACAAACCAGGTAGGTAGTTGCACCCCACGACATAACATTTTTGCTATCTACAACTAATGGGAAAATAATTTCATGGCCTTTGCCTACGCGTTGATCGTTATTGGCATTGAATAAAGTGGCATAATCAGGTTCAATAGCATAACCCTCGTCAATAACTTTCTGGCTGTAAATCATGCAACTATCGTAACGCTGGCCCACGCCATACGTTTCGGCATTCAGGTAAAGACGGGCAAGAAGCATCCATGCTGCAGCACGTGGAGCACGTCCATATTCGCAATGATCAGCATCCAACATATCGTTGCTGCATGCTCTCAATTCAGAGGTAATAAAATTAAATATTTTCGAAGCTTCCCATCTTTCCGGTAATTTGGAACTACCAATGGTATTTTCATCAGCAAAAGGAATATTATGGAATAAATCCATGGCATGAAAATAAGCCAGGGCTCTTAAAAAGCGGGACTCTGCACGAAAAGTCTTAATAGAATCCTGATACTGCTGGGAGAATCCGGCAATTTCAGCATCAGCACAATGTTTTAAAAATTCATTATTTAATGATATTGAATAATAGCATCGATAATACATATCGGCTACCCACGGATCGTTAGCATCCCAGGTAAGGTAAGTTAAATCGCCAATATTATCGCCTTCAATCCAGGTTGAGCCAATTTCTTCAGTTCCGGCTTCCTGCACATTAAAATAGCAACGCATATAGTCGTAGCCATTATTACTGCTTAAATCGGCATCACCACCACCCTTTTCCTGTCCGGCGGTTACATACGAAGCATAACATTTTGCCAGCACCTTGATATAATTATCGGGTTGCGAGTAAACGGTTTGTGAGGTCTCCTCAATATTCGGGAATTGATCCAGATCGTCAACACAGCCTGAAATTCCCAAAGCGACCATTATAAACAGGATATATAATATATTTTTCATTTTCGTTTAGTATTTAAATTAAAATTTCAGACCAAGACTTAACGAGAAAATGCGCGGGCGGGGATAAAACGAATTATCCATACCTCTGGGCACTTCAGGATCAACACCAGTGTATTTAGTAATGGTAAACACATTCTGGATCATTGCAGTAACTGTAAGGTTATATTTATCACTAATCTTATCAAAATTATAACCCAGGGTAAAATTGTCCATTTTTAAGAACGATGCATTCTCTACATAATAATCAGAAAGATACTGGCGGCTTTGAAAACCGGTTTCTAAATAGCTTTTGTTAAGATTATTGAGCTGATAAGCATTATACGACATGGTACCAAAAGCACCTGTATTCATAGCCATCCCGTTGTACACGTAGTTACCAATATTTGCTCTCAGGCTTGTGCTGGCAGTCCAGTTTTTATATTGTACCGAAGTGCTGAAACCCAGCATATATTCCGGTGCCGGTGAATGGTAGCGGTATAAATCGTTTGTGTTAATCGCCCCGTCTTTATCTACATCGGCATAAGCCCCTTCAATAGGTTTGCCTGAAGGATCGTATAACTGATGATACACATAAAACATGTATGGCGCATAACCCTGGGTCAACACCTGGAAGAAATAACTATCGATAGTTGGGCCTACTGATGAATTTGTAATTTCAGAGCCTTTAATTATTGACAGGTTTTTAATGGTTTGTTGCTGCCTTGCCAGGTTGAAGCTCAAATCCCATTTTAAATTGGCTTTATCAATAGCAGTATAATTCAAATTAAACTCGTAGCCTTTGCTGTCCATATTACCCACATTGGTAGTAATGGTTTTTTCAAAATTGGTTCCGGCCGGTGAAGGTACGGTTGCTAACAAATCTTCGGTTTGACGGGTGTAATACTCGAACGAACCCGAAAGACGATCATCAAAAAAGCCAAAATCAACTCCATAGTTGTAAGCTTTGGTGGTTTCCCATTTTAAATCGGACACATAAGCTTCGGAGCGATAAGTATTAATAATTCTTTGACCAAAAATATATTGTGCTCCGAGCTGGCTCAAGGTATAAACCGGCAAATAATTGTAATTACCAATTCCATCCTGCTGACCGGTTACACCATAACTGCCGCGTAATTTCAGGTTACTGAATAAATTCATGTTTTTAATAAACGATTCCTCTGATAATCGCCAAGCTAAAGCCACGGATGGAAAGGTTCCCCAGCGGTTATCCTGGCTGAAACGTGAAGTTCCGTCACGGCGGAGAGTTGCGGTCAGCATATATTTTTCTGCCAAAGCATAGTTGACACGCCCGTAATACGATAACAAAACATGACGGTAATCTGAAGCTGCAATCGAGTTCTGGGTTTCACCTGCTATATTTAATTCTTCGTAATCAGGAGAAGTACTTTTCCAGTACTGGTAATCATAACCTGCGGTTGCATCAATAGTACTGTTAATGTCCTTAAGATTTTTCTTATAATTGAAATAGAGGGTTAAAAGCTTGTTGGTCTTTTTTTGTGGTCCGTAAGTATAATCGCGTCCACCAGTTTGATAATACTGCATGGCAGAATCGCCAACAAAAATATTGCCCTGGCCTTCGGCGTAATCATAACCTGCTGAAACATGAAATTTTAAATCAGGAAGAAATGGCATTTTATAATCGACATCAAAATTGCTTATTACACGGTTCACTGTACTGGTTGAAGAGTACTGATCCAACACTCCAACCGGGTTCAATACTGCTGAAGTTACCGGGTTACCGGCACCATCAATAGCCTCAGTATACCCTCCAAAACGGTTGGAACCGGAATTAATAGGAATAGTAGGATTAAAAGTTGCTCCGCCCCAGATAGCAGAAGTATTGGCAAAACGGTTTTTATTGTAAGCTCCTTTTACTCCTACGTTAATTTTCAAATTGTCATCTAAAAACGAAGGACTTAACGAAAGATTTCCGGTTACCCGGTCGGCATTATCGGTTTCCAAAATACCGTCCTGGTTATAATAACCTACTGATAACCTGTACGGTAACATTTTTGCTTTGCCGGAAACACTTAAATTATTGTCGGTACCCATGGCCAGTTTATAAATGGCATTATTCCAATCGGTACTGGAATTTCCCAAAAGAGCAATCTGATCAGCCGAACCCTGCGATTCAACCACCTGACGAAATTCATCGGGCGAAAGCATATCGGGCAGTTTCGTTTTTACCTGTACAGAATTTGTAGTGCTAAAATCAACGTGCAGTTTATTTCCCGATGCCTTTTTTGTAGTAATAATTATAACACCGTTTGATGCTCGCGAACCATAAATAGCTGTTGATGAAGCATCTTTTAAGATGGTCATGCTTTCAATATCGTTGGGATTGATAAGGCTAAGAAAATTATTGCTGTTCCCGCTGATACCACCGGTTTCCAGGGGTACACCATCGAGAACAATTAACGGATCGTTACTGGCATTTAACGAGGCACCACCGCGGATGCGAATTGTGCTCCCGGAAGTTGGAGAACCACTGTTTGACATGATCTGAACCCCGGAAACCTTACCGTTGATCAATTGCTCAGGAGAACTTATGATTCCCCGGTTAAAATCTTTGGTGGTTACATTGCTCACAGCACCTGTTAAATCACCTTTACGCTGGGTTCCATAACCCACAACAACTACCTCGTTCAAATCCTGTGCGGATTCCTTCATTTGCAGGTTTATTTGCTTATTGGCAGGAATTGGCACTATCACTGTTTCAAAGCCAATAAACGAAAAACGTAATTCGTTTTTATTTGCAGGCACCATCAACGAGAAGTTTCCATCAGAACCCGAAATAGTTCCCTGAGTTGTTCCAATCACCATGACCGTAACTCCAGCCAAAGGTTGATTGCTTTCGTCCGTAATTTTTCCGGTTACCTGCTGTTCTTGTCCCTGTTGGGCAAAAGCCGGTACCGACCATGCAAACAATGTCATGCACCATATCAACAATATGGCCGACATCAACAGATTAGTAATTTTTAAATTCATAATTTTAGTTGTTTGTCATTTAATGAGTTGTTAGTGTATTTGGAATGAAATAGAATCGCTTTTTAAACCTTGTGCCGATACTTTTATCATTACATCCGCAGGTAATATTCCTGTATGTATCAGAGCAGAGGCAATACCAGCCTGGGCTTTTATGGTAGCCGGTCTAGCCAATTGTGCACCTGTAATGGAAAACGTTACGGCAGTACTATCATTGAAAACCGGGTTATTGTCAGCGTCATTTATATTAGCGTAAATGAAAATAACATCATTTTTTTCGGGCTTTTTCCCGCTCTCGTCAAGTTGTAATGTAATATGATTGGCCGCACCGGGTGTACTTACGGAATCATTGGCAACCGGTTTGCCTCCGATATACCCCACCGCTTTAATCTGGCCGGGTTGGGTGCAGGCAATATTAAAAGTAAAAGGCGGGTGTTTTAAATGCGTGGTGAACGCATTCTCATCAGGCTTTTGCTTCCCAATGGATTGTCCATCGACAAAAAGTTCCACCTCGCTGCAATTACTGAATACCCTGACTGAATTACTTACCCCGGGTTGCCAGTAAGAAGCTATGTCTATCATGGGTTCCGAAAATTTTTGATCCGACGAAACATCACGTTGACTTTTAAAGAAATAATAACTGAACTTTGGCAATCTGAAAATATCCATAACACCTGAATATTCCTGGTCGGTTGCCGTTCCCCGGTTATAATCGAACATAACCCAATATCCATCAGCAAAAGCATGTGTGGAAAGATTATCGTTATGTGCTTCCTGAATATTTAAAGCCTGTTGCAACAAACGTTTTTCACCGGCAAATCTTGGTTGCCTGCTGTTCCGTTCTTCATCCAGCAAATTATCCCAATTTTCCTGGTTAAAGCCGGCATTCTGGGCAAAATATTCCCAGTCGCCATATTCACTTACAATTAAAGGCTTTTCAGGATAAAGTTTATGACGGTGCTGCCGGGCCTCAATATAAATATCATAGCCATAGCGCATCCAACCGGCAGAATAGCAATCAGCATAAGGGTATTCCTGATGGGCAATAATTTGAGCACTATCAATGAATGGTTCCGGCATCCAGGTTTCATTAATCGAAAGTTCCCAGGCTAATACGCACGGATGGTTTCGGTCGCGCCGGATTAGTTCATGCGATGATCGCAAAGCATGCTGTTCAAAGTCATTATTACCGAAATATTGCCAACCTAAAATGGCATCAAGAACCATAATTCCCAACTTATCGCAGGCATCGAGAAAAGCCGGCGACATGGGATAGTGTGAACTCCGCACATAATCAAAACCAGCCTGCTTAATTTTATAGGCATCGCGATATTGTGCGGCATCGCTAAGTGCATAGCCAATATAAGGATATTCCTGATGGCGGTTAACACCACGAAGGAAGGTTTTTTGACCATTTAGCCATAAGCCATCGGGTTTAATTTCAATGAATCGCAATCCTACGGTATTGGTTTGTTCGTCAGTAAGTTTTCCATCAGCATAAACTTCGGTTTTAAGTTGATACAGATTTGGATTTTCCGGCGACCATAACAAAGGCGAGTTTACATCTCCCTGCTGTTTTAGTTCCATAGCTTTATGAGCCTCCAATACCTGGGTTTCGGACTTTAGCACAACAACAGCTTTCCCAGACGTATCGATAAGTTGTTGTTTTACACGGATTTTTGCCGAATTATTGGTTTCGTTACTGACCTGTGTTTTTATTTCAAAACCGGCCTGCTCCTTAGTTGCCCGGATAGTGGCAAAAAACACGCCACCACCGGCAACTACATTAGCCAGGATTGGATTGGTAATATGAATTTTATTTTTTACAAAAAGATGCACATCCCGGTACAACCCTCCATACGTATTAAAATCGAGAATTTTTAATGGCTTGGGACCGGTTACCGGATTATCGCGGTTATCCAAACGAACCAAAATTGTATTGATGGTATCAAACCGGACCACGGAATCGAGGTTAATTACAAAAGGCAGGTAACCTCCCAGGTGTTTAATCATTTTATGGCCATTTACCCAAACTTCGGCTACATTCATGGCTGCATCAAATTGTAAGGTTATTGCTCTTGACCGCCAGGCTTTATCAAGGGTAAAATCTTTCTTATAAAAACAGATTCCCTGCCACTGATTATTCACCGTTAAAGGTTCAAGGTTTGCCGTATGCGGCAGTACTACTTTTTCCCAACGGGCATTCATGGGAACATTTTCCAATGTATCGTTATTTTTAAAAAATTGCCAGTCGTAATTAAAATTGAGATTTACCGGCTGCATTTCTGTTTTAGTACACGAGAAAAAACTCAACCCGATAAATGTAAATAATAGTAAGTAGCTTAATCTTTTCATCTGTTTATAATTTATTTTTTTATTCATCGGATAACTAAGTCAATACTAATCAATAAAGTCCGATGAATTGTGCAAAACAATCTGCTAAGCGTAACACGAGTGAGCATGTCTGCTCCGTGGAACATCCAATTAAATCGGTTCCCCGTCAGTCCTGCCTGCAGAAATTTTACGGCAGGCAGGTTGCTGCGAGGTTCTTTTTTAGTATTAATCATTACTCCATCCATATTCTTTCAATTTCCAGTTCCGGATGCGGTTCATTTCCGGGCTTTATTTCCAGTTGTAAAGTCTCCAACGACTGCCATTCGAATGGTAAATTATTAGTAGTAACCCTGTAAGGAATAAAATCAGGATAAGGCCTCGGAATTACCAGGTATTGTCCATCAATAAATGAAGCTACAGGAATATAAACAACAGTATCATCTGGTTTCACAACAAGCTCTGCTGTTTTTACACTGCCATTTTTATCAATTAAGCCCAGCTCAACAGGTTGCGGTTCGCTTAAAAGGTTTTTTATTTTTATCCCGATTGTTTTTTTCTGCGCCAACTCATTATACCTTCCAATTATTTTATCCTTAAAAAAGAATTTAAAAGCATAACTACTGTCATTGGGGTTCATCGGATTGGGAACTGACCATCTTCTTATATTAATGTCCAAAGTGGTTTGACCATCAGCTGCTGGTTTCAGATTTACAGAACGGCTCCATATTTTGTAGCTAAAATCCCAGTCGGTGGCTGCATCCCAAAGGATTAACAATGAATTTTCAGGAATGATATTTAATACATAAGTATCGTTATCGCGATTGTCCCAGCTCCAGGGATCGCCAATTTTTCCTCCTGGAAATTTGGTGGTGTTTTTATTGTCGTCAACAATTATCCGGTAATTTAAAAATCCGTTTACCAGCAGTTCAGCAGGTACCTCAACTTGATACCTATTATTTTCGGTAGGCTGAGCCGTCAAAGTTTTCCATACATTATTAATGGCCATTACAACAGAAATTTTACGAATCGAGTCGGGCGATGCGGCTTCAAACTTTATTGATACCGGTTTTCCAACCACCGACTCACCAGCCGTATGATTCCAAACCATAGTTTTAGTCAAATTCGTTGAGGGGGCAACATATTCATTAATTCGAATATTTTTGTATTTGGAATCTTTCGCGATTTCTTTTTTTACACCCTTTCGCTTTAATAAATACACTCCTGGCTTCAACTTAAATTGTCCGTTAGTTACTTGTGGAACCATTGAATTTCCATCGTTGATCGGACTAACCGAAAAATCCTCCCCCAAATCAGATAATGATAAGGTCATTTGCCTTTCTGCATGCATCACTGCTGCTTTTTGTTTGTTCGGGTTTGCAGGACTATAGGGATCTTCAATCCAGTAAGCATCTGGCATTACCTCAAGCCTCCAGATGCCTTTGTCAAGTTTATCAAGAAAATAAGCCCCGGTTCCACTGTATTTTATAACCGGAGATGAACCACAACCGGCAATTTCTTTCAGTTTTGATATATTAACCGGGGTTAAAGAAGTATTGTTAGAATAAAAGAACTTTTCACCATCGTTCCATACTGCCATATCATCGGGATAACTAATGGTTAACCTAAGATCTTTTTCATCATCAGTCCGGGTTTGATACATTGGTACTTCATGAAAAATCGTTGAAGCAATTTTCAAACTAATGGCTTTGTGTGGCGCATAGGCAAGGTTCATAAAATGGGTGCCGTAATTAGTATTGTATTGCGCCCAGCACATGGCATCGTAATCAAATTGTGTTGCCAGCTGAATCCCCGATTCGCGGAATGTACGAGCCATAGCCGGATACATAATATTGCCGTCAACATCGGCCGGATCGAATTCATAAACAAATTTTGCCATCTCCTTAAATTTGGGTTTATCGGCAAAAGGAATCGGATACGATTTTACCTGGGGTAAAAAATTACCTTTTATCCCATGGTTCGCAACCAGGTTTGTGGGATACCACTGAAAAGTTATCCCCTGAATATCGGCTGCCATATAAGCATCATCCAGCGTATAAGTCTGACTTACATTGTAAAATACAGGTTTGGTACAACCGGTCGCTCGCATGGCTGCCACCATGGTATTAATAAATTCCGTCACTTTTGCAGGATCACCACGATGATGTGGTTCATTACAAACCTCAAATCCGATCATCCCGGGTTCATCTTTATAGGCAACTCCTGTATAAGGATTTACATGATCGAGAAACTGCCCCAGATAATTAGCCTGGGCTTTGATAGCCCCAGGGTTATATAAGGCGGCTCCTTTTCCATATTTATGCGAAAAGCCCGGAGTGTTTTCATCACGCTCAGGCCAGCCATTTCCCCAATAAGCTATGGGAGTAATTAAAAAATGCATATCGCGCTTTTTCATTTCTGCGATCAGGTAGTCGAACCATTTGAGATGTTCATTTTCCAACAGGTTTCCCAGTGTATCGCTAATTTCAGTATCCCAAACATGAACCCGGTATAAATCCAAATCGAGGCGGGCCATGTGATAAACATCCTGTTGGATGGCTTTTTCGGGCAAAACTCCGGCCCTTTTGGCCATGCGGAATTCATGGGCAAATGGCAGCGTGTAATTAACACCAAATCCATGAACCTCGCTGCCATCGGTAGTCCAGTGCATTATACCGTTAGGATCAATGTAAATTTGATCGGTATTATTTTGTGCCTTTATATAAATATAGGTGACTGAAAAAGCGAGAAAAAGAAATAATTTTGAAAAAGTCATTGTTTGCTGTTTTATAATTTAAGATTCAATTCAAAGCAGATTACCCTATTATTATAATTTTGTGATTATTAAAAATACTCAGATTTAAAATTTTATGGCAGTTTAAAATGACCTGTTTACAAAACAAAACAGACTTAATCAGTTCATTTTGGACAAAATACAGTACAAATCAGACATTTTTCTAATTCCTTACAGAAAAAGCCGGAAGGAATCCCCGGATAAATTTCTAAAATTCTAAATTTGTCAATAGCTGAAAGATATATTTCCTACACATTCAAAATAGTATGAACAAATCCGGCAGTATAATTTTATTATTTTCATTGATTCTGTTTTCTTTAAAACAAGCCGAATCTATTGATTTAAAGTACCTTAATTTCAATTCCGTCGATCATCGTTTGGGAATGGATGCTTCAGCAGTTTACAGTGTGATACAGGATAACTATGGTCTTATCTGGTTTGGAACCGACCGTGGTTTATACAGTTTTGACGGCTATCAGGCACGGCATTTTTCAGCTAAAACCCAGTTGGGTGAAAATAACGATGGGGTTATTTATTGCATCCAACCCATCGACAGTTCCCATTTATATATCGGTTCCGATAATGGTTTGCTCATTTTTAATATTTATACCGACAGTTTTGAACCCATTCCTTCAAGTTTGCCTGAAAATATCAGAACCATTACAATTATCAATTCTCAAACGCTGTGGATTGGCAGCCTTAACGGATTGTACCGTTATAATATGCTAACCCGTGAAGCAGAAAAAATTGATAATAAATTCCTGCCCAACCCGGCTATCTATTCTATTTTGCGATACGATGAAAACACTTATTTTTTCGGAACTTATAACGGACTGTGCCAATACAACAGGCAGACCAAAACGTTTGAAAAGATTTCGTTAAATATTCCGCTGCCCTCATCAAACGAGCTAATACTTTCGTTATTAGCCGATTACAAACATAATCGTATTTTGGTTGGGGTTGAAGGCGGCCTTTTTGCTTACGATTATCTTACCGGCCAAACACAGGCGGTTAATCTTTTTAAAGGCAACTCGGTAAAATCATTAATGTTCGATAGTCAAAACAACCTGATGGTTGGCACTGATAACGGTTTATACATTTATGATTTTTTAACAAATGCCTACCAGCTTATCCGCAACGATGCCCTCAACAACCGATCGTTGTTAAACAATGTAGTGTGGTCGATTTTTATCGATCGTGAACAAAATACCTGGCTGGGAACCGATGCCGGTGTTTCGCTCTCCATCTACAATAAGTATTACCAGGTAAAGTCAATTAATGAACTTACCGGCTCACACGAGGGCAACCAGGTAATTTCCTTGTTGGTAGATTCCCGTGAAACCATGTGGTTAGGCGGTACCAACGGTCTTATAAAAATTGATAAAAAGAAAGGGAAAACTACCTGGTACCAGCAAAACAATAAACATTATCCGTTGCCCCACAATAAAGTGCGCCATATTTTTGAAGATTCCGATGGAGATATCTGGATTTCGACCGATGGAAGCATTTGCCGGTATAATCAAAAAACCGAACAATTTGATCGTTACCAGGTGGAGGATACTTCGCACACCCGAAACGCCAACTGGGCTTATGCCATTTGTCAGGACGAAACCGATAAACTCTGGATTGCTACTTGTCTTGGGGGAGTTTTTGTCGCCGATAAACACCAGTTGATCGCCTCACATGGCCATCCATTTATTGCCGATCGAAACTATTTTGTCAACAATGGAAATTTAGGCTTATCGGGAAACATGCTCCAGTTTCTGGCTATCGATCAGGATAAAAATATCTGGACCGGAACTTACCGGGAAGGCATTGATAAAATTGACCGATGGAACCATAAAGTATTTCAGTTCACTACCAAATCAAAAGAAAATGCATTGCCTTCCGATGACATTACTGCCATGATAATCGACTCGGATAATACCCTGTGGGTAGCACTCAGGAACCAGTTGTTGAAGATGGATATCAATACAAAAAAAACAAAAGTGATTAATGATGCGCGGTTAAGCGACTCTTATATAAATGCCATGGCCGACGACGGGAAACGAATATGGTTAGGCCTTTCACCGGGTTTGTTTTTTATTGATAAGGCAACCCTAAAAATTCACCAGGTATATGTGGGTGGAAATTATTACAATTCACTTTTTTATGATAAAAATACGCAACATATTTTTGCGGGAGGAATCAATCAAATATTGGAATTCGATCCGGAAAATATTGGCCAGCAAGAGGAAAAAAATCATCTTTTTATAACTTCATTATGGATAAATAATAAACTGGTTCAAAATAGTTCAGCAAATCAATCAGGCGAAATAGATCAAAGTATTCGCTTTACAAGTTCTATTCAACTATCACATGATCAAAATAATATATCCATATCATTTTCTGAATTTAAATACAGTCAACAACAAAATGTACGATATGCCTATAAATTAGATGGTTTGGATACCGAATGGTATTTTGCAAAAATTAATGATAACCATATTACATACAACAACTTACAGCCTGGAGAATATACACTTATGATTTCACGTATTGGTAGCGATGGTGCTCCTTTGCCCCTTCCCCGAACATTGTCCATCGCCATTTCGCATCCATGGTATGCCACATTGTTGGCTAAGTTTATTTATTATGCTTTATTAGCTTTAATTATTTTCCTGGTTGTTAATTATTACCTGATACTTAACCGGCTACGTTATGAGAGGCTCGAAAAACAAAAAACCACCGAGTTGACCAATCATAAAATTGAATTCCTAACCAATATTTCGCACGAATTAAAAACGCCATTAAGCCTCATTATAGCTCCATTAAGTAGAATTATTGAGCAGGTAAAATCGCTTGAATTAAAAAAAGAACTCATTCATGTACGGAAACATGCCCTGAAAATGAGTTCACTTATTCATCAAATGATGGATGCCAGCCGGCAGGAATTTGACAGTTTCGGTTTAATTGTATCCAAAACAGATATTATTGCTTTCACGCAAAGTGTAGTATCGGTTTTTGAAAAGAGTTTCAGAAATCGGGCCATAGAAGTTGCAGCAGATTATAACCAGCCCTCATTTCTTATGGAAGCTGATATCTTAAAACTCGAAATAATCCTGAATAATATTTTATCCAATGCATCGAAATTTGCCCCAAATAATTCAACCATCCGGATCAAAATTGAAACTAGTGATGACAGGGTAATTATTTCCATAAGCGATCAGGGGCCCGGTATTGATGCCCAGGATTTGTCTCATGTATTTGAACGTTTTTTCCAGAGCCGCCATTCGCTGCCGCAAAACAAAGAAGGGTCAGGTGTGGGTTTATCTATTGTTAAAGAATATGTGCAACTACACAAAGGCACTGTTCGGGCAATATCTGACGGGAAAACCGGAACGACTATTGAATTCATATTACCTGTTTATCAGTCGACACAACCAGAGGAATCATCGCATGTTGAAAAAACTGCACCCATTGCAAATACAGACGACAAACCCGTTTTGCTTGTGGTTGAAGACAACCTGGAAATTCAATCATTTATTACAAAAAGTTTATCTAAAAACTTTACCTGCCTGAATGCTGCCAATGGTAAGTTGGGAATGGAAATGGCCTTAGTAGAGAAACCCGATATTATTGTTACTGATGTTATGATGCCAGTAATGGACGGGCTGGAAATGTGTCAAAAGCTGAAAGAGAATATTGCGACCTCGCTTATTCCGGTGGTAATGCTCACGGCAAAAGATGACCAAACCACGGAAATTCAAGGCTACACCCTGGGAATTGATGCATTTATTCCCAAGCCTTTTGAAATTGATTACCTGTCGAATAGAATTCAAAGTTTACTTGACCGGAGAAATTTGCTTGTTCAAAAAGCCCGTCAGGAAGCCATGATTCAACCCAAAGAAACCGAAGTTCTTTCGGGTGATGAAAAGTTTCTGAAAAAGATAACACAGGTTATCGAGGATGAAATTACAAATCCGGATTTAAATGTTAACCTGCTCAGCAATAAAACTGGTTATAGTTCCAAGCAGGTTTACCGGCGTTTAAAAGCCCTAACCGGACAAACTGCCGTAGATTATATTCGCTCGGTGCGACTGAAAAAAGCCGCCATGTTACTATCTCGAAAAACCTTCACGGTGGCTGAAGTAATGTATATGGTTGGCTTCAGCAATCATTCCTATTTTGCCAAACGCTTTCAGGAGATGTTTGGCAAATCGCCTAAGCAATATTTGGAAGGGACGGAATAGCCGATTTTTTTTCACTAATTTTCACGAAAGAAGTTTTAAAGGGCTGGTGCCTCAATAGCTTTATAGTTACAATGATATTATATTGAGCTTGTTATTTTATGAGTTTCAATTTCAAAGAATCTAAACTACTTGCAACGCTTTTTATGACCACATCTGACCCGGCGCTTCGCACCGGGCTATTGGAATTGAAGACTTTCAGTCTTTTCTGGTTCATGCAAATAAATGAGAGCCTGAAGGGCTCAAATATGAATAGCCCAGGGTAAATGAAGCATAGCGAAATGCAGCCCTGGGTAATGTTTCCTAGCTAAAATCGTCGCATGTAATTAGTTGCTATGAAAAGCTAAATTTACATGCGACGAAATTCATCGGCTATACTTAAAAATTTATTTTATTTTGTTTGTAAACTGTAATTCATTTATTCCATACTTGCATCAATAACGGCTTTAAAAGCTGGTTTGGGTTGCAAATCGCCATCAAATAAAAGGGCATCCTGTCCCCTGCGCCATGAGCGTTTATCGCTAATACCCCAGAACGTTACCCGATCGATTACATCGGAATGGCGCATAAATATCTCAAACAATTTTTTATAAACCTCAGCCTGTTTCTGGTAGTTCTCTTGAGGAATGGTTGTTTCACCACGACGCACTCCGAAAGCACCGCTGTTACTACCTGTGGCAGTTACGTCAAGTTCGGTAATAGAAACCCTAAGTCCCAAAGACGCATAGTCTTCAATGGCCTTTTCAACATCGGCCAGGTTCGTGTCCAGGTGCCAGTGTCCCTGAATTCCCACGCCGGTGATAGGGGCACCATCTGCAATAAGGCGTTTGAGCAGCACCATAGAACTGGCATGTTTGCCTTTATTCTCAACTGCTCCCTGCTCAATGTTGTAGTCGTTGTAGTATAACTGGGCATCGGGATCGGCTTCGTGCGCCCATTTAAAAGCCATTGTAATAATATCGGGACCGACAACCTTATACCAGCTATAATTCCGCAGGTTTTCCGTTGTACAATCGCCACTGTCGGCAATGGCTTCATTAAACACATCCCATCCGATTATTTTTCCTTTATAGTGCCCAACCACAGTCTTAATATGGTTCTCAAGTCGTTCCATGGCAACCTCGCGGCTTGCCATAGGGCCCTTTATACTCCGCTGCCAATATTCAGCCATTGTGAGGCGGGGGGCATTTGGGTCCCACTTTCTTTTGGGTCGGTTTGCCGGATTATCTGCTTCAACGGTCTCCGGATTTTCGGCCTGGAAAAACCAGGGCGGGGTTTGTGAATGCCAGGCCAGAGTATGTCCCCAAACCTTGACACCATTCTGCTGACACCAATCAACCAGGGTATCTGCGGTTGCAAAGTTGTATGTATTTGGTGATGGATGAATTGGCCGCGGTTTCATACAATTTTCCGGAGTCAGAATGTCATATTGCGTTTTTACACTTGCTAACTCGGCATCGGAAAGCCCTTTAAGATCGTTCGCACATCCTATGAGGAATTTCCCCGCATATGCCTCTTTTAGTGTCTTTTGCGACACTGCATCAGTTTTGTCCTGACCGTATGCAGTGATAGCAAGTACCACCATCAAGATAAAACCTGTAAATAAATTTTTGTTCATCATATTTTTCTTGTCTTAGATTTAATTGAATTTTTCCAGTTTGTAAATCTAAAGTAACAAAATTGAATGTTTTTCGGGCTATTGATTTGTAACAATTACTAATTTTAATCAATTATAATGTATTAAAATTCTAAATATCTGATAATTTATTTTGTGAAAAATATTTTATTAATCAAAATCTATAACAAACCTTTAAACCCTGTTATGGATAATTGGTCAATTCATTTATATTTATCGTACTTCCATTCTTAATATCTAATGTGCAATTTTCACTAAGTTCTAATATCGAACCTGCCGACATTGTTATTTCATTTACTAAATAATTATAATCAGTAAGAGTAATATTTCCATTAATATCTGCCATTCCTAAAGCTCTGTCGGCATTTACCATACCATATCCGACTTCATTATTCCATGATCCATATTCCTTATCCTCTGTAAATTGGTAGTAAGGCAATTTGGTAGCAGTTCGGCAAATACGTTCCCGAACCTCGTCACCTGTTATACCAGGATAATAAGAATATACAAGGGCTGCCACTCCTGCTACAAATGGACATGCGGCTGATGTCCCGCCAAAATCATCATAAAAGTCTCCGGCTTGTCCAGATTCCTTATTATACCCTTTATTACCAGTTAGGTCTAAAGTATAAACAGAAGAACCAGGAGCTACAAGATCCAATTCATCACCATAGGCACTTCCTGGAGAACCATATGGCGCCCAAGGATCGCAGGTCTCGGTATATAAATCTAACCCGATTCGTTTACCACAGCGATCGACAGCCCCAACAACAAGAATATCATCATATGACCTAGCTGTTGCCATGATTGTAAATTGTGCATCACCTGACATTTCATCATAATAACCATTCCCCGCTGAAAACACTACTACAATATTATTGTTAATTGCATTTTCAATTTCATGCTGAAAACCTAAAGATGGGGGGCTATCCTGATTTCCCCACGAACAACTAATTACATTTACACCATCCTGAATTGCATGAACGAAACCTAGTTCCTGCCAGTCATCAGTAGGGCCTCAGTTTTGATCTAATACGGAAGTAGAATAAGTAACTCTAATAGGTTCAATTTTGCAATTTTGTGCAACTCCATTACTTGTTGCAATTAGGCCCGCACAGGCCGTACCATGTGCATCCCATTCATTACACCCTCCATCTACTGGCTGTGTTTCAGAACCATCATTCCCATCGGTAGCATCAAAACCGGTTATTAAATTTTGCTTTAATATTAAATGATCTAAATCACATCCCATATCTAATACTGCAACTTTTACATCAGGTGAACCTGTTGTTTTTTCCAATGCTGCATCCTCATCAATATCAATGTCATCCACCCCATTACAGCAACCCCAATTTTCCATTCCCCAGGTATCAGTAAAAATTTCAATATTTACAAAAAAGCACGGTTGTGCATATTCACATTTCCCAGATTCAAATAATTTATTTGAGATATCAAAAGGGTCTCCTTTCTGTAGATAAATAAAATACTTGTCAGGATTTTCACGGAGTAGTAGTAATGAATCGTAGCGGCAACCAACTTCATTCAATAATTGCTTTATATTAGTATTCTGATTGAGCTGAATCCGTATTATATTTGTTGGAGTTCTTTCGTTTCCATTTTTATCAAAGTATGCGTTAGTTATATATTTAACAGCACTATCACTTTTGAGTTTTTCAAATTCATTATCTGATTTTATCTTAAACCGGTATTTTTTTCAGTCCTCCTTTCTGAAGCGTATTTTTCTCATATAGTTCCTCGCTTAAACTAACTTTTTTCGCATCCTTGAAAATAATAATTCCAATTTTTGAATCTTGAATAAAATATTCCTTATTGCCTTTATCATCATACATAAATTTTTGACTACTTGCTGAAATACAAATAGTAAAAAATATCAAGTTTATTAATATTATTTTTTTCATATTATAAATTATTTTGTGGAGTTAAATTCTTATTAAGTAATTGGTTTTTCTATAATTAATTCATTGCTGAGCTTGAGTATTTATAATAATTCCAATTGGTTAGTATTATGTATGAAGTTGTAGTTTCATTTATATTATTCCCAATTATATAATTGTATAATAAATTACCCGCCTTATCAAATTCAGACTCATTTTCGTATTTAAAATATTTGACATATCCAACTCCAAAATCATATACCCATCCCTCTGGATAAGGTATTATAGCATCCCCTCCAAATACAAATTCTGTCACATTAAGGCTATCCTCTATTATTTTCAGAAAATCATCATAAACATTAGTTTCCTCGTAATACATATAGCATTCATATACAAATGTATTCTGTGGACGTCTATAAAAGTTAGGTGTAATGATACTTGTATATGAAGTATCTATTGGAATAATTTCCACTTTTTCTTTTGTAATATTATAACCATATTTATCGACCTTTTCCCCATTTATCAATATTAAATTTTCAGTGCTTTCCGGCAATTCTGCATAACCTTCTGCTGGAGCAGTTCCGAGCTCGATCCTCGCGGGTTCTAAAATGCTATCAAATCTGACAATTAGGTTATTCCCCTGATTGAAGGTGCTTAAGACAATTCCATAATTTGAACCTCCGAATATGTCCTTTGTTTGGAATGATAATCTCAAAGCCAAACCATCTTCAGAATTACGATGTTCTATTGTTGTAAATTTAAAATCAATATTAATGGAATCGGTCCCGAAAAACTCTGAGTAATCCTCCTGGGGTTTAATCTCATTTTGTTTGCATGATACCACAATTATGACCAATGCTGCTAATAAATAAATTCTCATAGTAATAAATTTCTAAGTTAAAATTTAGGTTTGTTAACATAATACAAGAATTCAGGTTGCATAAGAGTTGGTTTTATAGTTTAATAATTTTAAACATTGGATATGAGTTACCGTTAACTGAAAGTTGTGCCATATAAACTCCTGGTTCATATGAGTCAATAACATTCCATTGGTAATTGTGGTTTCCTTCATTCAACTTTTGATTATTTATAATTTGTTTTACTATCCTGCCACTGATATCGCAAATGATTAAGGATACCTCAGCCGGTTTATCCAATTGAAATTCAATGGTGGTTTGGTCGGTAAATGGGTTGGGATAACAGGTTAATGCCTGAGTGGGTGACTGTTGCCAGTCAATGATACCAGTTGGTAAATTCTGGCTAGTTAAACGACCCTCGCCATTATTATATAAAACAACCAAATTAGGAATGTTTACACCAATGTATCGTGTATATGCCAGGTCTGTATATCCATCCCCGTTTATATCGCCACAGGCCAGGGATATGCCCGTAGAACCGCCATTTATAGGATGTTTATCACGAATATAGATTGTATCGGGTTCTGAAAATTGAAAATTGTCCAGATTGTAATAAACGCAAAAACGATTAATTCGGTATCCGGTTATAACTGAATCAGGAAAAACAAATAGCGTATCGGGTCCAGGTATTATTAGTGTATCATCCACGTTAATAACCATGTCAGGGAGTTGATCATTATTTAAATCAGCTACTTCCCATTCATGAAATATAGTGTAATTCAAAATGTATGACTGAGCCTCAAAATAGCCATTATTCAGATTTTTATAAAATTTTAGATAGGAATAATAGGCTATGGGAGCGTAAAACATACAAACGACATCCTTCATTCCGTCGTTATTAAAATCAGATGCTTTAATTTTTCCGGTAAATGTACTGTCGATGATAAATGAACTATCATTATTATAGGAATAGTAGTTAATCTGATATTGGTTTAATGTATATATAACCTCATCCTGATTGTCATTTGTCAAATCAGCACAAGAGATATCCAATAGTGGGTAATCAAAAAAATGATATTCGGGTTCCGAGAAGCCGTTCCCGTTGTTATTGAACAAGATTCCCCAAAATTTACCCCTATTTGATGCAATTATAATATCCTGCCAGCCATCACCATTAACGTCGCCGTGAGTAATATAGTCAGGGAAGCCATATTCATCGTTAATTTGAATTGAATCATATATTGATGTAGTTGTACCAAAATCGTAATAAACCCGAATATCATTATTTGGTCCATTAATAACTAAATCAGGAAACAAATTATCGTTTGCATTGAAAGCTACAAGATTAAACATATTGCTATAAACATAAACCGAATCAGTTAATAAAAGATTAGCTCCGGCCATATTTAAAATAGTCGATATTCCTCCCCATCCATTAAGGCCAACTCCATTTCCAACTATAATATCATTACTTCCATCCTGATTGATGTCTGAAATGCAGATCGAACGTGCAAACACAGGTACAGTATATTCTTGTGTCAAAGGCTGGTCAGTAATAAAAGCCAGCAAAATAAAGCTTATTAACAATAAGTTAAGGGTTTTAATTAATCTGCGTTTCATAACTTTATGGTTTGGTTTTTAATTTGAAGTCAATTGTTTATATCAAGCAGTTTATTTTCATATTTTTTAATATTTGATTAATTCAAATACCCTGGAAGTTTGATGGTTTATTTTAAGATAGACAAAATAAGGAACAGGGTTGCAACGGCTGGAACTATTGTCAACCCCGTTCCATTTGTATTTATGAAATCCTTCATTCAACTTTTGATTATTTATAATTTGTTTTATTATCCTGCCACTGATATCACAAATGATTAAAGATACTTCAGCCGGTTTCTCCAATTGAAATTCAATGGTGGTTTGGTCGGTAAATGGGTTGGGATAACAGGTTAATGCCTGATTGGGTGACTGTTGCCTGTCAATGATACCAGTTGGTAAATCCTGGCCGGTTAAACGGCCCTCGCCATTATTATACAAAACAACCAAATTGGGAATTTTTGCACCAATGAATCGTGTATATGCCAGGTCTGTATATCCATCGCCGTTTATATCGCCACAGGCCAGGGATATGCCCGTAGAACCGCCATTTACAGGATGTTTATCACGAATATAGATTGTATCGGGTTCTGAAAATTGAAAATTGTCCAGATTGTAATAAACGCAAAAACGGTTAATTCGGTATCCGGTTATAACTGAATCAGGAAGAACAAATAGCGTATCGGGTCCAGGTATTATTAGTGTATCATCCACGCTAATAACCAGGTCAGGGAGTTGATCATTATTTAAATCAGCTACTTCCCAGTCATGAAATATCATGTAATTCAACGAATAAGGCTGATTCTCGAAATGTACATTATCCAGATTTTTATAAAACTTCAGAAGTGTGATATTTGTTCCTGAAGCATAAAGCATACAAATGAAATCAGTCCTACCGTCACCATTAAAATCAGCTGCTTTTATATTTCCCGTAAATTCACTGTCAATATTATATGAACTATCATTTTTATTGGAATAGTAGCATGTCATGTGACTTAAGGTATACAAAATCTCATCCTGATTATCATTTGTTAAATCAGCACAAGTAATATCCAGTATCGGATCATCAAAAAAATGATATTCGGGTTCTGAGAAACCTTTTCCGTCATTACTGAATAATATTCCCCAAAAGTTACCCCTATTTGATGCAATTATAATATCCTGCCAGTCATCACCGTTGATGTCACCATGGGAAATTCTATCAATCGGCGTAGAAGTATTTAATTTTATATCCTCAACATTTTTTAAAGAATAGTTACCCTGATTGTTATAGAATATTCTAACGTACCGTTCAGCAACTCCTGATGTAAAATCGGCCATAAGACACACCATATCCCGGTAATCATCCTCATTTGCTTTTATCACAAAAATATTCATTTGTGTTCCACAAAAAACTATTTTTTCAGATGAGGCCTCCAAACTACCTGAATTATTAAATAAATATGAAACTATTTGATTTGTATCTCCCCAAATTGTCTTATGTCCAACTATAATGTCTTTATAACCATCTTGATTTATATCTGAAATACAGACGGACCGGGCAAATACAGGTACAGTATATTCTTGGAGTAAAGGCTGGTCAGTAATAAAAGCCAGCAAAATAAAGCTTATTAACAATAAGTTCAGGGTTTTAGTTAATTCAGTTTTCATAATTTGGGTTTAAATGGAGTGTTTTCTTTTATATAAGTAAATTTCTGAATTTTAACTAATTATGATATTCTTTACAGGAACTTAAACCTATATAATATTAATAGAAAAATTGATAATTTTTCATAGCCTTTCGAATGTTTGATAGATAATAACAATATACAATTATATAACATAAATTGATACTAAGTTTGGAAATTCTTTTCAACAAGCTTAAAAATCTAATTATAAGAAAATTAAATCAACATTATCACCATTAAACACTTTAAATACATTGTAAACTAAAGAAAAGTTATATTAATAAATGTTATTTAATTTTTATATGCCTCAATAATTTTCATCATTAAACCTAACGGACAGCAATATTGTATAAAAATAAATTCACTTTGTTTCACAACTATTATTTTTTCTTTATATTTTTCACAAAGCATTAAGAGTATAATTGGAGACTTAAAATATCAATTATACCCACCTCTTTCACGCCTTGAGTAATTTCAAGCCAGGCCGCTCCTTTTGCATGCGCTTTTTTTTATAGGCCTCAATTAATGAAGTATCGTTTCGTAACTCCATTGTTTTGCAATATCGCTTAGAATTAGAATTATTGTCAGTTATCACAATTTATAATCAATGTATAAAGCAAATCCAACCCTATCACTGCCTGGTTTTTAACCTAAAAACCGTAAGTGATTTAGCCGGTGTGCTATATTCAAATGATTGATTTAAGGCAACTGTTGATTTTATCGGAGCTACATTATTCGGGTTCTCCCATGTATTTTCAGCCTCGGCCTTACCAGACAAAACAGTTTTTTCTACCTCAGCCAGGTTACATTTAAAACCTGAAAGGTCTATTTTCATGCTTTTTGATTCATTACCGGCATTTACAAGTTTCAGTATAACATCGCCGGTTTTACTATACTGAACACAGGAAGCGGCCAGAGTGGAATCACGGTTGTCTTTTGAAATTACCTGGTCAAAATAGTAATCGCCCTGGTTGGTCGCAAACATCTTTTGTACGTAATAGTTGGGTGTGAGGCTGATATTTACGTTATCGAAAAAGATCATATCGGTTGTCCACTGAGTAAAATTCTTTTTGGCAAAAAGCGGCGCGTACGAAGCCATTTTCACCACATCGCCGTTACGCTCAAGTGCTGTCATATAAGCTGCTTCAGCAATAGCATTCCGCATTTTATTTCCCCACGATGCATATTCGCCCAGGTAAACTTTGCTGGCTTTTCGGTCATATTTATCATACCGATCCTGATGAGAAATAAACCATTCCGGACCCACATAATAATGTTCATCAACAATAGGTACTTTTAATTCATTAGCCAGTTTCCAGCCCTTGTCAAAATCTTCACCACTGTGAAAAGGACCAACTGTTCCGATTACCGTAATTTCAGGATGCTTTTCTTTTACTGCGTTAAAAATCATTTTAAACCGTTCTTCAAACCCGGGAGTAATTTTATCTTCATTCCCAATGCCAATATATTCAAGGTGAAAAGGTTCCGGGTGACCGGCCGCAGCCCGTTTGGCCCCCCACTTGGAGTCTGCTGGTCCGTTAGCCCACTCTATTAAATCCAGCACTTCCTGAACATAATCATCCATATTATCCATTGGAATACAACGTTGCCCTGTACCCCCGATGCGCCATGTACCGCCTGAGTTCTGGCAGCTCACCCCGGCAGGAAGTACTGGAAGCGGTTTAGCACCAATATCTTCACAAAACTGAAAATATTCAAAATACCCAAGTCCGGCGGTTTGGTTATAACCCCAGATATTTCGCTGTTCCTTGCGGGTTTCAATGGGTCCGATGGTGTTTTCCCAGCGATACATATTTCCCAAGCCGTCGCCATGTGCCAGACAACCACCGGGAAAACGAATAAACCCGGGTTTCATATCTGCCAGTACCTGGGCCAGGTCGGCACGCATACCATTTGGTCGGTTTTTAAAGGTTTTTTCAGGAAAGAGTGAAACAACGTCCAACGCAATTTTACCCTCTGATGTTGCCATAACCACAAGGCTGGCTGTATCACTACTCTGCTTAGCCGTAAGCTGGGTGGTATATTTTTCCCAGTCTTTTGATGCGGTCGTTATAGAATTTTCAGCCAGTATATTTCCCTTTTTATCCTGCAAGCCGACTTTTATTGAAACCGGCGATTCCGAAAGCTGCTTGATAAACACTGAAAAGTTGTAGTTTTCACCAGCTTTTACCACCATTCCATCGAATCCTGAATTTTTAAGACCGACACCGGATTCGCCGCTATACTTAGCCTCATGACCGATATGTTCAACATCCAAAACTATGTAATGTGGATTGTTTGGATGAATTGGATTAGTAGTTTCAACACTGATCCTGCCGTACGAAAATCCCTGGGTAAAATATTCCCAATATGAAAATGGGTTCCATTCCTTTCGCTCCGCAGGGTTATATTCAAATGAACGGTTTTGCACCAGCTCGGCATACAAGCCTCCATCGGCCGAATAGTTGATATCTTCGAAAAATAATCCGAACATGCCCGGGTTAATTTTTTTACCAGGTGGTCGGGTTTGGGCTATAAGGGGTATAGCAGTATATATAAACAGAACTGTAATTAAGATTCTCTTAATTCTGTGAGTTATTGCTTTCATAGTTTTAAATTGAATTTTAAAGTAGTTGAATTCTGTTTTTGGAAAATCGTGTGCTTTCACCCCTATAATCCTTCCGAAACAAGTTCGGAACTGGCTCTCAAGGGGATACTGTTTCATGTCAGCAATAAAGCCACTTTGAAACAGTCCTCCCTTGAGGAGCCTGTCCCGATGAGTAACAAATATCGGGAAGGTTAGGAGGGTGAATTATCCACAAGATCATGTTTTGCCTGACACTAGTTTTATAAGTCATATTCTTACTTCCTGATTAAACGTACCATATAAACTGCCCCGGCTGTGGTGCCAGGCAGCGCCTGAAATTTAACCCGGACATGCGATTTACCTTTTACTATGGCATCAGGAATAGGATAAATAATATCTTTAAACAACGACTGGTTCCAGCGGTCGGTGTTATCTTCTGTTACCAGCTTTGTATCATCAATGTAAATGTCAAATTTCCGCGTGCCCCATTCAGCACCCCAGTAGCGGACAAACAAGCTTAATCCCGTTTCGGAGTTGGTAGACATATCGTAACTGAAATAACCTCCGTTACGGGCCTCACGCCAAAATTCATCCTGATTGTTTCCGGTGTTCGATTTTTCCTTTTGCATATCGTGATCGACTTCCGGCTGTTGCTCTCCGGGTGAAACAAAATCAATAGTCCGGTTTTCAAGAGCCAGTTTTTCTTTTTCATTGTTAGCCAGTGAATCCAGGTACGATTGGTAACCATTGTTTGTCAGTGCCAGCCAGTACATCATGTAACGGGCATCGTGAATTCTACTGAATGGTTCCAGTGTAAGTTCCATAGGATTGATCATTTTTACGTTAAGCTTGAAATTCAGCGGTTTGCCTGCTACCGATTCAAGTTTGCTGCCTATATTTTCGATATCATCATCCACAATGATAGGAGCTTTATCCACCGGCAAATATTTCCCGCTCGAATACTGGCTCCAGCGACCATCATCTGCAATCAGGCCACGTAAATCCTCAGTACCGGTTTTTGCACCCAATAAAATGGGCCCGTGCATAAATGTGATGTATTCGGGAACATTTGGCATATGTTCAATGGTATTTCGCATAGGCAGCTTAATCTGAACCACATCGCCTTTTTGCCAATTCCTGTCGATACTTACGTAAGATGATGGCTGCTGCGAAAAGGAAATTTCCTTACCATTAACCAGAATTTTCAGTGCACCCTTTGCCACCCATCCCGGATAACGAACTTTTAAATCAAACTTTGATGATCCATCCTCAATGATAAGTTTGGTCTGCTCTTCATCGGGAAATTGGGTTTCCTGTTTTATCTTGACTCCTTTCTCTTTCCAATTAAGTTCGCTGGCTACAAAAAGATTCAGGTACAGAGTATCAGCGGAATGTGTGTAAATAAACTCGTTGTATTTGCCATGATTTTCCATTCCGGTTCCCACGCAACACCACATGGCCTCGTTCGGGGCCGAATAAACCCTGTAATGACGCGGACGTGCCGGGGTAAAGTACACATATCCACCATGCACTGGATTCTGTGTTGAAAGTATGTGATTAAACATGGTGCGCTCGTAATAATCGGCATAATCAGCCGATGGATGTACCCTGAATAAATCCTCTGTCAATTTTAACATGTTATAGGAATTGCAGGACTCTGGTCCATCATTTACATTCACATAATCGATGCACGACTCCTTACTGGGAAAATGCTCCCTGCGGCTGTTTCCTCCAAATGCCAGCGACCGGTTTTCAGTAACAGTTTCCCAGAAAAAGCTGGCGGCATTGGCATATTTTTTATCGTTGCTTAGTTCAGCAATACGTTCAAAACCTACAAATTTCGGGATTTGGGTATTTGCATGTTTATTGTCAAGATTATCGATACCTTCCGATAATGGATCGAGCATTGCCCGGTGTGAGTATCGTTTGGCAGTTGTCAGATACTTTTTATCGCCGGTCATTTGATAAGCATCAGCAAACATTTCATCCATACCTCCGTGTTCGGTATTAAGAACCTGCTGCATTTGTTCATCAGTAAGGGCTGATGTAATATCGATACCCCAATCACAAAATTTCAAAAACATATCACGGGCCTCTTCGTTACCGGCATACAACCAGGCATCGCGCAAGCCGGCATACATTTTATGTACATTATAAAAGGGTACCCAGGAAGAAAAATAAGCTTTGAAGTCGCCATTTTTGAATGTGGACCATATTTTTGCGCTGTTGGGGACACCGCCGACATATCCAACTCCCCAATCCGAATTATTTATGGCATTGGAATCCTGGCAGGTTTTCAATTCGCTAATCATATAATCCATGCGTTTTTTACACTCAGCGTTGCCGGTTGCCGCATAATTAATAGACATAGCCGAAAGGTAATGGCCTCCAATATGTCCGTCAAGCCCAATCCAGTTTGGATAACTTTCTGCCCTTGGAGTCAAACCGGCTTCTTTCCGGTATGGAGCCAACAGCCGGTCTACATCATATTTTAACAGAACTTCAATATTCAGATCACGGGCATGTTTAAACGGGCCATCCAGTAAAGTAACATCTCCTAACGGAAATTCGTTTTGGTAAAGCTTGTTTTGAGCAACTGCCGACAACCCAGGAAAGGCAACCCAACCTGTAATAAGAATAATAAAAATCAATTTGTTCATAGTTTCTTTATTTTAATTCCGGATATATTCAATAATTCTGTTTCTTAAAATTTTTATATTCTGAGTAAATGGCTGTTGTATAAGAATAAAAACTAACCCATTCTCTATCTAAATTATCAAAATATTATAAGCAACTTTTTTAATATTGCTAAGATAAAATTAAAAAGAATAGCACTAAAAAGTTAATCGTGTGGTAACAATTCCTAATAATTCAGTAACAATTCCTTATAAAATATTTTCAATTACCACTGCACTATTTTAGGAGGATTCTAATACCAGCCGGAGCTCTAGCTATCGCCTTTTTATTAAGTCAGAAGGCGATTGTTTGTAATATTTCTTAAAAATACGGCTGAAATATTTGGGATCGTTAAAACCCACAGCATAAGCCACTTCGCTTATCTGTAATTCTCCCTGCGAAAGCATTTCAATACTCTTTTTCAATCGGTACGTATTGATATATTCGTTGGCCGACAAATTGGTTATTGCTTTCATTTTACTATATAACTGACTCCGGCTTACGTACATTTCAGAGGCAAACTGATCGACATCAAACGAAGGATCGGTATAAAATTTTTCGACTATCTCATTTACTTTTGTATAGAATTTATTATCGAGAGCTGAGATATTAAGCTCATCGGGTTTAATCTCTTCCAGTTGCCCGAACTTGGCCCTCAATTTATTTCGGTTATCGATTATCGATTTTATTTTTGCATGAAGAATTTCGCTGTTAAAAGGTTTTGTAATATAATCATCGGCACCAACTTCAAGGCCCTCAACCTGATCCTGGGTATCGATTTTGGCTGTTAGCAAAATTACCGGTATATGACTTGTATACAGATTATTCTTTATTTTCTTGCAAAGTGTCAACCCATCCATTTCCGGCATCATAATATCACTTATAATAACTGCCGGAGATTCTTTTTTCGCCAATTCATATCCAACCAACCCATTATCGGCCTCAAATACTTTATAGTAAACGGCCAGGTTGGAACAAATAAATGAACGCATTTCGATGTTATCTTCTATTACAAGAATTTTTTCAATTGAATCCTCCTGGCTTTCATAGGTAAGGGGTGCAGGTTCGTGAATCTGATCAAATAAAATGGCCACCTTATTTTTAATACTCGACTCAAAAACCTGTCCGGTAGTATCAATTTCATAATCGGCAAATGCATTACGGCTAACAGGGATACTAACCTTAAATGAACTACCCTGACCTGGCTCACTATCAACCGTAATAGTACCATACATAATTTCAACCAGGCTCTTTACCAGTGAAAGCCCAATACCGGTTCCAGCTCTTTTTTGTTTTTTTGAGTCGGTAACCTGCAAAAACCGGTCGAAGAGTTTACCAATCTGTTGCTTTGCCACACCTTCTCCTGTATCTGTTACAGAAATCCGAAGTTCATCTCTGTTTTCATTTTTTTCTGATATAGCATTCAGCGCAATGGCGTGACCAATCGGCGTAAATTTAAAAGCATTCGATAATAAATTATAAAGAACATTTTCCAGCTTTTCTTTATCAATCCAGGCCGACTGATTTACCTGGAAATCGCAGGTATAATCAATCTGGTTTTTTTGAGCCAGCTCTTCAAACGAATTATAAACATCGTATAAAAATGGCTGAAGTTCAGTAAGTTCCACCTGTAAATTTTGATTACCAGTTTCAATTTTCCTAATCTCAAGTAATTGACGAATAAGCATTAATAACCGATGCGCATTTCTATTTATTATGGAAAGTAAATGGAGTGTTTCATCATCGGATTTAATTTGTTTAATCAAACGCTCAATTGGCGATATAATCAAGGTTAACGGGGTTTGAAATTCATGAGAAATATTGGTAAAAAACCTCAATTGTAATTGATTGATTTCATTTACTTTTTCGTTCAATAAAATTAATTCATCTCTCTGCTTTGAAATCTCATTGTTTTTTGTTTCCAGTTCTTCTTTTTGTTGTTCAATTTGCTTTTGTCGATATTCCAATTGATTGTTATTCTCGGTTAGCTCTTCCGCTTGTTTTTCAAGCATTATCTTCTGGTCCTCAATTTTCTGAGTCCGGCGCTGAACTTTTTCTTCCAACAATTTCTTTTGAGCTATAATCCGTCGCATCTGGTACATAATAAACAGATAGGAAAGCAAGGCAACAACTAAAAAAAGACCGATTGTGAACCAGGTAGTTTTCCAAAAAGGCGGAGTAACCACAATGGTTATTTTGGTAGGATTTTCATTCCAGATACCATCACAATTTGAAGCTTTCAACAAAAAAGTATAAGTTCCACCCTCCAGGTTATTATAACTGGCAAAGCGACGCTGTGCCGGAACTGTAATCCAATCTTTTTCTACCCCGGTCATCATATACGCATATTTAGATTTTGCAGGCAGGTAATAATCAAATGATGAAAAATCGAATGAAATGTTGTTATCCTTATAGGTAAGAAATATAGTATCAACATCATAAACAGGCTTGTTGATAACTATATTATTATGAAACTTCTCACCCGGATTCACTTCCTGGTTATAGATCCGAAATTTGGTAATTTTAGGTACCGGAAAATATTTATACTCATGAAAATCCTCAGGATTGAAATAATTAAGTCCCTCAACACCTCCAAAATACAGTGTTCCATCAGAACTTTTGTACGATGCCGACCAGTAAAACTGGTTATTTAACAAACCATCCTGCTTATAAAAATTCCGAATGGCATTATCTGATGTGTTTAACATAGATAAACCATAATCGGTACTGATCCAGATGCGTTTGTGATCGTCTTCCTGTATGCCATAAACTACATTGTTCGATAATCCCTGAGTTACCGAAAAGGTTTCAAATGCCAATGCTCCATCCTTATTGAATTTTGATTTAGCCAATCCATTACCATAAGTACCCACCCAGATATTGCCTTCCGAATCTTCCATAAGCGAAATAACATAGTCTCCGGGTAGTGAAGCCGATCTCTGAGTTTCATGCTTATAAAATTCAAGCTGGCTGATTATAAATTCGTTGTCTCTTGTTTCGCGTAGCGAACTTTGAGGAAAACGAAATAATCCATTTCGTGTACCCAGCCAGTAATATCCCTTTTTATCCAACAACATACATCCAATTTCAGAGAGCTGAGGCGTAAAATCCACAGGAGCTATCAACGTAGTAAATTTATGGGTACGATAGTCGAGCATGGATAATCCTCCCTGTGTCCCAATTAACAAATATCCCTGAGGATTATTTATAATGGAAGATACAAATCCATCAACCAGGTTGTTCGTGTAACCTGGATCTGAACTCGTAATCCGATGGATAGTTACATGGGTTCCCTTGGTTTGTAGCGCATTAAGTCCTCCCCCCCAAGTACCTGCATATAAAATTCCATCATTGCCACGTGTAATTGAAGTAACGTAATCGCTACTCATCGACTGCTGATTATTTGCCTGAAGGGTAAAATGATAAAATTTATCAGAGGCTGTATTATAAAGATTTAATCCACCACCGGCGGTTCCAATCCACAGCAAGTTGTTTTCTTTATAAACCGAATTTATTGTATTTGCATTCAAACCATTTGGATTATTTGGATTATGGGTAATAAATCCAAAAGGATTCTGGTATACATTGAATTTATTTATTCCACCTTTCTCTGTACCTACCCATACATTTCCATCCTGGTCACAAAAAATAGTATTAATAAACTGGTTATTGATCGTAAAATTTGTTGGCCCTTCCTCAGGAAAAGAATAAAATGTCCCTTTTTCAGGATCTAATACCTGCATCCCGCCCAGGGTAGCTATCAGAATCTGACCTGAAATATCCTGCCTGACCATATTTACGGTAGCGTGGTGTAATGTGTTTGATCCGGTTATATCAGGAGCAAAATAGATCAGATTATGCGTAGAATCCGACAGCATAAATAAACCATTGGAGGTTGAAAAATAAAAATTCCCGCCTCTGTCCTGAAATATATCATTCACATTTGTTTGCGGAGGAAGGTTTTGCCCCTGTCCGGGTGCAAAAAATGATTTAGCTTCGGTATTAAAAATATAATATCCGGTTGGGCTTCCGGCATAAATTTTATCATCCCTGGTTTTATAAATAACATTTATTTGATTCTCAGTGAGGTTACGGTTTCTCTCACATAAGTGTAGCACAATTTTGTATTTTCCGTTGCCAGGTTTAAGCAGGAAAATTCCCTGGTTTTCAGTTCCCACCCAAATTTCCCTGCTACGAACCACAATTGAATTTACCCGTAATATCCTTTCTCCAAATTCATTAGTATCTGTAAATTGTGAAATTTGCTTCGATTCATGATCAAAATAGCTAAGACCCTTAGATGAACCTATCCAAACCAGGTTGTTATTTCCACTGGCCACTGATCGGATTAAATTATCAGGAAGCGCATTCTCAGTTGATTCATCAGCCTCAAAAGTTTCAAAATTATAGGAATCGTACCGACAAATTCCACTATTGGTACCAAACCACATAAATCCATAATTATCTTTAGTTATGCATGTTATGGTATTTTGGGGTAATCCGTCTTCAATCATTAGATATTGAAAACGGTAGTTCAGAGAATTTTGAATTTGTCCAAAAAGTTGGAAACTACCGGTTTTAAGAACCACCATGATTATAACAGCAAAAATTTTGCGCATAACTTTTCTTTTTGAAGCTTGTGAATGACTCCTAAAAATAAGCAATCTTATTTTAATATATAATCACGTTTAATGAATAATCCTCATGGTTGGAACAAAAGTCCACTTCGCTATTTAATTAGCATTGTAATTTTGGACTGGACATCTATAAAAATTATTAATGAACAAAAAATGATGAAGTAAAAAAGAGAAAATTAACCTGAAATAACATGGCTTATTTACTTTAAGTAGATGCTGTGAGCAAAACTATTAAATATTAAAAATATGGTGAAGTTAAAATTGAGTTTTATTGTACTGCTTCTGGCTTCTATTTCAAGCTGCAAAGCTCAAAGCAAACAGATTATTATACACGACCCTGTGGCCATTGAAGCCGAAGGCAAATATTATATTTTTGGTACCGGACCAGGTATTGAATCTGCAGTTTCAAACGATAAGATAAACTGGACAAAATCTGATACTCCTCTTTTTGATCCAATGCCAAAATGGTTTAAAGAAGAAGTACCCAGGTTTGACGGCCATATTTGGGCTCCGGATATCTCATTCCATAATGGAAAATATTATTTGTATTATTCCATTTCTTCTTTTGGAAGTAACCTTTCGTGCATTGGTGTTGCCACGAACATTACACTTGATAAAAAAAATAAAGATTATAAGTGGGAAGATCATGGAATAGTAATTGAGTCTCACCCCGGTCGTGATAACTGGAATGCAATTGATCCCAACCTTATTCTCGATGAAAATAATGAGCCCTGGTTAGCTTTTGGTTCCTTTTGGGGTGGTATTAAGTTGGTTAAATTAAATGCAGATCTTTTCTCAATTGCACAACCCCAGGAATGGTATACCATTGCAGCCCGTGAGCGTAATTTTGGGCTAAAGGATTCCGATGCAGGCAATGGAGCTATTGAAGGTCCGTTTATCATAAAAAAAGGTGACTATTATTATTTATTTGTTTCATTCGATCTATGTTGTCGGGGGTCCAGGAGTACTTATAATGTGCGGGTGGGACGTTCTGATTGCGTAACGGGACCTTATGTGGATAAAGACGGTGTACCCATGCTAAAAGGTGGAGGAACTTTATTTATTGAAGGGAATGATGATTTTTATGCTATTGGCCATAACTCTGTTTACAACTTCGATGGTCAGTATTATATGTTTAGTCATGGTTATGATGCTCATGACAGAGGGAAACCAAAACTATTGGTACATCTTTTAGACTGGGATCAGGAAGGATGGCCTTATATTAAAGAATATTATAAAAAATAGTTTTTAACAAGTATTAAATGCCTGGAAAGACAGGCAGGAGACTACCCCACAATTTTAAATGTTTTATACATATTTTCAGAATTTATGAAACCTCAAAATCAAAAGTTAAGTGTACTCGAAAAAATAGGATATGGTTCAGGAGATGCTGCCGTAAACGTTGTTTTTTCCTCAATGGTCCTGATTATAAGTTTTTATTATGTAGAAATATTTGGTCTCAAACCCAGAGACATGGGTATCTTATTTCTGCTGGTGAGGCTTATTGATGCGATAACTGATCCGCTTATGGGACTTATAACCGATAAGTATAAATCAAAAAGATGGGGCCGATTCAGACCTTATTTCCTGTTTTTAGCGTTGCCTTTTGGTATCTCGGTTTTCCTGACCTTCACAACTCCGGATTTCGAGTATGCCGGTAAGCTTATTTATGCCTATAGCACTTACATTTTTATGACCCTTGTGTTTACCTCCGTGACAATTCCTTATATTTCCTTTATCAGTGTGCTTACCAACGATTCACAGGACAGTTTATCGGCAAACGGGTACCGGCTTTTCCTGGCAAAAGTTGCAGGTCTTGCTGTAGGTGCTTTGGTTCCAGTTTTATCAAAAACATTGGGGCAAAATGATCCGGCAAGAGGATACCAGCTTGCCATGGGAATATTTGCGTTTCTTAGTATTTTACTTTTCTTATTCTGCTTCTTTACTACAAAAGAACGCATAGAGCATATAATAGATAAAAAACCTTTTATCGAGCAACTTAGGTTACTTTTTAAAAACACCCAGTGGAAGATTCTGTTCTATGTCTGCTTTGTCGGAACTGTGGGTTACGTACTTCGTAATTCTGTTGCATTATTTTACGCAAAATATTACCTGGGAGGTGATGAAAAAACAGGGGCGGCTTTTTTAACAACGGGGGTTATTGCGGCAATACTGGCCATGCCCGCTTCGAATTATATTACCAAATACTATTGTAAAGTGAAACTTTTCAAATGGTCACAGATTGCAGTGGGGATATTAAGTGTGATAATGCTATTGTCGGTTAGGCCCGGAAATAAAATGCTGGCTTTCCCATTTTATTTTATACTCTCTTTTATAGTCGATTTACAGGCACCTATATTCTGGTCGGCTATACCTGAAGCCGTAGATTACGGACATGCTGAAACCGGGAAACGGGTTTCAGGCCTTGCATATGGAGGTATTTCATTTGCTCAAAAGGCGGGTGCAGGATTAGCTGGATTTGCCCTGGGTTATTTGCTTGATATTTTTGACTATGTTCCTAAGGCGGAGGTACAAAGTAGCTTGGCACTATGGGGTCTTGCGCTTCTGTTAACAGTAATTCCCGGATTATTTCATGCGCTTATGGGCGGTTTGATGTTCCGTTACAAAATCACAGATAAATATTACGAGGGTATAAAAGCTAAACTTAATATATAATTGAAGATGGAAACTTCAGAAAAAAATAAACCCCTGGTAGAGCAGCGTGCCGATCCGTTTATTTACAAACATACTGATGGTTATTATTATTTTACCGGTTCAGTGCCCACTTATGATTGCATAGAGCTTAGAAAATCAAAAACAATTAGCGGGCTGACACATGCAGAAACATATAATGTGTGGTTTAAGCATGAATCGGGACCAATGAGCCAGCACATATGGGCTCCTGAAATTCACTATCTGGATGGGAAATGGTATATCTACTTCGCGGGTAGCGAGGTTGATGATATCTGGAAACTGAGACCATATATTCTGGAATGTCAAGGTCAGGAACCGTTAAAAGATGAATGGGTTGAATTGGGACAAATGCAGGCTGCAGATGGTGATCCCAAAACATTCATCGATTTTTCACTCGATGCCACCATTTTTGAGAATCAGGGTAAGCGCTATTACTGCTGGGCGGAAAAAACCGGCGGCCAGTTTGCAGCTTCAAATCTGTATCTGGCCGAAATGGAATCTCCCATTAAATTAAAAACGCCTCAGTTTATGCTTACTACACCCGATTACGATTGGGAAAGAATAGGTTTCTGGGTAAACGAAGGGCCTGCAGTAATTAAAAACAAAGGCAAAATTTATATTACATTTTCAGCAAGTGCCACAGGAGCATGTTATTGCATAGGAATGATGGAAGCCGATGAAAATGCTGATTTACTGGATAGAAATTCATGGAAAAAATCACGATACCCGGTATTGGCGACAAATTATGAAAAAGGTATATACGGACCCGGACACAATTCTTTTACGGTTGCCGAAGATGGCTTGACAGCATTATGCATCTATCATGCGAGGGATTATGAAGAAATTGTTGGTGATCCTTTATATGATCCAAACCGGCATGCAAGGGTTATGGTGGTAAAATTTGATGAGAACGGAAGACCTGTATTTGAATTTTGAAAAAATAAACAACATGTATAACTTAAAACTTATATAATTATGAAAAAAATCTACTTATCTATTTTAGTGTTACTTGCTACGATTGCTGTGAAGGCACAAACACCCGTTTATTTACTTGATTTTGAAAGCGACTTTAGTGGCGAAACAATAATGGGAAGTGGTGCTGTTGAAACTGATGCCAATGCTTCATTTGGAAAAGTTTATCATAATAACAATGACAATAATGATACAAGGCGTGCAAACTATTTATTATTACCCGGTACTTTAATGAGTACTGCTACTAAAGATAGTACTTATGCAATGTCAATAGGCATGTGGGTTCAGTTAGGTTCAGGTTCTATAGCTGCTGATGGTACAGGAAACTATTGGTCAAATTTATTTGCAGCCTATGGTGCTGCACCCGATACGGCTACAGGAAATACCTGGCCCATGTTTGTTCTTGAGGCCAGAGGTTGGTGTCAACTTAATAATGCGGGTTGGACCGATTTTAAAGCCGAAGAAAATGTGGCTGGTGTAAATACTGAATCAATGGACTGGTTAGGTGATGAACAATGGCATTACTATACCATGACAATAACTCCTGAGGAAGCTATTGTTTACGTAGATGGTGTAATTGTAAACCAATGGGCTTTTACTGGCGCTGACGGAAGCTATGCTAAAGGTTTGTTTACCAATGGTGCAGACTTAAACTATGTATGCTTAGGTGGCAACCAGGCATGGGATTGGAATGATCCGGATACTTCATTCAAATACGACGATTTAGCAATTTATACAAGCGCTTTAACTGTTGAGCAAATTCAAGCTATTATGAAGGCAAAAACATCGGTTGGAATTACTGAAAACTTTGTTAATACTCACAGTAAACTTGTTGGTGTTGAATATTTCACAATTACCGGAGCAAAAGTTGGTTCGGATTACAGCAGATTGCCTAAAGGTGCCTATATTAAAAGTGATCTATACAGCGATGGATCAAGAGTAGGTGAAAAAGTATTTAAAATACAATAGTTGTTACATACCTTTTTTGTGTTAAGGGCATCAGTAATATTTGATGCCCTTTTTTATTTTTATTATTTTTTCTTTTTCCCCCAATAAGTTGCGTTTAGATTTTTTTCAGTTCCGGCATATACAAATGTTACACAGCGTGGATTGGCTTCCCAATCTACTTCTCGTTCAACGCAAACAATAACATCTCCCAAGGTTAGTTGCCTTTTAGTTGCATTGTAACTCCAATTGCCGGTTAGTGCTCCTGACATAGTTCCATCGGCATTGAGGGTTAGAGCAGAAGCACCGTCTTGTTTGCCATAGTTGTATTTAAGGTTTATGTGTTCCCAATTTCCTATAAGTGAATCTTTGGTTATAGTACCGTAATCGGGCACGGCGGCGTAACGTTCAGGTAATGCTATTGGCCAAAGATTGTCGGGTTCGCCTGGGGAGGCCGGACACCATACAATACGACGTACATGCCCCATCATAATAGCATTTGAGAAAGCGTTGCCACCAACATTGGCAGGCAACCGCCCTTGTGACATGTAGAACCATTCGTTGGTATTTTCTTTTTGGAAGATACAGCAATGTGATATACCAACCCATCCATAACTAAGATTAAATTTATAAGGGTGTGTTACGATAGGATAACAATCTCCACGTCCATCGGTAAAGTTTCGCCCGGTAATATCAAGGTATGGGCCTTCTATGTTTTCACTTCGAACTACCCGTGTGTTGTATGGCACGTCGAGGGCATCGTAGGCCATGAACAAATAATAGTAACCATCTTTGTATATTATTTCAGGTGCTTCGCTTCCCTGCCAACGCGATGAAGCTGTACGGGTTCCAATTCTCACTCCATAACGTACCGTAAGCTCACTTGCACTATTTGCGTATGGTTCACCGAGTGTGTTAAGGGGCTTACCTGTTGTCGGGTCGAGCTGTAAAAGTGCGAAGCCGCTATGCCACGAGCCATGTATCAGGTAATGTTTCCCCTCGGGTGTTACTATATAAGTCGGGTCAATGGCATTGTAGTAGAAATACGCATTCCAATCCGACAAACTTGAGCGGCTGTAGTCTGTGCCCCTATCTGATGATGAAGTTGTAACGAAACCCTTGTCGGTCCATACCGCCCCGGCGGGATCTGTCGATTCGCACATACCTATAAAAGCGCGTTCAGTCCAGCTACCATCAAAATTGGATGGGGTGTTGACTTTACCAGATTTAATATAGTTCTCGATAACTACGCTGTAATACATACGCAAAATTTCTTGTCCACCAATGTTAACCCGGCGTACTACAGGTGCCCAAAAGCCGTATCTTATATTGTCTTTGGCAATGGCTTCAAGACCCATACGCGAACGAATAGCGTTAAGTGAGTCGGCTACCCAGGAGGGTGCATCATAAAAAGGTCCGCCAACCCATTCCCAATTAACCAAATCGGTTGAACGTTTACCCTGAAAATGTCCGTGTCCTTCGGCCTCATTGCCATAGGAGGCATCGGTGCCGTACATATAGTAATATCCATTATAGCAGGCAACTGATGGGTCATGAACGTTGGCCAGATTCCACTCGTTTCGGTTTGCCCACGATGCAATTGACGAATAGTCGTCAGCGTATGTCGGAATAGTGAAATTTGTGACGGTGTCAGGCTCATTTATAGGATTTTCCGGTTTAACATTATCGTCTTTGCAACCGATAAACGATAGAGCAATTATGCTGATGGATGAAATCAGTAAATGCTTAAATCTCATAACTATTTTGTTTAATAAAAAAACCTCCTTATCAACATATAACAATTATGTCGATAAGGAAGTCTCTAATTTACATGAATGATTCTTACTTTACAATAGGGTGAACAGTCCATTTTTCTAAGAAAGCGGGCCCATTATCTATATTCTTGTTTGCCGAGTTACCAACAAGGTGTGGGTTGGCATTAAGAGTAGATTGAAAAATAGGGAAATATTCATGCCCCTTGGTGTAGTACTGGAACGATGAAGCGCTGGCGGTTTCTGCTGTAAGCTCATCTGTTGAGGCTTTACCATCGAGCTTATAATAACCATGTTCAACCAACTGATTCAGACGATTAGCATCGTAGAAAAATCCCCAACGGATTATGTCTATTCCACGTCCGTTTTCGCAACCGAATTCCTTTGGACGTTCAACGTTTGCTATTTGTTCAAATAGAGCATCAGCAGTCGGAAAGTCGGAAAGTTGAATATCCTTAAGAGCAACACGTTCACGAACAATATTAATGTAATCGATAGCCGTTTGTGTTGGGCCATTTATTTCATTTTCGCATTCTGCTGCACGCAGTAAAACATCGCTATAACGCATAAGGCGCAGATTTATTCCACAATGCAATCCGTTGGTAATTGAACTATAGATATTGGTTCTTGCATTGGTGAACTTAGCTATTGATATACCCCCCTGGGAAGTATTCGATAGTGGAGTTGTAGTGATGTCTTGTTGATAAACAGTATTGCAACGAGGATCTCCATCAGGATATGCCGCAGTTTTCACGCCGGTATAGTTGCTATATTCACTTTCGTAGGTAACCAATGTCCAGTATAAACGAGGATCGAGACGGCCATCTGTACAGTTCTCTTTTTTGAAAAGATTATACAACCATGGTGAACCAGCCAGATCGCCCCAGCTACCCATCTCCTGAGAAGCATAGTTGCTTTCGACAGCATGCCCCTGAGTTGCCTGCGAACTTATGTTTACCGGAGTCCACTCTTCATCGGTACCACCTGTACCATAGTCCATAAATTGAACTTCGAACAGGCTTTCAGAATTATTTTCGTAGGCTGAACCTTCTCTGAAGTTGTCACCAAAATCGGCAGTAAGCTGATAATGTCCATACTTGCCGGCTATAATATCTTTCAATACAGTATAAGCCTCAGCATATTTATGACGAAACATGAGTACACGAGCCAGATATCCGGCAGCAGCTCCGCTTGTAGCGCGACCCTGAGCCCATTCTCCACCTTTATCGCGCGAAGGTAATATTTGCATGGCTGTTGTGAGATCAGTCTCCATTTGGTCAAACACTTCATCCTGAGTATTGTTGGATGCATACATAGTGTTAATGTCAGAATAAGAAGCATAGTCAATAATCAATGGAACTGTCTGGTAATAAGTAGTCAATTCATAGTATGCTAATGATCTGAGGAAAAGAGCCTGTCCTTTTATCTGATTATAAGAATCTTCAGACATATCAACACCATCAACTTTCGACAAAACAAAGTTTGTGCGGTTTACTACATGATAATTGTCGCGCCAAATCCACTCGTCCCCTATTCCGATTGTTCCCGGGGAATTGAGGTTATCGTACTCCAAATACCACTGCTGAGATGAGTTCCAAACTTCATCACCACGTACAGCATCCATAGTATAGCCAACACGGGCAAATGTACCTTCGAGTCGTATACGATTGTAGCATGCAATGATAGCCTCCTGTAGATCCGACTCAGTATTGCCAAAATCGTATGTTGTCTGATTGTTCGGGTTTTGAACTTCAAGCTTGTCATTGCAGGCTGTCATACCTCCAATAAACGCCAACATTACTAATATTATATTTAAACTTTTCATATTGATATTCTATTTTAAATTATATTTTTTAGAATGAGAAGTGTGCTCCAAACATTACGGTTCGCGGTGTTGGATACGAACAATAGTTGTAACCAGGAGTAAATGTACCTCCGGCAAAGTCTACGTTATAACCCTTGTATTTAGATAATGTAGCTAAATTTTGAGCCGATACATATAAACGCAGGCCTTTAACATAGCCATCAAAAAATTTGTCAGGTAAGTTATAACCTAATTCGATGTTGGCAATTTTCAGATAGGATGCATCTTGAATGAAACGCTGGCTGAACATATCATTGGTGATAGAACCAGACGATTTATATGCAATACGAGGCACATCGGTATTTGTATTTTCCGGTGTCCAGGCATTTAACAGATCAACGCTTTTGTTGAGTGCTCCGTATGAGCTGTGCAATGTGAGGTCAACAAAATCAACTGCTTTGAAACCTGCTGCTCCAAATGTAGATATACTCAGATCAAAACTTTTCCATTCAACACGTGCATTCAGACCGTAATTAACTTTTGGTAAGCCACTACCCAGGAATGTCTGGTCTTCGTTGGTAATTTCGCCGTCGTTATTGAGGTCAGCGTAAATAACATCACCCGGTTGTGCTCCATTTTGTGTAACATAGTCGCCTTTTGTGTTGGTACGGTTATCTATTTCTTCCTGCGACTGATAGATACCTTCGGAAACATAACCATAAAATTCACCAACTTCACGGCCTACTTCTGTACGGCAATAGCCATCGGTACGAGGTTCGCCGGAAACACCCAGTTTAGTTACCTTGTTGTTAAGGGTTGAAAAGTTCGTTGAAATGTCAAACTTAACCGGGTGTTGATGATTATGATAGGCAAGCAAAAACTCAAGACCGGAGTTTTCCATGGTTGCTGCATTCATCGTTACTGTTGCATTAGTAGCACCTGCATTGGTTGGAACTGCTACACTATAAAGAAGGTCTTCTGATATCGACTTATACCAGTCAAAAGTAAATTCCAATTGATTACTGAACATACCGAGATCAAGACCAAAATCCTTGGTTTTCTTCTTTTCCCATCTGATAGCTGTATTTACATAGTTTGATATTGCCGAGCCGGTAACCTTATTATTTCCAAAGCTATAAGTATAGTTACCTCTCGACATAATATCCATGTACTGGTATTCGCCTATGTTTTCATTACCCAATTCACCATAACTACCGCGAATCTTGAGCAGATTAATAGTTGATTCATCTACAGGGAAGAAGTTTTCACGATCGATACGCCAACCAGCGGATACAGATGGAAACCAACCCCATCGATCCGCTGAAGAAAGACGGCTTGAACCATCACGACGTGCTGTTGCCGATATAAGGTATTTCTCATCGAAATTGTAATTGATACGACCAATATAAGATGCCAGTACATGCTCGGTTTCATTGCTTGTTGATGATGTTTCCGCAGCATTATTTACCTGCAAATAATAGGGTTCAGGCATATTTACACCTTTGCCCGTAAGTGTATGGAAGAGTTCGTGCTCAAATGTTTGGCCAACAACCGCATTAATGTGATTGAGTCCAAATTTACCATCATAGTTTATCGTGTTTTCTACAAGTGCGTCGCTATAGTTACGATAGCCTTCAGTCAGAGTCTCATTACTCTTTGACAAATAGTTTGTCGTACTCTGTATAAATGCAGGCACAAATGTAAAATCCTTTGCAAAGGTCTTACTGTACGATAAGTTAAGGTTATAATTTAACTTGTGATTGCTGCTTTTCTGACCAACCATGTCTATAAGGTCAACATTTGCAGAACCTGAAGAAACAACGCGGTCAACATTTGTATTCCTCTTTAGCAAACTATTTTCTAGCAGAACGTTCGTTACACGCAAGTCTCCATGAATGTCGTCATAGTAAGTACCAAAACCGTATGAGTCGTAGGTGTAATCTGACGCAGCTGAAAGTTTATCGTCGAGAACCCAGGTAGATTTATCGTAAGCCTTGATTGTTGGAGGTAAAAGCAGAGCCGAAGCCATTACAGGGTATTGTGCACCATATAGACCTTGTACGTACTCGTTGGCATTACTGAGAGCCATATTGTCCTGATTGCTGTGGCTATACACTATGTTGGTTTTGAATTTGATAAACTTAACGTCCATGGTATTATTTACACGGGCAGTGTAACGGTCAAAGTTAGGTCCGGCACCTACCATGGTTCCTCTCTGGTTATAATAGTCGAGTCCTATGTTATAGGTATTGTTAGCGCCCCCTCCCGACAAGTTGATATTGTGATTCTGACGAATACCTGTTTTGAATGCCTCATCGAACCAATTTGTGTTCACCTTGGCAGGATCAATATAATTTGAGCTTGTAGGATCATATCCGGAAGGAACATCCATGCCACTGTTAGTATATGCCATAGTAACATATTTACCATATTGTTCAGCATCCATAACATCGTACACACCTTTCTGTACCTGGTCAACACCATAGTAACCGCTGTAGTCTATTTTCATAGGTTCGTTCTTTTTACCTTGTTTGGTGGTAATGATCACTACGCCGTTGGCGGCACGCGAACCATAGATTGCAGCAGCAGAAGCATCCTTAAGTACCTGAAGGGTTTCAATATCGTTTGGTGAGAAGTCGCGTATGGTTGTTCCCATCGGTACTCCATCAATAACGTAAAGAGGTGCAGTACTACCGAACGAACCGATACCACGAATACGTACAGTAGGGTCAGCTCCAGGTTGTCCATCAGATGTAATTTGAACACCGGATACTTTTCCTTCGAGCATTGTTGAGATGTTTGAATGTGATACTTTCTTCATCTCTTCGGTATTGACAACGGCGACTGAACCTGTAAGGTCAACTTTTCGTTGTGTGCCATAACCTACAACTACTACCTGGTCGAGTGTTTTTATATCAGAAACCAATGTGATGTTGCCAAGGTCAGTTTTTCCCTCAACGGCAACTTCAGTATTTTTGAATCCAATAAATGATACTACCAATGTAGCATCTGAAGAAACAGATAGTGAGAAGTTACCATCAGCATCGGTAATGGTTCCAATGGTTGTGCCTTTTTGCATCACTGTTGCACCCGGAAGGGGTTCCCCTTTTTCGTCAACGATTTTACCTTTTACTGTTATGTTGGCTGTTTGAGTCATTGACATCTGGTCGGTATTGCCATTGCCTTCTGCGTATGTTGACGGTACGAGCGCCAGCAGTCCAAACAGAATTAAATATAAATATTTCATAGTTTAAATATTTTTTATCATAGTGATTATTCAACAATTACGAGATAAGACTCCTCTGTTACAAGTGCACAATTCAAATCAGAACTGTCTACGGTAACACCGGCATACTTTTGGAAATGGGTTTCGCCGTTGGCGTAAGTAACATTGTAATTTACATCAGCAGTATTGTCACCATTATTTTTAACTGTGATGACTACCTTAGAGCCACTTATGTTTGGTTTGAATGTATCCCAATTCCAGTCATTTGTAAGGATGGCTGTGCCATAGCCATCGCCCCATCCAAAATTGTCCTGGCGGACTACACCGTATTCAGTCAAATCAGCTTTGCGAAGAATTGTACACGGACTGTGCCAGTTTTCAAGATTGTCGGAGTAGCAGTACATTGTAAATGTCATACTATCACCTGAAGCCACTGCATAGTCTTCAGAAAATTCAGTCCACCAGGCTGTCGAAAAATCATTAGCACCTACCTGACTTATACCCTTAACAAGAGTTAGCGGGCAGGTTGTAGTTACTGTGGTTGTTGCACCAATATATGAAATAACGGCACTCTGAGAACCTTCTACAGCCGGAATCTTACTAAATTTAAGATTTTCATTGGCCAAGATACCGGTTGTACCATCTGAATACGTGGCAGTTACTTCAATTCCCGCTGTGTTGAATATAATAGAGTCGCTGCTGAAGTAATAATAGGTGGTTATTGTTGGCAAAGTTGTAACCTCTAAACTTGAAACCAGGTTAGTTACCTCCAACGTATAAAAAGTTGATACTGCCTGACAGTAATTGCCCTGCTTGGTTTTGCTATAAGCTACCGTAACTGTCTTTTGTCCTAGTGTAGTCATATCAGGAATAACAGTGAATGATAAATCTGAAGAATCAACCTGGGCAGAAGATCCGTCAGAAAAAGTAACTGTAGCTATGGCATCACCCCAAAAGTTTTCATTGCCTATTTCAACAATAGGAGGAGTTCCTGCAATTGAGATTGAAACTGGATTAACATCCTCTACCACGGTAACTTTTGAAGGTATAAGGTATGCTTTTTTCATCTCAAAATGGCTGGCATCACAAATTAAGAAAGCCACTATATCATCAGTTGCAGAAACCGGTTGTTGATAGGTTTCTACTAACTCTGTACCATCTGTACCAACGGCAGTGGCTGTAACAAATACATTACCGGTAACGGAGTGATCAATATCCAGAGTAACATAAGCACCCTGCATGGTGGTACGGAAATCGTTCCAAATATCGCCATCTCCATCAGTGTCGGGATAATTTTGTGAGATCATGTTTAAGTCAAAATCAGCATTACCCCAGCCATAGGCATCTGAACGGAGAACAAAGTATTCTGCATAGTCAGCTGCATCACGGTTTGCTACATTGGCAATGTCAAGATTCCAGTTGTTCCAGTTATTAACGCCGGAACCGTGATTAACAAACTCCAAATGCAAAAGCTTGTTTGTAGGAATAGTGAAATAATCAGACCAAACAGTCCACCAGGCAGAACTGTTATCTTCAGCTCCTACTATCGCTGTTGCGATGGTAAGGTAAGTAGTGTCACCTGTATTTTTGCTTGCATTCGCAGCTGCAATTGAGTCTATTCTGCTATGAAGGTCAGAGGGCGCATCAATTGAATAAATATCCAATTGCTCACACCCAATTAAACCAACTGCTACCAAAAATACTGCGCACAAAGCGCAACTCATCAGTTTAGTTGTTTTCATAAAATTTAATTTGATTGAGTTCATTTAAGTTAAATTTGATTAATTCATTATCTGCTATTGATGATATTTTGTACCCTTTTTATTTTTATATACCTTATTGTTTTTAAGAAATTAATGTTTTTCATAGCAATAGTTGTTTTTGAATTCAAAATCAAAATTAGTTTTAACGATTCTTAACCTAGTGTACTGATAGTTAATTTGGGTGGACAAATAGATAAAAATGTATATTTATATCTTTATAACAAATTAATGATATGTGATGAAAAAGATTCATCAAACACTGAATTGATAATTGCAAAACTTATTTCCATATGAAACTAAACCGAAATAAAAATATGCTACTAAAACCAGTTTATATTTTGCTACTGGCTTTTACTTTTATTTTAGTTAAGCCCCAGGCCCAGGAATTATACAAAGATACATCGCAACCCTTCGATGTTAGGGTGAAAGATTTAATTTCACAAATGACGCTGACGGAAAAAATAGCTCAATTGGGTAATAATTCACCGGCAATATCGCGATTAGGCGTTTCTTCATACAACTACTGGAGCGAAGCATTGCATGGTGTGGCAAGGTCGGGACTGGCCACATCATTTCCACAGGTCATTGGGTTGTCGTCAACTTGGAACCCTGAGCTAATATTTCAGGTAGCCACTGCAATTTCTGACGAAGCCAGGGTAAAAAACAACACTGAAAATAAAGGATTAACCTATTGGAGTCCAACTATCAATATGGCCCGTGACCCCAGATGGGGGCGGTCTGAGGAAACTTATGGAGAAGATCCTTTTCTCACTTCCATACTAGCCACAAATTTTGTACGAGGAATGCAGGGAAATGATCCCTATCAATTAAAGGATATTTCAAATGTCAATATTGAATTCTATTCAGTGTTAGGCCAGCTGGCCGGGACTAAAAATTTTGTCAACCAAAATCCTGGATCGCATCAGGTTCAAATAGATTTCACTGAAATGAAGCTTAAAAAAGGATTGTACCTTGTACGGTTTAAAACTAATGACTTTTCAAAATCAACTATGATCGAAATTCTGGATAAATGAAAATTAAATTAACCACCTTATTACTTTCTGCGGTTGTATCAAGCCAACTACTTGCCCAATGGGCTCCCCAAGGCAATAAAATTAAAACCCGCTGGGCAGAAAAAATTGACGTTAAAAATGTGCTGCCAGAGTATCCGCGTCCTATTATGGAACGAACCGACTGGAAAAACCTGAATGGACTTTGGGATTATGCCATAAAACCAGTGGGTCAAAATGAACCCCAGAAGTTTGACGGGAAAATCCTGGTCCCTTTTGCCATTGAATCGAGTCTTTCAGGAGTAATGAAACCACTTGGCAAGGAAAACGAATTGTGGTATAAACAGACCTTTACACTTCCAGAAAACTGGGAAAACAAAAACATACTATTGCATTTTGGAGCGATAGACTGGAAATGCGAGGTTTTTATAAATGATATAAAGATTGGCAGTCATTCCGGCGGTTACACTGCATTTGAATTCAATATTACCCCATATTTGCAGGCCGGTGAACAAAAACTTGTGATTAAAGTCTGGGACGGAACCGATACAGGTTTTCAACCCAGAGGAAAACAGGTTAGCAGGCCTGAAGGAATCTGGTACACATCGGTATCGGGTATTTGGCAAACCGTCTGGCTCGAACCAGTCAATAAAAAACATATAACCCAGGTAAAAAGCATTCCTGATATCGATAAAGGGGTACTTAAATTAATCGTTAAAACGGATAATTGTGAGGCTTCAAATATCGTTGAAGCCATTATTAAACAAGGCGAAAATATAATTACCAGTGGAAAAGCTGCCAACGAACAATCGCTGGAATTAAGTTTACCTGATGCCCGGCTTTGGTCGCCTGACGATCCTTTTTTATATAATATGGAAGTAAATTTATACGACCAGGGAAAATTGGTTGACCATGTAACCAGTTATGCAGCTATGCGCAAAATATCTACCCAACGTGATGCTGCCGGGGCAATTCGTTTACAGTTAAATAATAAGGATTATTTTGAATTTGGCCCGCTCGACCAGGGCTGGTGGCCCGACGGGCTCTACACCGCTCCCACTGATGAAGCCTTAAAATTCGATATTCAAAAAACCAAAGATTTAGGTTTTAATATGATCCGTAAACATGTAAAGGTAGAACCAGCACGCTGGTATACCTACTGCGATAAAATCGGAATGCTGGTATGGCAGGATATGCCAAGCGGAGATGCATTTCAAAACTGGCAGAATTTCAACTTTTTCAAGGGAACCGAATTGGTACGTTCACCTGAATCAGAAAAAAACTACCGTAAAGAGTGGAAAGAAATCATTGATGAATTAAGTCCGAACCCGTGCATTGTGGTTTGGGTGCCATTCAATGAAGCCTGGGGCCAGTTTAAAACCATTGAAATTGCGGAATGGACCAAACAATATGATCCTTCACGCCTGTTAAACCCGGCCAGTGGCGGTAATCATTTTGCTACCGGCGATATTATGGATATTCACAATTATCCGAATCCCGAAATTAAACTTTACGATGGTTCCCGGGCCAATGTACTGGGCGAATACGGCGGTATTGGCCTGCCTCTGAAAGGACATTTGTGGCAACCTGACCGGAATTGGGGCTATGTGCAATTTAAAAATTCAAAAGAAGTAACCGATGAATATGAAAAATATGCCAATATGCTGATCACCATGATTAAAGCTGGATTTTCAGCTGCCGTTTATACCCAAACCACCGATGTGGAAGGTGAAGTAAACGGCCTGATGACCTATGACCGTGAAGTGGTTAAGCCGGATGAAAAACGTTTAAAAGATATAAATCAGAAGGTGATTAAAACGTTGAAGTAAAAAACAACCATTATACACTCAATACTGTAGAGCTGAGAATTTGAATTAATAGGGATTTATTTACATTAAGATTTTGTACTTTTCATAACTATTAATTAAAACACAATTTTAAATAATCATTCAATTAAAATAACCATTATGAAAAGAACCTCAAATATTATGTTTGTAGCATTATTGGCTTTTTTAACAGCCTGTGGACCCGAAGAACAATTTAAAACCGGAGAAACATATCACGGCTTCACCCTTGTAAAGAAAAAATTTGTAAAAGAAGTAAACGCAGAATGTTATCTTTTTCAACACGATAAAAGTGGTGCCAGGCTTTTAAAAATAGCTGCCAACGATCCGAACAAACTATTCGACATTTCGTTTAAAACAGCGCCTGAAAACGATTATGGTGCACCACACATCATGGAACACTCTGTATTAAACGGGTCGACAAATTTCCCTGTTAAAAGCCCGTTTGATGTTTTAATGAAGGGGTCACTCAATACCTTTTTAAATGCTATGACCGGTTCTGACATTACAACCTTCCCGGTAGCCAGTATGAACGACAAGGACTATTTTAACCTGATGCATGTATACCTCGATGCTGTTCTGAATCCGCTTATCTACAAAGATCCAAAAATTCTGCAACAGGAAGGATGGCATTATGAACTGGAGAACAAAGATGCTGAGTTAGTATACAAAGGCGTAGTTTATAACGAAATGAAAGGGGCGTACTCGAATCCCCGCCGCGAACTTGATTATCAAATCAATAAAATACTATTTCCTGACAATACGTATGGTGTCTCTTCAGGTGGGTATCCAACATCAATTCCCAAGCTTACATATAAGGATTTTATTAATTTTCATAAGAAGTTTTATCATCCTGGTAACAGTTACATTTTATTATACGGGGATGCCGATCTTAATAAAGAATTAGAATTTATCGATAGCCAATACCTGTCAAAATACAATAAATCGGACGAGAAAGTTGAGATTCCGCTTCAAAAACCATTCGATAAAATGAAGGAAGCCGAAGGAACATACGCTATACAGGACGGAGCGCCAACCAATGACCAAACTTTTTTAAGCCTGAGCTTTGTTATAAATACAAATTCAGATCAGGCTTTGGGAATGACTTTGGATGTACTGGCAGATGCACTTGTTAACCACGAATCAGCTCCACTTCGCCTGGCTTTACATAAAGCCGGTTTAGGAAAAGATGTGAGTGCTTCATTCAGCAATGCAAAACAAGGTACTTTCCAGATATTGGTTCAAAATGCTAATCCAGGAGACAAAGACAAGTTTAAAGAAATAGTATTTAATACCTTAAAAAAGGTATCGCAGGAAGGATTCGACAAAGAAATGGTAGAAGGTATTTTAAATCGGATGGAGTTTAATATGAAAGAAGGAAATACACCACAAAAAGGCTTGATGGACTTGTTTCAATGTTACCAATCCTGGTTTTTTGCCAATGATCCTTTCATTGGATTAGAATACGATGCCCCTCTTGCTAAAGTAAAAACCGCACTCGATACTAATTTACTCCAAACCACCGTAAACAAATATCTAATCAATAATCCATTTGCTTTATTGATGGTATTAAAACCAGAACCAGGCTTACAGGCAAAAATCGATGCCCAAACCAGGGAAGAATTAAAGACATTTAAAGCAGGATTAAGCGATGAAGAAAAGGACAGTTTACTTACCCAAACCCACGAATTAATAGAACATCAGAAACAGGAAGACACCCCCGAGGCTCTGGCAACAATCCCAATGCTCAACCTATCAGACATTAGTCACGAAATAGAATGGTTTGGTGTGGATGAAAAATCGATAGACAGTGTTAAAGTTTTACACCATAACGCTTTTACTAACAACATTTTGTACAGCAACCTGTATTTCGACACCCGCGTCCTACCTAAAGAATTGATACCTTATGCTGAGCTTCTAACCAATCTTTTAGGCAAACTAAGTACCGAGAATTATACTTATGGCGACCTTGATAATGCATTAAATATAAATACAGGCGGATTCAATACTTATACAACTTCTTATTACGAAAACCAGGATGAGGATAATATACTACCAAAATTTGTAGTTTCATCAAAGTCAACCACGGATAAGGCAGAAAAAATGTTCGAATTGACCGATGAGATCATCCATAAGTCAAAATTCGATGACCTGGACCGCTTAAAAGATTTGATTACACGTCATCAGTCGAAGGTTGAGAATGACATAAAGAATAATGGAATGAGTTATGCCGTAGATCGTCTTCATTCTTACTATTCCAACTCCGGGATGTACAACGAAAAGATCAATGGTTTGGATTATTATCGTTTTATCACAGATTTATCGAGGAATTTTGACCGCCAAAGTGATGAAATTGTAGCAAACCTAAATAAAACGGCCCAGCTACTTTTTGCCAAAAAGAATTTAGTTGCAGGAATTACCTGCGATGGCGATGATTATACTGCTTATTCAGATGCCATGGCAACGTTGGCCAAAACTCTGAGTGATGAACCCATTAAGTTGAATAATTGGGCATTTGATTTACAAAAGAAAAACGAAGGACTGGAATCTGCATCAAAGGTACAGTATGTAATAAAAGGCTATAATTTTGAAAAGCTAGGCTACAAATATAATGGAAAAATGAAGGTACTAAACCAGGTATTGTCAACCGACTGGCTGCAAAATCAAGTGCGTGTAATTGGAGGTGCTTATGGCGGTTTCTCTAGAATATCGCCCAGCGGCACCATGTATTTCATGTCGTACCGCGACCCGAATCTGAAAAAAACACTGGATAATTATAACAATACGCCAAACTACCTTGATAGCCTTAAAGCTGACAATAAAGAAATGACACGCTACATTATAGGAACAATTTCCAGAATAGATCGACCTTTAACTGCGTCGCAGGAAGGGAATAGAGCCTTTCAATATTATTTTGAAAAAACAACACCCGAGTGGTTAAAAGCAGAACGCGAAGCTATCCTGTCAACCACAGTAGATGATTTAAAAGAAATGAAAAAAATGGTTGAAGATGTTTTAAATCAGGATGCCATTTGTGTATACGGAAATGATCAAAAGATAGAAGAAAATGCAAGTTTATTCGGGAAAACAGTCAGTATAACCGAATAAGAGAGAAACACACTAAACATAAATAAAGGAGCTTTCGGGCTCCTTTATTATGATGGTAACTTTGTGTAAAATTAATTCGTTAAAACCTTGAGATGCTGAGATTCTCATGAATAAACTATTTGATAGTTTTATAACCCATTAGTGAAAGCATTTTTATAGCGTAACGTTTTCCTAGTATTCTGTAACCTTCTGAATTAAAATGGGCAAAATCCTGACCATTGCACCCACTTGAAGAAATTACGTATGAATTAGGAATAACATTTGGGAGACTATCAATTATAGGATTCATAGCAGAGCAACAACTGCCCTCTGTTGCTAAAACTTCTCCAGCTAATAGAGGTACAGAATCGGCATTCAAATAAAGTTCTGATAGCATATCGTCGTATATTTTCTTCACATAAGACGGCCATTCAGTCTGACCGGTGTTTGTTTCTCCCTGATGCAAAAGTATCCCTTTAATAACGCCATCTTTTTGAGCTAATTTAGCAAGATCCATAAGATACCTAAAGGGATTTCCGTCATAAGCCTTTATTTTGGAAGTAAACCAATCTTCTGCATAAGTGGAATCATAATCCTGATAAATATCTTTATCAAAAAGCCTGATATCACAACCGCCAACTGCCACATTGATTATACCAATTCTAATACTGTCTGGAAGATTTTCAACCATTGTTCTTCCAAAATAATCAGCAGGTGAAAGTTTTGAATAACATTGGCATGTAGGTGGTATAGCTGGATACCATTTCCCTTTGGTTCTTCCCAAATTTGGACAATCGATAGCCTGAAATACTTGAAAGCGACTATTTACCATAGTATCCTGTGGTTCAATTGGACCTTGTCCTTCCATATTCGATTGTCCAAAACAGAGAAATATATAAAAGTCAGACTTTTGCGCATCTAAATTCATATTCAAAGAAAATATGATTGTAAAAAGTAATAATCCTGATTTTTTTAACATATTCATGGTTTTTGATTTTAAGTTTTATTTGGCATAATATATAAAGAAAATATCATCATTATATGCAAAAACATTTTTAAAAAAAAATACATCTAATCATTTAATTTACAGTTAGATACTTATTGATTATATCGGTAAAGTCAAAATACATTTTACTTATCTTAAACTGATCATTTTTTGGTGCTTTAGCAAAGAGAATATTTTCTCCTAAGATAATGTAGTTTATGATGTTATTGGTTGCAAAGTGGTATGTATTGTTAAGCTGGACTGATATGTTAACCCAACTTCATACATGTCTTCATCATCTTCTTCATATAACCAAATTAAAGAAACTTTAAGATCAAGTTTTGACAATTTCTGAATTTTTTTCAGTACAAATAACAATAACTTTGAGGCATAGGTATTATAATATTCAATATGGAGTACAATTTGAGTATGATCTTGTGGCTTTAATAAATATTCATCTACATATTCTAAAATATTATCAAAAAATTTAGTCGGATTAACAAGAAGGATGGAACCTTTTATTTCAAGAGTACCTTTATCAAGGTCAAACCTTACATAAGGTGTTCTTTTTGTTGCTTGTATCTCTAGTACGCTCATTTAATTAGTTTGATTCAATTTTTAATTAGATAAGTTTACTTATCCTTCACAAAATAGTTTCAATAAAAAGCAAACAATATAACAATCGTTATATAAGCTAGCTAAAATTTGCTTTACAATTTATGAGGTTTTTTTTAAATGTACTAAATATATCCTCTAAAATCTGCGATTAATCTATAATTTTTTTATAAAGCCTTGCACGAGGTACATTGCTCTTTGTTTTTTTAATAGGATATTTTATTTGTTATTATGTTTTAATTTTTCAAAAACGTAAATAAAATTAACGTTTTTTATTTCCTATGCAACAAGCCCTAATTCAGAAGTAATAATACTTACCGCATCATCTATCATTGAATAGGCCTGTTCTGTTTTTGA
>JBJKSB010000076.1:0-100442 GCA_046704385.1 Bacteroidales bacterium | reverse complement strand
TGTTGTCAAAAATAGGATACCATACAGTCAGGAATATATAAATCTTGACCCTAGAGAATTAGAAAATTTTAATAGCTCCACTGAAAAAGTGGCTTAAAAACTTGTAATTTATTAGAGTATATGACTTAATTTATAAGCCGGTAGTTTAGTCATCCGATGAGTTTTATATTTCTCATTGTAATTAAAATTCATAGGAAACCAAACGGAATTAATTTGATAACCTTATTTTAAAATTGAATCCTGAATTTATTAAATAATTACTGGTATTTTAGCGCCTGTTAAAATCCTGATTTATGTTATGTAGAAAACTCCAGGTTTTAAAATTTTGCAATAATTATTAAAAGCTACGATTGTAATGAAAAAGGTTTTTATATCAATTTTTGCCATGTTGCTTGTTTTTATGGGCGGATGCCAGGTAAAGAATTCTGAGATCAGGGCAAAGTATGTGTTTTTGTTTATTGGCGATGGGATGGGGACTAACCAGGTTTACAGTACTGAATTATATAAAGCTGCCCTTGATGGAAAACAAGGGCCGGAAGATTTATCTTTTACTGATTTTCCCGTGGAAACCCTGGTCACTACCTATTCGGCTAACGATTTAATAACTGATTCATCGGCAGCAGGAACTGCAATAGCTTCGGGTAAAAAAACAAATAACGGATATATGAATGTGGATACTACCCAGACCGTTAAATTTGAAACAATAGCTGAAAAAGCTAAAAAAGCCGGATTTAAGGTGGGAATCTTAACAAGCGTTTCTATGGATCATGCCACGCCTGCCTGTTTCTACGCACACCAGAATTCACGTAATATGTATTATAATATCAGTATGGAATTACCCAAATCGGGTTTTGATTATTTTGGCGGTGGTGGTTTTATTAATCCCAACGGGTTGAATAACAGCCAGCCCAATTCATTTGACAATGCTGTGGACAAAGGATACAAACTGGTAAATACCCGTGAAGGTTTTGATCATCTTAAACAGGGAGATACCAAAATATTAGCTGTTAATCCACAGATTTATCCTAAAGGAGAGTTTTACTGGGATATTGATCACAAAGAAGGTGCTGTTTCGCTTGCTGAATTTACCCGTAAGGGAATTGAAGTACTTGATAATCCTAAAGGATTTTTTATGATGGTTGAAGGGGGAAAAATTGACTGGGCATGTCACAGGAATGATATTGCCACCAGTATTCATGAAACCCTGGCTTTTGATGATGCTGTAAAAGAGGCTATTGCCTTTTACAAACAACATCTCCATGAAACGCTTATACTTGTGACCGCCGATCACGAAACAGGAGGATTAGCCATGGGCAATAACAAACCTTTGAATTTAGGAATATTAAGATATCAAAATATAAGCTCACAGGAATTCAGCCGGAAATTGGAGGAATTTAAAATTCAGAATCCTAAAGCCGGTTTTGAGCAGGTGATGGAACTTGTGGAACAGCATTTTGGATTGGGTAATCCTGAAAAAGGAATGGAACTAAGCGAAGCTGAAACGAAATATTTGTATGCCGGTTACAAACTTGAATTTATCGATAAAATTGACGATGATCCCGATGTGGAATATTTGAAACCCACCGATCAGCTTTTATTAACCGACCGGATTATAAAGCTAATAAGCAGCAAGGCAGGAGTAGGCTGGACTTCTCCTTACCATACCGGAACACCCGTACCTTTAAGAGCATTAGGCGTAGGTGAAGATTACTTTAAACCACATCTTGATAATACTGATATTTCAAAGCTTATGGCTAAAGTATTGAGTATAAATTAAAACACACCGTAAAATGGAACCGACATGTCTTTAGACTGTCGGTAATTCTTTTATATCATTAAAATTTTTAGTTTTTGATTGGCAGCATTGTGTTATTTGTAGTGCCCAATCTTCTCCTTAAGGAGGTTAGGGAGGACATGAAACATTATTTTATCCCTCCCAACCGGTTATTAAACATATCACTACCAGTTTTTATAACATATTCCACCCTTGAAACATAATCCGGGGCATTTCGTTATTTCGCTAATTCAAAATTGAAGCCGAACATAAAATATTTTTAAAATGAGTTTTACCGATCAGGAATTGCGCTATCTGGAATTATTAAAGCGAAGCTATCCTAATATTCAAAGCGCCAGTACCGAGATTATCAACCTGAAAGCTATTCTAAGTCTGCCCAAAGGAACAGAACATTTTTTAAGTGATTTGCATGGTGAATACGAAGCTTTTACACACATCATTAACAGTGGCTCGGGTGTGGTAAAACGTCGTATTGGTGATTTATTTCGTGATACGTTGCGTGATTCCGAAAAAGACAGCCTTGCCACGTTAATTTATTATCCTGAAGAAAAATTAAAACTCATTATAAAAAGCGAAACCAACCTTGCAGAGTGGTATAAAATTACACTTCACCGACTCATTAAAGTTTGCCGGTCGGTATCATCAAAATACACCCGGTCGAAAGTGCGTAAGGCATTACCTAAAGATTTTGCCTATGTTATTGAGGAATTGTTGCATGAAGACGAAAATGAATTAAATAAACAACAGTACTACGATGGTATTATGGATGCGATAATAAGCACCGGACGCGCCAAAGAATTTATTATTGAACTTTGCATCCTGATCAGAAAGCTTACCATTGATCGGCTTCATATTGTGGGCGATATTTTTGACAGAGGCCCGCATCCCGATTTAATAATTGAGGAACTGATGAAGTACCAGGCTGTAGATATTCAATGGGGAAACCATGATATGGTATGGATGGGTGCCGCGTTGGGATCGAGAGTGTTAATTGCAACATTGATCCGTATTGCAGCACGTTACGACAACTTAAGCACCGTTGAAGATGCCTATGGAATTAATTTGCTGCCGCTTGCCACTTTTGCCATGCAGGTTTATAAAGATGATCCGTGTAAGGCTTTTCAACCCAAACTCTCGGGTGAGCGAAGCTATCATCCCGATGAAATTTACATGGTGGCTCAAATGCAAAAAGCTATGGCCATCATACAATTTAAACTGGAAGGCCAGGTAATTCAACGCCGCCCCGAGTTTAAAATGGAAGACCGTTTGCTACTTGAACATATTGATTTTGAAAAGGGTACTATTAAAATCGGACGTAAAATATATCCTCTAAATGATACAAATTTTCCAACTATTGATCCCAAAAATCCTTATGAACTGACGGAGCAGGAAATCGATGTAATGGAACGACTAAAACATTCCTTTTTAAAAAGTCAGAAAATGCAAAAGCATCTGAAATTCCTGATTGATAAGGGGAGTATGTACCTTAAATTTAATTCGAATTTAATGTATCATGGTTGTATTCCTATGACACCCGAAGGCGATTACAAAAGGGTAAAAATTGAAGGATCATATTTTTCAGGCAAATCGTTACTCGATAAATACGATGAAATAGTAAGGCAATGCTATTATTTCCGTCAAAATACCGGTGAAAACAGTGTAGGACTTGATTATATGTACTATTTGTGGCCCGGGCCTGATTCTCCTTTATTCGGGAAAACCAAAATGGCTACTTTCGAACGTTATTTTATTGACAATGCGGAAACCCACACCGAGGAGAAGAATCCTTATTTTACACTGCGTGATCAGAAGGAGTTGAGCCTTAAGATTTTAAAAGAGTTCGATCTTTATATTGAAAATTCTCATATTGTTAATGGCCATGTACCGGTAAAATTTAAAAAAGGAGAAAATCCTGTCAAGGGAAAGGGTAAAATGATTGTTATTGATGGCGGTTTATCAAAAGCCTATCAGCCGGTTACCGGAATTGCCGGTTATACTTTAATTTATAATTCACATGGATTGTTGCTGGCTGCCCATGAACCTTTTGAGTCGCAACGGTCGGCCATTGAAAATGAACGTGATATAATTACTGATTTAACCCGGTTGGAAAAAACACCTCAGCGTATTATGGTGGGCGATACCGACATTGGCAAAGATATCCGTAAGGAAATCGGTGAACTTGAGCAACTACTGGTAGCTTACCGGAAAGGCTTTTTAAAAGAAAGTTTTTCAGAAAAAAGCTAGATTGCTGGATATAATATTAAAGATTGCCTTTAAAAAGTCTCCTGCATCGCCGCGGAAGAAAACTTTAACCAATAATTGCTTCCTGCACCGCCGCGGAACAAAACTTTACTTAACATTTTCCTCCTGCACCGCCGCGGAACAAAACTTTACTCAACATTTTCCTCCTGCACCGCCGCGGAACAAAATCAATTAAATTTCCAACTGCTTTACGCTTGACTACCTTAGCCTGAACTGAAAAATTATTTTCCCGGTATTAATATCAATACAGCATACCTGTGTCAAATAAATTATAACCAATTTATTATCAAAAACCTGGAATAACTGGTAATTAAACTCGGGTACAAAATCGCCGAAATACTGTCTGAATATCCTGGTGTTACGTGCCTGGGCCACATTATAGAACATGCCTTGTGGCGAAACACTCCATACTTCAGTAAATTCTCCAAATTTTACGGATCGTATTTTTGATATTTTTATGTCAGCTTCCGGTACTTTATCGCTTTTTGAATAAACATAAAAGCAATGCGGATCAGTTTGTAGTAAAACATCATCAGGCTTTTCACCTTTGATAAGGCTTTCAATATTATTCTTGGCATCAATTTGCAATGAATCAACTTCGCTTACTGTATTTTGGCTTTTACCCTGGGGAGCCAGATTTGATTCGTACACGTGAAGAAAATGGTGGAAAAGACGAAGTTTGTTCTGTTCCATAATAAATTTTCCATACAGGAAAGTGGGTTGGTCGATTGTAATATCTCCACATTTAAAATTCATCTGTTCATATCCGTCTAAAGTCCACGTGGAGTCCTTAAACACTGCTGTTTCTTCTAAATAATTGTTATCGGGCTGATTCAATTCTATTTTTTCAGTAAGGGGTTGTGTCGCAAAAGTTTCTGCGTCAATATAGTATTGTTGCCTTAGAGTATTGGTTACAATTAATTTTTGCTGAACAGGGTCAAATCCAAAATACTGTCTCATATCCTGCCAGTTGGGATCAATAAATCGCCCAAAACTTATATTTAGCGATTTGTAGATAGTTGCTTGTGAAATATTCTTTTCCAGGGTCAATGGCTTTAACGACTGAAGACCTGACTTATGTTTATAACTATATAACCAAAGATTATTATTGGAGCACCCCAAAATGAAACACGCCTCGGTACTGTCCATCATACCCATTTCTTTTTGAGTTGTCAACGATCCATTATTTAAATTATAAACCAAAATTTTACTGGTTGTATATCCCTGTGCCCACATTTTACCTTTTTCGTACGAACCCGATGTAGGATGAAAATGACTTTCATGTAAAATTAAGTAAGAAGTATCGTGTTGTGAGTAAAAACAGGCCTTTAAAATATTATCAACATTTTGGCTGTCAACATTTGAAAAAAAGGCCAAAAAAATACTTATAAAAATAATTTTTCGGTTAATTAATTGCATTACCGCTACAGTTGTACGTTCATTGATATAATTATATAAATTAACTACGAATTATTCTATTTCGCAAATGTGCAACGGGATCGATTTGTAAATTATTTGTTTTTACTGTATAGTCACTGTTATACCACTTATATAGGCAATTGATCGAAAATCAATTGTTTACCCCAAACCCTAAAGGGAGCAATTAATTTTCTCTACTCCCTTTAGGGTCGGGGTAAATAGAGAAAATTAATTGCGCTTACTGGTATAATAGTGTTGAATCATATTTGTTTTTTATTAAAGGTGAGTTTGCTGATAGCTGCTAATTAAAATCATTTATTATGATATTTACCGATGGAAATTCCCAATTGGTCGATTTTTCTTTCATTAACTACATAAGATAGGTCAATTTTGCTTTGTTTTTAACAAAAAATGATTCTTAAGCGCAACTTTAAATTGTTTAATACGTCTATAAATCGAAAAATTAAAAAGCAAAAACCCATAAAATCATAAATGAAAAACTTAACCCTTAAAACCATTTTTTTTATTACCCTGCTTTTGAGTAGTGGAATTATTTCTGCAACTGACTTGTCGGCCGACCGAAAAAAACTCAAAGGAACGGTGGTCGATAAAGAGACCAATGAGGCTCTTATAGGTGCCACTATTTATGTTGAGGAGTTTAAAACCGGTACAGCCAGTGACATTGACGGCCACTTTGTTTTAAAATTGCCTTCAGGGAAATATACACTTAAAATATCCTACATGGGATATAAAACAGCCACTGAAGTGATTGAGATAAATTCGGATTTGGATAAATCATTTTTGTTGGAGAAAGATACTAAAACCATTGATGATGTAATTATATCAGCAAAGCGTTCCGATGAAAATGTTTCAAGCACTAATATGAGTGTTGAAAAGATGAAGATTAAGGAAATCAGGGCCATTCCGGCTCTTATGGGCGAGGTAGATATTATTAAAGCCATACAATTGTTGCCCGGTGTTCAGGCTACTTCCGAAGGTGGATCGGGTTTCAGTGTGAGGGGTGGCAATATGGACCAAAACCTGATTTTGGTCGATGATGCTCCTGTTTATAACGCTTCGCATCTCATGGGATTTTTCAGTGTTTTTAACAATGATGCCGTTGATGAAATTAACTTATATAAAGGTGATATGCCGGTAGCCTATGGTGGCCGGTTATCATCATTACTCGATATTAAAATCAAAGAAGGCGACGGGCAGCAATGGCATGCTCAGGGCGGAATTGGAACCATTTCGAGCCGTTTGACCGTGGACGGACCCATTGGCAACGAGAATACTACAGTGCTTTTGGCCGGACGTCGCTCGTATGCCGATGTAGTGTTTCTTCCTTTTGCCAAAGATGAAAATGTCAGAAATGCAACACTTTATTTTTATGACTTAAATGCAAAGATTAAACATAAAATTGATCTTCAAAATACAATCCTGGTAAACGGATATATGGGAAAAGACGATTTTGGTCAGTCAGGATTTGAATTTGGATTCGGGAATAAAACAGGTTCTGCCAGTTGGCTGCATACCTATAATGAAAATGTAGCTACAAAATGTACTTTTATCTATAGTCAATATGGTTATAAAACCTCGGCCTCATTCGATGAAGCAGCAAATTTTGTATGGAACTCCAGAATTCGTGACTATGGAGGCAGGGTGGATAATACCTTTTTAATCAATGATAGTAATACAGTGAAATTCGGATTTTCATCCATTTATCACCGATTTTCACCCGGCATAGTGAAACCGGGCGGAGACAATTCCATTTATTCAGAATACGAACTGGCTGAAAACTCGGCAATAGAGTGGGGAGTTTATGGTTCAAATACACAACAGGTTGGTAATAAACTAACCCTGAAATACGGATTACGTTATTCTATCTTTCAGAATGTTGGTCCGGGCACAATTTATAATTTTGCTGAAAACTATAGCGTAATTGATAGCACCACTTATAAAAGTGGAGACGTTTACAATGTTTATCAGGGTTTGGAGCCCAGAGTGGGAATGGTTTACCGCTTAAACGATATTTCGTCGGTAAAGGCGAGTTATTCCCGAACCAGGCAATATATTCACCTGGCTTCGAACAGCACTGGCGGAACCCCGCTTGATATCTGGATAGCTTCAAACCCAAATATTAAGCCCCAGATTGCTGACCAGGTTGCAGTTGGATATTTCAGAAATTTTTGGGCAAACCAGATTGAAACATCCTGTGAACTGTACTATAAAAAAATGAATAATACCATCGATTTTAAAGATCATGCCCAGTTGTTTTTAAACCGGTTTATCGATGGTGAATTACGAATTGGTGAATCATGGTCGTACGGAGCCGAATTTCAGGTAAAATTCAATACGGAAAAATTCAATGGCTGGGTAAGTTATACCTTAAGCAAAACAAAACGGTTAATTCCGGCGATAAACAGGGGACAGGAATATGTTGCTCCTTATGATAAACCAAACGATATAGGCATAGTTTTAAATTATCAACTCACTAAACGATTACTGGTAAGTGCCAACTGGGTTTATGCCACAGGTAGTCCAATGACTATTCCGTCGGGGAGTTTTATAATTGATAATGTGCAATTGTCGAGTTATACGGAACGAAATTCGTACCGCATGCCCGATTACCACAGGCTCGATTTGGGATTGACTCTTTCAGGGAAAGAAAAACCAGGTAAACGTTACCATGGAGAGTTAAATTTTTCGGTGTATAATGCTTATGCAAGGCATAATGCCTGGGCCATTAATTTCAACACCGATCCTGAAACAGGCATAACAACAGCTGAGAAGACTTATTTATTTTCAGTAATTCCGTCATTAACGTACAACTTTAAATTTTAAAAATCGCGAGATGAGATTTTATCAGATAATTATATTAACCGGATTTGCTTTTTTAATGGCGTGTACTGAAACAATTGATATCAAACCCGCTGATCTCGAAAAACGCCTTGTGGTTGATGCCACCCTTACAAATGAACTTAGGCAACAGGATGTAAAACTGACCATTACCAAGCTTGTTAATGATACGGTTATTCCGCCGGTTACAAATGCCGAGGTAACTGTAACTGACGGTACAAATGTGTTTCCGTTTATTGAATCTGATACCGTGCCGGGATATTACCTTTCGCAGGATGAATTTGCCGGGGAGTCCGGAAAAACATACAAATTATCAATTGATAAGGTTGATGTAGATGGTGATGGCAGTTTTGAGCACTACGAAGCACAATCAACTATGGGAGGATCATTGGTTATTGATTCGGTAACCGTGGAATATTTTAAAAACTGGAATGCCTGGGCATTAAAATGCTGGGCGTATGACCCGCCCGAAAAGAATTTTTATAATTTCAAAGGTTGGCGTAATGGAGTTTTGTTTACCGATACCTTATATGAGTATGGTTTTACTGATGACTTAATGTTTAATGGTAATTATACCAACGGGATTCCATGCATAATGATGAACGATAAAAAGACTGATGAACATATAGTTGTTGGCGACACCATTACGCTTGAAATTGATAATATCGACGAAAACTATTTTCAGTATTTAAACAGTGCCATGACTGAATTTTGGGGATATGTGCCTATGTTTAGCGGGCCACCCGCCAATGTGTACAGTAATATTTCCAATAATGCGCTTGGAATATTCAGAGTTTATACCATAAATAAATCATCTGTAATTATAGCCCAGGCTAACAGGGAATAAAAGGGCCGCTTTAATTGGTGCGGTCAATATCAGCTATTTCTATTGATAGTATAATATATTTTAACTAAAACATTATAGTTAAACGGTTTGTCTTTGCCTGTAATTACTACCCTATAACGATTTTCTCCTTTTTGTATAAAAAAAAATGCTGATTTGTTTATGTTAACCAACATATCTTGGTTGTCGAAAATTTACTAGCTTCGGGTTTCATTTTTTAGTCCGGTATGTATAGTATATTTCAAAGAAACTCAAAAATTCTGTTTTATATTTTATTGATCCTTCTTCCAGCAAACATTTTTGCTCAAAATATCAATGATATATATAAAACTTTAGACAGTAAGTATGGTAAAGATACCCGGTTGTATTCGGGGCAAAAAGATGTAGCTGAAAGGAGATGCGATTTGGGCAATCCCTTTTTATTTTCCGATGGGGCGGGAGTGGGATCGATAAGTTTGGATGGTGTGGTTTATGACAGCCTGTTGTTAAATTATAATGTTTACGATGATAGGTTGGTGCTTGAATTTACCAACGTTTATGGGGCTATCGATCATATTGTGTTTTTGAATAAAGATGTGGATTGGTTTCAGATTGACCATCGTCTATATTCAAAAAATCACAACGAATCAATAAACCGCGATTTTGTTGAAATGGTTGGTAACCAGGATTTGTTGCATTGCATCTTTTCCTTTTCAAAAAGTTATGGATTTATAAGTAATAATGCCGTTACCGGTTATGCCTATGGCGATCTTCAAACAAGAAGATACCTTGTAATAAATGGAGAGCCTGTTTCTTTTAAAAGCAAAAAGTCTTTTATAAAAAGACTTCCGGATAATTTAAAGGATGGTGCCAAAAAGTTTATTAAAGCCCAACCTTTAAAATTCAGAAAGTTTGACAGAGATACATTTTTAAATTTGTGTGATAAATTAAATGCTTTATAGAAATATGAACAGGTTATTCTTTACGCTCGGCTTCTTACTGGCAGCTTATTTTTCTCAGGCTCAGACACCTGATTCAATTTTTGTAGACTGCGATTACACGAATTATTCGTTAACTTCTTTCCTTGAGCAGTTAGAAACAAAAACGCCCTGTAGGTTTTTTTATGATTCCGCATTATTGCAGAATATTAAAATTTCTGTAACAGGAAAGCATCTCAATTTATACGATGCATTGGATGATGCTTTACGATTTACTACATATGATTATTTGTTTATTGAACCTGATTTGATTGTACTGCTAGAGAAAAACAATAAAATATTTAAAGTTAATCTGTCAGAAAATTTAAAGCTGGACGAAAATATTGTGAATGAAGACCTAAATGAAGGTAGTGCCTCTTCAAAATATCTGAAAGGCCGAAAAGCGCAGGAAACTGTAGTTATAACAGTAGGCAGAACTGACAAACAAAGGATAGGAAAAAAAGCTTATATAGATGGAAAAATACTGGAAGCTGATAATGGCGACCCTTTAATTGGTGCAACTATTTATTTAAGTGAAATAGGCTATGGTTCAGCAACTAATGAAAATGGTGATGTTTCAATGAAAATTCCCGTGGGTAAATATTCAGCGGAATTCAGATGTATTGGAATGGCTGATTCCAAATGTTTACTGGATGTTCGTTCCGATGGAAGTTTTGTTTATAAGATGAATAAAGAGATACATTCTATTGATGAGGTAACCGTTAATGCCAATCAGAATTATGCGATTAGGGGAAGCCAGGCCGGCCTCGATAAGATTAGTATCCATACAATCAAGGAAATTCCTACCCTGATGGGCGAAAAAGATATTGTAAGAGTATCGCAGATGCTTCCGGGTATAGTGAGTGTAAGTGAGGGATCAGGTGGTATTAACGTACGAGGAGGAAATGCCGACCAGAATTTGTTTTATTTAAATGAAGTACCCATCTACAATACCTCACATGTTTTTGGCTTTTTCTCATCGTTTAATTCGGCCATTGTTGATGATTTCTCTATTTATAAAGGCTATGTACCACCAAATTACGGAGGCCGTTTGTCGAGCGTTTTTGCCATTGATACACGTAAAGGGAATAAGCATAAATTTTATGGTTCAGGTTCCGTTAGTCCTATTTCGGCAAGTGCGGAATTCGAAGGCCCGATTATTAAAGATAAATGTTCTTTTGTGCTTAGCGGCCGATCGTCGTATTCCGACTGGATTTTGCAAAAGCTACCCAACGATCAGTTAAAAAACAGTAGTGTTAAATTTTATGATTTGGCTTCATCACTTGATTATCAGATTGATGAAAAGAACCGTGTTAATTTATTTGTATATCAAAGCTACGACTACTTTGATTTAAACGGATTAAGCCAGATTGATTATGCCAACCGGGGACTGGGCGCAAACTATTTCCATCAGATTAACGATAAGCTGTTATTCCGGTTACATTTAATTTACTCAAACTACAATTTTATAAATAAGGATTTAAATAATGCCACAGAAGCATATTCACACGATTATGCATTAAATCATACTGAAATAAAATCAAATTTTACCTGGAATGCTTTCGATAAGCATAAAATTGGTTTTGGTGCCGGAACTATTAATTATAGTTTAAACCGGGGAACCATTGAACCTTATGGTTTTCAATCTATCAGAAGTGTTCGCGATTTGGGCAGGGAACACGGTTTAGAATCCTCTATTTACCTGGAAGATACCTACTCTGTTAATTCACGTTTAAAATTAAATTTTGGAATTCGTGATGTATTATTCCTGGGTTTGGGTCCCAAAGATGTATACGAGTATACTCCTGATTTGCCCGTGATAGCTGATAATATAAAAGATACCTTAAGTTTTGGAGTAAATCAAATAACCTGTCATTATTCAAAACCCGAGATAAGGCTTTCTGCCGATTATAAAACCAGCGCTCTTAGTTCGGTAAAATTTGCCTATAACGAGATGAGTCAGTATATGTTTTTACTGAGTAATTCGTATGCCATAACTCCATCAGATCAATGGAAAATGGTTGATTACCATATTAAGCCGGGATTCTCGCGGTTGGCTTCACTGGGATATTATCAAACGTTGGTATCGCTTGGGGTTACCGCATCGGTTGAGAGTTACGTGAAACGAACCGACAATATTTTGGAATTTAAAGATGGTGCCGATTTTATAAATGAACCCAATGTTGAAATTTCAACCTTACAGGGCCGCCAAAATGCCTATGGTATTGAGTTTATGGTAGCAAAAGATGAAGGAACTGTAAACGGTTGGGTAAGTTACACCTACTCGCATTCCAGAATAAAAGTTGACGGAGTGCACGATTGGGACAAAATAAACAATGGTGAAACTTATTTTTCTAACTACGATAAACCCAATGTTTTCAATTTCACCGGAAATTATAAAGTTACCCGACGAATAATTTTTTCATCCAATATATCTTACAGTACCGGCCGTCCTATTACGCTGCCAAAATCAATTTACTCTATTGAAGGAATGAAGTTTGTGAACTACACAGCACGTAATGCAGGCCGGATTCCCGATTATTTCAGGATGGATTTATCCCTGACTCTCGAAGGTAGTTTAAAAGCCAAGAAATTGGTACACAGTACCTGGATGTTTAATATTTATAACCTAACCGGACGCAAAAATCCGTATTCAATTTATTTTATTTCGAACCAGGGCAAAATTGAAGGTTATAAGTACAGCATTATCGGTGTACCCATATTTACAATTTCGTGGAATTTTAAACTGGGTAATTATTCAGATGAATAAGCTTTTTGAATTTGCTTCGAAAAAACCTGAAATAAACTTATAAAACGGCGGTTAGTGTATTGGAAATATAAAATATATAAAGCAGCATTTATTGGGTTACTGTTTTTTTTAATGACATTATCACAGTCGTGTGTTGAACCAATTGATTTAATGAAAAACTCAGATAAAGATTTTACCGTGGTGTTCGATGGAGTAGTAGTAAATAATACTGATTTTCAAACAATAAAACTCTCAAAATCGGTGAATGCTTATGGTGAAGATGAATACCCCCTTAAAAATGCCACTGTAAGTATAGAAGACGATATGGGCGATGTTTTTCAGTTTTTTGAGAACGACACTGCTTCAGGTACTTATAACGGTATAATTTCAAGGGCATATATGACGGTTGGGAGTAAGTTCCGGCTTCATTTTTCCCTTGATGATGGAAGAGAGTACCAGTCGGATTTTGAAGAAATAACCCCTTGTCCACCGGTTGATTCCGTTTATTACGAAGTAAAAAACGACACCCAGTTTGTAAATACAACCAATGAAGTAAAAACCGGTGTGCAATTTTATGTGGATATTAAAGCCGACGATAACTATTCCCGGTTTTATCGGTGGAAATTAAATGAAACCTACGAATATCATTCAACCTGGCCGGTAACTTCTTATTGGATTGGTCATATGGTTACGCATGCTAAGCCCGATTCTTCCAGGGTAATTTGCTATAAAACCGAAGATATTCCTGAAATATTTACCACATCAACCAAACAATTGGACGAGAACTTATTTTTAAGATACCCGCTTCAATTTGTTTCGAATGGAAACCAAAGGCTGTATTACAGGTATAGTTTGTTGGTTACTCAAATGTCGTTAACGGAAAAAGGCTATTATTACTGGGAATTACTTAAGGAGAATTTAAACGGTTCAAGCTTACTTACAGATAAACAACCGAGCCAGATATTTGGAAACATTCATTGTGTATCAAATCCCGATGAAAAAGTTCTGGGTTATTTTGGAGCTTCTGATGTTAAACAAAAAAGAATTTTCGTTCAAAACGTTGAGGGTTTGACCTTTGGTCAGATATTTTGTGTGCCCTTTTTATTAGATCCCCGATTTTTGGTATATCCTATTCCTGAGGACTGGCCTTATTATTTTGTAAAAAAGCCCCAGGGGGCCGAAGATGGTTTATATATTGGTGATCATTATTGTTTTGATTGTTTATTACGTGGAGGTACTTTAGAGGTGCCTGATATTTGGAAAGAAAATAAATAGAGCAGATTAGGAGGATTGTTGAATAATGCGAATCAGATTAAAAATTCAGAATATTTTATCAATAATTACCAAAATTCTTTTTGCTGGATTTATAATGTTTAGTTCGTGCGTTGAAAAATATAATCTTGGCGATCAGGTTGATTCAACACCAGGCTTGGTGTTTGAAGGAACAATTATGAGCAATACCGAGGAGCAGGTTATAACGTTGTCGCAGGATTTTAATGCTTATAATGCCGAAGCCAAGCCACTAGCAAACTGTGATGTAACTGTTGAAGATATTGACGGGAATGAATTTCCGTTTTTTGAAGATGGTAAAGCAGGCATATATAAAGGACATGTGGGAAAAGAATATTTGGTTATAGGAAATCAATTCCGGGTGCATATTTTAAATCAGGATAATAACAAGGAATATTTGTCTGACTATGAAGAGATGACTCCATGTTCACCGGTCGATTCAGTCTATTATGAAATCAAAAATGATACTCAATTTGTAAATAAAGGCGATACAAAAACCGGTGTTCAGTTTTATGTTGATATTAAAGCCAATGATAATTATTCAAGGTTTTATCGATGGAAATTAAACGAAACCTGGGAATATCATTCAACCTGGCCGGTAACTTCCTATTGGATTGGTTATATGGTAACGCTGGATAAGCCGGACTATTCAAAATTTATTTGTTATAATTCACTCGATATTCCTCAGGTGTTCACCACATCAACCAAACAGTTGGATGAAAATATGTATTTGAGGTACCCGCTCCAATTTGTTTCAAACTGGACTCAAAAGCTTTATTACAGGTACAGTTTGCTGGTATCTCAAATGTCGGTTACCGAAAAGGCTTATTATTATTGGGAACAATTGAAACAAAACAGCCAGGAATCAGGTGGATTAACAGATAAACAGCCTAATCAGATATTTGGAAATATACAATGCGTCACCAATCCAAAAGAAAAAGTTTTGGGTTATTTTGGGGTTTCCGATGTTAATCAAAAAAGAATTTTTGTTCCGCATATTGAAAATATGTCCTGGGGTGAAATATTTTGTGGGCAATATGAATTAGACGGTATGTTCCTGGCCTATCCCATACCCGAAGACTGGCCCTATTATTTTACTCCCAGGCCTGAAGGAATTAAGGATGGATATTATGTTGGGGAGCATTATTGTTTTGACTGTACCTTGCGGGGAGGTACACTGGAACTTCCGGATATCTGGAAGGAGAAAAAATAAGTTATTAAAGGTGATTATGGAATTATGCGATTTAATGAGTCGAACATTTTACTAAAAGCTAACCAAACCTGTTTTATAATACTCATTATGTTCAGCTCGTGTATAGATAAATATGATTTAGGTAAACATGTTGATACCACCCCGACACTGGTATTTGAAGGAACTATTATGAGTAATACCGAAATGCAGACCTTATCATTATCGCAGTCTGTAAATTACTTTGATAATGTAACACCACAGTCGCTTGCAAATTGTGATATTATAGTTGAAGATGTGGATGGAAATGAATTCCCGTTTTTTATGGATTATCCACATACCGAAAATTATTTGGGGCGAATTGGGAAAGAATATTTGTTTATAGGAAATCAATTCAGGGTGCATATCTATAACAGGGAAAATGATATGGAATATTTATCCGATTATGAAGAAATGACTCCGTGTCCGCCGGTTGATTCAGTTTATTGGGAGGTTAAAAGAGACAGCCAGATTGTTAATTATAGTAATTTATATACCGGTCTTCAATTTTATGTGGATATTAAAGCCGATGATAATTATTCGCGATTCTATCGCTGGAAATTGACTGAAACCTATGAATTTCATACAACATGGCCCATAACATCTTATTATATAGGTTATTATGTTGTATTAGATGAGCCTGATTATTCCAAGTCAGTTTGCTATAATACAGAAACAGTGAAAAAGGTTTTTTCAACTTCAACCAAACAGCTTGACGAAAATGTCTATTTGAAATATCCTTTACAGTTTGTTACAAACTGGTCGCAACGTTTGTACTATCGGTACAGTTTGTTGGTCGATCAGATGTCGCTAACCGAAAAAGCCTATTTTTACTGGGAACAGCTTAAGCAAAATAACCAGGAGTCGGGGGGATTGTTCGACAAGCAACCGGCTCAGGTGAAAGGAAATATTAAATGTATTACAGATCCTGATCAAAAAGTACTCGGCTTTTTCGGAGTATCTGATGTTAAAGAGAAGAGACTGTTTCTTGGTCCCGTGAGGGATTTTGAATACAATCGTATTTTTTGCGTACCGGAGTTTATTGATGGCATGCTATTGCAGGATACCAGGTACTATGACTGGCCAATCTATCTTACGATTGTGGATTCGGCCCTTAGTACCGGGGAGCCTTATTGTTTTGATTGCACAGTAAAAGGAGGCTCATTAAATCCTCCTGATTTTTGGAAAGAGAATAATTAAATTATTTATAGTGATGTTGGAATTTTGTGATTACGTATGTCAAATATTTTAAAAAAAGTTAACCTAAACCTTTTTATTGGACTCATTATGTTCAGCTCGTGTATTGATAAATATGATATCGGCAATAAAATGGATACTATACCTGCACTGGTTTTTGAAGGAACCATTATGAGCAATACCGAGGTACAAACATTTAAACTGACGCAGTCTGTAAATACCTACGATAATGTGGCCGCAGAGCCACTGGCAAACTGTGATATTACGGTTGAAGATATAGATGGAAATGAATTCCCGTTTTTTCTGGATTATTCCTATGCCGGAAAATACGTAGGACATATTGGAAAGGAATTCCTGGTGGTTGGTAATCAATTCAGGGTACATATATTTAATAATGATAATGGCAAGGAATACTTGTCTGATTATGAAGCTATGACACCATGCCCACCCGTTGATTCTGTATATTGGGAAGTAAAAAAAGACAGCCAGATTGTAAATTCTATGGTTTCAAACACCGGTCTTCAGTTTTATGTGGATATAAAAGCCGACGATAATTATTCCCGATTTTATCGCTGGAAATTAACTGAGACCTATGAATTTCATGCTACCTGGCCCATTACTGCATATTATGCCGGTCATATTGAAACGTTGGATGAGCCTGATTATTCAAGGTCGGTTTGCTATAATACCGAAACCGTCAAAAAAGTATTTTCAACTTCCACCAAACAGCTTGACGAAAATGTTTATCTGAAATATCCGTTGCAATTTGTTTCGAACAGAACGCAACGTTTATACTACAGGTACAGCCTTTTAGTCGATCAAATGTCGTTAACCGAAAAAGCTTATTTTTACTGGGAACAGCTTAAGCAAAATAACCAGGAGTCGGGAGGATTGTTCGATAAACAACCGGCTCAGGTGATAGGAAATATCAAATGCATTACAAATCCGGAACAAAAGGTACTGGGCTATTTTGGAGTATCCGATGTTTCGGAGAAAAGATTGTTCCTTGGTCCGGTTCAGGATTTTGATTACGAAAGAATTTTTTGTATTCCACAATATACCGAAGGCAGGTTGCTTCGGGCTACCCGGTATTATGACTGGCCTATTTATCTTATATTAACAGATACAGCCATGTATACCGGAGAACCTTATTGTTTTGATTGCACGTTAAATGGGGGTTCATTGAATCCTCCTGATTTTTGGAAAAAATAATTACAAATATGAAGCAGATAGTTTTAAGTGTTTTTTTAGCAGTGATTCTTTTTGGACGATTTGAAAATGCCAAAAGTCAGCCCATTAAGATGGACGAAAAAAAGTTAATTGAAAAATTCCGGATTTTTACCGATCGTGATTTATATATGGTAGACGATAAAATTCAGTTTTTTGTTGAAAACCTGTCGCCACAGTATTTAAAAAATCCGGCCTGGAGCAAAGTGCTTTATGTTGAATTGATTGCCTACGATGGAACCCCTGTGCTGCAGGATAAATTTCCGCTTTCAGATGTTGGTGCTGAAGGTACTCTGACCATTCCTGAAAAAATATTATCCGGAAATTACTATCTGAAATCATATACCAAATGGATGCGTAACTACGGTCCGTTATTTTATAGTTACAAACCCGTGTCCATCTTGAATTTTTATACGGATACCGTGATTCTGGCACCTGAAAATTATACCTCAGACTTTGATGTTAAACCGGTGAGTTCCCAACTGGAAAGTATTATAAAACCGCTCAATAATAAAAACTGGAAGAAGAGGCAGAATATGGATATAAAGCTATCGGACCTTATGGAAAAAGATGACCAATCAACATATCTGTTTTCCCTGGTAAATTCAGATGTCAAAACCTTTGATACCATTGAAATTCTTCCAAAAAATCCTGTTTCGAATTTTAATTTCAACTATCTTCCTGAAACACGCGGATTAAGCATATCGGGTAAATTGGCAGGTGAAAAGGGAAGTGATGTATCCGATTACAAAATTTATTTAAGCATATTTGACGGATCAATTTATGGCTGTTCGGCCATTACCGATTCTACAGGAAAATTCGCTATCTCATTTCCGGATTACTGGGGTAATAAAAAGATTTTTATTTCCTACCTGAATAATTCAGGTAAAGATTATCAGTTATTGGTTGACAACGATTTTAGTTCTGAAAAAGTTAATCTGCCTTTTATTCCAATGAATATCTCAGAAGCGCAGAAACAAACCTTAAAATCAATAATATATCGAAGTGTGGTTAATAGCAAATTCCGGAAGGATATTCCTTTGGACTACCAGGAAATGAAAGCGAGAGATTTCTATACTGAACCTACCTTAAAGCTCGTGCTGTCAGACTATATTGAGATGCCACATCTTGAAGATTATTTTTACGAATTGATATCGTTTGCCGGGGTACGGCATCAGAAAGATAAGAACTTTATCCAGGTATTGGGTCCTTATAGTGAATTGAATGTATATCCCCCAATGGTATTGCTCGACGGGGTTTTAATTAATGACATTGATGAATTACTGAAAATTTCGCCTTTAAAGGTAAAAAGCATTGAGGTGTTTAATAAGCCGGTAATTCAGGGCGATGTTACCTATGGTGGACTCGTAAATATTTTTTCGAATGATGGTGACCTTGCCGGGATGAATCTGCCAAAATCGGGCTTGTTTTTCGATTATAAAATGTTTAAAACCGAAAGTAAACCCGATTCGTTGGAAAATTTGCCTGTAAATATTCCACTAATGAAAAATACCTTGTATTGGAAAGCTCTTGATAAAAACCATCAGGGAGATATCCGGTTTAATACGGGCGACGTTGAGGGCAATTATATTATGATGTTAAAGAAAATTGATAGCAATGGGAATGTGAGTGTGGATACACAGGAAATTTCCATTGAATGAGAATAATTTATAAACCTGACTCTAATCCTTACCATGATGAAACAATTAAAAGAATCGATCTTTTCTATTTCGGAAAGCATCCGCTATGTAGCCATTTACACGGATGGCGAACTTATTTCTTCAGAACGACCGGGTATCGAAAATACCAGCAGTTCCGAATCCGATAAATATGAAGAATTAATAGTAAATCCTACGCTTTTAAAACTATTAAATCAAAGGGGTAATATTGATTGCGGTGGTTTTGAGCATGTTATTATTAAATACGGATCATTTTTTGAGTTTGTTGTATCTGTAAAAAATGGTCATGTTTCAGTAGGCATTGAACCTGATTCAGATATTTTGAACATTACCGGGCAAATTAAAAGTTTATTAAAAGAGAAGAACCTGGATGTTTCTGCTGAAATGGTTGAATAAAGAAGCCTGCTGTGTATAAGTTGGTTCCTGATAAAAGCAAATAAATCATAAACATATGAATAAAAAAGTATTATTATTCCTGGCCCAGGGATTTGAAGAATTCGAAGCAAGCGTATTTACCGATGTTATCGGTTGGAGCCGGGTTTATGGAACAGAACCTGTTGATTTAGTAACAACAGGACTTCGGGCCGAGATAAAATGCACCTGGAATTTTAGGGTTCGTCCGGAACTGGAATTTGAAAAAATTAATGTTCAGGATTTTGATGCATTGGCCATTGCAGGTGGATTTGAAAAGGCCGGGTTTTACGAAGATGCTTACGATGAACGATTTTTAAACCTGATTCGGGAATTTGACAAAGAAGGAAAGTTGATTGCTGCCATTTGTGTTTCTGCCCTGCCGGTTGGTAAGTCGGGTGTTCTTAATGGAAGAAAAGCAACCACATACGATCTGTTAGACGGAGTAAGAAAAAAGCAACTTGCTGAGTTTGGAGCAATTATTCAGGATGAAAGTATCGTGATTGACAAAAATATTATTACATCAACAGGGCCATCAACCGCCTTGAATGTAGCATTTACTTTACTTGAAATGTTGACCAATAAAGAAAATGTTGATGTGGTTAAAAAGTATATGAGATTTACTTAAGCAATAAATAAATTAATTAATAATTATAACCTTAAATATAATTGAAGATATATTTTAAAAAAAAAGGGAAATAACCTCAAAATTTTTCGGAAACTACAGCTCTTACATGTAAGATACTTACAAATACCAATATTTAGTGAAACAGGAATAGACAAATGATCGTAAACCTACCATGATAACAATTCCTTAACATGTTAGCTGCTTATTATTACCTGCATATTATTACTTTCATTTTTTATTGATGTATTTAAATTCTTTTAGTCATGAAACATAATTTCCTGTTAATCCTTTTTCTCATATTATTTCCCTTGATTCATTCCTATGCCCAAATCTATAAAGATACTAAAGCTCCTGTCGACGAGCGTGTGTGTGATCTGTTGGGACGTATGACCCTTTCTGAAAAACTCAGTTACATTGGCGGTTACAATAGTTTTTATATTGAGCCTGTTTCGCGATTAGGGATTCCTGCTATTAAAATGTCAGATGGACCAGTGGGTGTACGCAATTATGGCAATACCACTGCGTATCCGGCCGGAGTATTGATGGCTGCCTCCTGGGATACAGCTTTAATCCATAACGAAGGAATCGGATTGGGATTGGATGCCCGGGCACGAGGTGTTCATATCTTACTTGGTCCGGGAATGAATATTTATCGTATTCCCATCAACGGAAGAAATTTTGAATATTTTGGCGAAGATCCATTCCTGGCCTCAGAGATGGCGGTTTCCTATATCAAGGGATTGCAGTCGCAAGGAGTTATGGCCACGGCAAAGCATTTTGCAGTGAACAGTTTTGAACGCAACCGCGGTAGTGTAAGTGCCGAAGTTGATGAGCGTACCTTAGAGGAAATTTATTTTCCCGCATTCAAAGCATGTGCAGAAAGGGCTGAGGTTGGTGCATTTATGTCAGCTTATAACAAAATTAACAATACCTGGTGTTCTGAAAACGATTACCTTTTGAATCAAACTCTGAAAGGAAAATGGAATTTCAACGGATTTGTCATGTCTGACTGGGGAGCTACGCACCATGCATTACCATCGGCAAAGGGAGGCCTTGATCTGGAAATGCCATCGGGATCATATATGAACAGTACTAACCTGATGACTTATATCAATAACGGAAGTCTTGATGAATCGGTTATTGATGATAAAGTACGGCGCATACTGTTTCAATTGTTCCGTTTCGGTTTCTTTGACCGTTCGCAAACCCGGTCCGATATTCCACAGGATAATCCGGTAACAGGTGAAATTGCCCTTAATGGGGCACGCGGAGGTATAGTCCTGTTAAAGAATAACTCGATACTTCCTTTATCAACTGATACAGTTCATTCCATTGCAGTTGTTGGTGATTTCGCAAATTCATACGTTGCCGGTGGAGGTAGTTCATATACCTCACCTAATCATTATACAAGCGTCTATCAGGGTCTTCAAGACCTTATTGGCGATAGTGTTGATGTTCAGTTTAGTGCAGCTACACCCGGCATGGACTCTGCTTATCAGAATTCCCTTTTTTATGTCGATTCAATGGGTTTACAGAGTGGTTTAAAGTCTTCATGGTTTGATAATAAAAGCCTTTCGGGATCGCCGGTTGATAGTTCGGTAGATCAGTATGTGAATAATTACTGGACAGATGCTCCGGGTATACCGGGTATTGGTGCTGATAATTTTTCAGTACGCTGGTCGGGGTATATTCTTCCTGAAACTGCCGGAGAGTATAATTTTTCGGTAGCCAGTGATGATGGTTTCAGACTTTATATAAACGATACGCTGTTCATGTCTGACTGGTCAGACCATGCTACGGTAATTGTCAACAAGACTGCTTATCTGGATACTTCAGTTAAATATCATATAGTATTGGAATATTATGAAAATGGAGGAATTGCTGAAATACGGATGGGTTATCAAAATACTGATTCACTTACAAACAGTGGCGTACAGCTTGCGGCCAATTCTGATGTTGCTATAGTTTGTGTTGGATTCGGATCAAATAACGAAAGCGAGGGTAGTGACCGGACTTTTGATTTACCCCAGGGACAGGATGATTTCATTAATGCAGTAGCTGGTGTAAACGAAAATACTATTGTGATTTTGTTTGCCGGAGGGGCGGTTCAAACTTCTCCCTGGCTTAACCATATAAAAGGATTTATCCATGCTTTTTATCCCGGAGAATATGGCGGAGAGGCTTTAGCTGAAATAATTATGGGCAAGGTCAATCCCAGTGGTAAATTGCCTTTTTCGTTCGACAGGGAATGGAAGAATAATCCGGCTTATGATGATTACAATGCAGCAGGGGCCTACGATGCTACAAAATATTCCGAAGGACTCTATGTGGGATACCGTTTTTACGATACAGCCACCAGTGTATCTTCATTATTTCCGTTTGGTTATGGTCAGTCGTTTACCTCCTTTAAATACAGTAACTTGAAAATCACCCCGGATGATCCAACCAATTTCAAACAACTTTTGGTGCAGTTTGATATTACTAATACCGGCCATCGCGAAGGAAAAGAAATACCTCAGCTCTATATACATGATGTAAACCCTTCCGATGCGCGTCCTTTTAAGGAATTAAAAGCATTTGATAAAATAGATCTGCAACCAGCTGAAACCAAAACGGTTTCGTTTAATCTGGGGCTCGATGCATTTAAATACTATAAAACATCAATTGGTGAATGGGATTTCGACCCGGGAGACTTTGAGATCATGATAGGATCTTCATCTGTTGATATTCGTCTGCATGATACATTTACACTGACAACCGACATGGTATTACCCGAAACTATTAGAGTTTATCCACCCGATAATGAATATTTTGTAAATATAAAACCAACTTTTTCCATAACTTTTTCGAGAGAAATGTCTTGCGACGGAACCTCTTTTTCACTTAAAAGGTACTCCGATGATAAACTTATGGATACTTTTACACCCGATGACCTAACCGGTTTGGGAACAAGGACAATAACTTTTAACCCTCATGTGAATCTCGACTACCTTACAGAGTATTATGTGGAAATGCCGGCTGGTTTTTTTACTGATGGGTTGGGTAAATCATTTAAGGGATTTACCAACAAAGATACCTGGAATTTTAAAACAACTGCCGAAGTTACCGAAGCGGTTGAAGACAAATCGGGTTCTTCTGATGTATTGATATATCCGAACCCCTCAGAAGGAGAAATATTTATAAAATGGCCCGGGGAATTTGGCAGGGCAGTGGTTACATTTTACGACATGACAGGCAAAAGTATTTATTCAGAGCAAAAAGGACGATCTGACGAATCGCTTAAAGTAAATGTATCGGGTTTGGCACCTGGTATTTATATTGTACAAATCATTGGGGATAAGCAAAATACAACGCAAAAAGTAATTATTCACTAGTGTCAGGTGAAAAAATATGAATTTCTAACCATTTAGTTGCGTTACTATGTAAAAAAAAACTAATTTAACCTGAATCTGATGTTAGTAACCTGTTAAAATAAAATTACCATGTTAGAAATTCCTGAATCAAATACAGTTGGTCGTCAATCGGCTGATACCCTGGCTGGTAAAAGGATAAAAAATGTATTTACAGCTAACAGCCCCCATAAATTTGCATTTTATAGTGGTGACCCCGAAACCTATGGAAAGCTACTGAATGAGAGAGAAATATTATCAGTAAAAGGTCATGGAATGTTCGTCGATCTGTATTGCGATAAAAACACAACTATCACCATCGGAGAAGGAGTAAATATGAGATATTATTTATCCGATGAACCACATCCCCAAAAGCACCAGTTACTCATTGAATTTGATGATAAAAGTTTCATAGCCTTTATGGTTGCTTTGTACGGAGGAATTTGGGCTTATAAAAACGCTTTGGATAATCCGTATTATCAGGGCAGCCTAAAAAGCATTTCCCCGCTCGATGATGCTTTTAATGAATTGTATTTTGATAGCATTTTTAAAGGTGTCAAAAAGGATATTTCTCTCAAAGCTTTACTTGCTACTGAGCAGCGCATTCCGGGACTTGGCAATGGTGTTCTGCAGGATATTTTATTTAATGCGGGTGTTCATCCACGGCGGAAAAAATCTACTTTATCGGATACCAAAAAGGCTGATCTGTTCCATAGTATAAAAGTTACTTTGGATAAAATGGCTACGCTCGGAGGACGCGATACTGAGAAAGATTTATTTGGCCAACCGGGTGGATACCAAACCCTGCTTTCAAAAAACACCTTGAAAAACCCCTGTCCGATTTGTGGCAATACTATTGTCAAAGAGGCCTATCTTGGAGGTGCGGTTTACTTTTGCCCAACATGCCAGGTGCGGTAATGTTATTTATTCCAAATAGCCCACGAACCCTCAGCCTGCCCATGCAGCATTTCCAGGCCGTTTTTGATTTGTGCCCCGTGGCTTTTCCCTTTTTTAAGGAATTTAGTCATTTCGGGATTGTAAACCAGGTCGAACAGAATATGATTTGCAGTAATTGAACAATACGGCAAATCGGGACAGGTTTTTACATTGGGGTGAGTTCCTAAAGGTGTAGCATTAATAACTATGGTATATTCCTTTAGTAATTCCTGTGTTTTGATATCATCATACCTGATTTCTTTATCAAATAGTTGTTCTTCAATTGAGGCTGAAATATATTCAATACCCAATTGGTTTAGCACATGTTTAATGGCTTTTGATGCCCCTCCGGTACCCAAAATCAGTGCCTTTTTATGATGGTGTTTTAACATGGGCTCCAGTGATTTTCTGAAACCAATAATATCGGAATTGTATCCTTTTAAAATTCGATTACCGTCATTTTCGATAATTTTAACAGTATTTACCGCACCAACGGTTGCAGCTTCTCCATCAATTTCATCGAGAAATGGCATTATTTCCTGCTTGTACGGGATGGTACAGTTTAATCCGGCAATTTCTTTTCCTTCAAAAATAGAAGGAAAATCCTGTATGCTATCCAGTTCAAAATTCAAATATTCACAATCAGCTAATCCAAGGTTTTTAAATTTCTCAGTAAAATAGCCTTTCGAAAATGAATATCCCAGGCGATGTCCTATGAGTCCGTATGTTTTCATCCGTTTATAATTAATTTTTAATTGTCGGATGGAACTTACCATTCGCAAATAATCATACTTGTGTGCGTGATAATGATTATTTGCTCATGGACGTTTCATCTGTTTTAAATTTCCTTTTCTTTTTCGGCATTGTTACTGAATGTTTCAGTAGCCCAAATGGTTATTATACCTAATATCATTAAGGTAACCGCGATAAAAAACCCGGTATTTATTTCAGGTAAAAACCAGTTATAACCTACAGCTTTAACTTTATCGCCAAAAGTTTGTTCAATAACGGTTTTCCAGGGCCATAAAATGCCCAGCGAACCCAGTATAAATCCGGTTAAAGTAGCCAAAGTCTGGCTGTGGAATTTCTTCAACATCCACGAAAGTACATGCGAAAATGCGATTAAACCCACGGCAGCACCAATTACCACAGGTAATAAAATCATTATGTTTAAATCGTTTACTGCTGTAATCATCACCAGTTGATAATTACCCAGTAAAATAAGCACGAACGATCCCGATAATCCGGGTAATATCATGCTGCAAACAGCTATAACTCCACAAAAGATAAGATAAAGGAATCCGGCGTTTTCTGAGGCAGGGTTCAGTACTGAAATTGCTATGGCAACTGCGGTACCGGCTAAAAAGCTGATAATTACCGAAAAATCCCATTTTTTTATGGTTTTGCCAACAAAGTAAACCGAGGCCAATACCAAACCAAAGAAGTACGACCAGATATAAACAGGGTAAAATTCAAATAAATATTTAAATAAGTGAGCCAATGAGATTATGGCTACCCCGACCCCTGAAAAAACAGACACCAAAAACCAAAAATCGATATAAGCAGCCAGTTCTTTAAACTTACCGGTAAACAAAAGTTTCAAGGCTTTACCATCAAACGATTTAATGGCATTAATCAATCGTTCAAATATGCCGGTTATAAGAGCGATAGTTCCGCCGGATACTCCGGGAATTACATTGGCAGCGCCCATGGCCATCCCTTTTAAAATCAGAGTTATTGTATTTTTCATTACGTTGGCTGTGAATTCTGTTTAAATTTTAATTAAGAAGCGCAAACTTAGTATATTTTTTATTGCAAAAAAAAGGAACCTGTTAAAGTTCCTTTTCTTTATATTGATTTTGTAATTTTAAATTAAGTAGCATGTAACAGGTATAAAGTATCAAGTAACAGGTATCAAGTATCTTTTGTCTAAAGTCTAAAGTCTTGTGTCTTATTACTTGATACTTTATTTAAAAATCTCATCTATTTTTTCCCATAATCCTTCACGATATTTTTCCCGGTCAAAGCGTTCACAATCGTCAACCGAGCTTACGTGTTCAGTAGTATACATCATTTCCTCAACAAATTCGGGCGACCTTCTTATACCTTCTCCAACGTTAATCAACACATTATCACTTTCATTTATAATGCCTTTTTTCAAGGATTCAAAAAAGCCACCGGCAGCAATAGCGGAAGCCGGACCGATACGAACTGTATTTTCGAATGCTATAGCCCTTGCGATATCTATCATATGGTGTTCATCAAATTCGATGATTTCACCATTACTCTTTTTAACCAGGTTGGCAATTATCGGGAATGTTCCTGGTTTTCCTGTTGCCAGGGTAGGTACTTTTGTTTGAGGGTTTTCATAAGTAGGATAACTGGTCAGCCATCCTTCAGGGAAACCCTCAGCTTTAGCTTTTTCCCATCCATGAGTCATTGGTGCACAACCACTGGGTTGTACCATAATAAACCTGGGTAAATCGCCTACCATGCCAACATCTTGTAACTCTTTGTAAGCTTTTTCGATAGCAATAGGACCTGTACCTCCACTTAAGGCCTGAATATACACATTGGGGACTTTACCAATTTGCCGTAGCCATTCAAAAACCATGGTTTTTTTAGCCTCAACACGCATGGGATCAGTATTTCCACCTGACATCAGAATACGGTATTTTTTGGAATAATCGGCAGCTACTTTTTTGGCCATGGCATAGTCGCCTTTTACTTTAAAAAGTTTCTGACCATAACTGTTTACTTCGGCTTCGTTGGCTTTAAGCGCATTTTCGGGAACAAAAACGGCAATACTTATTCCGGCATCTGCCAGGTAATGAGCATAAGCATTGGCAATGTTTCCTGTACTGGCAATACAAAATTCTTTAATGCCATTCTCTTTTAATACACTGGCAGCTACAGCTGCTGCAACATCTTTAAATGTTCCTGTACCCGGATTTAAATCATTTCTGTAGGCGTTTACCTGAATGTTGAGGCCATACTTCCTTTTAGCATAATCTTCAAGAAAAGTCCATCGTTCCAGTGGTATAACTCCTTCGCCACGGGTAATTATGTTTTCTTTATTATTTAGTGGAAGAAAATCAAAGTAATGCCAAACATTTCGGGCATCTCCGTTTGCAGCTACAATTAAATTTTTGAGTTCTTTATAATCGCGGTTGTATTTTACATCAACAATTGTACAACCACATTTTGGGCATTGCTGCATATGGTCGAACCATTCCTTAAAATCGGGAACATCGTAACCACATTGGGTACAGTGCATGTAAAATTTTTTATCACTCATGTTAGTTTATTTTTTGATAAGGGTCAGTTTGTCCCTTTGGTTATTTCAATAATTTCTTTTACAAACCTCGCTTTGGGATAAATTTTAAAGGTGGTTTCAAAATTTTCACTATCAATTTCAAAGGCGTTTTTAAACCAAAGAATACCCATTTTGGAATTCTCGTTTTTAAAATAATATGCCGATAGTGAAAATAAGATATCTGAGCTATCAGGCAGATAATCAGTAGCTTCTGACAATAATTCAATAGATCGGTTCAGCCTGTAAATTTTATCGTTTATTTCAGCATTTAATAACCAGGCTTCAATATCAAACTTGTTGATAAGCACAACTTTATCAAGTGCTTCAATCGCATCATCCAACCGATTTAGTTTTGAGAATAAATTTCCCAGCGAAAACCAGGCATCCGTGTTTTCATCGTCGAGATTTAAAGCAATTCTATAGTTTTCAACAGCTTTTTCAGAATCATCTAATTCGTCATAAACCATGGCTTTACCATAATAAGCTTCCGGAAAATCAGTATTTTCGGTTAATATTTCGTTGAATTTTTCCAGTGCTTCCGGTAATTTCTTAAGTTGAATCAGGCATTCGCCAATATAATATTTTGCAATCAGGTTTATGGGATTAAATTGCACATATTCTTCATAGGTCTTTATCGCCTCAGCATATCTGTCATTATTTGCCAGGGCATTGGCCAGGTTAAAAATGGCATCATAATGGGAATTATCCAATGCAATGGCATATTCATATGCGTCAATCGATTTTTCGAAATCTTCAATCTTATTATAGATGATGCCAAGGTTATACCAGACATTTTCTGAGAAAGGATTATAATCAAGGTATTTCTGGTAATAATAAATACTTTTTTCAAAATCAGCCTTTCTGTCATAACAAAAGCCAAGCCTGAAGTAAAAATCATCAGTGTCCTGACTTATTTCAATACCCATCAGATAAAAACCGATAGCTTTTTCATGGTTGCCACTGTTCTCAAGTGCATCACCAATATTAAACAATACATTTTCTTTTTCTGATTCGGGCGAGAGTTTAAGCGACCGGTTAAAATAATCAATGGCCTTTTCAATATGATTTAACAGGATCATTGCCATCCCTTTGGTAAGGAAATATTCATGATTGGTATTACTGAATTCCTTAACCTGATCAAGCCATTTTATAGCTTCGATGGCAAGACCCCGACCTACACAAATTTGAGCATTTTTTAATTTTAACTCCTGTGATGTGGGGTGGGTGGTTAAACCCGAAAGGCAGGCTTTTTGAGCCTTATCGAGCTTATTGTTATCGATATAATAATTTACAACAGTTTCTATCTCCTCCACATCGAAGTAAGTAAAAATACCTGTACTCATCATGGCTTCATACCTTTTAACGTTTGAAGCCATTTCCATATCTTCGAAAAACTCACCTGATCGTTCCTGCATATACCATTATTTCACACGGCGAAGTTAGAACTATTTATAAAATAGAAGGGAGTATTTTTACCCAAATTACAATAAAAGAAATACACAATGATATTAACAAAAACCCATTAATCAATAGCAATAGATTGATTGTCGTTTATTTGTAATAAATCTTTTTCGAATAAGTGCTCGGTGCGCAATAAATCATTGATGGTTTTAACCGGGTTAAAAGTAGTGGCAGGTACTTCAACAAATATTGTATTCCAGTATGCCATGGCACCATTCCATAAACCGGGCAATTCTAATGCTTTTATATTTGTACCATTCGTGCTTTTTGCAGATATAAATCCCGAATTGTGATCGATATAGTCAATCAGATTGTAGTTATTTCCATGGAAATCTTTAGTGGAACAAACCAGGTCAACCGGATTAAAATGGGTTGCCTTTTGTAATAATTCTTTTTGATCATCATTAATTTGTGATCCTTCCACAATCTGCAGGTTCATGGTACCGTCTTCCGATTTTATCCAGAAAGGTCCACCACCAGGTTCTCCTTCATTACGAACCATTCCACAGATACGAATCGGTCTGTCAATTCTTTTTTTCAAATAGTTTATCCTTTTTTCAAGTTCCCAATTCTCAAATTCATCGGGAGGGATTATATACATTTTTTTACGCAAAAATTCTATAGCTTCTTCAATAATATCCCAGTCGGGTTTTTTTTGTAGTTTTTTTAGCAATTTTCCGGCTGTTTTTCGGGTAGCCAATAGCATACCGGCGAGCGCTTTTTTATAAAAGATGGTATCGTCTATCAGCCTGTTCTGTACAACGTTATCTATATTTTTAATAAAAATAATATCAGCATCAATCTCATTCAGATTATAGATGAGCGCCCCATGGCCTCCGGGGCGGAATAATAAATTACCTTCTTTGTCTCGAAAAGGCTCATTTTGAGAATTTACTGCGATGGTATCGGTTGAAGGTTTTTGTAAACTATAGGAAATATTGAATTTCACCTTATTGGCTTTTTGAATGTCAGGAGTTAATTCAGTAATGTGAGTTTTAAACAGTTCCAAATGATCAGGTGAAACCGTAAAATGTAAAAATACGGTCTTGCCGCTGGTGGCATAATAAATCCCTTCCATTAAATGCTCAAACACAGGAGTTCTGCTCCCCTGGTACCCTCGATGAAATTTAAGCAATCCCTTGGGCAGGTTTCCATAATTTAATCCATTGGTTTCCAGTAAAAATTTGAACAATTCAGCGTAATTGTGTTTTTTTAAAATTTCATCAAGTGTAGTTCCATTGCTGGATATATTTTGAGCCAAATCGTCGTAAAATGCAAAGTTTCTCAGGTTTTGAACCAGGTAAAAAACTGAACCAAAGCTTTTATCAGAAATAAATCTCAGGTAATCTTCTTCGGTTCCTTTGTAGGTTTTTGCTACATCATATAAATGTTGAAACATTCGGGTTGCTGCTCCTGAGGCTGGTATAAATTTTACTCGTTTAAGTTTTCGCGATGATTTATTATAGATTTTTATGTATTCAAATAATTGTTTGTCAGTCAATACTTTAATTCCATCCCGAAGGGTAGCAGGCCTATCAATATTCAGGATAGGAAAACCAGTTATAAATCGTTCTATTTGTTGTTCAATTTGCTGCTTGCTTATTCCTTTTGAATTTATCAGACTAAGATCTTTTTCCAATAACATGTTAATTTGCTTTTGTAAAACTTAGGTTAATCTGGTTTTAAATTTTGTTCAGAACCTGTGTGATAAAAATACAATTTATAAATCAAAAACCGATAGTCGAAGTCCTTGTAGCCAATTACAAAACTATATGTTATGAAATATTATTGAGCTAAATTGCTGATTCATCCTGATTTACTTTGTTAGTTAAAATCGCTGAAATTTGGTTAAAATGTTTTTTAATTCTAATTTATTTGCATATCTTTATGATATCAAAATAATATCATATTAAATTTTAGCATCATGAAAACTGAAAAAGAATTTAAGGCAGCTAATGGATATTTAGCTTTTTTGTTACTCCTGTTATTAGTAGCAGCATCAATACTGGTGATCGTATTTATGAAAATGGTTCCGGTTGTAATTGTACTGGGAATTTTTCTGGTTTGCTTCTCAGGATTTATAATTATAAATCCAAATGAGTCGGGTGTGCTGGTTTTATTTGGAAAATACATGGGTACTATAAAAGAAAATGGGTTTTTCTGGGTAAATCCTTTATTTGTTAAAAAGAAAATTTCGTTGAGAGCGCGAAACTTTGATAGTGAACCCATCAAAGTAAACGACAAAGTGGGTAATCCCATTATGATTGGGATCGTTTTAGTGTGGAAAGTGGAGGATACTTTTAAAGCTTCATTTGAAGTGGATGAGTATGAGCATTTTGTAAGAGTTCAAAGTGAAGCAGCTTTGCGAAAACTAGCCGGGCATTATCCATATGATTTTTTTGAAGATGAAAATGCTGATATTACCTTACGTGCCGGAGGCGATGAAATTAACTCCAAATTGGAAGACGAATTAAAAGAAAGGCTCGATATTGCAGGTATTTATGTAATTGAGGCAAGAATAAAACACATTGCTTATGCCTCGGAAATAGCAGGAGCAATGCTTAAAAGACAACAGGCCACTGCCATTGTTGCAGCACGTGGTAAAATTGTTGAAGGTGCTGTAGGAATGGTCGAAATGGCCCTGGAAAAACTTAAGGAACGCGATATCATTGAGTTTGACGAAGAGAAAAAGGCTGCTATGATTTCAAACTTAATGGTAGTATTGTGTAGTGAAGATTCTGCAAGGCCAATTGTAAACGCAGGGACGTTGTATCAGTAAATGGAAACCAGGATCAAATACAGAATTAAGTTTCAGTATAATTTTAATATTCCCCCTTTCCCTAGCCTTAGGCTAGAGATTTCTCCGAAATAAATTCGGAGCAGGCTCCCAAGGGAAAACACATTAAATTGACTTTACCGCAAGTATAAAACTTTTAGTTTTTAAAAGACTTTCACCAGATGTATTCTCTCCTTGGAGAGATTCCGATAGATATCGGAAGAGAGGGAAAACTTATAATACTTTAATTGACGAGATTACAATTTATTTAAATACCTGAATCAAAAAAAATGAGCAAGAAAAAACAATTTGTTTTACGTATTGATCCTGATAAGTATAATGCATTGGAAAAGTGGGCTGCGGATGAATTCAGAAGCATAAACGGGCAAATTGAATACATCATAGATAAAGCATTGAAACAGGAGGGGAGATATAAGAAAGAAAAAGGCTTACAAGAATAGAGACATGGCATATTATTGATTTTATGTGCAAGATAAATCGTTGTTAGAACAATTTGTACACATGATTGTTAACACTATGCTCACTTTATGAGCATGTCTCATTACACACCCTAATTATCACACCCTAACCGGTAGCCCTGATTTCTTCAGGGCTTCGCCGTTTTTAGGGCTGTTGTTGTTTCCAAGCTTTTTGCCAACAGTTATGCAGTAATTCCCAACATTATTTCTAAATATAAATTTGGTTTTATAAATTTATAAATGGATTCAATGCATTATTTTGTAAACAACCAATAATAGCAATCTTAAAGTTTAAATTACTTATGGCTATAAACAGAAGAGATTTTATTAAACAATCGGCTTTAATCACAGGCGGATTGTTAATTATGCCTTCATGTTTCAGAAGCATGGGCATGTATCGGTTTTTTACTTACCAGGAGGCTAAATGTATAATTGCTGTTTGTGAGCAGATCATTCCCCGCGATGAATCTCCCGGTGCCACTGATGCCGGTGTAATTTATTATATCGACCGGCAATTATCCGGCGTTTTTCATTATGATACGCTGACTTATAGAAATGGTATAAAAGATATTCAGCAGTATTGCCAGGCTAAATACAGTAATAATTTTGAGGATATTAATCAGACGATTCAATTTGAAATATTGAATTTACTGGAATCAGGACAAATTACTTTTGAAAATGGCGGGGCTTCTGCTTTTTTTAATCTGGTTCGAAACCATACCATGCAAGGATTTTACGGATCGCCTATTCACGGCGGAAATAAAGATTATGTAAGTTTTAATATGTTGCGGCTTGATTATCCATTGATAATTGGACAAAACCGGTATAAAAATTAAATCAGCAAAAAATGGAAAATAAACACGTTAAGGCTATTGTTGTTGGTGCCGGAGCCGGTGGAGGAATTGTTGCCAAGGAGTTAGCAACCAACGGATTTAAAGTTGTGTTATTCGAGCGCGGTACATGGCCAAATTACGACGAGTATCCAAACGATGAACTTATATCGCAACGGACTGAAGTTTTGGGTTCGCCTTTTGGTCCCGATCATGTCAAAAATCCCCGTGTGTATGCTGACAAAAACGGTAATACACAAATAATAACCCCGATACGCGGAGGGTACAGTAATAATGCGGCCTGTGTGGGTTCAGGAACTGTAAGTTACGGAGCCATGGGCTGGCGCTTTATGGAGGAAGATTTTAAATTAATGACCACTTATGGCCATGTTGAAGGTTCAACACTTGATGATTGGCCAATTAGTTATAACGATCTGGAACCTTATTACGAAAAGGCAGAATGGGAAATTGGCGTTTCGGGTGATGACAGCCAAAATCCATTTGCTCCTCCAAGGCAAAAAAGCCAACCTATGCCACCTTTTGAATACAACAACGAGGCTAAGATTATCTATATCGCAGCAAAAAAAATGGGTCTGCATCCTTTCCCAATTCCCATGCTTCGCAACTCAGTCCGTTATAATAACAGGGCTGCCTGTATTCGAAACAGAACCTGTTGTGGTTTTGCCTGTCCTGTTAATGCTAAAAACGGAACTCAAAATACGGTAATTCCTGTTGCCATACAATCAGGCAACTGCGAAGTGAGAACAAATTGTATGGTATCTGAGATTTTAGTCGACGATAAAGGTAAAGCCATTGGGGTAAACTACTTTGATGAAAATAAAAAAGGCTATACACAAACGGCTGATTTAATCGTAATTTCAGGTGCGGCTATAGAGACAGCCCGGCTCCTGCTAAATTCGAAATCGAAGCTATTTCCCAACGGAGCCGGTAATAATTACGACTGGGTTGGCCGAAATCTGCAAGGACATGCCTACACGGGTGCCTTCGGATTATTTGATTACGATATACTTGATTTTTCAGGTCCTGGTGCCACAGTAGCACTTTGTGATTTTAATCATCACAATCCGGGGATGATAGGAGGCGGATTACTGGCTAATGAATTTAACCGGCTACCATATCTTTACACGAATATAAGACCTCCGGGTTCAGCAGGATGGGGTGCAGCGCATAAGAAATTTCAGCGTAAGATGTATCATCGTACTTCTCAGGTTGTGGGGCCGATACAGGAAATCCCGGTTTTTGAATCCCGGGTAACTATCGATCCAACTGTTAAAGATTATTGGGGAATTCCTGTAGCCCGGCTATCCGGCGAACGACACCCGCTTGATTACGAAAACTGTAAATTCCTTTCAACCAAAGCAGAAGAAATTCTAAAAGAGGCAGGTGCCTACAAAACCTGGCAATCGGTAGGAGGTCAGGGAGGTCCGAGTGGCGGACAACACCAGGCTGGCACAGCACGAATGGGAAATGATCCAAAAACTTCGGTGGTTAATAAATTTGGGCAGGTTCATCAAATAGATAATCTGTTTATTGCAGATGGAAGTATACATGTTAATAACGGCGGATTTAATCCGGCACTTACCATTATGGCTAATGGTTTTCGAATTGGCGATTATATTGTAAATAATTTCAAAGTATGAAACATAAAGCGGTCTTAATAATTGTTGTCGTTTCCATTGTTCTGATTTTATTTTCAGGAGCTTATACCTGGTGGAATAATGCCAATCCAGATAAAACCTGTGCCGGTTGTCATGAAATTAATACGTTCATAAACCACTGGGAAAATTCAGCCCATCGTAATTTTAAATGCTCATTCTGTCATGGAACGGCATTAAGTAATGGTTTTCACAGTATAAAGGAAAAAACCGGTATGGTATTTCGCCATGTGACAGACAAACCTGATTATGAGGATATTCATATGAACGAAGCGCAAATACTTAAAACCATGGATAATTGCATAAAATGCCATCAGATTGAATTTGCTAAATGGAGATCGGGTGGGCATTCGGTTAATTACCGGCAAATTTTTCTTGACAGTCTTCATAACGCAATGGAAACTCCTTATTGGGACTGTTTACGATGCCATGGTATGTATTACGATGGAAATATTTACGATTTAATTGAGCAGGATAAAACAACAGAAGGGAATTGGGTTCTTAAAGATAAAAAGGAAAGCAATATTCCTGTGATTCCGTGCCTGGCATGCCATCAAATACATTCATATAATGCTACTTTGCCAAAGTTTAATCCTGAAAATATTATAGATGATTCATCGAGAAATACACCCATTTACTGGTATATAAGAGGAGACAAAAGACACCGAAGAGCTGATAATTTAATGAATATTACAATGTTCAATAATGGTGATACTATTCTTACATCAGCCGTCCCTACAACCAAACTCTGTTTGCAATGCCATTCAACAAATTTTAAGCATGAGGCTGGTAAAAGCGACGACCGCACTCCAACCGGAGTTCATGAAGGTTTATCCTGCGCATCGTGCCATGAAACCCATTCAAACAGTACGAAAAACTCTTGTATGAATTGCCATCCGGCCATTTCGAATTGTGGTCTCGATGTTACTAAAATGAATACTACTTATTCTAACGCTAAAAGTCCTAACAATATACATTGGCTTACCTGTACCACCTGTCATGATGAAAAGGGAACAAAGGTAAATAGATAAGCCGGAGGTTCCGAAAGGCCCATGCAGTAGTGTAATAGCCATTCGGACTTCCCGAAACCTTTCTGCAAGGATGAATTTAACTTTCGGACGTTCCGAAAAGCCTATGTATTGATGTAACAAGCTTTCGGAAGTTACGAAACCTTCATGCAGTGGTGTAACAAACTTTCGGACGTTCCGAAATAGTACTGTAGAAATGTAAGATTCTTAGATTACTTTTTCGTAAAAAATCTATTTAAAAATATCGATGATATAATTAATACCAGGCCAATGATGGTGGTGTAATAAATACTTTCCTTCAAAAACAGGTGGATAAAAAACAGTGATAAAAATGGCGATAGAAAAACGTAGTTACTTATTTTATCTGTTCTTGAGGTAAGTTTCATGGCAGTGAGCCAAATGACAAATGTGATGCCCATCTCGAAAATTCCCGAATAAACAACGGCTAACCAGCTGCTTAGTGGTATAGAATAATTCCAACTTACGTAAATTGCTAACGGCAATGTGAGTATCCAACTGGTTACAAAATTAATAAAAAGGTTTACGGTGGCATCAACACTGCTTTTTGTGTTGATAATCCAAAACCCAGCCCAAACTATCGAAGTGCTGATAGCCAAAATTACACCAAAGGGTTCGGCGGGTTGCAATGGCCAGGGTTGATCCTGTGAAGCGATTAAGTAGACTCCGAAAAAACCAATCAATAAAACTGAAAAACCTTTTAGGTTGAGTTTTTGTCCTAAAAATGGTGCCGAAAGCAATACCAGCATGATGGGCCAGGTGTAATTCAAAGCCTGGGCAATTTGTGCAGGTAAAAGCGAGTACGCTTTAAACAACATCAGGTAATATAAAAATGGATTTAAAAATCCCCCGATGATCCCAATCCTTAAATCGCGTTTTGAAAGTATTAGTAATAATCCAATTTTCTTTTGAAAAACCAGTGTGCTAAACGAAACCAATACGGCAATGCTGACAGTAATAAAAAGGAAGTGAACAAAATGAAAGTGTGCCAAACCTATTTTAAAAGGCACGGCCACAGTAGACCAGAACAAGATGGCCGTTAAGGCAAATAGCAGTGCTTTATTTTGTTGTTTCATTTCTGTTCATTTGGTTTATTGCCAATCAAGTGGGTCTGTAATATGTGTCCCTAGCCATTGGTTCATTAATGAATACATATATTCCCGGTCTTTCTGGTCAAAATTCTTAATTCGAGTGCCGTGATGCCCGTTAGCCAGGGTCATCCTTACCAGGTTATTTTTACCTGATGGGACATAGGCTGTCGATCCCCATGTATCTAGCCCTCCCACAATAAACAGCATGTTGGTAGCATCGTTATCTAAAAAAGCTTTAACCTTTTGCATGGGTTGTGGATCATAAACCGGGTGTGTACCTTCAGGAGCGGTAAAATCAAAAGTATAAACGATAGTATCGCCCAGGTATTTTTCGAAAGGTTTGGTCTGGTAGCCGTAAATTCCAATCTGCGTAAGGGCTGCCCAAAAATAGGGTCTAAAGTCTTCCACACTGGCATCTTCAAAAAAAGTAAAACCCGAAACATGGCTCAAATGATCAAATAGTTCGGTGGCACTTGCTGAATCACCCGGAATTTTATCTGAAGTGCAATACCCCCATTGCCAAAAAGCAAAGCTATATTCCAGTATGGTATATTGCATGGCTTTTTCGTAGCCAAACCGGTAGGTCCAGCCTTTTGTTTCGGCCTTCTGTTTCAATAACATTACCAGTGAATCCATTTTTTCAAAACATTGGCATTGAAAATCGTAAATCTTTTTCCTGTCAGCATCCGTACCTACAGTTTTCAGAAATTTATAAATGCGCGGATCTTCGCGGGCAAAATCCAGGGGTGCCACGTAACAAACGCTGGCATTTACATCGTCAGGATAAAAACTACGGTGATACATTGTGGTCTGTCCGCCTTTGCTAATTCCGGTACTCACCCAATTTTGTTTATAAATTTGCTGCAGTGCTTTAATAATTTCATGCTGATCAGTGGCTGCCTGCCAAATGGTAAGGTAGTCCCACGGAATACTGTCGGGCCGGCTGTCTTTAAAAAACCTGTGTTCAATATTCACCTGGTTGCATTTTAACAGTTTCGTCAATTCTTCCTGCCTTGTAGAATAAATGTTATACCCTTCAAGGTCGACAACCATAGGGCTGTTTATATCCTTATTATCTAAAATAACCCTTTGCTTAAAGCTTCCTTTGGCAGGATTGTGATGATCGATTGGTTGTTCAAAATATATTTCAAATTGCTGAGTAAAGGTTGTGTCTGTAGTAAAAGTATCGACCGAAACTACCCCTGGCAATTTTTTGAGTTGCTCCATAAGGGATAGTTGCGCAATGGTACTATACCATAAAAATCCAATAATTATTGTTGCAAATAGTCGCAAATTTTTCATGTTGAAAATTTAAAATGATAAAATAAAGGTTACTAAAAACGGTACCAGGATAGTCAATACCACTCCGCTAAACAGGGCGATTAATCCAAACTCGTTGCCCGATACTTTTGTAATTACCGGTAGGGTAGTATCCATGGCCGTAGCACCACCGCTGACCACTGGTGCCAATTTACCAAAGCCCCAAACCATTAACGGTGCAAATATCAAAGTCATTAACTCCCTTATTACATTGGCCAGCAAGGCAATGGTTCCAAGCGTTTCTCCGTGCATTTTATTTATAATGATGCTTGATAAACTATAATATCCGAAACCTGCACCCACTGCCGAAGATTCTGCAACCGATAAATCGGGAACAAAAAGTGCAAAAAGTGCTGCAGCACCTATTGAACCTACAATTACAGTAAGCGGAATCAACATTATTTTGAAGCTTACTTTACGCAATACATTTAATGCTTCTTTATCGCCACCAATACCAACGCCAACAAGGAACATCAGTACATAAAGTATATAATTATCCCAGCCATCCTGTAAAAAAAGACCAGGTACATGATGATAAAAGCTCAATAACAAGCCGGTTATAAAGCATAAAACTATAAAAAGGCTATCCTTCATGATTTACCTGTTTAAAAAATAACTGATAAACTACCCATGAAAGAATCACACTTCCCAAAATTGTGACTGTGGCCAGTTCAAGTCCGCGAAGTCCGATAGTATCAATATGCTGCATAATAACCTGATTGTTACCTACCTGCAAACCCATAAAAAATAACAGAAGAAAAATCACCCATAAGGTGACTTTGCTATTCCATTTAAGTAACTTTTTGTTGGAACGAAGCAGGTAACCCACTCCAATTCCTATTGTCATTACAATTAAAACTGTAATCATATACTCTGATGTTCCGTTCTGTTTATAATCTCATTCTGCAAATCCTCCCCAAGATGGTTAAAATAATCTGAATAACCAGCTACCCTCACAATCAAATCCTTATATAATTCAGGATGTTTTTGTGCATCACGCAAAGTGTCGGCATTTACTACATTAAACTGGATATGATGTCCGTCGAGGCGGAAATAGGAACGAATTAAAGCCGTAAGATTATCGTATGCGCCCGGGTATTCAAAAAATGAGGGTGTAAATTTCTGATTCAGCAACGTTCCGCCTGTCCTTAGGTGATCAATTTTTGAGGCCGATTTTAATACTGATGTTGGTCCCAGCTTGTCGGCTCCCTGTACCGGACTAATTCCTTCTGAAGTGGGCATACCGGCTAATCTGCCATCGGGAGTTGCCCCGGTTACCTGGCCAAAGTAAACATGACAGGTAGTTGGGAGCATGTTTATACGGAAAACGCCTCCTCTTGGTGTGGGTTTACCATTTACCGAATTATAGAAGGACTCAAACACTTGTATGGCGATATTGTCAGCATTATCATCATCGTTGCCGTATTTTGGAGATTCATAAACCAGTTTGTGCCTTAACTCTAAATTGCTATCAAAATTATTATTTAAGGCATCTAACATTTCCAGCATTGATATCAGCCGATCGTCAAAAACCATTTTTTTAATTGCAGCAAGCGAATCTGTAATTGTACCCAAACCAACGCCCTGCACATAGCTTGTGTTGTAACGGGCACCCCCGGCATTATAATCTTTAGCGTTTGAAATACAATCTTCAATTAATGTCGAAAGGAAAGGGGCCGGTAAACGTTTAGCCCAAAGCTGTTCAATGATATTATTCCCTTTTAATTTGATATCTATAAAGTAGTTGAGCTGTTTTTCAAAAGCTTTATACAATTCATCAAACGATTTAAATTCTGTGGCTTCATCGGTTTTAAGCCCAATAATCTGTCCTGATACGGGATCGACACCATTATTCAGTGTCACCTCAAGCACTTTAACCAGGTTAAAATAACCGGTAAGTATGTAACTTTCGGTTCCGAATGCCCCCGTTTCAACACAACCTGAAGCTCCGCCGTTTCTGGCATCTATAATATCCTTGCCTTGGCGTAATAGCTCCTGGATAATAGCATCGGTATTAAAAACCGAAGGTTGGCCAAAGCCGGTTTTTACGATTTTGAGCATTCGTTTTATAAAAGTATCCGGGCTTTTTTTGCTGATCTGTACCATAGAACTCGGTTGCAACAATCGCATTTCTTCAATTACGTCCAGCAAAATGAACGACATTTCATTTACTGCGTCATTTCCTTCCGGGGTTACACCTCCGACATTAATCAGGCAAAAATCGGTAAATGTATTGCTTTCCTGAGCAGTTACTCCGACTTTTGGCGGTGCCGGATGGTTATTAAACTTGATCCAGAATGCATGTAGCAGTTCATAAATTTGCTCCTTTTTAACACCATTTTTTAAATCGGATTGGTAAACCGGGAACAGGTGTTGGTCGAGGCGACCGGGGTTGAAGGAGTCCCAGGGGTTGAGTTCGGTAATTACACCAACATGTATAAACCAGTAGTGCTGGAGCATTTCGTGCACCGTTTCGGGAGCATGTGCCGGCACTTTATGGCAGATCCGGGCCATTTCAATGAGTTCATTTTGCCGATCGGTATTTTTCTCCTTTTCAGCCAGTTTGGTAAGTTTGTTGGCATGGCGTTTTGCATAAGCTATAATTGCTTTCGATGCTGTTTCCATGGCATTCAGCTCATCCAGTTTATCCAGCGAACCCGGATCGTTTAGTAAATCGATGGCTTGTTTGGCCTGGTTAATTTCTTTAATAATCTGTAAAAACCCGGTTTTATATATTTTGTATCCTAAAACCGTATGACCGGGAGCCCGCTGCTCCTGGAACTCCGTAAACATACCGGCATCATAGGCTGCTTTCCATTCCGGGAACAGATTATTCATTATAATTTCACGGTTCGATTTTCCTTTCCAGAATGGAATAATTTCGTTAGTATAAATATCTTTAACCTCTTGTGATACTTTAAAAGAAACTTTGGGACGGGTATCAAGTATCTCCAAATCGTGAAGCGAGTGCAGGTTAATTTCAGGATATGTAGGAGTAGCCTTTGGCTCCGGCCCACGTTCTCCAACAATCAGTTCACCCGGATTGATGCAGATTTTTTTATTTACCAGGATATATTCAAAAGCCTTTGCCCTTAACATGGGAATTGAAAGGCCAACGGCCGCCCCGCTTTTATAAAATTCGGTAACCAGTTGAGCCCTTTCGGCTGAAATATGTTCTACGGCCTGCAAACTTTGTTCGCGCAGCCGGTTTATTCTGTCTGATCTTTTCATTCTGTTGTTTTATGTTGATAACCATGAACCAATACTTTAAAACCGGCTTCATTAAATGAATCAATATAAGGTTTCATATCTTCAATGCCGGGTTCCGGGGTATTTTTCATCCGGTTTATCTGATTAAATTTTGTGTACTTATCCTTGCCAATATTATGGAAAGGCAAAAAGTGCACCTCATTCAAGTGGTTGCTTTTAAGAGGTTTAAGTAACTTAAGCAAGGCTTCCATTTCTGTAATATTCATGTTCACTCCAGGAATTACAGGTATCCGCACAATAATACGATTACCTTTCTGAGTGGCAGTTTGGAGGTTTTTAATAATTAATTCATTCGAAACCCCTGTATATTTTTTATGCAAATCGCTACTGGCGCATTTCAGGTCAAAAAGAAGTAAATCAACAAATGGCAGCACGGATTCGAAGAGTTGTTTGTTAACCAGGCCTGTGGTATCAAGGGCAGTATGCAACTCGTTTAATTTGCAGGCCTTTAACGATTCCAGCAAAAATTCGAGCTGCATAAGTGGCTCTCCACCTGAAAAGGTAACTCCACCTTTTCCTTCTTCCATAAAAACCCTTTCTTTTACGAGCTGATCCATTAATTTAGTAACACTAATTTTATACCCTACAGTTTTTTCTGAAACTACAGTTTCATCGCCCAACTTTTCATTTGCCCTATATTTTTCAATATGAGGTGATTTACTTTCAGGGTTATGGCACCACCAGCAATCCAATGGACAACCCTTCATAAAAACTGTGGTTCGTATGCCGGGGCCATCATGGATAGCGAATCGCTTAATATCAAATATTGTCCCTTCCATTGGAAATGAAAGTTTATATAAATAACAAAGTTAAATTGAAAATGATAAAAAGTTAAAAAAGGAAGGAATCACTGTATCCAACACTCATATAGGCCTTTCCCGTTACGGGTGTACATTTTATACAGCTGGAAAATATTCATAAAAACATTTTCATCAAAGGTATGTATATGATTTTATTTTGCAATGGACTCCAATTAGAAAAACTCAATTGTATTTTTTTAAGAATACCTTGTATTTTCATTTTGGGGTTTATAACCCGTCAGGGATGTCAATTATCCTTTTCATAGTAAAATAAATCTATTTCTTCAACTTTGTTAAACTCTCTGTCTGCTGTAATAACTGGGATGTTTAAGTACATTGAAGTAGCCATAATAATACTATCTGGTAGTTTTAACCCATATTTTTGGCACAGGTTAATTGTATAATGTTTTATGGATGCATTAATATCAACTATTATACATTCTGATAAAAAATCTGAAATTTTATCTTGCTCTTCTTTTAGAATTTCTTTATGGCTTAGTAGTTCAAGTTGAGATATAAAGGAGATGTATAATTGCTTTTTTTCAAGCAGGGGTACCAAGGTTTGTTCTCCATTTAGCAGATACAGAACAATATTAGTGTCTACAAGTAAATTATTTCCACTCATCTCTCCATTTTTTTTGGAGTTCCAACGGGTCTTCTTTTAGATGAATAATACCGCAATATTTTTTAACATCAATGCCTTTTTTACTTCTCGTTTTATTATATGTTTCTAGTAAATGCCTAATTTCTTTTTCAGAAGCCCCTCTTTTAATTGTTGTTACCATGATTTTTCTTTTTTCCAAAGTTAACGATTAGTATTGATATTTGGTTTTTGGAAATTGTTAATTCACTTCTTCATCACCCCGCAATTCTCTGAATCGTAACCGTGCTTCCATTTTATAGATACTGGCAGGAAAATCGATCATTATTTTCTTGTATAAATCCATGGCTTTGGTCTTGTCATTCAGGGTTTTATCGTAAAGGTCAGCCATGGCAAACAGCGCATTATCGGCTAAAATATCGTTGTAGTAATTATCAACAACATATTGATAGCATTGTATAGCTTTGTCATACTTCATCATGCGTTGATATAATTTTCCTTTCAGAAACCAGGCATCATCCATTAAAACGTGCGATGGGAATTGGTTTATTAAGGAATCGAGAGTCAATATAGCCAACGAATCTTTCGACTGGTAATTTAAAAAGTCGGCCCTTGAATACATATCCATAGCGGTTTCAACCGAATCCCAACCTGTGTTTTCATAAATAAACAAAGCCAAATCGGCGGCATCGTTTGCCGTTAATTTCGAAGTGCTTGCCTTTAATACATCAAGCTGGGCACGTGCCCATTCAAAATTACCAATATAATAAGCCAGTCGGGCTTTACGGAATTTTGCCTCTGAACCAATCGGATTATTTTTATTGTCTTGTTCCACTTTGGCATAAGCCAGTGTGGCATCCCAAACACGGCCATCTACCAGGTAAATATCTGCCAGTTCAAGTTCCAGCTCACCTTTTTGTATATAATTTAATCCATGCAAATCTACAGCATCTTCCAGCAGAAATATAGCCTGGGTAGTTTTTCCAAGATAAAAAGCCTGCAAATGGGCCAGGTTTTTTACCAAATCAATTGTATTTAAATTGGTACCCATTTCCTGCAAAGCATTAATAAATGCTGTTTCCATCTGAATATAATCTTCATGCTTGTTATCGATGCCCAGTGTTATACGTTTGTACATAACTTCAAGCATTTCGTTCCGGGCGGCAAAATAATATTCCAGGTATTTTCCTTTTTTAATCACATAATCGTAAGCCTGAACAGCAATATTAAAATCATTGTTTTCGGTTGCAATTCGGGCCAGGGCGAGGATGCGTTTCCCATTTTCGCCCAGCCTCATATCAAGGGCACGTGCCTGGACAAATGCATTTTCAAAATCTTTTTCCTGCACATATAACCAAATCAGCAATTCGTTAAAAACAGTCAGATCGGGATTTTTATTAACCCGTTGTAACAAGGCTGTCTTTAGCATTTCCCGCAGGCTGTTGTCAATATCATTATATACCGCATTTTGAAGACGGTTTTGAACTGTATGCAGATATTGATCGTTAATTTCAAGCAAATCGAGATAAGCTGAAATCATTTTTTCATAATTGCGGGTCAAATAAAATAGCTGGCCTTTTTCAATCTGAAATCCGTATGATCCTTTTAAAATTTTTTCACCTTCGAGATAGGTTTTCTCAGCATAGCCATATAATCCTCTAACTAAAAATGCATTGGCTAAATTTATAATTTGTTGATGATCGGGGCGAAGCTTTTTAAGTGTTCCTTCATAAATTGAATTTGCTTTGGTGTCATTGCCTTCCAGACCATAAATGTAGCCCAGGTCAACGTTTACGCTTAAATCGTATTTATTATCTTTCTGGTGCTGCTTAACCAATGATTCTGCCTGATCGTATTTTTTTAAGTAAATAAGGCATTTTAAATAGTAGGTATAATATGCTGAGGAATGATTTGATAAATACAGACGTTGGTATACTTCGGCAGCTTTTTCATATTCACCATTACGGTAATATTGCATTGCAATCTGGTTTTCAGAGCTAATGGTATTTTTTTGTGCATGTAAATTATTGCCCGAAAAAAGCGAAATAATAACCAGTATAAATGCGAACCACTTCAAAATTACTATTTTTTCATTATTCTTATCACCAGAGAATCCACTTTAGCATGCGTCTGATTATATGCATCAAATTGCTGATTCATAATCTGTTGAACAAGGCTTATTTTTTCACTAACCGATTTGTAAGCCATTGATTCCGATTTAATATAAATTTTTATTGAATCGGCATTTGTGATAAAATTGTTTTTAATATCATGAGTCAGATTTGAAACCTGAATTTTCGACCGTGCAATTTCCCTGTCAATTTTTGGATTGCGTTTTTTAAAGATTCGACCTATCATTTTTGTAGCATCAGTATACGGACCATAATAACTCATAAAGTTATTATCAATCTTACCGGCCAGCTCAATGTTTTTGGCTATAAAATTATTATTCAGGATCATCTCTTTTTGTATGCTTTTCAATGAATCCCATGGCATTGATTTATATACGATTGATACAGAATCAATTTGAGCCTCTAAGGTTTTCAGGCCATTAAGTTCAGGATGAGGAGCAGATTGACATCCATTTAGTATTAAAAAGAGGAAAAATAATTTTAAAATTTTTTTCATTATTGTAATTATCTTATTCTGTCAGCAGCGCGAACTAACTTTTCGTCTTTTTTAATGTTCTTGTTTGCCAGATAAATTAATATAAGAGTCAAAATGGGAAAAATTATCGAAAAACCATAAGTAAAGTCAGTTGCCAGCATTTTATTGATCCTGAAAAAGTAGAATACTACAAAAACCAAAGTCAAAAATACCAGACCATAGTTTACTTTTCCCAGTCGCAGCTGTAACCTCCGTTTTTTGAACATTAATACAGTGAAAAGGCTGGTTACAATGCTTAAGAAAGGTATAATGGCGAGTGGTAAAAGGGCGACAGGTGGTTCCAGGTTTTCAGGATGTGTAATGTGACAATTAAAAAACTCGAAAACAAAATCGTTGGTAGTAAAAGTTGCAATAGGAAACAGGTAAAACAGAAACATAAATGCAGCTGCTACTAATAGATAAAGAGATTGAATTCGTTGTATCATAGTTAAAAATTTAAATTATTGTTTGCGAAATTAATAAATTATGAATTCTGTTGGAACAAATATAGAAATATTAGCTTTGCAAAAATTTTGAAATGAATCCATCGGTTGAAAAAATAAATTACCTGGGCCAACATGGAAAGCCCTTTGTCTTTATAATTGATTTTTCGGGCAATAATTGGATTGTTATTGATGAAAATGAATTTAACCATTCCGATATCTGGTTTGATATTAATGGATTCAGTAATAATATCCCAACCGATGTTGCTTTAACAAAAGAGATTTTGTTTGAAAAATTTCCACAGTCGTTGAATGAATACCGTATTAGCTTTGAAAAAGTTATGCAAAATTTGAAGGTTGGAAATTCATACTTGACAAATCTGACTTGTGAAACTCCTATTGAGACAAATTTAAATCTTAGTGAGATATTTGACAGAAGCAATGCTGTCTATAAACTACTTTATAAAAACAAGTTTGTAGTTTTTTCACCGGAATGTTTTGTTAAAATTCGAAAGGGCCGAATTTTTAGTTTTCCAATGAAAGGAACTATTGATGCAAATTTTCCTAATGCTGAAAACCTGATACTTAAAAACAAAAAAGAAACGGCTGAGCATGTTACCATTGTTGACCTGATTCGCAACGATTTAAGTCGGGTAGCTACTCACGTAAGTGTTGACAGGTATCGTTATTTAGACAGAATAATAACCAATCAGGGCGATTTGTTACAAGTAAGTTCTGAAATTAGCGGAATATTACCAGATAATTACCATGAAAACCTGGGAAGCCTTTTATACGAGTTATTGCCTGCAGGTAGTATAAGCGGTGCACCTAAAAAGAAAACAGTTGAAATCATTGAAGATGCAGAAACTTATAACCGAGGTTTTTACACCGGTATATTTGGTTACTTCGATGGCGAGAATCTCGATTCCGGAGTGATGATCAGATTCATTGAAAATATAAATAATCAGTTAGTCTTTAAAAGTGGTGGAGGAATTACCATTAACAGTAACCTTGAAGACGAATATGAAGAAATGATCCGAAAAATTTATCTTCCTATCTACTAACCTCAATTTCTGAGGTTTGTAGTTTATAGTACAGATTTTAGCATTTTAGTTTTTGCCTGAATTAATTGTATTCAGATTAATGATGCCGGTTAATAAGAGTTACCCTATATTTGTGCTCAAAAAACTGAAAATAATTATAAAGCTTAAAGTTTAAGTCAATGCCATAATCCACTGTTGGGTCATAGTCAATATATGATTCAATAAGATCAGGATATTTTCCTTCGGTATATAGCATGTTCCACTCCAGAACATATTGCCGGTTCCAATTTTCATAATAACCCGGTGAATAAAAATCAACAGGTTTAGCCTGTGAGGCCAGGTATGATTCAAAACCGGGATCGAGAATAATAATATCATATTCTAAAGAATCGCCTGTACTTTCTATTTCAAGCGTATCATTAATCTTTTCGGTTTGTTTTGGTGTGTTTTGTGCATAAACGCTAACGCTGCCAAGCACCCAAATCATTAAAATAAAAATTTTTATTGCCTTCATAGTAAACCTCCCATTTTTCTAATAACCATTATTTTCAAATGATAAAACAGTTTAATAACGCCTAAGTTTAATAACTTGATACTTGCCGAAAGTTAAACTGACTTTATCAAAGATTTTACACCAAAAAACAGACCAATTTAAAATGAAGGGCAGGGTATAGGCTTAAATTTCTTTTTTTGTTCTATATCAAATTTATAGATTATTGATATTTCATGAGCTCCCCCGGTATTGGTTATCAGCCGTGATACAGTAAAGTCGTAACTATAGCCCACACTTAGTGTTTCATATTTATATCCCACCAGAATTGAAATAGCATCGCGACGCGTATAATCTTTAATAAAAGGTAAATCGCGGTACCAAACACCAAGTAAAATGGGGTCATAACTCCAATACAACCCCAGGTCAAGCTGATCAGCATCTCCCTGATGCCTGTATGTCCCTGATATAGTAACGCTCTGTCGTTTGGTGCTGATTAACCGTTCTACTTTATATAGCCTGTATCCTCCAAAAATGGTGTATTTGGTTGGTAACCGGTTAATCATATCAGTAAAGGAAATATTGGGCATAGTCAGGTGATCGGCCGTGATACCCAACCACATGTTATGGGCAATAAGTAATCCTGAGATGGTTCCGTCAAAGTTTCGGGCATTTGATAATTCAGAGGGCAGAACGGGTGATTGTCCACCGGTTTCCAGTTCGCTGGCAAAAACCAGCTTGTTGAAGTCAAGGCTGCGTTGTGTATAATAAAAGCCAACTCCTGGTCTGAAAAATGTTTTTCGGTTAATTTTAACGTTATAGGAGTAAAGTAATCCTGCATTTAAAAAAGAAAGGTTTGCTGATCCCACCATATCGTTTATTACAATTACACCCAATCCACTATTTAATGGTGACACATTATAATCAAGTGCAAGACTTGCCGTAGTTAAACGTCCTGGCATTTTAGGCCATTGGTCGCGGTAATTAAGTGATACCCTGTATCCTTCAACAGCACCGGCAAATGATGGAGCCTGATACATGGGATTGGAATAAAATTGCGTAAATTGAGGATCGGTTTGACCCAAAGATAGTTTAGCTAAAAATATTAAAAAGCCAATTTGTGGGATATATAATCTCATGTTATTTCCTAATTAATGTGACATCACCGGCTTTTTTAAAAGGTACATCGTTATTAAACTTTCCTTTGGTTTTCCAAAAATACACATCTTGTCCCAATTCTGCACCATTATTTCCATATCGTCCATTCCATCCTGCCAAAATATCGTCTGAATAAAATACCTGCTCACCCCAACGGTTAAATATCCACAACTCATAGCTTTTTATACCATCATGCACAGGATGAAATACATTATTACTGATATCAGGAACTGTATAACTACCATCTGAGGGACTATTTGAGGAAGGCAAAAAGGCATTTGGAAACTTAATATAACCTTCACCACTGACTGTAACCGGAGCCTTACTCATTACAGAATCCATACAGGAGTGGTCAGTAGTGGCCACCATCTTAATATCATAAACTCCTTCGGCGGTGTATTGATGCCAGGGTTGTTGTTCGGTTGAAGTTGTGCCATCGCCAAAATTCCATAAATAAGTACTTTTATCAACCATGTAGGTAGTATTAAAAAATTGAACCGGTTGGTCGGGTAGCATCACAAAATCGGGTCGGAATTCAAAACTGGGTTCAGGCAAAGGGTACACATATATTTTTGTGGTATCAATAAATATACCACCGTCACCTTTAATGGTTACCGTTGAAATATATACGCCATCATTCTCGTAAACATAATAGGGATCACGTTCGTGCGAGGTATCACCATTTCCAAAATTCCATGAAATGGAATCCTGATACCCAAATGCATAAGTGACATTAAAATCAATTCCTAAGGGTTCGCAACCTAACGGATTCCTTTTTACAATATTAATATAGGGTTTAGGAGGATTGATGGTAACAAACTGCCAGATAGAATCGCGGCAATAATCACTATAGGCTTTTAGCCAAACTGTGTATGAGAAATTTTCATCCCTGGGTCCCCAGCCTGCATAGGTATGAGTATGAAGATTGTCTGTAGCATGTGAAGTCTGTCCGTCTCCATAATTCCAGTCAAAGGTCCATGGGCCTGGTTTTACCAGATTCTGAAATTCCATAATCGTGTCGGGGTACAGTTTTATGGGATCAAGAGCAAGGAATTCGGCATTGGGAGATAAATATACAGTAACATCTTTTTGTACACTGCTCTGACATCCAAAGGGTGATTCAACATTGAGTGTAACTGTAAAAACCTTGTCGTTATCGGAATCGTTAATAAACCTGTAGGTCGGATTTTTTAACTGAGAGGTAGCCCCATTGCCAAAATCCCATTGGAATACCGTAGAAGTGGTATTTGAAAGATTCAGGAACTCAACTTGTAAAGGTGAACAACCGGCCGTATCCGAAGGGTCAAAATAACCAAAATCAGCATTAGCTTTAGGATAAACATTAACCAATTGCACTACGGTATCAGTACAGCCATATGCGCTTTCAACTATTAATTCAACCTTTTTAATTTCAGCATCACCTGTATTATTAATATATTCAGGTTGTTCTGTAGTGATGGTTTTCAATACTTTATTTTCACCATTATCAAAATCCCAATAATAGGTTGGTTTTGTTGCTTTTGATACATTCTTTAATGAGGCAGTCAGAGGAGAACATCCACGATCAACCTCAGGACTTATAGCTGCCAAAGGCTTAGGGTAAACTGTAATTGTTTTCACTAAAGAATCGGTACATAAATTTGATGTTGTAGAAATCAGGCAAACATTAAATACTTTATTATCGAAATAACTGTTGTTAAAATATGTATGTTTAAGTTCTTTATCAACGGCAGTTGCACCATCACCCAATTTCCAGAAAAATTCGGTTTGGTCATCTACAACCGAATTATTGGTAAAATCTACACTTAAGGGGTGGCAACCTTTTTGCATTACATTAAAATCAGGTATGGATCGCGGATATACTTCCAGCGATTGTGAAGTTGCCTGGGTACAACCTTGAGGATTTTCGACGGTAAGCTTAATGGTATATTGAATATTTTGCATCTGCTCATCATTGTCTTCATTTCTATAAGTCAAAATCCGGGCTTTCGGTGATGAATTTTCATCGATATTACTGATGCCATCATACCCAAAATCCCAGTGCCATATACCGTTGCATTGTGACGAATCGGTCACCTGCACATCAAAGGGTGAACATCCGCCTAAAAGGGTACCAGCTTTGGAATTTTTTGAATCAGCCTGAATTAACCCAAATTTTGGATTCAGATAGGAATATACTGTCACAGTACGCGAAGTGTCTTTTACACAGCCGGTTGCATTTTGTGAGGCGATAAGTTTGACATTAAAGTCTTTACTTTGATTTAAAAAATGCGAGAAAATGTGTGTAGGTTCTGCATTGGGTGAAGTTTGTTCGTCGTTAAAATTCCATAAATAAGTTGCAATACCGGTAGTTTGGTTTTTAAATTGAAGGGTGAGCGGATTACAACCTGCATATATGTTATCGCTGGTAATGAAATTTGGAATAAGCCTGGGGTAAACCTCAATGGGTCTGGTAAGAGTATCGCCGCAGCCGGTTACAGTATCGGTTGAGATTAACTGAATGGTATAGGTGTTTACGGTATTGGGTAAATTGTTGTCAAAAGTAAAATCAAAATCCTGTTTACCTACATATTCAGCCGTATTTCCATTAAAACCAAAATTCCATGAATACATATTTCCGTTTATCGCTGTTTGCGGATAGCTAAAATGGACAGGATAAGGAGTACATCGCTGATTCAAATCCTTGGTAAAGGTAAAATCAGCTACTACTTTTGGATAGGCAGTAACTGTTTGTGTGATAGTAGAAACACAGCCATTTTCGTCGTAAGCTGTTAATTTTACAATATATGTTTTATTAGCTGAGCTTAGATTTTCAAAGGTGTGATAATGCACTGCATCACTATTTGCCGAGGTATTCTGATCATTATAATCCCACACAAAGGTCAGGTTTTTCCCGGTTGAATTGTTTGTAAACTCTCCATTCAAAGGCGAACACCCTTCACTATTGTTGGATACATTAAAGTCTGCAACCACTGGAGGATTAATGGTAATTGGATGGACAATGGTATCGGTACATTCCGGGTGATTCTCATCCACTGCAATAAGCTGAATATTATAGGTGTCCGGTAAATTTGGATCACCACCAGTATGATAAAAATTGTAATAAAAGTCACCATTTGAAACAGTATCTAGGGTATTGGCATCAAAACCAAAATCCCAATGAAATAGTGTTCCGTTTAATGAGCTGTTGTCCATAAAAACTGGCATGGGCGAACATTCTGTATTCTTTTTAAAAGTAAATTCTGCGTTAACCTCCGGAAATACAGTAATAATTGAATTGTATGAATTGATACAACCCACAGAATTGGTTGCCTTTAAAACAACGGTATAGGTTTTATTCGTAGATTGCCTGTTACTGAATGTATGTATTATTATTGGATCAGAAGAGGTACTGTTTTCTCCATCGCCAAAAGTCCAATTATAAGTTATGGGATACGATGCATCACCACCTGTACTGTTATTTTTAAGATTAATTACCAACGGGCCACAACCTGAGGTAACATCCGGTGTAATTTTGGGTTCAAGGTGCGGAAAAACATTCAGTGTAATGGAATCCTTATGCGTACAAACAGTATTTGATGCCGTTAAGTAGATTTTTGAATGAATTACCGAATTTGGAGTTGAATTATCCACATTATAGTTAACCGAGCTAAGATCATTCCTGGTTATATCGGCAGTTCCGTCACTAAACTGCCATAAATAGCTTGTACCACCTAACGATGTATTGTTTACTACAATAGTGGCAGGAGAACAAACATTTACATTCGCTGTATTAAGAATAGCTTTTACTTTTGGATAAACCGAAACAATATCAGTATAAATTTCCTGGCAATCGTTTACTGTCAGCGTAAGTTTTACATTATAATTCTGGCTAGTTGTGGTTGTATTATTATATAATTTAATCGGGTTTTCGAGCGATGAAGTGGTACCATCGCCAAAATCCCAGTAATAAGTAGCTGCTGCCCCGGTTATTTTATCGGCCGGGTTGGTATAATAGGATTCGTTTATAAAAGTTACCGCAGTATTACTACAAATTGTGCTCGTACCATTCGATTTAGTAAATGAGGCGTGTGTTTCAGGATAAATGGTAAGCGTTTTACTAAAACTCTTTTCACAACCGGCATAGCCATTGGTATTATCTAGTGTAATGGTTTGTGTTATATTAGTAGTTGAAGTATTTTGATACAACACATCAAAAGGAATCGTATTGTCGGGTGTCCCGGTACCTGAATCAATATTCCATAAGAAGTTTTTAACGGAATTGATATGGGAATTATTAGTAATATTAACTGTAAACGGAGAACATCCGGATGTATCAGGCGATACGGTAAATTTGGCATCTACGTAAGCATAAACAGTAACATCAACTGGCGGGGCAGTGTCTTTACAATTATATGCACTCGTTGTAATCAGAGTAACCTGATAGTTTTGATCTGTACCCAAGGTGTGCGAATAAGTTTTTGGAGTTGGGTCGGGATTCCCTGAGGTAGCTCCGTTTCCAAAATTCCATTCATACTGTAAATTAGGTACAGCTGGGGTAGTGGTTTGTGAAAAATCAACTGTTAAAGGATCGCAGTCCTGAAGCGGACCGGGGGGAGATATGGTGGTGGAAAATTGCGGGTAAACGGTCACCGTATCAAGGTAGGTATCGTAGCAGAACCCACTTAAAGTAGTTTTTGTTATGGTTAAATTAATATAATAATCTTTAGGCAACGTGGTTGTATTTGTATAGGTAATACTGGTGTCATTTCCGGATGTTGATAGTGGTCCGCCATCGCCAAAATCCCAGGCATAAGTTACATCGCCGTTGGAATGATTTTCAAAATTCACTAAAAAGGGTGAACAGCCATCATCGTCGTCAAGGGTGAATTTTGCCCTGGCTACTCCGGCTACATAAACGGTGTCCATATAAGGTGGGGTCAAGGTATCGCGGCAATCGTGTACACTGTCAATGAACACCAAAGTCACAAAATAGGTTGTATCATAATTATGCAGGTTTTCAAAGGTGTGAGTGAATGTAAATGGAGATGCCCCTACCAAATTTGATGCTTTAATTTCTTCCGTATCACCGTCACCCCAGCTCCAATAAACGCTGGTAATAGGCCCTGAACCTACAGTGTCAATAGTATAATCTTTAGTTATATCCTGTTGGCAACCCGATTTTGCACCTTTTGATCCATACGCAGTTATTTCCGGTTTAATTGGAATGATTTTACTGGTAGAATCAGGGCAATTTTTTGAATAGGAGACTTTTAAGGATGTTTTAACATATTTGGTGGTATAGTTTTTATTCGAAAAATAAATAACCTCGGGATCTTTAATGCTATTGTAAAGCGTGTCTGTAAGTCTTTCAAATGTCCATTCATATTTATTGGCCCCAACCGATTGATTTATATACTTCATATAATACGGACTACAGCAATCAGGACCAATTTGTGTAGTATCAAAAGCGGCAGTAATTTCAGGATATCCGTTCACTGCCACAGTTATGGTGGTATCAGCATCGCTTCCCAAATAGCAAGTTCTATTAATTGTTACTGTATAGGTGTGATATCCAGGGGGAGGTGCAATACGTGTAGTACTTATATTTTGGGAATCGACAAACGTTCCGGTGATTAATGGTAAACTGGTATATTCCCAGCCGTAACTTATACCTCCGGATGACTGCAATTGAATGGTGTCGCCGTAACAATAGGTCATAAAATCAAAACCTGAAGATGCAATATAGGCCGAACCAAAATTATCAGAAAAGTCTGAGAAATAACCATAACGACAGCCTGAGGATGAACCACCATTAATTAAACCCAAATGGAATAATCCCGAAGTATTCCTGACCTTTGTAACCTGATTTAATGGTATCATGGGAATAAGGCCATTGGCACATGTAAAGTCATTATGGCTTTTGTCAAGATAATACCAGCCTGTTCCAGGGATTGCAGTAAACCAGCTTGAAGGTATGTTATAATCCATACCACTTATGTTAATAATGAAATTACTTATATGAGCTGCTTTGCACATTATATTCAGAAAAAAGCTCTCACCATTTGCACAGTTGCTGGTATTACCGGTTGATCTTTGAAAACTAACTTCGGTTGAACCCGTACAACCTTTTATTGTAGGTAAAATTGCAGCCCCCATTTCACATCCAAAACCAGTAACATGGTAAACAATAAAAGGCTCACCGTTGTGTGATTTTAAATGCAGTGCGTCAATATAATGACTGGGGTTGGCAGGAACAGGGTCATTTACAGGTCCTACATTATTGTTTATCAGGATCCTGGAAATGGAACCGGGCGGCCCTAAAATAATACTGTCAGGGGCATAACCGTCGGGATCAGACAAGTCCACCTGGGTACCATCAGATAAAGACATCACAAATACGTATTCACGGTTGTCGTTCAATTCCCCACGCATTACAATATATTCATCACCTGCCAATTTAGTTGGAATTATTTGGTCACCCATCAAATCGTAACATCCTGAATTTGTTGTACCTCCTTCCATAGAGTTTACAGAATCATCTTTCCATTGTACTGCAATTTTCCCTGTAGACCAAATATGTGTTCCACCCAGGTGTTTACCAAATGCCTCATCCGAAGCAACCAGTGAAATGGATTGTCCTTTTAACAAGGTAATACCCCCAGCAGGACTGGAAGTTCCTAAATTTTTAACTGCAGCCGGAGCGGTAAAATATATCTTTGTATCCTCAGTGGCAACAATATCAATGGCATTTAAGGCTTCAGGTCCGGTACTTGCATTAAATGTATGATTATTCCAAAAGTTTTGTGAGGGAACATAAAAATTGGTTCCTAAAGAATTTTTACCTTTAAGAGCCCAGATATCGGGGTTGTTAGTGGCATTACGTTCCAGATATACGGTGATTAAAGCAGTGGAGGATATATGGATACCCCTGTTTTCAACTTTACCTTCATTTCCGGGTAACCCGCTTTCTAAAATATTATTATCGTTATGTGTGCCGGTTGGTGCAGTTGTTAAAATATCATACGGAGCGGCACCCAAACCAGAACGGATATACCAGGTTAAATCCACAAGTTTTGTCCCGTTAGCCGGGATTGTAAACTTTGTTTTAATAAATAGTGAATCTTTGGGCATATCAATAGTCACGGTTGCATCTGCCCCTGTGGCTGAAAAATGCAACAGTGTTTGTTCGTTATCCACATGTTGCCATGTAACTTCAGGCACTACAAACCAAAAATCATTATCTGTTTGTGCAACAACATAAAATGATGTTAATTGGAGAATTGCCAGTATAATAAAATACTTCCTCATCCCGTTCAAGTTAAAATTTTCAAAGTCTCAAATGCCTTTCCCCAAAGGCATTTTAACATACTGAACTATTTTTATTTCCCGTGTAAAAAAGTCCAATTGTTCAATTCCGTTCATCAGTTTTGTACGTAAAATCCTTTCATAAGGATATAGTTCTTTAAAGGACTACATCATAAAAAAAACAGATATTGATCAACTAATCCTGTTGATTTATCCCTTCATTTATTCCGTTCAAATAAAATCCGATCATTATATCACGGTAGAATTTTCCTAGTTCAGCTGTTAAAATTCGCAATACTAAGATACCAAATTCTTAAACTAAAGCAATTTTTAGGTATTTTGTTTTTTAGCAATAATAGGTTACGTTAAATGAATAGATAAATTTCTTTTATAAAGGAAAACATGCTGAACAAAGACCAAAATTTATATTTGATAAATAATCTAAACATTTAAGTTGTAAGTTTCGTAAATTTGATAAATTGACGATATATCCGTTAACGTAAAAGATTAAAAAAGTGCCCAAATATGAATAAATTAAGAAAAATTGTATTACCAATTCTTTCAGTCTTTCTGCTTGGAAATATAGCAGCTCAAACTGTATTTTTGCAGGAAGGATTTGAAAATGGCGGTAGCTTTCCGGCGGGTTGGACCCAGGATTCAGTTGGAATCGTAAACTGGGATTTTTTTGATGGAGGGGCCTTTGCAACAGGCGGTGACGGACCCTTTCCTTCATCAGCGCATTCAGGTAGTTATAATGCCCGTTTTTATGTTCAATCCTATTCAGTACAGGAAAGATATCTGATATCACCGGAATTTAGTTTTGAATTTGCCCAAAAACCTGAACTTAAATTTTGGTATGCGCAGGAACCTGGTGGGTTTCCGGGCCAGCCCTCAGATAATTTTAAACTTAATATATATTACCGTACTCCTGAGGAAGGTAATATTTGGTATCTTCTGAAAGTGTTGAGTGATTCCACTCAGGGTTGGGTCTTCGATTCAATTCCGATTCCTGATAGTATTACGAACAAAAAATATAAAAAAGTACAGCTGGGTTTCAAGGGAATTAACACTACATATGGATTTGGCACCTGTATTGATGATATTCAAATGGTTGAAACCGATACGGTTACCAAGTATATAGATAAAGTATATGCCACCCAACCAAATCTCGATATCATACCATCGGGATCAATTAATAATCCGATTTTACGCTTGCGTTTTCCTGTGCAGGGGAACGATGGCGCTTTAATTCTGGATAGCCTGGTAGTAACAGGTCTTGAGAAAGCTGCGGATGTGGTTTCTGCAAATGGGGTAAAACTTTTTCACACCACAACTGAATATTTTACAAGCACTAACCAGATTGGAACAGCTGCCAGTTTTGTTGGTGGTAAAGCTATTTTCAACAATATAAATTATGAATTGCCATTCGGTAACTCTTATGTTTGGGTTACCTTTGATATTCCTGTTGATAACAACCATGAATTCAAAGATGTTAAAGTTGATGCAAAAATTGAAGCCAATAATATTAAAATAAATGGTACTTACTTTCCGCTATCCGATTTAAGCCCCAATGGATACCGAAAAATTAATGAATCTGTATTTTATGATGATTTTGAATCGGATAAATCATGGACTTTAATTCCTGAATTTCAAATTGATACAGCCCAGGGTAAGGGTGGCGAATGGCAGTACCCTGACCCCGATTATGCAAAGAGTGGTGTAAAAATTTTGGGAACTGATATAACCGGTTTGAACACCCATGAAGGAGATTATGAACTTGGCTTAACTGCTGACCAGTATCAAGCCATTACCCCAACATTTAATTGTACCTATTATAAAGATTTAAATATTCAATTTTATCGATGGCTGAATAAAAGTTATGGCGATACGGCCGGAATTGATTATAGCCTTGACGGTGGTGTAACATGGAAAAGAGCGTGGTTTAACAATGCGTTGATTGCTGAATACGAGTGGAAATTCCAGCAGCTAAGTTTATCAAATTTGCTTGACAGAAACCCCAGTGTTACCATTCGTTTTACTTTGGGGCCTACCGGTATTTCACAGGCCTTATCAGGTTGGAATATCGATAATTTTGCCATAACCGGAACCTATGTGAACAGCGATATAGGTGTTTCTGATTTAATAACCCCATTAAGTGGGTGTGGCCATGTGGGGCCCGAAAATTTAACAGTTACTGTCAAAAACTTTGGTTATGATCCCACCAGTGATGCTTTACCTGTTAAATTTTCATTAGATAATGGTTCTACCTGGGTAACAGATACGGTTCGTGTATCTATTCCTCAAAGTGGAACTACCGATTTTACCTTTACACAGCAAATAGATGTTTCTTCGCCGGGTTACCATCGCCTTTTGGTAAAGACTGATTTGGGCACAGATGAAGATATCCGGAATAATTTACTGGATACAACCATTTTTGCTACACCAACCGATACACTTCCTTATTATGAGAATTTTGAAGCCAATAACGGATATTGGTTAGTTGGAGATAAATCTAATACATGGGCTTGCGGTGTACCTTCCGGAACCCAACTTAATCATGCTTATTCCGGTACAAAATGTTGGGTTACGAATTTAAACGGTAATTATCCGAATAATGATACCTCTTATATTGAAAGCCCCTGCTTTGATTTTACCGGGATTATGAAGCCAATTATAGAGTTTATGCTTAGAACAGCCGCTGAAATAGATCATGATGGGCTGGCTGTTTATTATTCAATTGACGGTGGTAATACTTGGACATTAGTCCCCACCGAAGGTACTTATTTTTGGAACTGGTATAATAATAGCAATATTGAAGCTTTTGGACATGAGGGTTGGGATTCGGTTTCAAATCAATGGTTCAAGGTCAGGCAAATACTGCCGGGTGCCGTGGCTAATCAACCAAATGTAAAATTCAGGCTTTTATTCCAATCGAACAGCAGTATTGTTTCTGAAGGTTTTGCTGTTGACGACTTCAAGCTTTATGAAGCTCCTGTTGATGCAGGTGTCACTGCTTTGATAACTCCGGCTTCGAGTTGTAGTTTGAGCAAAACACAGCAGATTACCGTGTCCATTAAAAATTATGGTATCAGGGATATTAAACCTGCCGACCCACTCATTACAAAAGTGGTGATTAATGGTACCAAGACCTTAATTGATACATTTCATACTACCTCTACCATTGCAACAGGTGGAACTGAAAACTTTACTTTCAGCAGTACAGCTGATATGTTTAATAAAAAATGGTACCATTTGGTGGCAAATACCATAGTTCCGGGAGATACTGCATTTTATGTTGCGGGTGTTTATAATGATACCCTGGTTGATTCGGTTTATGTGAAAGGAGAACCTTATTATAATTTGGGACCCAACATTGGAACCCTGGATGCATCATCAGTTACGCTTGATGGAGGAGTACACTCTGTGGGCGGTGCAGATTTTACTCATTACAACTGGTATTATGTTCAAAAAGATAGTACAGGAGCAGACCAACGAACCTTTGATGTTCCTCCATATCCACCAGGTGTTGATTCATTAAAATTTAAAATTACAGTAGAAAATGACTCAGGATGTTTTGTGCAGGATTCTTTATATATTATTAAGTCCCAGGTTGATGTAGGAATTTCCCAGATTTCAGGCATATCTGATGGTTGCCTTGACAGCCAGAGCCAGGCACTCAGTGTCACAATAGAAAACCATTCATCAACTTATACATTACCCCAGGATACTACCATTTCGGTAGGATATAAGACCGATGAAAGTGAAAACCCAACAGAGGTCATTGAGTCGGTTACTTTGTCCTCACCACTGGCTCCAGGAGGTACAGTCGATTATTTATTTACCCAGCAACCCACCTTTGGAGTAGCCGGCGTTTATAACTTGTCGGCCTTTACTGTGGTTGATGTTGATTTAGATTACTCAAATGATACGGCCACTCAGGCGGTATCAATTTACCCAATGCCTGAGGTTGACTTAGGCCATGATAGCATTTTCACCCTCCAGGCTGATACTATAACGCTTGATGCCGGAGCAGGATTTAGTGGTTATTCGTGGAATACTACCGCAATAACACAAACATTGGCTATACCTGATAATTTGACTGATACCTATTCAGTTACGGTAACCAGCTCACAAGGTTGTGGTACTGCATCTGATTCTGTTTTGATAGTGTCTGATAACTGGATTCTGGAATCTATTGATAATCCGGTAACTAAATGTACCCCTTCATCAAGTGACCAGGTGACTGTGAGCATTAAAAACAGCGGGAACAATACTTATGCAATAGGTTATGTTATTCCTGCATCTTTAGTTGTTTCAGGTGTAACTTATAACGAAAATATTACTCTTACAGTAGACCTTGCACCCAATGCCAGTTTTGTCTATACTTTTACACCTGATATTGACATGTCAACACCGGGTGCTTACGATATTACTGTTGCCATTAATCCAGAACATGATATTTCACGAACTGACAATACGTTGAGCGAAACCGTCAATATTTGGGGTGTAAAAGTTGTTGATATTGGGCCTGATACAATTATTACTCAAAGGGCTGATACCATTTTACTTGATGCCGGAGATAATTTTAATACCTATACCTGGCAGAATAATACCCATCAATCGACTTACCAGATAACCGATCAGGCCAGTACGCGATACTGGGTTTCAGTTACTGATTATAATGGTTGTCCTTCGTCAAAAGATACTGTCCGGATAATGGCAATGGATCTTTCGGCTGAAGAATTGGTATCGCCTGGTCCTGAGTGTGATATTAGTGAAATTAATAATATTATTTTTACGCTAAGGAATACCGGACCTGATATTATACCTACAGGAGAGTCCGTTAAGGTAATTTATATTGTTGATGGGGGTACGCCTGTTACCAGTTATTATAGTCTGCCATTCGATTTATCTCCTGATCAGACCAAACAGGTTACTATAAATGAAAATTTTGGGTTTGTGGCGGGTAATAGCTATAATTTTAAATTGTATATCGATTGGAGTAAAGATCATTTTAATGATAATGATACCTTGACTAGTAAAGTTTATCAACTGGCACACCCTGTAAGTAATATGAAAGATGTTTATACTTTACAACCTGACACGGTGGTTCTTAATGCTCCAAAAGGATATACAACTTATCTTTGGCAAAACTCTAGCAAGCTCGATAATTTTGCAGTACAGAAGAATTACACGTCACAATACTGGGTTCAAATCAGAAATGCATACGGATGTATCAGCACCGATACTGTAATGGTTTATTCCTACGACCTTTCTGTAAACTCCGTTCAAAACCTGAATCAGTGCGATACCTCAGTTAGTAACAACGTTACAATGGATATCCAGCTAAACAGCAATGATACTTTAAAAGCAGGAAGTACCATAAATGCAACCTATGATTATGATGGCAACCCGGTTACTGAGACTATCGTTCTCGTAAATAATCTAACCAAAGCAGCGGTTTTACCATATACTTTTGCAACACCAATAGTAATAAGAGATACCGGAAATTATAATCTTACTTGTCGTGTGTCGTTGGCGAATGAAGTTGATACAACCAATAACAGTATGGATAAAGCCTTTAGGATAGGTGCTTACCATGTTGAATTAGGTAATGATACGATTACTTACGCAAATTCGGTGTTACTGGATGCCGGTAGTGGTTTTTCTGACTATTTATGGAGTAATCAGGCAAGCACGCAAACCATTACAGTTACTACTCCGGGTAATTATGTGGTAACAGTTACAGACGTTAACAACTGTAATACATCCGATACAATCAATATTTTATTTATGAATCCCGGTTATAGTATCACTGAAATCTCAGGATTAAAGGATAGTTGTTTCCATAGTGCTTCCGAATTGGTTTCGTTTAAACTGCAAAATACCGGTAATGATACATTGCGAACAGGTGATGATATGTCTATTTCATATAAAATTAATGATAGTACGGCAATTAATGAAACCTATACGTTGGTAAGTAATTTTACCCCTGGTGCTGTGATTGGTATTGATTTTAGTACCAATGCCGATTTAAGCTATACCAATTCATATACAATTTTAGTATCATGTAATATTAATGGAAATACCTCAAGTTTAGACACAGTGGTAAATACATGGGCTGCACCTGAAATTGAACTGGGTGAAGAAATTGAATCGCCAAACGATAGTGTAGTTCTGGATGCAGGTGCTGGTTTTGCTTCTTACCTTTGGAGTACAGCTGCAACCTCGCAAACTATAAAAGTTACCACAACCGGCGATTATAGTGTTACAGTCACGAATGTTCATGGTTGCACAGGTTCCGATGTTACTCATGTTTACTTCCTGCCCGAAAAATTGATCATCAGTCAGTTTGTGGCCCCCTTAATGGGATGCGGTGGATTTTCGGGTGATGAAGCTGTTATTATTATTAAGAATTCAGGATCAAAAGCTTTTGCCCCGGGTACAAATATTATAATTAGTTATGAGTTTGATAATCAGCCACGAATTAATGAATCAGTGGAACTAAGTAACGGATTTAAACCTGACGCAAATCTGACCTACCATTTTAAAAATCTTTTAAACACTACAAATTCAGGTAATTTGCCTATCAATTTTTATGTGCGTATTGCAAGCCAGGATATGGATACCGGATCGTATACCATACCGGTTTATGAAAGGCCTCAGTTTTTTGACGGGCTCGATACCATTGAGGTTTCCGATTATCCATATACCCTTGATCCAAATGTGGATGCTGAGAGTTATTTGTGGAACACATCTGCCACCTCATCAACAATTACCATTAATAATAATGGAAATTATTGGGTTACCATTAATCAAACAAATACCTGTGAATTTACCGACACAGTATTTGTTTCTAAAATCACAAGAATTAATGATGCCTGGAATAGGAAAATTTCTATTTATCCTAATCCTGGCGATAAAGAAATTTGGGTTGATCTACCTGACCAGTTTGGAAAAGTTAATATTCAGGTAACTGATGTAAACGGTAGGCGAATATTTATCAAAAACCAGGTTGATGATGATTTCAGACTTGATATTCATAAATGGAAACAAGGAGTTTACATTTTAAGGATTATAAAAGGTAATGAAGCCGGAATATATCAAATTGTTAAACAATAGTATTTTAATAGAATTCTAAAGGGGCTGGTTGCGCCCCTTTTTTGTTTTTACTATATATCCCCTTTTCCCTAGCCATAGGCTAGAGATTTCCCAAGGGGAATACACATCTCTTGGGAGTTGTAAATAACCTGTAAATTTTGTTTCCAAACTGACTTTGCAAACTGTGTTCTCTCCCGGGAGAGATCCCGATTTATCCGGAGAGAGGGATTTTATTTCCTCGGAGCTATCCCGTTTTATCGCAAATGAAGAAAATCAAAACTAATTGAGTTAACTTCGTTCTATCCATTTTATTTTAAGTTGCATATGGCTTTTTTCAGCCTGCCAGTAACTTATAGATTCAAATTAATATGTTCTGTATATAAATTGATCAAATTTTAAGTTTCTAAGCATATTCAATAAAATTGAGTATTTCAAAAAACAGTACTTGTTTGTCTTACAGTAGTTTTCATGGCAGTACTTACAATTTGTAAGTTTCCGAAGGCTTAGTGTTTCAAAAAATACTGTTATTAAATATACCTTTGTGCTTTAGCAAAACCTTCAATTTTATTTATACTTGCAGCAAATTTGAAAGAAACGAACACTTCGCAATGAATAAAACTCCAATCGATTCCAATATAGTTACAGCGATCATTAATAAACTAAATATTTCTGACTTAAGTAATGCTACTATACGTGAGATAGTTAATATTGCCAACGATATTGAATCAGCCACCGGTGAAAAATACATCAGAATGGAGATGGGAGTTCCCGGACTAAAACCCCCGGAAATTGGAACACTTGCAGAAATAGAGGCTCTTAAAAACGGGGTGGCTTCAATATATCCTATGCTCGATGGAATTAAATCGCTCAAAGAGGAAGCTTCCAAATTTGTAGCAAATTTCATGAATATTCAAATTGACCCTAAAGGTTGTGTACCCACTGTGGGGTCGATGCAGGGTAGCTATGCTACTTTTTTACTCGCCAGTAATCTCGATCCTGAAAAGGACACTGCATTGTTTATCGATCCGGGATTTTCTGTTCAAAAAGTCCAGTTTAAAGTTATGGGGCATAAGTACACCCATTTTGATGTTTACAACCATAGAGGTGAAAAACTTCGTGATAAACTGGAAGAAATCCTGAGTCAGGGAAACATAAACTCTATAATTTATTCAAATCCGAATAATCCGTCATGGATTTGCTTTACGGAGAGTGAATTACAAATTATAGGAGAATTGGCCAACAAGTATGATGTAATTGTACTTGAAGATCTGGCTTATTTTGGTATGGATTTCAGGGTAGATATATCAAGACCCGGAGAACCACCATATCAGCCTACGGTGGCTAATTATACCGACAATTACATTCTGCTGATTTCAAGTTCAAAAGCTTTCAGCTATGCGGGACAGCGTATAGGACTTTTGTGTATTTCTGATGCCATTTATAACCGGGAATATCCTAATCTGAAGGATAGATTTGGTACAAGTACATTGGGTTATACACTGATTCAAAGAATTATTTATACATTTAGTTCTGGTGTCGCCCATTCGGTTCAATATGGAATGGCAGCCATGTTAAAAGCTGCCAACGAAGGTAAATTCAATTTTGTGGATGAAGTATCAGAATATGGTGAAAAAGCAGCTATCATGAAACGTATTTTTACCGAAAACGGTTTTAAACTGGTTTACGATAAAGATATTGATCAGGATTTGGCCAACGGCTTTTATTTTACCATTTCGTATCCGGGAATGCCGGGCGGCGAATTAATAAAAAACTTATTATATTATGGAATAAGCGCCATCAGTTTAACATCCTGTGGAAGTGAACGGAGTGAGGGACTTCGCGCATGTGTTAGTCAGGTAAAGCGTGAACAGTTTAAAATACTTGAAGACAGAGTTAAACAATTTAATAACGACTTCGCATTTTATAAATTATGATAACTTTATAAAGGTTGTCCCAATAATTTTAAATATATTTCGAAATTATACGCAACAATAAATCTTATATTATGGCAAAAATCGTAGGAGCAATTGAAGTAGATATTGAGAGGTGCAAAGGTTGTGGTTTATGTGTGGTTGCCTGTCCTACTAATGTTGTATCATTAGCCAGACAGGTAAACGGCAAAGGCTATAACTATGCTCAATTAGAAAATCATGAAGGTTGTATTGGATGTGCCAATTGCGGGCTTGTTTGCCCCGATAGTGTAATCACCGTTTATAAGGTGAAAGTTTAATAATCTGATTAAAAAAATTATAGTAATGGGTGAATTAAAATTAATGAAAGGAAATGAGGCAGTGGCCGAAGCAGCAATACGTTACGGTTGCGATGGTTATTTTGGTTATCCGATAACCCCTCAGTCCGAAATAATGGAAACACTTATGCTACGAAAACCCTGGGAAAGCACCGGAATGGTGGTTCTTCAGGCTGAAAGTGAAGTTGCTTCAATTAACATGTTATACGGGGGTGCATCATGCGGTAAGAGAGTGATGACCTCCTCTTCAAGTCCGGGTATCAGCCTGATGCTTGAAGGAATCTCATATCTTGCCGGGGCTGAACTGCCTTGTTTAGTTGTAAATGTGGTTCGTGGAGGACCAGGTTTAGGAACCATTCAGCCTTCGCAGGCAGACTATTTTCAAGCCACAAAAGGTGGAGGCCATGGTGATTACCAGGTAATTGCGCTTGCTCCGGCTTCTGTACAGGAAATGCATGATTTTGTGGGACTGGCATTTGACCTGGCTTTTAAATACCGAATCCCAAGCCTTATTTTATCTGACGGAGTAATTGGCCAGATGATGGAAAAAGTAGTGGTGGGTGATTATAAACCCCGCTGGACCGATGAAGAAATCCAGAAAATATCGGGCTCATGGGCCACAACAGGTAAAACAAAAGACCGCGAGCGACATATCTCAACTTCATTAAACCTGGTAGCTGAAGAACAGGAAAAGCATAATCATAAATTGCAGGCAAAATATCGCACCATTGAGGAAAATGAAGTACGGTTTGAGGAATTTCAGACTGACGATGCCGAATATCTTTTTGTAGCCTATGGGTCGTCGGCCCGTATTTGTCAGAAATCAGTTGAGTTGGCTCGCGACAAAGGATATAAAGTTGGTTTGTTAAGACCAATTACAGTTTGGCCATTCCCGACCAAGCGAATAGCTGAGTTTAGCAAACAGGTAAAAGGAATGTTATCGGTTGAAATGAGTGCCGGACAAATGGTGTACGATGTAAAACTGGCTACCGGTGGAAATATTCCGGTTGAGCATTTTGGCAGATACGGCGGAGTAATTCCTTCGCCTGATGAGGTAGTTACTGCATTTGAAAAACAAATTTTAGGAGGGAAGTAATTATGTCTGTATTAGAACTTAAAGATATCATCAAAAAAGAAAACCTGGCATATAGTAAGTCAAAAGTATTAACCGACAACGTAATGCACTATTGCCCTGGTTGTAGTCATGGTGTAGCTCATAATCTTGTTGCCGAAGTTATTGAGGAAATGGACATCCAGGATAAAACAATTGGTGTATCACCCGTAGGATGTTCGGTTCTTGCTTATAATTATATTGATATTGACTGGCAGGAAGCTGCTCACGGTAGGGCACCGGCATTGGCCACAGCTGCCAAAAGACTGATGCCCGATCATTTTGTTTTTACGTACCAGGGTGACGGCGATCTTGCATCTATTGGAACTGCTGAGATATTACACGCCTGTAACCGGGGCGAAAATATTACGGTTATCTTTATTAATAATGCAATTTACGGGATGACAGGAGGCCAGATGGCTCCTACAACATTGCTTGGACAGAAAACAGCTACCAGTCCTTATGGCCGCGAAGCCGATTTGCATGGATATCCTTTAAAAATTACCGAGTTAATTGCACAATTACCTGGTGCAGCTTATGTTACCAGGCAAAGTGTTCATACACCTGTTGCCGTGCGTAAAGCCAAAAAAGCAATTTTAAAAGGTTTTGAGATACAAAAGAAAAAAATCGGCACATCGTTTATTGAAATTGTTTCAACCTGTTCATCAGGATGGAAAACCACACCGGTTGAATCGAACAAATGGATGGAAGAACATATGTTTAAATTTTATCCGCTTGGCGATTTAAAAGACAGTGAAAAAGACAGTGCTGAGGACTATAAAAAGTTTATTGAATAAATTTCAAAATGAGTTTTATTGATTAGTACCGGAAAATAAATCGGGTGTAATCAAAATGAATCATAAAATTGAATAGCAATGAAAGAAGAAATTATTATAGCCGGATTCGGAGGACAAGGTGTACTTTCCATGGGTAAAATTTTAGCCTATTCAGGTGTAATGCAAAATCAGGAGGTGAGTTGGATGCCTTCCTACGGACCCGAAATGAGAGGGGGGACAGCTAATGTTACGGTAATTGTAAGCGATAACCGGATTAGTTCGCCCATTGTTCATGAGTACGATACTGCCATTATTTTAAATCAGCAATCGCTTGATAAATTCGAGAAAACGGTAAAACCGGGTGGCGTTTTAATTTTTGACCCCAATGGGATTACTCATCCGCCAACACGTAATGATATCAATATTTACACCATTGAAGGGGCCGAGGAAGCTGCCAAAATGGGAAACCCCAAGACTTTTAATATGATTGTACTTGGAGCTTACTTAAAAATAAAGCCTATAGTCAGGACCGAAAATGTTCAAAAAGGGCTTGAAAAATCATTACCTGAAAGACATCATCGTTTAATACCTATGAATCTTGATGCCATTAAAGTTGGTATGGAAAAAGTTGCGGAGTTCAGCGTTTAATTAATGCAACTGAATAATTAAACAGTCTGTTTTTAAAGGTGCCTGAAAAATCTGATTTTGATATTCACATTTGAACAGAAACTGCAAATAATTAAGTTAATGCTGATAATTTTTACCTAAACACATAAACGTTGGAATAATATTTTTGAATAACTGAATATACGAAAGTGGTATAAAAACAGGCCTGTTTTTATACCACTTTTTATTATTGTTTTCTGCATCAAACCTGGTTAATTTAGAAAATTAGCTATATTAGGAAATTCTTATTATTTTCAGTTAAACATAATATGAGAAATTTGATACTTATACTAGGCATTGTTCTTTTAAGTTGTAGTTACAGCCTGAGTTTATATAGTGCAAGCACACTTACCTTGACTTTTAGCAGTCAACGTGGTTTTTATAATGCACCCTTTGTTCTGTCAATAGTATCATCTGATCCCGCAGCTATCATTAAATATTCAGTAGACTGTTCCAACCCATTTTCGGCAACTGGAACTGTTTATAGTACCGGTATCGAAATTGACTCTACTACCATAGTTAAAGCAATAGCCTGGACATCAACCGATACCTCTAAGTTGATTACTCAAACCTATTTGTTCCCAAAAAATATTATGCATCAGCCAAAATCTCCAAAAGGTTTTCCAACCTCCTGGGGCGGTTCAAGCACTATTGATGCTGACTATGAAATGGATCCTGATGTAATTGATAATCCGGAGTATTCGTCACAAATAACAGATGCCTTAAAATCGCTTCCATCTTTGTCACTTTCAATGCCAACCGATGAATGGTTTAAACCTGAAACCGGATTATATGTGGGTTACCCAAATTCTGATATTACCCATGAAAAACCGGTAAGTGCAGAATTTATTTATGCTGATTCTACAAAAAATTTTTTAGTGAATTGTGGAGTGCAGAACCAAGGCGGTACAAGTATTGTTAATTGGAAAGTACCTAAACAGTCGATGCGGCTTCTGTTTAAAGATAAGTACGGGCCCAAGAAACTTAAGAAAAAGTTATTCCCTGATTCCGATATAAAATCAATAAATACACTGGTTATTGATGGTTTTTTATATTCATGGCTGCATCCCTGGGATGATACCCAGCGTAATACATCGCTTTATTTCAGGGATCAACTTGCATCAAATATGCAGAACGCTATGGGAGGCTTGAGTTTTCATGGCATCTATGTAAACTTATATATAAATGGACTTTACTGGGGGGTATACGATTTGCACGAACGACCCGATGAAGCATTTTTAGCCGAGAATTACGATGCCCAACCTGAAGATTTTGATGAAGTAAAACACAATCCGAACACAGTTGTTGCCGGTTCTAATTCATCCTACCTGGAATTGTTAAAGCAAGCCCGAAAAGGATTTCCTACACCAGAGTCACTGGAATCGATAAAAAAATACCTTGATCTGCCTTGGTTTATTGATTATATGATACTGAATTTTTATCTGGGAAACTTTGATTGGGCGCACCAGAATTATTATGCGGCTGTAAATAAAACGCTTAACAGCGGATACCGGTTTTATACCTGGGATGCCGAACATGTGATGCGGTATTCCGATGTTAATTATGACAATACCGGTAAATTGGATGTTGGTGGACCCACTGAAATTCATCAATTGCTTAAAAAAAATCCTGAATACAGGCTGATGTTTGCCGATGCTTTTTACAAACATGCCTACAATAATGGGGCATTAACTCCTGAAAACTTTGAAATATCGTTCTTAAAACTTAAGAATGAGATTGATCTGGCTATTATACTTGAATCGGCCCGTTGGGGCGATTATCTGGAAAGTGCAACCGGAACTGTGTATACAAGAAATGACCACTGGATTCCCGAAGTAAACCGTGCACTTGATAATTACATTCCAAATCGCCTGACGATTGTACTCCGGCAATTGAGGCAATCCGATAATTTGCTTTTCCCAAAGGTTATGCCGCCATTATTTAGCGAAAATTCTGGCCGAATTTCAAATGGAGAAACTATTGCACTTGAAAAAAACACCATATATTCTGGTGATATTATTTATACCCTTGATGGTACCGATCCAAGGGAAACCGGAGGCGAGGTGCATGGAACAATTTATAGTACACCTATTGTAATTAACAAAGCCACTCATATCAAAGCCCGGTTTCTGTCCTCAAGCTTTAACGAATGGAGCGCGTTGGCTGAGGCTTACTACATTCCTGAAAATGATTTTAATGCCATAACCATAAGTGAGATAATGTATAATTCCGGTTCTGATGATATGGAGTTTATTGAACTATTAAATAAGGGGGCTTCTGATGTTAATCTTTTGGGATATTCTTTTAGGGACGGAATTCAATATTCTTTTACCAAAAATGCAATTTTAGAGCCGGGCAAAAGTTTGGTATTATCGAATGACAGAGCCATATTCTATGACATTTTTAGATTTAATGCCTATGATACTTATTCAAAAAAGCTGAGTAATAGTGGTGAAACACTACTGTTAGCCAACTGTTTAGGTGAAATAATTGATTCAGTGAGTTACAGCGATAGTTTACCCTGGCCTATGGGAGCCGATGGATATGGAAAGTCACTGGAACTGATTGATCCGGATAGCGACAATTCGCTTGCCATTAACTGGAGAGCCTCGGAGGTTTTGTATGGAACACCTGAGGAAGATATTGCCGGTACCTCAGTTCGGTTTATCGCGACTGGTAAAACCGAACTGAGTGTATACCCCAATCCTTTTAAGGAAAGTATTACGATTCAGCTAAAAAATTCCGATAAAATTAAAGATGTTTCATTTGAGATATACAACAGGCTTGGACAACGGGTTCAGCTATTTCAGGCTTCGAACATTCAGTATCCCGTTAATATTGATCTTTCCGGTTTAAAGGCAGATGTATACACCATCAGGGTAATTGACCGGAACCATGGTATTACGCTGCAAAATGCTATGATAATTAAATTGGAGTAAAAACTGATAAAGGATCAAAATTGATATTGTAAAATCCGATTCATGTTATTAAATCGGGATGCATGAGACAAAATATTTATTGTAAAGCGAAATCCAAAAGGCAGATTTCGTTTATAATCTGATTTAAAAAGTGAAAATGCTGAAATCCTTTTTAGTTTTGGATTCAGGTTATCAACCTTTCTCAGGTCATCAACTACCCATTTGTGAATTGCCCCGGTTCTGTTTTTCAAATCTTTTTTTGCTGAATTAACTGCAAATGAATTCATGACATCAAATATTAATTGACCATGCTGAAAATTATCGGTTAGTTTAATAAATAGTGTTTTTACTTCTTCATTTGTAAGATATTCTAACACTCCTTCTGCAATTATAATAATAGGCCTGTTTCTGGGTATCTTATCAAGCCAACTGTATTAATTTTTTCCCTATTAATATCGAAAAAACAATCCATGGAATTAACGAGATTAAAGAGAAAACTAATCCTATAGTTCCTGCGGTTGAAGGTATTATCATAAAAAATCCGGCAACTAATCCCCATGTAGCTGTCGATTTTCCAAAATCCTTTGATTTATACATTGTTATTGATATCAAAAGTAAAGTAATTGCATTGAATACATAATATATGTCAAATGCAGTTCCTTTGTATCTGTAAATCAATCCCTGACCCACAGCCAGCAATTGTTGCTTAATTTCTGTTGATTCTGTTGAATAGTACTGCTTACTTACCGATAACATTTCAAATCCAACTGCTGAAGCATAGTAAACCGCAACACCTATAAATCCTATTGTCAGGGCTATAACCATATTTGCAAAATCATTTTTTCTTAGTGATGCAAATAAGCCCAGGTATACTAATACAATAAGACCGTTGTTAATGTAATATAATAAATCAAGGCTCAACAATCCAACAATCCAATTTTTATGAAAGAGTTCAATAAATCCAATGGTTGTTTCCGGCGGTGGAAAAATTGCATATATTACTATTTGTATTGGAATTATGGCTACTATTACTAATGCTGCAATTCCACTAATTTTGTACAGTTTGTTCCAGTTATTTTCTTCATCCATTTCAAAAGTTTTTTATTAAACATGTAATCCTATTTTAACATAATAAAAGTAAAAATCCTTCTGTACATTTCCAAGTATCCATATGGGATTAACCTCAATTTTTGCGTTAAAAGAAATTTGCGAATGAACCAGGTACTATTACCAACTGTTACTACCTATTAATTACTAAAAACCGTGATGATGAAAAACTTAGCTTTTATATTGTTTACACTTTCGTTATTTTCAACGGGGTGTGCCCAAAATACTAAACCATCAGGGAAGGTGACAGTAATAAATACAAACCTGACTCCTGAGGAAAAACGCGTAATCATTAATAAAGGAACCGAAGCTCCGTTTACCGGGAAGTATTATAATTATTTTGGAAAGGGAACCTACGTTTGCAAGAATTGTGGTGCCCCGCTTTACCGGTCGACCGATAAATTTGAATCGGAATGTGGCTGGCCAAGTTTCGATGATGAAATTAAAGGAGCGGTTATACGTATTCCTGATGCTGATGGTATGCGCACCGAGATTATTTGTGCCAAATGCGGGGCTCACCTGGGTCACGTGTTTTTAGGCGAGGGCTTTACGCCAAAAAATACCCGATATTGCGTAAATTCCGTATCGCTTGATTTTATTCCTGCCGGAAAAATGAAAATGGTAACTGATACAGCCATTTTTGCCGGGGGGTGTTTTTGGGGCGTACAATATTATATGCAAAAAGCTAAAGGAGTAATCTCATCTGAAGTGGGGTATATTGGGGGCAGGGGCGATAATCCAACGTACGAGCAGGTATGCAGCCACACTACAGGTTACGCCGAAGCAGTACGGATTATATTCGATCCTTCAAAAACCAACTATGAAACAATCGCCAAACTCTTTTTTGAAATTCACGATCCAACCCAGGTTAACCGACAAGGACCGGATAGAGGAGACCAGTACCGTTCAGCTGTTTTTTACCTGGATGATTCACAAAAAAAGACGGCTGAAAAGCTGATTAAAATTTTGGAAGATAAAGGCTTTAAAGTTGCCACTCAGGTGGTTCCTGCAGATCATTTCTGGCGTGCCGAAGAATACCACCAGGATTATTACGAAAAAAAACACGGTACTCCCTATTGCCATGCTTATGTAAAGCGGTTTTAACCGCAGTTAAAGCAGGCGTTTTATTTTACGGCATATAAGCATATAATGAATATGCAGGTTGGAATTGAAATGCTGGAATATTTGAATTTTGTAAAAATACTTTACAAACTTTTCCATCTTTCCACCATTCCAATATTCAATTTTTCCATTCTCCCTATTTCAAAACAATAATTCAACGAATATTGCTGCAGTTTAATTATTTTACCTTTCCTTTTAATTGGATTTCGGTACTATTTTTCAACCAACGCCTTTAAAATAGGTTCAACCCAGGCTTCTTTCTCCACATTATATACAATAAAGTTGCTGTCAAATTGCCAGTAAGCCCATGAAAAACCTAACTTTTCGGAAGTTCTCGCAACAAAAGAGGTATAACGCACCCGCGAATCCATATCGCCTTTATCGTAGGCCCCAAACTCACCTAAAAATATGGGTCGGTTATTTTCTTTGGACCAATCGGCAGCCACTTTTAGTTTATTTTCAATCAGCGCTTTTTCATCATCGGTTCCCATCCATTTTATGCCGGTTTTGTTTTTGTACTGAGGTGTCCATGAAGCGCCCTGATGGGTAAAACTCATAGGGTGATAAAAATGAACCGTCACGATAATATTCTGATCATTTTCGGGTAGTTTAAGGGTTGGCAGACTCTCAATGCCATTCCAGTTCCCCGGACCAATTATTACAGTACGATTGGGATTAGTTTTACGAACTATGTTAAGCGCTTCAACCAGGTATTCATTCCATAAATCGGTAGTAAGCTTACGGTTGGGTTCATTCAGCAATTCAAATAATAATTCATTTGGTTTATCTTTATAGCGTGGAGCCAGCTGTCGCCATACCGAAAGAAACATTTCTTTTTTAGCAACCGGATCATCGGCCATGGCATTATATTCATGCATATCAAGAATAACCATTAATTTTGCTTCAAGTCCTTTTTTAACTACCCAGTCCAGTGTTTCCAACCATTTCGGGTCAATGGTGTATGTACTGTCCATGTGTGAAAAAACATGCAGATTAACCCTGATATTCGAAAAACCGGCATCCTTTATCATTTTAAAATAACTTTCTTTAAAACGGCCATGGTTATAATCTTGCCAGAAAGCCCGGTCGTAACCCAATACATTAACTCCCCGTCCCAGTTTTTCACATTGGGGTTTTGCTAATACATTTTGTGCTTTTGATGTGGCAGGAATTAAAAATGCTACCACAAGCAGAATAAATAAAATCTTGATTTTCATAGTTTTAGATTTATGAGTTGAATGATTATCCATTTTTATAAATAATAATCAAATAAAGCTTTAATATACAGATTATTTTAAAAGTTCGCTCTATCCTTCGGGATTTCCACAGGGGAAAACACCTGGCCTAAACTTTACATATATTTTGTCAAATTCAGATTTCACTGAACTTTCACATTTTCTCTTGGCAGAGAGGGAATATTTTCTGCTTTATTGAAACGGGTAAGAATACTCAACCTTTTCCAAAAACAATCCCTGTGCCGGGGCCGAAGGACCGGCCTTCCGGCGGTCTTTAGCTTCAATAATTTCACAGAATTCACCAATAGATATTTTTCCTTTGCCAACATTAAGTAGCGTTCCAACAATAGCCCGCACCATATTGCGCAAAAAACGGTCGGCTTTGATGGTAAAAACCAGTGCTTCGTCATTCAATTCCCAATGAGCTTCCATTATTATACAGTTGTTGGTTTTTACATCGGTATCCACTTTGCTGAAGCTTGTGAAATCAGTATAATCAAAAAGCTTTTGGGCAGCCTGGTTCATAAGCGTAATATCCAATTCACTTTGTAGTACTGCACGGTACATATACAGAAACGGGTCTTTTGCTCTCGACAGGTAATATTTATAAGTCCTTGAACTTGCATCAAACCTTGAGTGTGCTTCATTTTGCATCTTAAAAAGGGCATGGATACAAATTTCTTTTGGAAGAAAACGGTTAAGTTTAAAAACAAAATTAGGTTTTAGGTGCAAATCGTTTTTAGCAGAATCAAAATGAGCGATAAAATTACGGGCGTGTACCCCGGTGTCGGTTCTGCCGCAACCAATTACATTAATCTCCTCCTTAAGAATCTTCGACAGGGCATTATTGATCCATTCCTGTACGGTGATTCCGTTAGGTTGAATCTGCCATCCGTGAAAGGCACTTCCGTTGTAATCCAGTTGTATAAAATATCGGGTCATCCTTTATTTTAAATTGTGATAAGTAATACAAATAGTATCAACCTAAATAAACAAAAAAAAACTGCAAAAAGTGCATTTTATTTTTCAAAAAACCCTCACTAATGCAACTAAATAATAAAGTAACAAAATCTAAATCCCAAAAATTAAATGATTATGAGGAATAAAAAATTTACTCTCTTCTTTGCAGGTCTTATGATGGTAGGCCTGACAACATTCGGCCAACTTTTTCAAAAGATTGGTGATTATCAAAAGATTCCGGAATCAAATTATTATTTGTACAACGGTCAAAGGTGTTTACCTAATAACGATTTAGGAATTTTACAACCTGTTGATGAAACCTTAATTGGTGATATAGCTAATTGCTTTGGCAATACAGTGGTTACCCGGGTTGTTAATAGGGTTTCTACTTCATCGAACGGTACTGATACGGATGGGTACGGGGCACTTATTTATACTGATGCCGGCGTAAAACATGCTTATATGGCTTATTCATCTTCATCAAATTTGTTTGGCAGTGAATATGGATTCCTTGGAAAATCTCTTTTTGTGGACGGAACGTATTATTTCCAGGTACGGGATATTTCGGTAGACGGGGTCAATATTTCAAAAGGGGTTTGCTATTATGATGGCAAGGACGGCCAAAAAAACATGACCTATATACTAAGTTCCAGTGGTATGTATGATGAAATTGGATACGGATTCCTGTTTAAAAACTTATTAATGTCTGTTGGAACAAATCTGGGTTATTGGGATATGAGTGCTTCTGGGCCTGCTGAGCCATCAATTGGTTCAGGTGTAATATTTTATGATTCATTAAATTACACCGGATTAACATTAAATAAAATACTTAGCCAGGACAATAATCAGATGATTTTATGCTATGAAGATAGTGCTCAATATGCTGTAAATTCATTTACCGGAGAGGACACAGCTCGTTTGGGAGGGATTCTGTACAGAACCATGAAAAAACAATTCAGCATAAGTAAAGAGTATGGTGACTTACAATATGTTGATACACATATTATTTGTACCCTTAAAAATGATACTGTTTACGGAGTACAATCAGATAATGTTGTAAAAGTTATGTATGCACCCACTGATTTAAATGGAACAGCAATTAAACCTAAAAGTGTTGTTGGTGTTGTTGACAGTATAGTATATTTTACTTCCATAGGTGGTGCATCTGATGTGATTTATCGCTGGGACGGGACTACACTTAAAGCTATGAAACATTATGGATACGCCCCTCATTTTAAAGAGTTTGAAGGTGAAGCCTATTTTAGTTTCGAGATTTCTGCAAGCTATAATTATATGGTACCTTCCAGTTTGTATAAAGACAAAGGTGACTCTATAGTTCCTTTATATGGATTTGATCAAGGTTATGTAGACGACATTAATTTAGTTCGCGAAGGCAATCATATTTATGCGCTGGATAAATATGTTAGCGGAATAATCGGTAAATTATCCATGACACAAACCACCAGATGCCCGGGAACTACCGATACACTGGCAATTGAAACTGTTGACAGTGCTCAAATCCAGTGGTATAAAAACGGTGAAATTATTGATGGAGCTACCGATAGCGCCTATATTTTTGAATACTCAATGCAAGATGATAATTATTATGCCGTAGTATCCACCACCGATAAAACACAACATACAAAAACATTCACAACCTATCTGAATAAAACAGGAATGCCTGAATTTTTAGGGGCTGCAACAATTCAGAATCCATGTCCGGGAGGACAGGGAATAATAACGATAAATGCACTTAAAACTAACAGGGGAGGAATTCAATGCGATTCCATGATCTGGTATTATAATAATGAACCTATAGATATTGCAGCCAACAGGGATTATGCTTTACAAGGCGAAGAGCTTTTAATTAGTTTTGTAGATACAAGCAAAATCGGAAATTATTATGTCACCCTTTTCGGCGGACAATGTGCAGTAGCTGTAACAAGTGATACATTAAAGCTTGATACCCTGGGTATGCCGGTTTTGGTAAAAAATGAATTTGTTGATGCTAAAGGCTGTGACGGTGTAGAGCTGCAAAAACAAGTTATTGCAACCGAATCCGATGGTTCTGCTTTTAATTATAATTCAGGTAATTGTGGATTATATTTATACTTTGCTCACGATAGTATTAATTTCAATTCTATTGCGTATCCGTATTCATTCGATACACAATTTGATACCCTGACTTATACGATTCCTGCATTTTCATCCGACAATACAGGTTTGTATTATGCCCAAATTAAAGGTCGTTGTGGTAGTTTAAACACTGATACAGTTTCGTTCACCATCGGGCATCCATACACCATCACAAATATTTCAGGCGATATTTCTGCTTGTGCAGCCACTGATCAACAGTTAAAAGTCTCAGCTGCAACTGAAGGCTCAATAGCATTTCAATGGTACCTAAACGATTCAATTATTGAAGGAGCCAGCGATAGTGTATATAATATTGCATCGCTTGCCTCATCAAATGCCGGGGCATATAGCATAAATGTTACGGGCGACTGTCAGGATACTACATTAAATGTAGCCAATGTTGAGGTTTTACCCGCAACTGACATTGTTGAACAACCTACTGATGTTTCTCTTAAGGCTGGTGAAACTCTTGAACTTGCTGTAGCAGCTGAAGGTGCAGGCGATTTATCCTATCAGTGGAAATTTAATGATAATGCCTTGGACAACCAGGTTTCCGACACATTAAAAATAGAAAATGTAACAGGCGATAACGATGGTCAATATTCCGTTGAAGTTAATGGTTTGTGTGGTACCGTTGAAAGTAATAAAGCTACCGTAACCATTACTTTAACAGCTATTAACGAGATTAAAAACATTACTGTTAATCTTTATCCCAACCCGACTCACAATGTAATTAACATTAAATCAGATATCGTGATTAATTCAATCCATTTGTGTGATATCAGTGGAAAATCAATTAAAACAATAAAAAGCAATAATGATTTTGTAAGTATTAATATTGCCGATCTGGCAAAGGGAATATATTTGCTTCAAGTTAGTACAGAAAGCGGAGAGAGGACATACCGTTTAGAGAAAGAATAGTGAATACCGTTTTCTGAAAGCTTAAAAGCCGGATTCATTGAGTCCGGCTTTTTTTTAATTAAAGAATTCTTCGAAGGCTTGCCTCGGTGTTCCTCTTTTTCTCCCTTGATTTTAGGGGAGATCCCGACAAATGTCGGAAGGGTAAAATAAAGAAAATTTGATTTTCAGTGAAAGCTGAAAAAAAGTTGGCGATACCCAACAGGCTTGCCGAGGGTATAATCAACTTTAGAAATTTTCTTTATTCTTTGATTCTGTTTAATCCGATTCTATCCAAAAACTCTTTTTAAATTCTCTTTTACTATTGTTATATTCGCATCAAAAATATAACTGTACCCGGTGACAATTTTGCAGTACCCTATGACACACACGTTAAAGAAATGTTAAAGCGAGTTAAAGATTGTTAATCTTTAATGAGATATGCCAAAAATTGGCAATATTCGCATGACCAAAAAGTTTTGGGTACAGTTATTGATAAATTTGAAAATTGATTTTAAGAAATAACGAAAACTAATAAGATATGAGCGAAGTTGTTGATATTAAAGAGCTTAACGAGCGAATTCAAAGGGAAAGTGCTTTTGTTGACCTGATCAATATCGAGATGAACAAGGTTATTGTAGGCCAAAAGCATTTAATTGAAAGTTTGTTAATTGGGCTGTTATCTGACGGTCACGTGCTTCTGGAAGGTTTGCCGGGTTTGGCAAAAACACTGGCCATTAATACACTGGCCAAAACAGTAGATGCCGGTTTTAGCCGCATTCAGTTTACACCCGATCTGTTGCCTGCAGACGTAATCGGTACCATGATTTACAGTCAGAAAAAGGAGGAATTCCAGGTAAAAAAAGGTCCTATTTTTAATAATTTTGTATTGGCCGATGAAATTAACCGTGCCCCGGCAAAAGTGCAAAGTGCCTTGTTGGAGGCTATGCAGGAAAAACAGGTAACCATTGGTGACCATACTTTTACGCTGGAAAAACCGTTCCTGGTGTTGGCTACTCAAAACCCGATTGAACAGGAAGGTACTTATCCACTGCCTGAAGCACAGGTTGACAGGTTTATGTTGAAAGTGGTGATTAACTATCCGAAAAAAGAAGAAGAAATTCAGATTGTTCGTGAAAATATTGCTAAAAATTTCCCGGAGCCGGCTACCATTCTTAAAACACAGGATATTATCACTGCACGTGAGGTCGTGAAAGAAGTTTACATGGATGAAAAGATTGAAAAATACATTGTTGATATTGTATTTGCTACGCGTTATCCTGAAGACTATGGTCTGAATCATTTAAAGGAAATGATCAGTTTTGGAGGTTCACCAAGAGCAAGTATCAACTTGTCAAAAGCAGCCAAAGCATACGCATTCGTAAAACGCAGGGGTTATGTAATTCCTGAGGATATTCGTGCGGTTTGTCACGATGTACTGCGTCACCGCATTGGTTTAACATACCAGGCCGAAGCTGAAAATATGACTTCTGAAGATATTATCAACGAAATTCTGAATACGGTTGAAGTACCGTAGTAGATTTTAAGACGAAAGAAATTAGAATTTAGACTGGTTTTTTTGATGCCTGTAAAGCATAAAGTCCAAAGTCTACTATCTAAGGTCTAATATCAAAAATCTAAAAATCTTAAAGAATGGAAACTTCAGAATTATTAAAAAAAGTAAGACATATTGAAATAAAAACCCGCGGGCTGTCAAACCAGATTTTTGCCGGTGAATATCATAGTGCATTTAAAGGCAAGGGTATGACATTCAGTGAGGTACGTGAATATCAGTATGGGGATGCCATTCGTGATGTGGATTGGAATGTAACTGCACGGTTTAACCATCCTTACGTTAAAATATTTGAGGAAGAGCGGGAATTGACTGTTATGTTACTGGTTGATGTCAGCGGATCGAAGAATTTTGGAACACACAGCCAGTATAAGCAGGAATTAATGACTGAGATTGCTGCTGTGTTGTCTTTTTCTGCCATCAATAATAACGATAAAATCGGGGTGATACTTTTCAGCGATAAAATCGAGAAATTTATTCCACCACAAAAAGGGCGTAAACACATCCTGAGGATCATTAAAGAACTGCTTGATTTTGAACCTGAAAGCAAAAAAACCAATATTGCGGGGGCTCTGGAGTTTCTCACCAACGCTATTAAGAAAAGATCAATTGGTTTTGTGCTATCCGACTTTATCGATAATGATTTTAAGAGCGCACTTACTATTGCCAATCGCAAACACGACATTGTTGGCTTGAGAGTATACGACCAGCGTGAAACCAGTATCCCTAATATGGGTTTGGTGAAAATGCTTGATGCTGAAACCGGTACTTATCAATGGGTTGATACAGCAAACCGAAGGGTTCGAAATACATATGCTGAGTGGTGGCAGAATCATACGGCCAATCTTGAACAAACATTCAAGGTGAGTGGGGTTGATTATGCTTCGGTGGCTACCGGCGAAGATTATATTAAGCCATTAATTTATCTGTTTAAACACAGAGGTGCCTGATTTTAAAGTCAAAATAATGGCGAATTTGTATACCGTTAAAATTATTAAGGATTGATTATATGGGACTTAAGTGGAATATATCTGGAGCGCTAATAGTTTTTTTAATAATTATAATTCCGTTTTCATCAGTAAAGGCACAGGTTACCGTGCAAGCCAGGATGGATACCAGTATGATGTTAATAGGCGACCAGACTAATGTGGTATTAGAAGCTACATTCCCGGACTCACTGCTGGTTGGTATGCCAATTTTTTCAGATACCATAATTAATAAACTCGAGATACTGAATATTTCTGATATTGATACTGTTAAAACCGATCATGGATTAAAAATCAGTCAGAAATATCTGGTAACCTGTTTCGATAGTGGCTGGTATGCTATTCCGCCACTTAATTTTACGATTGGTTTTCCAAAATCGGGCAGGATTGATACACTTCAATCGCGCCCTATTTATTTTGGGGTACAAACCATGAAGATTGATACCACTCATGCCAATGCTATTGCCGATATTAAGCCACCTATCGATGCGCCGATTACCTTTCGGGAAATTCTTCCCTTCATTGGTTACGGGCTGGGTATTTTGCTGATAATTGCTCTTGGTATTTTAATCTATTTCAGGTTTGTAAAAAAGGAACCGATTTTTGTAAAACGGGAAAAACCCAAAGAACCGGCGCATATTATTGCTTTCCGCGATCTCGATCTGTTAAAGGAACAAAAGCTTTGGCAGAAAGGGCTTGTCAAGGAGTATTATTCCCAACTTACCGAAGTTTTAAGAAAATATATTGAAGACAGGTTTGCCATTTTGGCTATGGAAAGTACCACTGATGAAATAATGGAGTCATTTCGCCTTAGCGGTGATCTGGAAAAAGAAATTAAAGATGATTTGCAGAATTTATTAGTGAGTGCCGACTTTGTGAAATTTGCCAAAGCAGAACCACAAGCCGATGAAAATGAGCAGAGTATGAATTTTGCGTATCGGTTTGTAAGTAAAACCAAATTGGTTGAAGCATTGCGCGACGAGGATGAAAATGTTGAAGTTGTAGATTCGGAGATAGATATTGTTGAGTCTGATAAAAAGTAATTAATAAATGGAAAATATAACATTTCATAACCCTAACCTGTTGTATCTGCTTTTGTTGCTTATACCAATGATTGGCTGGTATATTTGGAAACAAAGCACCTTACAGGCATCAATAAGGTTATCATCAATTAAGGGATTTGCAAAAGTACCCAAAACATACAAATATTACCTGCGGCACTTACCTGTAATTCTGCGTAACCTGGCACTGGCTGCTTTGATAATTGCGCTGGCCCGGCCGCAATCAACCGATAACTGGAGCAATACTTCAACCGATGGTATCGATATTGTAATTGCGCTCGATATTTCAGGAAGTATGCTTGCCGAGGATTTTAAACCCAACCGGTTGGAGGCTGCAAAAGCTGACGCTATTAAGTTTATTTCGGGTAGGCCTAACGACCGAATTGGCTTAGTGGTATTCTCAGGTGAAAGCTTTACACAATGTCCGCTTACTACCGACCATGCTGTGTTAATCAACCTGATTAACGATGTAAAGCAGGGTATGATTGAAGATGGGACGGCCATTGGCTTAGGACTGGCAAATGCCGTTAGTCGTTTAAAAGAAAGCACAGCAAAAAGCAAAGTGATTATTTTAATGACCGACGGAGTTAACAACCAGGGTGAAATTCCACCGCTTACGGCGGCCGAAATTGCCAAAACATTGGGAATTAGAGTTTATACTATTGGTGTAGGTTCGGAGGGTAAGGCTCCTTATCCGGTTATCGATATGTTCGGACAGAAACGATACCAGCAAATGGATGTTGAAATTGATGAAGACGTATTGACACAGATTGCCCATCTGACCGATGGTAAGTATTTCAGGGCCACCGACAATAAACGGCTTGAACAGGTTTACCAGGAAATTGATAAACTCGAGAAATCGAAGATTGAAGTGAAAGAATACAGCAAAAAGAATGAAGAGTACCTTATTTGGGTAATTATTGGAGCAGTGTTGTTATTTGCGGAAGTTTTAACCCGTAACACAATTCTTAGAAATGTACCTTAAATAGTTGAAAAGATGTTTCAGTTTGCACATATAAAATTTTTATACTTATTAGTGGCTTTGCCAGTTTTAGGGATTATATTTTTAATTGCCATGTCGCGTAAACGCAAAGCCATAAAGGAATTTGGTGATGCTGAGTTGGTTCAGGGCCTATCACCAGAGGCTTCAAAGATTAAGCCCTGGCTTAAATTTATTATTGTCGAAACTGCATTAATGCTGGTTATTATCGGCATGGCCGGACCTGAATTCGGCACCAAACTCAAGGACGTTAAACACGAAGGTATTGAATTGGTTATAGCACTTGATGTTTCAAACAGTATGTTGGCCGAAGATATTGCCCCAAACCGTCTCGAAAATGCCAAACGGGCTATATCAAAACTGGTTGACCGTTTGCACAACGATAAAATTGCACTGGTAGTTTTTGCGGGTGATGCTTTTGTTCAATTACCTATGACATCGGATTATGAGGCTGTTAAAATGTTTTTGTCTACCATAACGCCGAAACTGGTATCAAACCAGGGAACCGCTATTGGGCAGGCTATTGAACTGGGAATGAAATCATTTACTCCGGGTGATGATAAAAACAAGGCCCTGATTATTATTACTGATGGTGAAAATCACGAGGGAAATGTTGTTGATATGGCGACAAAAGCCAACCAGGCCGGAATTATTGTTCATACCATTGGTATGGGATTGTCGAAAGGGGCTCCGATACCACAATACAACCAGAACGGGCAAAAAGATTATCGTACTGATGCACAGGGAAATGTTGTTATATCAAAACTTGATGAAACCACACTGAAGCAGATAGCTGTGGCTGGAGGAGGGGAATATATCCGGGCAAATAATACAAAGACCGGTTTGAATGCTTTATTCGATAAGTTAAACAAAATGAATAAGGCAGAGATGGAAACAAAGGTATATGCGGAATATGAAGAACAATATCAGTACTTTATCGGATTCGCTTTATTGCTGTTGTTTGCGGAGTTTTTTATTCTGTATCGTAAAAACAGCAGGTTAAGTTTGATGGATTTATTTAATAAAAATTCGTTATACACCTTTAAAAGCAGGAGGCAGGACAATGAATAAAATATTGATTATATTGGTGTTGATGATTGGTGTATATAGTGCAAATGCCCAACAGGAGCGTAAATATATTCGTCAGGGGAATCGTGAATATAAAAAAGCTGTTATTGATTCAACCAAAACCGATACAACAAAATATCAGGCTGCAGAAGTTGATTACCGAAAAGCGCTTGACGAAAATCCTAATAACTGGGAGGCTTCATATGACCTGGGGAATTCTTTATTTCGTCAGAAGAAATTTGATGATGCCATAAAACAGTATCAGGCTGTAGCCGGTATGGAGAATAAAAACAAAGAAGAGGTTGCTAAAGCTTTTCACAACCTTGGAAATTCATTTTTACAATCAAAAAAATTGTCGGAGGCCATTGAGGCTTATAAAAACAGCTTACGGAATAATCCGAATGATTTAGAAACAAAGTATAACCTTGCCTGGGCACAGGATAAGTTAAAACAGCAACAGCAGCAAAACAAAGATCAGAATAAGGATAAGCAAGACAAGGATAATAAGGATAAGCAGCAACAACAGCAACAAAATAAGGATCAGCAAAATAAAGATCAGCAAAATAAGGATCAGCAAAATAAGGATCAGCAACAGAAAGATCAACAGCAACAACAACAGCAGCAAAATGATCAAAAGCAAAACCAAATATCAAAAGAAGATGCTATGCGTATTTTAGATGCACTTCAGAATGATGAAAAACAGGTTCAGGAAAAGGTTCAAAAACAAAAAGTTCAACCTAGAAAAAGAACCATAGAAAAAGATTGGTAGCAGAATAATTAGAAAGTTTATCTTTGGCATTGAAATTTAACATACTGAATATACGCGATGATTAAAATGAAATTGTTGAAAAAATATAAGTTCCTCTGGGCTTTAATTCCTTTCCTGTTTTCAGGCTGGACTGTTTTGGCCCAGAATGTTTCATTCCAGGCTTCGGCTCCAAGGGTAGTTGAATTAGGCGAACAATTCCGTATTTCATATACCTTAAATGCGAAAGGTAGCAACTTTCAGGAACCCAATCTGGAGAATTTCAGGGTTCTTTCCGGGCCTAATGTTTCTACCAGTAGCAGTGTTCAGATTATGAACGGAAAGATGTCGCAGAGTGTAACGTACAGTTATACTTATGTGGTAATGGCTTCAGCGGAGGGTAAGCAGGTTATACCGGCGGCCTCGGTTGAAGTAAAAGGCCGGAAGTATCAGTCAAATGAAATTTCAATCGAGGTGGTTAAAGGCAATAGCCAACAGGCAGCTTCTGCTTCATCGGGGTCTTCAGGAGGTAGTTCAATTCAAACTGATCCTTCCAATGCTGACGGCAAGAGTTTATTTGTTGCGGTAAATGTAAACCGTAAGACACTTTATCAGGGAGAAAATTTAATTGCTGAAATAAAAGTTTATACACAAAAGAGTTTATCGGGTTTTGATGATATCAAGCTTCCGCCTTTTACGGGATTTTGGAGCCAGGATATTGAATCACCGCAGCAAATACAATTACATCGTGAAAATGTAAACGGTAAGGTTTATGATGTGGGATTATTTAAAAAAGTATTGCTTTTTCCGCAACGGTCGGGCGATATTGTGATCGATCCGTTTGAAATCACCCTGATCACACAGGAACGGGTGAGAAGCAATAATCCGTTTGATGATTTTTTTGGTGGTTCGTATAAAAGGGTTCCCTACAAAGTGGCCAGTAAACCAACAACCATTCATGTTTTACCTTTACCCGAAGGCAAACCTGCCGATTTTAACGGGGCTGTCGGTAAATTTAAAATGACCGCTGCTGTAGATAAAACAGGAGTTAAGGCTAACGAAGCTGTAACTTTAAATATTAAAATCTCAGGAAATGGTAATCTGAAACTTATTAAGCCATTAAAAGTTGATTTTCCTCCTGATATTGATGTTTATGATCCTAAAATTACTTTAAATTCAAAAGCCAGCAACGAAGGCGTAATTGGCAACATTAATTTTGAATATTTATTTATTCCGCGATATGCAGGTAATTACCGGATTGCACCAATTACATTCAGTTATTTCGATACCTCTACAAAAACCTACAAAACCATAACGTCAAAAGAATTTGAAATTAAAGTTGAAAAAGGTAGTGGTGATGCTGAAATGAGTTCGGGTGTAGTTCAGGGTCTTACCAAGGAAGATGTTAAATATATTGGAAAAGATATCAGGTACCTGAAAAAGGATACACAGTTAAAAAGGATTGTTAAACCTTTGTATGGTAGCTTGTTATTCTTTTTAGTTTACCTTGGCTCATTGTTCTTATTCTTCTTGATTATCCTGGTGCGTCGTCGTCAGATAAAACAAAATGCCAACCAGGCTAAAGTGAAAAACCGCAAAGCAAACCGGGTATCTCAAAAGCGGTTGAAGAAAGCTGCCGGGTACATGAAACAAAAAATAGATGAGAAATTTTATGATGAAGTTCTTAAAGCTATTTGGGGTTATTTAAGTGATAAGCTTGTAATACCTGTAGCAAGTTTGTCAAAAGATAATGTAACTGAAATATTAGAGCGCCGTAAGGTAGATGTGGACAGCATACAAACTTTAATGCAATTGCTTGATGCCTGCGAATTTGCACGATTTGCTCCGGCTGCTGTTTCGGGAGGTATGGAAGATATCTATAAAAAAGCAGTACAATTGATTTCAAAGCTTGATCAAAAAATTAAATAAGATAATGAACAGACTATTTATATTACCGGTTTTAATGGGTTTACTGCTTTTGCATGGGTTTGATACTCATGCGCAGCCAACTCAATTGCTCGACTCAGCCGCCACCTATTATTCAAATAATGAATTTGAAAAAGCCATTGCAGCATACGAGTCTATCATTAAAAAGGGTTATGAGTCAGCTGAACTTTATTATAATTTAGGAAATGCTTATTATAAATCAAATAAAATACCTTATGCTATCCTGAACTATGAACGGGCCAAAAAACTTAATCCCCAGGATGAAGATATTGATTTTAATTTACGATTAGCCAATACTCACGTGGTAGATAAAATTGATAATATACCTGAATTCTTTTTAAGTTCGTGGTGGAAGAATTTCATGAGGCTGTTATCCTCAAATACATGGGGTGTTATCAGCATGGGATTATTTGTAATAAGTTTGGCCGGGTTTGTTGTGTTTTTTCTTTCGCAAGTACCTTTGGCAAGGCAATTCAGCTTTTGGATCGGGGTGTTGTTGCTTATTGGTTCGGCTATTTCATTTAATTTTTCGCGAAAGCAATATTGGGTAGCTGAAAATGAACCAGATGCTATTGTTTTAACACCATCGATTACCGTAAAAAGTTCACCTTCTGATGGTGGAACCGATTTATTTCTTATTCACGAAGGTCTTAAAGTGAAGGTAACCGATAAATTAGGCGATTGGCGGGAGATAAAACTTTCTGACGGAAACGAAGGTTGGATAAAGGAAACGGATTTAATCATAATTTAATTATAACATTTCTTTTTGGGATGAGCCGGATTTAACAAGTCCGGCTTTTTTTATCTGCAGTTTGGAGATATTATTTTATTAAGCTCACAAGCTTTTTGTAAATGAGCAATAAATTTTCATATTCCTGAATTTCAAATAGATATTGCACAATATCAGACAATGTTTCAAGGTATCAACTTTACCGTCTGCTTCAGCTGACGGTTTAAAACTCTTATCCTTACCTTTCCCTAGGCTTTAGCCCATTGTTCAATGATTTTAATTGCTTTAAAATAACCCGTGGATAATTCTCTTTAATCAGAACCTGTTAACTAACGGGCAAAAAAAAGACTTCAATCTGAAGCCTTGAAATATATTATAAGTAGTTTGTAATCAAAAGAAAGCTTGTTGAAGGGCTATTGTCCAATATTATTCAACCAAATTAATTAACCCATGAAAAAAATTACTGTAGCCCTAAAAGAAGAGAGGTTATAGCATTACAGTATATGTGAAGAGACCCTACAACAAGCATTTCAAAGAACTATAACCTTTTGACACTACAAATATAGCCGCCGTCACTATTTTGGCCAAAAATAAACAGATGCGTTAAACCATGCAATTAACTGATTTAAATCTGTATTAAACTGATAAAAATCATAAAATAACCTGTTCCGTGTTGAGGTGTAATTCGAATAGCATTTTAAATATCTATAAATGCAGTGTTTATGGATTTTACGGTTTTTTGATTTTGTTAAATTAAAGTACATTTAATTTAATTTATAAGCCAAAACATATTTGTATATTTGATCATTGATGTTATAACTTAAATATTGTTCCATGAGAGATCTTTCCACTTTTTTATTTTTTTTATTCGCGGGTATTTATGTAGGTTTTACACAAAATGTTCAGGATGCAACTTCAAAAACAGGTAAAGTAAGTACAGAATATAACCGAAATGCCTTAACAGTTATTGTTCTTGATAACAATAATAAATTTATATCCGATCTAAAACAGGCATCATCAGGAATTGTAATTCCGGGTAAGTTTGATGATAACCTCTTGACAACACGATACATATCTTCTCAAACCAGTTCTAAAGCTGTTGAATCTGCTTTAAAAGACAATCACATTCCTAATGAAATTATTGCAAAATGGTTTTCGAGAACTGACGATGGTAAGATGAGTATGAATGTTATTTATGACAGGGGCTTGTATAATGCTACGGATGATGAAATAAAGCAAGCCTCAGGAAGTAAACTGGGTTTAGCAAAAGTTAAAGATGCAGGTGAAATTTTACTAAACCATAGCTATATTCTAGTGCTGGCATTCAATAAAATTGAAGATATGGCTGAGAAATACGACAAACAGGATGCTGCTAAAAAAGCATTGGCAAAAAAAATGGGTACGGACTATGAACCGGTAAAAAGGAGAAAGAATGGATGGGAAGGTGAAGTTACAGCTTATCTTTATAAAATAAACTTTGCTGACAGCATAATAGATGAGTTTTATAATGACATGTGGATTTATGATGACGATGATGCTGCAACTATTGCTGCAAAAAAGGAAAAATTTGACAATGCACGGTTCCCCATCTCATTTATAACTGTAGCTTCCGGCGATGCCGATGGATCGCAATACAATCAGGGTGAAATACTGGCTCCTCCAAAACAGCTGACCCGCGATGAATTATTTCAAAAAATGATTAATACCGGTATTACAAATGCAATTTTTGATATTGAACGTAAAGTGGAAGAATTCAGGGTAAAAACACCACTATATGGATCAAGCCCATTAAAAGCAAAAATTGGAAGAAAAGAAGGATTGTATACCGAACAAAGATATTTTGTGTACGAATTTGAACAGAAAAGCAATGGTGATACTAAAGCAAAGCGCAAAGGTGTTGTGAGAGCAAAGAAAGTGGTAGATAATAAACAGGTTGCTACCGGTAATTCTGATTTGTACACAACCTTTTACCAAACTTCCGGAAGGGCATTAATGGCCGGTATGTTGTTGCAACAACGGAACGACATGGGTATCGGTATATCCGGCGGGATGTCTTCAGGCAATATGGGAGGCGGATTTATTAAAGCTGAGGGCAACATTGGAGTTTTAACCGGAAGAATAATGGATTTAGGACTAACCCAGGTAAAAATTTTTGGTACCATGCATATTCAGACAGCAGAATATAATCTGGGATCAACCTTGTACTCTGGTACTTATGATATGACTTTCACCAGATTACAAGTAGGACTTTCGAAAGGTTGGTATTTTGCCCGCAACTTTTCCATATCACCATACATCTCTTATGGCATGGAAACAGCAACTTCAGATGACTGGAGGACCGATTACGGTCTGTCTGATGATCAAAATATTGGAACAGATTTTATTGCATTAGGGGCTTTTGCTTCAATGAATCTGGTTAATTGGTTCCAGATTATAGGAGGTGTAAATATTTACACACCTTTTGGTGATGCCTACGATAAGGACCGTAACAGTCTTGGAGTAGCCTATACCGATATTTTTAATGGCCGTAGTGGTTTGTCGCTCGATTTTGGCGTAAGAATAGAGTTTTAACATTTCTGATTCAAAGAATTTTAATTGATTAACTAATACTATAACTATGAAAAGTCTGACAAAAATTATTACTCTGATTTTGGCAATGGTTTTTGTTGCCAGCACATCATTACATTCCCAATCGCGAAATAAAGTTCGTAAAATGGAATACAACAGTGCCTATAACTATGAAGTAGCTACAATTGCTGTTGGTGTTGATGGTACCAAACTGGTTAAAGTTTGGGGCTACGGCAAAAAACCTGAGGATGCCACACACAATGCAAAAGAATTGGCTATTGCCTGTGCTATTTTTAAAGGATTCCCGGCTGCAAGTAACGGAAGGGCCGCCAAAACTCCGCCAATAGTTACAGATAGCAATGCACCAGATAAATATGCCGATTTTTTTGAAAAGTTTTTTGAGCCGGGAGGTAAATATTTGCAGTATGTAAATCTTAGCAGCGATGCTCCACCTTCAGGCGACGACAGGATTAAAATGAAAAAGGGCTATAAAGTTGCAGTTACAGTTTCGGTTGCATTCGACGAATTGCGCAAATATCTTGAAGATGAGGGTATTGCACGTAAACTGGACGCGGGATTTTAATTACTTACAGAGTTGAACTTTAACAAACCATATATTATGAAAAAATTAGCATCATTAATAATAATTTGTGTTTTGGCTGTTTCAGCTTTTTCACAAGCAAAAAAACCTACCATTATGGTAGTACCAAGTGACAGGTATTGTATAGGCCACGATTTTAAAATGACATTTGATAACCAGGGAACACAAGTGGAATTGCCCGACTATAAAAAAGCACTTCAGAACGATGCTGATCTGCGTTTGGTTATTTCAAAAATGAGCGGAATTATGGCCGATCGTGGTTTTCCGTTGAAAGATCTTGAACAGGAACTGAAAAACATTGCAGCTGAGTCTGCCGAAACCAGCATGCTCACTAGTAGTTCCTCCGGTTCTGCAATTACAGAATCTCCTATCGATGTGTTAAAGCGTACTGCTAAAGCTGACATTATCATGGATCTTGATTTTCAAATTAAACAACAAGGCCCCAGGAAGTATATTGTTTTTACACTCAATGGTTTAGATGCTTATACGGGCAAGAATGTCGCTTCAGCTTCAGGTAGCGGTGAACCGAGTTCAGCCGCAACTCCTGATCTTTTGTTGGAAGAAGCCGTGTTGAGCTATATGGATGAATTTAACGGACGTTTGATGGCTCATTTTGAAGATATGTTTACCAATGGCCGTGAAGTTAAAATTATGGTAAAAACTTTCGAAAATGCCGGGATTAGCCTTGAAGATGATTATGATATTAACGGTAATTCTGATCAATTGAGTATTCATATTGAAGACTGGATAGCTGACAATACTGTGCAGGGACGCTATAGTCTGAGTGATGCAACTGAGAATATGATGCGTTTTGAACAGGTTCGTATCCCAATGATGTATGAAAGAAATGGCAAAGAAAGAGCCATGGATACCCGTACATTTGTAAATAACCTTAGCAAATATTTACGTGACAACGCACAAATTGAGTGTAAGGTTTATATGCGCGGTTTAGGCGAAGCCTGGCTGATTGTAGGTGAAAAGTAAGCAACCTATTTTATTAATAGCCATCATAATAAAGTTTGGTGGCTATATTTAAATTAAACCCAAATAGTATGAAAAAATTAGTTTTAGTTATTTGTACTTTTGCCTTATTGTTCCCTTTGAGTACTTTCGCTCAAAACAATCAGGGCAAAGCTGACGACGCTGGCAGAATTGCCATTACTCCACAAGTGAATGATCAAACTATTCCACAGGGTGCAAAAAATCTCTTATTAAACAAAATGAAGCAGATATGCACTAAAAATGGAATGTCAGGCGATGGCGAAAATCCGTTTTTTATTATGGATGCTTCTATCGACGTTTTATCAAAGGAATTGACTTCTACAGCCCCTCCGATGCATGCATTAAATATGCAAATTAACTTTTTTATTAAAGATGCCAGCGGGGCAATATTTGGACAAACCTCGTATGAGGCCAAAGGTGTTGGACAAAATGAAACCAAAGCTTATATGGCAGGTATTAAAAATATTAATGTAAATAGTGGTCAATTTAAGTCGATGGTTGAACAAGGGAAAGCTAAAATCCTTGAGTTCTATAATTCACAATGTGATTTTATTATTTCGAAGGCTAAGGCCCTGCAAAAGCAAGGTAGCAATGGTGAAGCCATTAAGGTTTTAAAATCGGTTCCCCCGGTATGCAAGGAATGTTATGATATGTGCATGGATGTTATGTCGGAAATTGAACCCCCTGCTGAAGTACCTGCCCAGGCTGCTGCTCCGGCCGATAATAATAATCAGTCATCAGCCACAGGGTCGGGTAATGAGCAACTTATTACCGAGCAGGTGTACCTGGTTTATATGGGTGGACGTTATGTGGGAGATAAAACTGTACTGAATTTTGAATTTCAGAATCGTGGCACTGACGATTTTGAACTTAACGATTATGCCCTCGATACACGCGCTATCGATTTAAGTGGCAAAGAATATAATGTTGAAACTGTTACAGTAGCAGGGAAATCGGGATCCAGATCAGTTGCCACAGTTATGAATGGAACACCGGTACCTATGGATTGTGAATTTGCCAAAATGAATGGCGTAAGCATGTTTGAGTACAAATATGATAACAAAGTTTACAGATTTAAAGATTTGGCAGTTTCCGGTTCTTCAGCTGCACCCCCAACACAACAAATTACACCTGTGGCAACGCAACCTGCCGCAGCTCCGGCTCCGGCACAACCGTCGCCCATGTTGGTGGGTGATGTAGTGCTGGCTTCGTTTAATAAAGATAATGATTTTTACCATAAGCGCTATTTACCTGCTAAGATTCAAACACTGCCAAGTGCAGCTACCAAAGGCGAAACCCAGTTAATTGTTATTAACGATGAAACACCATCGAATACATGGACTACTGATTTGTTAACCAAATGGCACATGGTATCTTCCAGTGAATTGCATGATGGTTCCGTGGTTATTTATACCGATGATGATACACCCGATATTAAGAGCGTATATTATCCCGGAGTTGTGGTTATGTCCGATGAACTGTATAAAGGAATTGTATCAATAAAAGGACGTTGGGGAGATATTAATAAAATTAATGTAAAAAGCATAGCAATAGTTGATATTCCTGCTTTATCAGCTCCCTAGTAGAAAGTCTATTAGGTTACATAAAACTCATCGGATGACTAGCTTATAGGTTTATAAATAAGTCATCCGATGAATATTTAAATAAGACTTTATGAACGCACTAATAGAAAACATTTTAAAAATTTAAAAAGCTGTTTCGTATGAAGCAGCTTTTTTTTATCCCCAATAAAGGTAGGCAATTAAAGCGATCAGTATTATTCCCAGAATTCCCGCACCTAACAGAAAATTTTGAAATTCAGTGCTTTCCTTTTTTTTTCGTTTATTTATAAACCTTCCTATTGCCCAGGAAAAAAGTCCATAAGTAAAAAGTAAAATAGATATTCCGATAAGTGCTTTATTATCCATAACAATTCAGGATTTTAGTTTTGCTATACGACAAAATTAATTACATTTTATAGTTTTTGTGATTTCTTTTTTAATCATTCATTTTCCGTTTTTTTAAACTTGGTTCAGGGTTCGAACTGCCAAATAACTTATTGATTAAATCCGGACGGTTTATCTGTACTAAACGCTGCTTAATTTGTTTGTTTTCATTGGGTTTATACCAAAAGAAAAACTGCTTTTGATTCTGTTTTTCCTTATTTGTTTTGGCAGTGAACATATTTTTTCCGGAATATGGATCAATACCGGTATAATAGATAACAGTAGCCAATGTCATGGGAGTTGGAGTAAAATCCTGTACCTGTTCCAGTTTAAAATCCATGTTTTTAGTTTGAATAGCTAAATCGGCCATATCTTCTTCATAACATTCCGGATGACTCGAAATAAAGTAGGGTATAAGCTGTTGTTTCAAGCCACTTTTTTGATTTACATGATCAAAAACTTTTTTTAATTCTTTAAATAAATCAAAGTCGGGTTTTCGCATAAGCCTAAGTACCCTGGGTGAAGTATGTTCAGGTGCAACTTTCAACCTGCCGGATACATGATGCGAAATAATCTGATCAATATATTCTTGAAAATTAGATCGTTCCATTTCCTGGTGGTTCAGGTAATCATAACGGATACCACTACCCACAAAAGCCCTTTTTATTTTCGGATTTTTCCTGATTTCCTGGTACAATTCAATCATATGGGAATGATCGGTTTCAAGATTCGGGCATATTTTGGGGAACAGGCACGATGCTCTTTTGCACGAACGACAAACATTTTCAATCTTCCCTTTCATTTTCCACATATTTGCCGATGGTCCGCCAATATCGGAGATGTAACCTTTAAAGTCAGGCATTTCTGTTACTTTTTCAATTTCATTTAAAATTGAATTTTTACTGCGGCTACTCACAAATTTACCCTGATGTGCTGAGATAGTGCAAAAGCTGCACCCTCCAAAACATCCCCGGTGGCTGTTAACAGAATGGCGAATCATTTCATAAGCAGGAATGCCTGGTTTATCCTGATATTTTGGATGGGGTAAACGGGTAAAAGGCAAATCGTAAACAGCATCCATTTCTTTTTCACTTAATGGTGGATTTGACGGGTTTACCACAATTTTATAGTTACCCGATTCCTGAATTATGCGGTCCGATTCGTATTTGTTAGATTGTTCCTCAATAATTTTAAAGTTATGGGCATGTTTTTCTTTATCAAGGAGGCATTCATCGTAAGAAGATAAAGATTGTGTTGCCCATTTTTTTCGTGTAGTAGGCTCAGAGTCTTTAGGGATTTTAAATGCAGTTTGTGAAATCGTCTGTATTTTTTCAACCGGAACACCGCGTTCCAAAAGATCAATAATTTCTTTAATCGGCTTTTCTCCCATGCCAAAAACCAACAAATCAGCAGGTGCATTAATTAAAACGGATGGCATCAATTTATTGCTCCAGTAATCGTAATGAGCAAGTCGCCGCAATGATGCTTCAATTCCACCAATAATTACTGGCTTTTCAGGATACAGTTTCTTTAAAATATTTGAATAAACGGTTGTAGCATAATCCGGGCGAAAACCTGCTTTGCCTCCGGGAGTATAAGCATCATTCGACCGCAAACGCTTGGCTGCTGTATAATGGTTAACCATGCTGTCCATGCAGCCTGAGGTTACTCCAAAAAACAAACGCGGTGCACCAAATTTTTTAAAATCACGAAGGTCGTCACGCCAGTTAGGTTGCGGAACGATAGCCACCCGGAGTTCCAGGCTTTCAATTACCCTGCTTATTACCGCCGGACCGAATGAAGGATGATCAACATAAGCATCGCCTGAGAATAAAATAACGTCAAGGTCATCCCAGCCCCGTTCTTTGGCTTCTTTAACCGTTGTTGGAAGCCAGTCGGTGCTTTTATATTTCGCATATAAATATTTGGAATCAGCCATTGGATGCAAAAGTAGTTTTTCTTTTTATATGTTGGCCAATAACAGCTTTGGATAGATAAATGTTTTATTGAAGAGATTTATAAAATGTACGATAATCAAAAGGCCCGGCTTAAAAGCCGGGTAAATAATAGGATTAACCAAATATTGATTTTCAAAATTTTAATTAATTAGTTTAATATTATTAAAATTTTGAAAATCTTGTCATACGCTTAAATTACAGTAACCCGGCTTAAAAGCCGGGCCTATTGATATTACCATTGTTAATATGTCGTTTTGATTGAGCTCAAGTTAATTTTAATTTATCATCTGCTTTTTAAAATATCCATTAATTGATCTTTTTTGCGGGTGGCTAAATGAACAATATCATTGTTTTTAAGATGAATTTCAAGCGATTTCTTTTTAATCTGACTTATATAATTCAGATTTACAATATGCGATTGATGCGTCCGAAAGAAGATGGAAGCCGGTAAGAGGTGTTCAAATTCTTTTATGGTTTTGGATACCATTATACTTGAACCATTATTCAACACAAAAAGGGTGTAATTATTATCGGCTTTGCAATGCACAATATCTTTAACATTAACATAATATATGGAATCAGCACACTGAAGTACTATTTTCTTTTCGTCATCAGGATGCGTATTGTTGTAAATCAGATTATTGATTTTTTCCTGCATCTCCTTAAAATAGATAGCTTTTTTTGCTTTTTCAATGGCATAGGTAATGAGTTTCGGGGTAATGGGTTTAATTACAAAGTCAATAGCACTTAATTGAAATGCATTAATGGCGTAACGACTGTGTGCCGTGGTGAAAATTATACCAAAATTGATTTCTTTCATGTCTGCCAACATATCGATACTTTTGCCATCAGGTAATTCAACATCAAAAAAAGCAAGGTCGGGATTGGTCTTGTTAATCAGAAATTTAGCTTCAGTAAGTGTAGTAGCAACTCCAAGCACATCGCATTCGGAAGCAACGAGTTGGATGCAGTCCTGTAACATGCGCGCTTCATTAGCTTCATCTTCTATAATAATAGTTTTGAGCATGACTGCCAGGTTGAAAATACTGATTACAAATCTCAATCATAAAATTCATTTTTGCAAATTTGCAAGGGTAAACGTAGCGTTACTTTTGTACCAAATTGCTCTGTATTAATTGGTGATTCAACGTTAATGTTACAGCCTTTGCCTAAAATGTTCAATCGTTGCCTGGTTAATAGTATGGCATATGATTTATGGTCCTGTTTATCGGGCAATTGTTTAATACCGCTGCCATTATCCATAATTTCAATAATAATATCGCGGCTGTTAATCGTATAAATGATGTCAATTTTACCATTCTGTTCCATGGGCCCCACGCCATGTTTTACAGCGTTTTCAATAAAGGGCTGAGTCAGCATGGGTGGGATCTGCAGATTGGCAATTTCTCCTTTCACATTAATTTTATAAGTAAATCGACCCTGATATCGCAATTGTTCAAGCATTAAATAATTCTCAATGATGGCGATGTCTTGTTCAAAGGGAATAAAATCGTTTATTGAACCTTCTAAAATATCGCGCATTAATTTCGAAAAGTTCGAAAGAAAACTCATTGCCTCATCAGGTTTATTATAAAAAATAAAGCTTTGTACCGAGCCCAGGGCATTGAAAATAAAGTGAGGATTCATTTGCGACCGAAGCATTTTTTGCTTGAGAATTGCCGATTCTCGTTGCGCCTTTAGTTTATTCTGGTTAAAGAGCAATATAACAACAATTACCGTCAGTAGCATTACTGTAGCAAGGATGAAAGCAATTGATTTTCGCTGCGATTCTATCAATTTTTCATGAGTAAGCGTTTCAATTTGTTGTTCTTTTTTAGAGGTTTCATATTGGGTTTGCAATTCATTCAATTGCCTGGTACTTTCTTCGTTCAGAATACTATCTTTAATAGATGCCGCCAAACTTTTAAGGTTATAGGCTTTGTTAAAATCTCCGGAGGTTGAATGGATTTTTGCCAGCAGGTTATAACAATTTAATTCTAATTCCTTGCGCCCCAGTTTTTTTGCTAATTCAAGACTCTCGATAGTGTATCTGTAAGCCAGACTATAATTGTTGATTTTAAAATACAGTTCTCCCAGGCTTTCGGCTACATATGACAATGTTTCCCGATCATTAATTTTCCTTAGTATCTTCTCGGCCCGTAAGCCATTCTTTACGGCTGCGGAGTAGTTTCCGACTATTTTATAAATATTACTTGTATTTGAAAGATTGCTTGCCAGCGAAATGCTGTCATTCAGCTCCCCAGCCAGCTTTAAGGCAAAATTGTAATGGTATAAGGCTGAATCGGGAACGCCCTTTTTTTCGTAAGCCACTCCAATATTTTGTTCTGCATACATAACTCCGGTTATATCGTGGATTTTTGTCCTGATATCGATTGACTTTGAATAAATGGAAATGGCTTCGTCGTATCGTTCCTGAACACGAAATATTAATCCGAGGTTGTTCAGGCTTTGTGCAACATCTTTCATGTCGTTTAAATCTTCACGAATTTTAAGCGACATCAGGCAGTATTTCATTGCATTTACATAATCAGCCTGAATGTAATACGAAGTGCCAATGTTGTTATAAGTAGTTGCAATTTGTTTTTGATCGCCGATTTCCTGCCACAATTTGAGGGATTTATAATAATTGTCAAACGCTTCAGTATAATCACCTTCATAATCGTAAGCCAATCCAATTCTCAGGTAGCTAAGTGCAATACCCGATGTGTAACTAATATTCTGAGATTTTATAAGTGCTTTATTGGCCAGGCTCAGAGATTTCTTAAAATTAGTAGGGCTTAATTCCCAGCTGAGTTCATTTAATGAATCAATTAATTCTTTTTCGGTTTCCATATTGCCTGGTATTGATGTTTGGCTTGAACGCTGACATGAATGTATCATAAAAAAAAGCCATAAATACACAGGTATAAAAAGAATTGATTTCATTTTGGGCTAATTAGGATTTGACTTTAAATTTACAATTAATGTTATTAACAGCCAATGGGTAAGCCCTTAATTCAACAATTAATATAAAAAAAACAGGCCGGGAAGCCTGTTCTTATCCTTTTAGGTAATTTATCAAGTCTATTTTTCTCTGGCATCATAGTCATATAACTCACTTTCGAGGTTAACGAAAATGTTGGAAGCTGATGATCCGGCTGCAGCGGCTAACATTGATTTACCAAATGCTTTACCCGATTTACCTTCACTACTTTGTTTTGCTTCCTGGGTATCTGAATCTTTTGGTAATTGGAAGAATACAATCATAATCGGTTTACCGCTTTCAGTAATTGATTTAATGGATACTTCGCTGCCATCAACTCCTGCAACATTAAATTCCGGCATTTTGTAACCCAGCATGAAATCTTGTTTTTTAAGTTTCATTTCTTTACTGTTTTCTTTGGCTGTCTTTTCTTTCTTTAATACTTCGCCAAATACATCTTCAACTTTTTTGCTGTCGATTCCTGTTGTTTCCAGGATACCTCTTTTTCCCAAGTTGTAACCTTGTGAGTAGCATACCCCATTTTTATCAAAAATGAAATAGCAATTTTTTAATTCATGCGCATCATTGGCATCAGCCAGAAATTTTGGATCTCCGGAAAAGGATTCACGTGCACCACCTGATAAAGCAAGAGCTGATTTTGTCCCATCACTAACCTGTGCCTGTGACACAAGACCTGGTGTGTAATAAAATTTAAGATCAGGATATTGGGCTTCATTAAATGTTGCATTTTTTGCTCCAATACCAATTACAATCACTTGCGGCGATTCAACTTTTTTCTTAGCAAAAGCGCTTGTAGCAATCACCAATAATCCAATAACTAACAGATAATTTCGTTTCATAGCGTGTTAATTTTAATTATGTTAAAAATACCGTTGTTTAGTTTGTTAGCTTAAAATTAATGGTGACTGTTCATATATTTATTGTAAAATGAGCAAGTGCCCTTTGCCGATTATTAAATGTGGTATTTTTTAGAATATGTGACTTTGGTTTGGGATTATGCTTAAGAATGATTGTTATTTTTTTCAATCTTTTTCCGGATTGTTAGCTTTTGCGGTTGTCTTATAATTGTGTTTCTATAATGTTATAATTTGCAGAAATCATCAAAAACCAAACGTTTAATAGTTTGAAAAGAAGTTTTAATCTTTCATTTTGTTAGCCTATAAATTTAGCTGTACCTTTAGAAAACTAACCAATTAAAAAGGAGGACAAATCATGAAACAAATGTTAGCAGTATTGATAGTTTTATTTGCCATTGGTAAAAGTTATGCGGGATTATTCCCCAAAGTGGATGCTCCGGATTCACCTGATGCCAGTATGATCATGCTTCAGTTTGGAATTGACAACAATGGAACAATTGAGGCCTATGCCAATACC
>JBJKSB010000075.1:0-18575 GCA_046704385.1 Bacteroidales bacterium | reverse complement strand
TGAATTTTGCTACAAAGTAAATCGACGATACTATGGTGAGAAAATATTTGAAAGATTGCTAATAGCTTCAGTTTCTATAAATTATAAGAATGTTATTACTGATTCCCGATAGACATATTAATTATTTATAATAATTCCTATACGTTACAGGGTATATCTGTCAGTACCAGTGGTCGTCAATAAAAAACAGTTTAAAGATTTATATGCAATTTGCATCATATTTTTTTGGATTTTAAAGAATTAAAAACTTATTTTTAACCATGTATTTTATTAACTAACATTTAAAATCTTTTTTACAGTTTTAACTTTATTTAATTCTGATTTAGAAAATGAACCCGATTTTTAAAAAACTGCACCTTGTTGATAAGGATCCGGTTTTAGTATTGAATGCTCCTGAGGAATATTACGAACTTTTAGACGAATTGAATGTAGAAATCCATGATGAAGTTCAGGATTATTATAATTATGTTCAGGTTTTTGCTCAGGATGAAGAAGAGGCCAATGCAGTTATTTCTGAGGTGATTAGTTCTTTGGAACCAGGTGCATATTTTTGGTTCTGTTATCCAAAATCAAGTTCAGAGCAGTATGATACCGAATTGGATGAGGATTCGGTTGTGGAAATATTTGATTCTTTTGATCTGGAAGGAGTTACAAAAGTATCGTTGGATGAAGACTGGAATGCTATTCGGTTGAAATTTACCGATGATGGTGAGACAGATCTTTCCTCTGGTGAAAAGGGTCCCAAAAAGTTTCATAATGGGGTAGAATAGTATTTTTGCTTTTAAGACCTTCCCATCATTTTAGTCTTTTTTGAGATGGGGAAAGCACAACCTGTAATCTATTCTGGTATTTCTTTTTGACTACAATAACTAAGTTTAAATGAGATGAAAAAACAGTTTGTTGTTAAGGGCCTTGTTTTTATATGTTTGGCACTGGTTCTGAATACGGGTTGTAACCTTGATGGTGAATGCTACAACCAGGTAGAGGTTCCCGTAATTCGTTTTGAAATGCCCGATTCCATTCCGGTTGATTCATCAATTCAGATTGGTGTGGTGTATGTAACCTATTCAAATTGTAGTAAGCTTTTCAGTTTGTTGGACAATTCCTCTGCCGACACTATTTTTTTCAATGTAATTGCGGAATATGAAGGTTGCAGTTGCCCTGAAACTTTACCTGATAGCATTGCCTGGTACGATTTTAAATCATCAACCAAACGAAGCTATGTTTTTATGGGTATAAAATATGATAATACTATTCTTTGCGACACATTAAAAGTTTATTAATCAGAGTAATATATGCTTTTTTTAATATCAGGCATTGCAAGGTAATTAAACATAAAACAGTATAAAATAATGTATGTTCAATGTTTTAAAAAACTTGGTCTGTAATGCAAAATGGGGAGGCAATGATTATTTTTGCAGCAAAAATTATTTATGTTCATTCTTGATAATACAACTGGTTATTCCGCTGATTCAATAGCATCGTTTAATTACAATTCTTTATTGCGCAAATTTCATAAACCTTTGGAATTGCGTAAAAACAACTGGAATGAATACCCTCATTTTGGAAAGTTATTTACTGAAACTCACCAGGATAAATTTGCTGAAATTGAGGCTATCTTACATTCCGATTTGAAAGAATTTGTTAAGTTAAAATAGATTTTTATCTGAAATTATATTTTCGCATCTGCAAATTGACTTTCTTTGCACCTTATAATATTTTAATTATTAATAAAGTACACGTTTTGTAATGGCTGATTTAGGTAAGTATAATGAGTTACAGGTAGTGAAAATACTCGATTTCGGGTTATACCTTGACGGAGGGGATAATGGCGAGATATTATTACCGGCCAGGCAAGTGCCACCTAATACTGAAGTGGGTGATAAGCTGGAAGTGTTTTTATATAAAGATTCAGAAGATCGTTGGATAGCCACCACCCGTGAACCTTTTGCCATTGCTGAAGAATTTGCTGTACTGCAAGTGGTTGAAGTGAATAAAACCGGGGCTTGGCTCGACTGGGGCCTTGATAAGCATATATTGGTACCTTATCGTGAACAGAAACAGGACATGGAGGAGGGGAAACATTACCTGGTTTATATTTATATAGACCATGAAACGCAGCGCCTGGTGGCATCATCAAAATTGTCAAAATTTCTTGACAACACTCCACCTGAATATGAAGAAGGGCAGGAAGTTGATTTATTGATAAGTAATAAATCGGATATTGGCTATGTGGCAGTAATTAATAATTTACATTCTGGATTACTATATAAAAATGAAGTTTTCCAACCTTTAAAACGAGGCCAAAAAATTAAAGGATACATCAAGAAGGTACGGGAAGATGAAAAGATTGACCTGATGCTTCAAAGGCCGGGTTATGGAAAAATTGATCCATTGGCTGAAAAAATTCTTAAGGCATTGAAAAAGGCCGGTGGAAATCTGCCTATAGGTGATAAAAGTTCGCCGGAATTAATATATAAAACCTTTTCTGTCAGCAAAAAAGACTTTAAAAAGGCTGTTGGTAAACTTTATAAAGCAAAATTAATTCTGGTTGAAAAAGAAGCTATTAAATTGGTACAGTAAATGGTTCGTTACGTAACATAAAGCTCATAGGATGACTAAGTTGTTCGTTTATAAATATATCAGCTAATGCGTATTTAAACAGAACTTTATGAATGTACTATCCGTATTTTGAATCGTTCCCATTTTGTTTTGGTTTCACAACCCAAAATCTTTTTTATTCAAACGGAAATCCTGGTTTCTTCGATAAATCTATTTTGAATAATAGGCTTTAGCCAAATTACGCAGGTTATATCGTGAAGCCATCACTTCACCGTAGGCTCCTGCACTGCGTATGGCAACAAAATCATTCCTTTTGGTTTCAGGCAATAGTACCGCCTTGGCAAAAGTATCGCTCGATTCACAGATAGGACCAACCACATCATATTTTACTTCGGGTAATTCCGATGATAAGTTTTCAATCATATGCACAGCCTGATATAAGGCAGGACGAATTAATTCAGTCATGCCGGCATCCACAATGGCAAAATTGGTTTGTACCCCTTTTTTAATATATAAAACACGGGTAATTAAGTTACCACATTGGCCAACAATGGCCCGGCCCAATTCAAAATGAAGTTTTTGTTTAGGACGTAATTCCAGAAAATCGTCGAATATTTTGAAATACGAAGCAAAATCAGGTACAGAATGCCCGTTGGGTTGTTTGTAATCAATACCCAGGCCACCTCCAACATTCACATGGTCAACAATAATCTGACGGGCGTAGAACCATTCCTGTATTTCGTTAACCCGTAGGCAAAGTCCTTTAAAGTCCTGTAAATTGGTAATTTGTGATCCAATATGAAAGTGCAGACCAATTAGTTCAATCGCTTCCATTTTTTGAAGTGCTAAAATGACATCTTCCATCTCCCACATGTTTATCCCGAATTTATTCTCTTGTAACCCGGTGGTGATATAGTGATGTGTAGAGGCATTTACATTTGGATTTATCCGGAGGGCCACACGGGCTTTTTTGTCCATTTTAGCAGCGATTTCATTGATAACCTCCAGTTCCGGAATCGATTCAACATTAAAGCAGAAAATATCGTGTTGTAAGCCGACGGTAATTTCATCATCTGATTTTCCGACACCTGCATAAACAATTTTATCCTTATCAAAACCGGCTTCAACGGAAGCTAAAACCTCGTTTCCACTAACACAGTCTGACCCCAGGCCATATTCCCTTATTTTTTTTAGAATGGGCATATTGGCATTGGCTTTAACTGCATAGTGAACGGTATACCCATATTTCTCCGACTCGACTTTTACCGACTTTAATGTTTGCTCTAATAGGTCAACATCGTACCAGTAAAAGGGAGTTTTATAGTGTTTGAATGTATCTAAATGTTCTTTCATTGTGTTGTGATCTTTACGAGGAATAAGTTAATCATTAAACAGATTTTTGCTTAAATCGGTGAGTGCCTGTTTTTTATGTTCGGCTTTTACCAATACTGATATGTTGTGGTTACTGCCACCATATGAAATCATACGAAGTGGTATGTTTTGCAACGCATTAAAAACTGAGGCAGCAATACCTTTGCTTTCAGCAATTAAGTCGCCTACCACGCAAATAATTACATGGTTTTCATCAACATCAACAGTGCCATATTTTTTCAGATCGGCCACAATTTCATTCAGGTATTTGCTGCTGTCGATAGTAACCGATACACCTACTTCCGATGTGGTAATCATATCAATAGAAGTTTGATAGGTTTCAAAAATCTCAAAAACCTTTCTTAAAAAACCATGAGCCATAAGCATACGCCCACTTTTAATTTTAATAGCAGTAATGCCATCTTTGGCAGCAATAGCTTTAATACGTTTCTGGTTTGAACTTGCTTTAATCAGGGTTCCGTTGGCTTGTGGGTCGAGTGTGTTTTTAATACGAACCGGAATATTAGCAAGTTTAGCCGGCATCACACAAGTTGGATGTAATATTTTAGCGCCGAAGTAAGCCAGCTCAGCGGCTTCGTCAAAAGAAAGTTCAGCAATTGCATGTGTATTTTCAACCACTCTTGGATCGTTGGTATGCATGCCATCAATATCGGTCCAAATCTGAATTTCTGATGCATCGGCTGCAGCACCAATTATTGAAGCGGAGTAATCCGATCCACCTCGTTGCAAATTGTCAATAAGTCCATAGGCATTGCGGCATATAAATCCCTGGGTTATCACCAGGTAAAAATCGCCAAGGGCCTTCAGTTCACGATCCAGGTTTTCTTTGATATAGAAGTCATCAGGTTCACCCGCTTTATCGATACGCATAAAGTTGAGTGCGGAAATTAAGTTCGATTTAACTGCTTTTTCTTTAAGATGATACTGCATCAGTGCAGTAGAAATAAGTTCGCCTTGTGCAAGCACTTCTTTTTCCTCAGGCAAGGTAAACATATCGCGGGTAAATGATCGTATATGCTCCATATGATTCTTAATCAGGCCGATTCCTTCCTGTTTATACTTTTCGGTCTCAAATAACTCGTCCACTGTTTGATAGTACCTTTGTTCGAGTTGTGCTATCTTTTCAATGGCTGCATCATGATTTTTTTTATACAAATAATCGGCAATTTCAACCAGGGCATTGGTTGTGCCCGACATGGCCGATAAAACCACAATTTTAGGTTGACCGTCGTCAATTAAACCAGCCACCTCTTTAATTCGGGCTGCACTGCCTACTGATGTTCCTCCAAATTTTAAAACCTGCACTTTACAAAAGTTTTACTGTTTATTAAAAAGAAAGGTCAGAGTTTAAACCCTGACCTTAAATATTTATTTTCTCTATACTCATAAATCGTGCGTCAGGGTCAATCTAAAGCATATGGTTCTTGTAAACAGATTTTATTACCTGTTTAATCACTGCTTTATATTTTAATCCTGTACTCATAATTTGCCGTCAAAAATATATAGTTTTCCTGACAATCCAAATATAAATTAATGAAAAACTACATTAAAACATGAAATATTAAATATTATGCAATGTTTTCTTATAAATTAAAAGTATATATTTTGAAGTTTATACAATTTCAATATCAAAATCGGATAACAGACCGGGCAGCCCATCCAATGAAAAACGGGCGTTTTTAATTTTATTCTCCTGAGGATTTATAATATAATTATTTGATGTGGAAAAATCGGCACTTTTAAGGTTTGTAAAATTAAAGATGGCACCATCCAGGTTACATTCAGTAAAAGCAGCTTTCTCAAGATTGGTTTCAGCAAAAAAGGCTTCATTCAATTCACACTGAATAAATTGTGTTTCGTTGAGTTTTAGTTTTTCAAAATTGGTCAGGGTCAGGTCGCATTTTGTAAAGGACACCTGCAACAGAAATTTATTGCAGTTGCTGAAATCGACCCCGGTGAGTTTGCAGTTTTTAAATTCAACGTTTTTAAAACCGGTATTCATTGTACCTAATAATGACAGGTTACAATCCTCAAATACACAATCAATAAAATCGATATTGGAAGCCTCAGCCTCATGGAAGTTACAGCCTGCAAAATGAACATTTTCAAAGGAATTTTCGTCTTCAAATCCATGTAACGAAAAATCATGATTTTCAACTTTTTGAACGGTTTGAATCATGGCGAAGTTATTTAGCTTTTTTTACAATAAACAGTTTTAGTCAATTTATATTGATTCGTTTTAAGATAAAAAAGCAGCGCAATCAAAATAAAGAGTATAATCCCCATGCTTATAAAAGCACCGGAAAGAGACGATAGTTTAATTAACGGCTGGATAATAACCGGTGAAATAAACATGGCCACAAACATGGATGTATTTGCTTTTCCCACCAATTTTCCCCTGATAGTTTCGGGTGAAACTTCGATTATCCACATATTGCCGCTGGGCATTAATAATCCAACGCCAAAACCGCTGATAATAAGACCTATGATGTATTGCAAGTAAGTATGGCTAAATCCGATAATAATATATCCAATAGCCATCAAACCAAAAGTTATCTGATAAATGGAACAGAAACTAAGTATATGTTTTATTTTCCGGTAATACATGGCTACAAAAGAACCTGCGAGACTTTGAACAGCAATAGCCATACCCACCTGTGCATTACTGACTCCCTTCAATCCTTTCAACAGATAGGGTATTTGCACCGGGATCATATAAAATGCCAGGATGCCAAAGAAAATTATCATGTAAATGATGGTCACCAGTGTTTTGGAGTATTCTTCCGGTTTTTCGGGTGCTGTATTTTCAGCGCCTGATTTTGTAAATTGTTCAGGTTCATACAGATAAATTAAAGCACCTGGTAAAACAATAAACCCGAAAATATAAATCAAAAAGGGCACATGCCAACCAAAATCGGCCAGCCAACCGGCAAAGGCAATAAAAACCACACCGCCTAATCCCATAAAAGCTCCTTGCATACCCATAAAATGACTGCGTTCGGGTCCTTTATAATAATCACCTATAAGCGCCACTACCATGGTCATAATTCCGGCTACTGAAATTCCAAGAAAGGCCCGTCCAACTAAAATAAAATAGAGATTATTCAGTAAATAGCCCGAAGTACCGCTAAGTCCATATAGTAATAAGGCTATCCAGAGTATTTTTTTCCGGCCGATTGCATCGCTGAGTTTTCCGAAAATAGGTGAAAATACTGCAATAAAAAGCGCTGGTAAGGTTATAATTAAACGTGTCAGAATATCGGCATGGGGCGTTAAACTAAAAACATTATTTATTTGGGGTAACGACGGGGCAACTATAGCGCCCGACATCATTGTCATCATGCTTGCACACAGCAGTGTAAGCTTACGTAAACCTGATTTTGAAAACATTCCTGTTATTTTTTCGCGTAAAAGTAGAAATATTATTCGGGTTTGACAGGAGCAATCGGGATTAAATTACAGCAGCATTGTTTTGATCAGTTGCCACAAAATTATTTACCACTCGAAAGATTCCAAAATCCGCAGGCTATTCTTTTAACTTCCTGAAAGTCACGGCTCATAAACTATATTTAAGCTTTTTTTATTACTAGGAGCGCAAGAGGACTTGTGCAACAGCAGGGGTTATCGCTGCACCGATCTGACCTATCGCTGATTAAATATTCCTAAGGGAATTATGCTTCGGAGGTATCGCTACATCGTTTAGAGATAGCGCTATGTCGTTCAGCGATACGTCTGAATCATTCAGCGATACCGCTATGTCGTTCGGAGATGGTGCTACATTGTTCGGCTGTACCGCAGTATGAATATTCCCCGGGGAAGTATCGTCCTGACATGTTGCAGCAAGAATATTCCATGGATAAAAGGCTCTAATTAAAACTTTCCCGGTATTTGGCTGTCATGTTAAACACATCTTCCAGCAATTTTTTTTCGGTATCATCAAAGGCTATATCGCGGCGTTGCATAACCAGTCCGGCAACCTCAAAAGCTTTTTCGGGTTTGGTTTCGGTAAATCCATGCGAACCACCCCAGGCAAATGATGGAATGAAGTTACGCGGGAACCCGTCGCCAAAAATATTTGCAGAAACACCCACCACAGTACCGGTATTGAACATGGTATTGATGCCGCATTTTGAATGGTCGCCCATAATCAGCCCGCAAAACTGTAGCCCGGTTTTAACAAAACGGTTATCATTATAACTCCAAAGTTTTACTTCGGCATAGTTGTTTTTTAAATTTGAGTTGTTGGTATCGGCACCCAAATTGCACCATTCACCGATAACAGCGTTACCTAAAAATCCATCGTGGGCTTTGTTTGAATAACCGAATATTACCACATTATTCAATTCACCGCCGACCTTTGAGTGAGGGCCAATAGTAGTGGGTCCGTATATTTTAGCACCCATTTTAACTGTACTGTGGCTGCATAATGCAAAAGGTCCCCTGATTGCCGAGTTTTCCATAATCTCAGCATTTTTCCCAATATAAATGGGTCCGTTAGTTGCATTTAAGGTACTGCATTCAACCGTTGCGCCACGCTCAATAAAAATATCATTATTTCCAAGAACCGTGTTTGTTTTGCTTACAGGTTGTGATTTGCGGCCTTTGGTAAGCAATTTAAAATCAAGGTCAATTCCCTCACCGTTCATGGTAAAAATATCCCATAAGTGGCTCACCCGGATGCAATCGGAGATAGTCTGTATGGTACTTCCTTTACAGCAATTCTCCAGGTCAAAATTCAGCGCAGCGGTTTTATCAATCCTAAGTGCACAAACCAAATCTTCACATTTTAAAACCTGGCCCGGTTCAAGCGTTTCAATTTCCGATAATAGTTCGGCGGTTGGAATCAGTGAACTGTTTATAAATAGATTGTCATCATCAATTTCAGCAGGAAATTTGGCTTGCAGATGTTCCCGAGTAAAGTAGGAGCACTGCGACTCAAGGTATTTTTCCCACTTGCTTTTTATCGTAAGTATGCCCAATCTGATCTCCGCAACCGGCCTTGTAAATGTCAGTGGAAGAAGTTGATCCCAGGTTTTATCGTCGAATAATATGTAATTCATTTTTACTTGTTGTTTAGTTTTCTTAGGGTGGCAAAATAGAAATATTAATTTAAAAACTAATCAAAAGTTAGTCAAAATTTATTTTTTTGAAGCTTACGATTTTAGTTGGATTTTTTAAATCAAACTATACCCTAAATCGTGATGGGACTACCGGATTTGGAAATAGGAATTATTCGAAGTTGTTAAAATAGCCATCATGCTCAGCCTTTTTAATTATTATTGTTATTTTTAGTATCCTAAATCAAACAATTTATAATATGGCTGAAAATTATTTTAAGACCTATCCTAATGCCGAAGGCTATTTTAAAGAGTATGGAGGGGCATTCATTCCACCTGCACTGGAAGTTGAGATGAAGAAAATAGCGGATGCGTACCATGCCGTTAGCAAGTCGCATAGTTTTATATCTGAACTGCGCAGTATTCGAAAACATTTTCAGGGCCGACCTACACCGGTATATTATTGCAACAGGCTTTCGGAGAAATATGGAGGTAGAATTTATTTAAAGCGTGAAGACCTGAACCATTCAGGAGCGCACAAATTAAATCACTGTATGGGTGAGGCACTTTTGGCAAAACATCTAGGAAAAAAACGATTGATTGCCGAAACCGGAGCCGGTCAGCATGGTGTTGCGTTGGCAACAGCTGCAGCTTATTTTGGGCTTGAGTGCGAAATTCACATGGGTGAAGTTGATATTGCCAAGGAGCATCCCAATGTAGTCAGGATGAAAATTCTTGGAGCCGAAGTAGTTCCGGTTTCACACGGATTGAAAACCTTAAAGGAAGCGGTGGATTCAGCATTTGAATCATACCTGAAAGATCCGGTAAATACTATTTATGCAATTGGCTCCGTGGTTGGACCACATCCATTCCCCATGATGGTACGAGAGTTTCAGCGGGTAGTAGGAATTGAAGCCAAGGAACAATTCATGGAAATGACCGGTGAGCTGCCGGATAAAGTTGTGGCTTGTGTTGGTGGAGGAAGTAATGCCATAGGATTATTCTCTGCATTTTTAGAGCACGATGAGTGTGAAATTTATGGAGTTGAACCGGCCGGTCGTTCGTTAAATCTTGGTGATCATGCCGCCACAATGACTCTGGGTAAACCTGGTATAATTCATGGATTTAAATGTTATGTACTTCAGGATGAAAAAGGAGAACCTTCGCCTGTATATTCGGTAGCTAGCGGTTTGGATTACCCCGGAGTAGGTCCCGAACATAGCATGTTAAAAGATATGAAAAGGGTTAAATACGATGTAATAAGCGATACTGAAACCATTGATGCTTTTTACGAATTGAGCCGTCTTGAAGGTATTATTCCGGCCTTGGAAAGCGCTCATGCAGTTGCCTATGCCATGAAACTTGCCAAAGCAAATCCTCAAAGTTCCATTCTGGTGAATTTAAGCGGACGGGGTGATAAGGATATTGATTTTGTGGTTGATAACTATGGATTACCCGATTAGATTATTTTCAATTTTAAAATTTATTGAACGGGGGCTGTCTTAAAAGGGGTGGTTCCTCTTTTTTTGCCACTAATTACACTAATTAAAACTAATTTTTTTTATTAATTGTGGGCTTGGTTTCACTTAAATTTTGATACCCAGTATCAGAACATCATCAATTTGATCATAGGTACCTTTCCAATTTTTAAAAACTTTAAAAATTTCGTCTTTTTGTTCTGTAGTATCAAGTTCTGAAATATTTTTCAATAATTTATGAAGCCTTTTTTGGCCAAATTTTATTTTCCCTGTTGATTCGAATTGATCTTTTATGCCATCGGAATACATATAAAAACAATCGCCTTTCTGTACTTTTATTTTATGCAAAGTAAATTCAGGATCATCATCTCTTTCCATGCCCAGGGTTTGCTTTTCAGCAGGTATTACATTTAGCATTCCCAATCGCACATGAATAAGCGGATGGTAGGCTCCGGAGTATTCCAGCATCATTCTTTCTTTATCGTAAGCACAAACAGCCATATTGATACTACTACTGAATATTTGGTCGTTCTTTTGATTCAATAAACGGATAATCCCTTCGCGCATATACGATAAAATACTATTTGGAGCTAAAACCTGATGGTGTAATACAATATTATTCAAAAGAGTAATGCCAAGGATACTCATGAATGCTCCCGGAACACCATGTCCTGTAGAATCGGCCACGGCAAAGAATATTTTATCCTGTCTCTCAATAGTCCAATAAAAGTCACCGCTAACAATATCTCTTGGGATATTTATAACAAAAGAATTGGGTAGCAGCGTTTTTATTAACTCATCGGACGGAACAATGGCATTTTGAATCTTACTTGCATAAATGATACTATCAGTTATTGCCTTGTTTTTATTGTTAATCAGTTCGTTCTGGATTTCAATTTTTTCCTTTTGTTCTGATATTTCGGCAGTGCGTTGTTTGACTTTTTCCTCTAATATTTTGTTTTCACGGGCAATATTACCGCGTTGCCTGTTAATCAGTACAATTAAGATTAAGAAAATTATTATAAAAGTTATGGCATAAAATGAGGGTCGTTTCCAGAAAGGTGGAGTAATATCAATTTGTATTTCAATTGAATTGTGTGAATTAATTCCTTCGGCATTTTTTGCATTGAGTTTAAATACATAGTTGCCTTTCGTCAGCCTTGGATAAACGGCTCGTCTTGATGATGTTATTACCGGTGTTTCGTCATAACCTTCAAGTATATATTCGTATTGAGTAAGCAAAGGATCTTTTAAATTAATTCCGATATAATCCATACTTAATTTTGGACTTACGGAGGTAAGGTGGATCCGGCTATTATACTCAATTTCCTGATCATTAATTTTGATATTAATAACCGAAAGTTTGGGTGGTGAAGATTCAGTAATTTTATCATATATATTGATCTTTAATATTCCGAAATTGAATCCAAAATAAATAGAATTATCTTTATCGACTGCGACAGAATTGGTTGTAAAATTGTATTTTTTTTGAATTTCAAAGCGTTTTTGAATAGGTATTACTTTATCATTTTCCGGGGTTAACTGACTTATACCACCGGGGTGCCCAATCCACAAATTATCTTTATTATCGAAACTTATTGAGGAACAATAATCAGAAAATAATCCCATGGAGGAATTAATATTCGAAAACCGGCCGTTTTTTAATTTATAAATGCCATCACCTAAAGTGGCAATCCAAATAGTGCTGTCTTTATCCTCTGTTATAGCTTTAATAATAAAAGGGTTTTCATTAAGTGGAATAGTAATTTTAGTAACCGTATCATTTGCAATAAATGCTAAGGTATTTGAAAACGTAGCAACCCAAATCCTGCCATCGCTTCCTTTAAATATTTGGTTAACATTATTACTGGGTAATCCACCGTGATTTATAGTAAACCATTTTTGCGATTTATTTAATAAGTTTAACTGGCAAATTCCCTTCCGGGTACCTATCCATAAAATATTATCAACCAAGCATAATGAAGTAATTGAATGTTCAAGATGGCCTTCACTAATAGAATAAAATTCTGCTTTTTTCTTATCCTTATTAAATTTGAAAATTCCGCTTCGTAAGGTACCCAGCCAAAGGTCATTTTTTCCATTTGCAAGAGCAGTTATTTTATCCTCTGGCAGGCCATTGGTATGTTTAAACAGTCCTTCAACGGCATTGGTCTGCTTATTAATTTTCATTAATACGCTGTCGGTACCCATCCAGATGCTGTTATTTTCAATAGTTAAAACATTAATATTATCACCGATTAAATTTTTGTCTATAAAATTATATGAATAATGTTTTTGAATTATTTTACTTAACCCTTTTGCATAGTTGCCACCCCATATAATTCCCTCTGAGTCAAGAAAAATGCTCTTTACGTATTTTGAGGGATACCCCAGTAAATTGTCGAAGTTAATTTCAGTTTTATATAATCCTGAGGTGACTTTTTTCATTTTAATCAGCCCATTGCCCATTGAAGCTATCCAAAGATTGTTCTCATTATCGGAACATACCTTTTGTACCCCTTCTATTTTATCGCTTCTTAAAATGAGTTTGCTTATTTGTAAAACCTCTTTTTCTGCATCCAACATGTAAAATCCATCATCCTGGGTGGCAATTAAATAGTTATTATCAGAGTTTAAATTTATTATATCGGAAACTTTGGTATTGGGTACTTCATTTAATTTAATTTTCAAAAACAAAATTCCTTTCTTATCGTACTGATATATCCATAATCCATTATTTGTACCAATAAGGATACGGTTTTTTTCAAGCGGTTTGATGGTGGTTATTGATGGTGACCCGTCGGGGTCAATAATTTCACCAACTACCGGGATGTTATCAGTAATAACTATGACTCCACTCGAATACGTACTGGCGATAATCTCATTATTCTTTCCAGCTTCTATGTCAGTTATCATTGATTTATTTTTTGAATGGATAACTTTTTTCTCAAATTCATAGTTGTGGTAAAAAGTCAGATCGCCATTCATATGGCCAAACCAAACCCCGTCATCGGTGCTAAGGCTTGCCGTTACGAAATTATCAGCCAGCGAATCTGCAGTAGTAAAGGTTTTAAACTCGTAACCATCATATCGGGTTAAACCGTTACCCGTGCCTATCCATAAATAACCCAGGTTATCCTGTGTAATGGTATATACGTAGGGTTGCGGCAAATAATCTTCGTCAATAAAATTCTTAATCTGATAATTTTGCGCATTAACCGAAATGAGCTGGCACAATAAGGATAAAGCAATTAAGCTAAAAAGCTGCAAAACCTTGTGATATGGGTTATATGTTAACCTATTCACCAACATTTTGCATCCTGATTTTTGGTTTATAAACCGGAATTCCCCCAATAGGAATTACATAAAATGGGAGAGAAACGCCATATTGATTTTGCACTATGATACTGACGTTATTATTTTTTACGAGCGTAACTTTATTTTTAATAAACTGTATTTCGAGCGAGGTGTTTTTCTCTTCTTCTAAAATCGGAAAGTCAACCACAACCCAATCACCCTGCCCCGATATTTTACACGGAATACCATTTTTTGCAACCGAAATTATTTTAATCTCGCCATCATCATCCCAATCAAAATTTGATATCTTAATCGAGGTGGTTTTGTCATCGATATAAGGATATATCTGCGATACCTGATTTACATCGTTTGCCAGGCGAAAGGTATATTCATAGGTAAAAAAATTTCCTCCTTCGATGGGTTTGTTTTCATCGGGGCTTTCACTCAGGAAGTATCGGTAAAGGTTTCCATCGTCACCTGAAACGCCTTCGGCGATTATTTTAAAAACTCTTCCGCCGAATTTATCCACAAGTTCACCTTCAAAGGGATTCAACGGGCCAAAAGTATACCATTTTTTATCGTACTCGGGTTCAGCACCAAACGTTTTTGAAGCCAGGAGCACACCACTGCGGTATTGATTTATCGGATTTATGGCCTGCGCATCTTTATTTGACCAGCAACCGTTACTACCATATATTGAATAATTTATTTTAGTATTGAATTCTCCCTTAGGTTCATCCAGATCTCCTCCTGTATCGGGGTCGTAAACCCTTAAATAAATGGGATCAACGCGATCTTTAGGAACTATAAAAAAGAAAATCTCACAAAAATCGTCGTCACCCCAGTTCACATCTGAATTTTTACCAAAAGTTACAACGTAGGGAATGTTTTCTTCTACTGCAGGAACCGACTGTGCCAATAAACTGCCGGCATTAATTAACAGTATCATAATAAAAATTATGATGTTTTTAGCAGATAAAGGTGTCAGGCAATTAATCAACATTTAATCATTTATATTTATTGATATTGGAATATACTAATGTATCAATAGTTCAGTATTTTAAAGCTAAGTTCAGTATAATCAAACTGATTAATCATAATAATTATACAAAGATTAAAGATAATAAAATAATGCAGAAATGCCTAGGTTAGAAGGTAAATACATTTATATCAATCAATTGAAACAGAACTTTATGAATGTATTATGATTTGCCGTTTTACCTGATATGTATAAATTTATAGGTACAGACTTTGGCAGAATCCTGAGCCTGGCTATTCTTTCCAATTAAGCCCAACTGTATTTTATAGTCACCCGGATGCCGAAAATGGTAATTCATTGTTTTCCCTGAATAAGCAAAGCCTTCACCAAAATCCCAATAGTACTTATTAATGGAAAAACCTGGCAGATTTGTTTTTCCGGCATCAAATAAAAGCGTCTGGCCAACCTGTCCACTGGAATCGCAGGTAATATAAGGTTGTTCAATATCATTAAGTTCAAAAGAGTAGGGTTCTGGGTTATTTATGGTGTCTCCTGTATCGGGATTAATTACCCGAAGTACAACCGAATATTCGCCGGCTTTTGCAAAACAGTATGATACCTTTTCACCCTTTAATTTTACATTGTTGCCAAAGTCCCACTCATAAATGGGGTGGATAGTGTCGTTCCTAAAGGTTCTTTCGTCATAAAACTGAAAGCAAAATTTATTTTCCTTTTGTTCCGGACAGCTATCGAATTTTATCAGGTTTTTTGAAAAACTGAAAATATCATCTCCACCATCGCGGTTCGATGATAAATATCCTGTTATCAGATTGTTCTGTGATATTATTCCAAAATCATCGTAAATTGAGTTTAAGTCCTTTTCAAGATGAATTGGCTTTGCCCATTTATTATTGATCTCCTGGGTATAAAAAATATCTAACCCACCGAGGCTGTTATGTCCAGCCGAGGAGAAATATAATTTGTCTGTATCATCAGCATAAGGAAAGCATTCATCAAACCCGGTATTTATGGTTGAACCAAGATTAACCGGAGCGGTCCATTCTCCATTTATAAAGCTGCAGTAATAAATATCAAATCCTCCGAATCCTCCCGGCCGGTTTGAGCTAAAGTATAATCGTTTTCCATCTGGCGACAAAGCCGGTGTTTTATTGGAAAATGATGAACTATTATATGGGAAGGATTGTGCTGTCTGCCATTTTCCGTTTATTTTTGACGACGAGAAAATTCCGATCCTGTTTGAGCTATCTGTCTGGTCGATCAGTTTTTTTGACAGTCCCAGATTCTGACTAAAATATATGGTGTCTGCATTCAGGTTAAATGTTGCAGGGCCATCGTTCAGCTGAGTTGTTAATGCTGTTGAAAACAGGGATATTCTATTGTCTTTGGCACTATCGTTTATTTCGATGGAGAACATACTCAGCAGTGAGTTTTTTGCATCCTGATAAGTTAAAAGGGAAACATTTTTGCGGTTAGAGCAGAAAACCAGATTATCATTAAAATAAACAGGTGAAAATTCCTCAAAATCAGGAGAACTCCATGATGTTTTTGTTACAGAATAAATATTTGTTTGACTTTGGGCTGGATTATAACATAACAATAAGAATGATACGAATAAAGATGCCGTAATTTGGATGAATTTTCTTGAGGTCACTTCAGTATTTTCTTTTGTTTGCTATGCGAAAATTATCCTTTTTATCTGGGATTTTCAACTTTTATGTCATAAAGAAAAATATATTTCAAATAAATTTCGTGCGATCCTCCCATTTGACGCACATACTTATTGGTACTAAAGCCATAGGAGTATGCAATGCTGGTTTGGTGGTTAATGTTGTAATTTAATCGGGTTACCAGATTTCCTTTTGTTTGGTACGACAATCCTAATCCTAAAAAATTATTATAGTTTACCTGACTGCTGATTTCAGCATTAAATTTGGATATTGGATTGTAACTGGCTATCAAAGAAGGTGTTATTTGAAAATCTTTATCAATTTGATACGGGTAGCCAAAATGATAAAAAAACTGATAAGGCAGGAATTTAATTTTTTTGGTTTCCACATTATAATAATTGCCGGCTCTTCCTGAAATTAAATTATGTACGGCGAAACCGGTAAAGAAATCTTTGTTTTTATAAAATACTCCCAAACGGAAGTTTGGCAGATAGGTTTTCTCATTGGTCTGGTTTAAGGCTATATCATTGGTGTTGTAGAGGATTATATCTTCCCATCGGGTTTCATAAAGTGAAAAAATAAATGACATGCCCATTGATAATACAGCATTGGGCAATACAATATGATAAGCGTAATCACCTAACAAACTTGTAGTGCTTTGGATGCCAAAACTGCTTTTTTGAACGTGAAATCCGGCAGCTATGTTTTGCTTTTTCATGGGACCAAAAATATCCAGATCCGATGATTTTGGAGCCCCGGTAAATCCATCCCATTGTTTTCTTGTGGAAAGGGACACACTTAAAGCATCATTTTCGCCACAAAAGGCCGGATTTATCAGTATCAATCGATTACTATACTGATCAGAAATATTAAATAATTCCATTTGCCCTTTTGTAAATAAAGGAATAACCGTTAGCACTATATACAGTGCAATTATGTTACCTTTTAATGAGCACATAGCTTTTTATTGTAGTATGATTACTAAATTCCAGTAAATAATAATAAGTTCCCTCAGGTAAATCTTTACCATTTTTATCCTTACCGTTCCATTCATTCCTGTAATTTAAATTTGAATAAACTACTTTTCCGTTTCCATCAAAGATTATCAAGTGAATCCATTCCGATCCAAATAAATCATTTACAATAAAATAGTCATTTATATTATCCCCATTCGGAGTGATGACGGTAGGCGAAATATAGTTTTCAACAAATAAACTCACTTCTGCGGAATCTGTACAAAAATTATTGGATACCGTCCACTGCAACGTGTTTTCGCCCGATTGAAGATTATAGACTCTGGTTGTTGGTGATTGAATATTGTCAAAAATTGCAGAACCGCTTAAAAGGCTCCATATTCCCGATTCAGAGCCACTAAGCTCAGCCTGTAAATTGGTTTCTGTTATTTTATTCAAATGTTGATCGTTACCGGCTACGGCTTCAGGCACAGGATAAAAATTAACAGTAACAGAATCGGATTCATCCGGACAATTTTCATTGAAAACCGTCCAGCGAAATATGTATTTACCATAATCATTTACTGAAACCAGCGCATCAGCTGTGGAATTATCAGGACTGAAACCTGCTGTTCCGGAGCCGGAAAATAATGTCCATGAACCCGTTCCAACAGAAGGCTGAGCATTCAACTTATAGGTTAAACCGCAAGCCGAGCCATCAGAACCGGCTTCGGCTACAGGAGGCTGTTCAAATACCAGAGTTATGGTCGAATCATCAGAACATTCACCGTTGGTTTCAGTCCAGGTAAAAGTGTAAGTTCCGTAATCAGATACCGAAACCTTAGTATCCGGCTTAGCATTATCAGGATCAAAACTGGCAGTTCCCGGGCCGGTTATCAATGTCCAGCTTCCAGTTCCCAATGAAGGTGTTGCATCCAGATTATAGGTAAGGCCACAAGTTGAACCGTTGGGACCAGCGTCAGCCACAGGTTGCTTTTCAAAAACCAGAGTAATTGTAGAATCGTCAGAACACTCACCGTTAGTTTCAGTCCAGGTAAAGGTGTAAGTCCCAAAATCAGAAACCGAAACCTTAGCATCCGGCTTAGAATTATCAGGATCAAAACTGGCAGTTCCCGGGCCGGTTGTCAATGTCCAGCTTCCAGTTCCCA
>JBJKSB010000074.1:0-151836 GCA_046704385.1 Bacteroidales bacterium | reverse complement strand
GACCAGGGAAGACTATATGACAAAGATGGAAATTTAAATACCTGGTGGACTGACGAAGATTCAAAACGCTTTACAGAGAGAGCTGATGTTTTGGTTAAGCAATTCAATTCATTTGAGGTGGCCGATTCAGTATTTGCCAATGGGAAACTAACACTGGGAGAGAATATCGCTGATTTAGGAGGTTTAAATATTGCTTATACAGCATTTTTGAAAACAGAACAAGGTCAACACCTCGATCAAAAGATTGATGGCTTTACTGCCGCTCAACGATTCTTTTTAGCCTATTCTCATGTTTGGGCTCAAAACATAAGACCTGAAGAGCTTCTTCGCCGTACACAGGAAGACGTGCATTCATTAGGTGAATTCAGGGTAACCGGTCCGCTTCGCAATGTTGATGCTTTCCTTAAAGCTTTTGATATTCATGAAGGTGATTCAATGTATTTACCTGAAAAGGACAGGGCTTTGATTTGGTAAACTCAAAAAGCCTTTAATGAAAAAGCGCATGTATTCAAAATTGAGTACATGCGTTTTTTTATGAAACTTTCTTTAGCTTGAAGATGATTGTTCTGTTTATTCAGGTGTTAACATAACTCTTTGATCATCAACTTTTACAGCCTTCTCAAAAAAATCAATCAGCTGTTGATAGTTTTCTTTTGGATATCGGCCTTTATTTAGGATAAAGTTTCTTATGTATAAAAGGCTGTCGTTATTTATAAAATATTGTGTGGAAAGTTGTCCAAATTCAGAATCAATAGTTTTATTTTCAGGTAATCCCGAACATTTATATCCGGTTGGCAAAATATATTGAATACTGTCTGTTTTGGTATAGCCTCGCTGTATTAGGACATCAGACAAACGATTCTTTAATTTTTTGGGTACCGCATCTATTTTATTCATCAAGTTGACCGGTAAAAGAATATTTGGTCCCATTTTGGTCCCGTATTTTTCAAGATCGAGGTTACTGTTTTCAATAATATATGGGGAACTGCTTTTTTGCTCATCCAATTGGAATGACTTAATGGTAAACTGTGGAATATTATACGTATAGTACAATTGTTTCTTCTTGTCTGTATCATCGCTATAAACGATTGATCGGGTTTTATCATAGAATAGGCCACTGTGTTTTCTTAAAATAGCAGCCTGGGCCGATCCGTCGGCTTGAAGATATACAGTACCATGTGTAATTAATTTATTATCATCTTTTGTATATTTTGGAGTATGAACCAACTCTCCACCGGTTTCTTTAATCACCAATACATCCCTGTCATCCGTAAAGCTGCCCAAATATCCACAAGGGATATTTTGCGAAGTACATTCAAGCCAGATAGAATCATTTTTATCAGGAACACACACTATTACATGGTTGAACTGGTTTGATGGGAAATTAACATCAATATTTGGTTCTCCGGCCCCTGCATAAACAACGGTATAATATGATTTAATTCCTACCGACGATAGAATGGATTGCATGTAGTTTGATAAAGCTTTGCAATCACCATATCCTAAGCGGTCGACAGTTTCGGCCTCAAATGCCTGCCAACCACCGATTCCAACCTGCACGCTAACATATCGGGTGTTGTTTTGCATATAGTTATAAAGTATTTTAACTGAATCAGCCTTTGAAGATGCTGTACTAACCAACGATTTTAATTTTTCAGTAGTCTCTGGTGGCAGTATATTACGCCCTTCGTTCAAAGAATAAATCCATTTGCCAAATGAATTCCATGTACTTGCATCACCGTAATTGCCTCCGATCCAAAATTCATTCATACCTAAACGAACAGTGGGTGTAAAAGCGCTTAAAGGGCCACTAAAAGGTTCTTCTTTAAGTGGTTTTATATTTTCAGCTGTCCAAAGGTAAATAGTGTTTTTACTATCTGAATCTATTTGTATTGGGGTGGGCACATTTTTTTCTAGATACCTTATATTAATATTATCTGGTACAATTACTTTAAATTCAGAGTTTTGAATAGAAACATCATAATCATTAACGGGGTGCCATTCAGGTAATTGAAGTGTTCCTTTTAAAATGATCTGGTATTTATATTCCACAGTAAAAGGGTAATTCCTGATTTCGGGATCAATGGCTTTAATACGGCTTTGTTCGTAAGTAGTAAATTCTGAAATAGCACTAAAATCATGAATATCACTATTAGCTATATTTTTAATTTTTTTTCCATTTTCGCCAAATACAGTTCCGCTAATATTATTTACTTTCAGGAATTTGTCATAATTTACTGTTAACAGGGCATCATTGTTTCCATTCTTATTTAGAATAGTTATGGCATATGTGATATTCAATTTTGCCTGTTTTTCGTCTGTTATTTCAAGTTCTTCATTATCAACACGAACAACTGCTCTGGCATTTTGTTTGAGTGAGTCTGGAATTAATGAAACATCGTAGTCATTTTGCGCAAAAGCAATTTGCTGACCCAACAATACTATCATTAACGAGAATAACAATTTTATATTTTTATTCATTTTTTGTAAGTATTACAGGTTCCGCTTGTTTTGCAATAAGCTGGGCATAAAATTCTCTTAAATACTGGTACTCATCATATGTAAAATCCGTTTTATTAATATTAAATTGATAGATTACTGATAATTTGTTCCCAACATTTTGAACTACATACAATACACTACCTCCGTTATTAGGTAAAAGCATTTTAAGAGGTTTGGGTAATGAGCTTATTGAATAATTCTGAGGTAAATCAACTTGCATCACATATTTTTTCTGGGTGCAATACGGAAAGTTGACCGGATATTTTCGCTCTTCAGCTTTAAATGGATTTTCATCGGTTTTTAAATGCATCAGAGGTGTGAAATAGTATTTATTATCAATGCTGTAAATCTGATCTTTACAAGTAATTTGATAAGTTTCTTTAATGGGTTCTTCTAATAATTCAAGATTGTTAACTTTATAGTCAGAAATGCTGATTCCTTTGTTATTTTCCATAAAATCATCCAGCATTTCATCCTCGGAGTTAAAACTTTTATAATAATGTCTGAAATTATAAGCTCCATAATCTTTTAACTGACTTTCAACCTTTCCGGAAAGGGTTAAATCATCATTTAGAGTAAGTGAGTATACTTCAGTTATTAATTCTTTTTTATCTGTATCAAGACTAACACTTGTTGATTTATCTTCTCTCATCAATTGACCTTTCCCGTTAAGGCATCTTACAGGTAACAGACCAATTGGAGAATACTCATCAGTAGCATCTAACAAATATGTTGTACCATTAACTTTGGCAGAGACAATAACGTAATTAAGTTTATTGAAACTTGGGAACATAAATGGTAAAATACCATTTGCTCTTGTACTTAAAACTACCGGATCGGCTTCAATTTTAAGTTTCCTAAGCAGATTTATCAAATTGAGGTTTATATCAGCTGAATTTCCAATCTGGTCTTTGTATGCAATGCTCAAATTTGAATGGGAGCTAAGAAAGTTAAGTTCTTCATTCCATTTAACCTTCTTTGCTTCTTCAAAAGCCAGTTTCATTCTACCTAATTGGGTCGAGTCAGCCTCTTCTATTGTTTTTGCTGTGCTTCCAAGGTATAATGCAACATTAAGTACGGAGCCAAAATAAGAACTTTCTTCAAGCCGACGTGCTACTGCATTCCAATCGGTGGTATATTCCTTATAGAATCCTGGAAAGTGATATGAAAGTATATCAAATTCGAATTTTGTTATATAATTTTCAGCAGAATTGATAAACGGTTCGCTTTTAAATGCAGGTACGTCTTTAGCAATCCAATGTTCGCTCGTATTCAGGGAAAGAGGTTGATATCCAAAGAAATGTTTACGGTAGTCAATATACATGGATTGTGGTATAATTAATTCACTCCATTTTACGGGTATTAATTTTTGAAAATACCAAACTGCTGGAATACCAAAATGGGTTATTTCGATATCAATAACAGATCCAACTTTTACGTTAGGCATGGCAATCCTGTAGTTAAAGTAATCTTCATAAATCCGTTCCTTGAAAATTGATTCACTTTTGAGTTTATCAACCTGGATCTCTCCATTGACAAGGTTAAAAGTTTTTCCTCTTATGGTAGTGCCGTCGTCACTGGGATATACCTGGTTTGCATACTCAAGACCTTCTTTAGTTAATATTTTTATTCGCATAATTTTTTTGAACATATAATCCTGAAGACTCCAGACTCCATAATCGCATAAAACAACGGCCGGGGCTGTAGAGTCTAACTCATAGGTAGTCATTTCTAATTCTTCCATGCTGACCTTGCCGTACTTAATTGGCGCATTTGAAGCATAGGAATTTGCAATAATCATTACAAAAGCAATAATTAAGCAGGTACTTAATAATTTTTTCATTTGTTCAATGTTGATAGGTTTATTATAAGGTAATTTCGGTTTAAAAGTTGTTACAATATAATTTTTCTTTTTTAAATATTCAAAGCGCTTAGCTTTTTTTAACAATAATGCTAATGTGTGGATATGCCAATTGGTTTAATATCAATAAAATATAAAATGCGAATGTTATGATGTGAATTTTGAGATTAGTACCAGAAAGGGAACTGGCCGAATAAAGTCAAAAAATAGGTGGCTAAGGCATAATCAGCCTGTATTTATTTACTGTTATGAATTATAACGCTAAAGTATTAAAATATTTTTAGCTAACACTTAACCTATAATTGAGTCAATGGCAGATTGTTGATCAGGAAAGATTTTAAAAATTTCATTCAACTTGGTAATTTTTACCAGCGCCATATTTCTCTGCGATACATTACAAATCAGAAATTTAACGTTTTTGTTTTTGGCATAGTTAAATACTGATATAATGGCTCCAAAACCAGTGCTGTCAATGTAAGATACACTTTCAAGATCGAGTATCAAATTAGGTTTGCCTTCGTCTATTATTTCCTGTAGCAAATTTTTTATTTTGTCAGCAACCAAAATAGTAAGGTTTTTTACCGCTGGTGAAAAACTGGCTACCACATATTTTTCATTACTTTTATCGAATATAAGCATGGCTAAAATTTTAAATCTTTAATTTCATCTAAAACAAGAGTTGAAATTTCATCAAATCGTTCAATTATTGATGCGTATTCCCCGGTATTTATATTTAGTTTGGCATCATGTTCCAATTTTTCCATATCATTTTTGAGTTTTTTAATACCAAGCATGGCTACTGACGATTTTGCCTTGTGTGCAACAGCTCCAAGTTCAGCATAATTTTTCATCTTTAAGCAATCTGTCATTTGAGTCATTAGTTTTGGTATTTGTTCTCTAAAAATCCGCAATAAATCATTTTTAAACTGACCATCATCATCACCAATTGATTCTAAATAACTTAAATCAACAAATTTAAAATTATGTTTTGGATTCTTTGCGTTTGTTGTTTCCTTTTTGATGGAATTTTTATGGGGTTTAATCCTTAAATTATTTAGTATCAAACGAATAAGATCATCAGGCTCAAAGGGTTTCGAAATGTAATCGTTCATTCCTTTTTCTAGGCATTTTTCCTTTTCACCTTTTATGGCCGCAGCTGTTAGTGCAATAATAGGTACGTTTCGTTTACTTAAGTCATTCAGTTTTCTTATCTGGTCTGTAGTTTCATAACCATCCATTTCCGGCATATGTAAATCCATTAAAATCAAGTCGAAGCTTTCGTGTTTAAGTAAATCCATTGCTTTTTTACCATTTGAAACTATAGTAAGATTAAATTTTGGTTTCAAAATAGTTTTTACAAATAGCTGATTTATTTCATTATCTTCGGCCAGCAGTATTTTGATATCTGTGAATTGAATGTCTGATATGGAAACAGATTCTTTCTCAATTTCGTCTTTACTTTTACCTTTACCATGTTTATAAGTCAACTTTAGGTAAAATGTACTTCCCACATTTTCAGTACTTTCAACACTAAGTGAACCTCCTTGTAAATCGGTTAATTGTTTGGATATGGTCAAACCTAATCCGGTTCCACCGTATTTTCGGGTCATATCACTGCTGGCCTGTGAAAAGCTGTTGAATATCAGGTCAAGTTTATCTTCGGCTATACCAATTCCGGTATCGTTTACGGTGAAGGTGAGGGTGCTTTTATTATGGTTTTGTTCAATAACTTTAGTAACCAGGGTTATCCCGCCTTTATCGGTAAATTTAATGGCATTGCCTAATAAGTTAACCAGAATCTGATTTAAACGGGTAGGATCGCCTATCACATATTTAGGTACTCGGTCACCGATATTTACTTTAAAATATAAGCCCTTATTTTCAGCATGTTCCTTAAAAAGTGCTTCCATTTTTTTTAAAAGATCAAATAAATTGAACTCAATTTCTTCGAATTCAAGTTTACCCGCTTCAATTTTTGAAAAGTCTAGAATATCATTAATAATTACCAATAAATTATTTGATGAGGCAATTATGTTTTCAAGATATTTTACCTGGTCTTTTGTTAAAGGAGTATGGAATAATAATTTTGCCATTCCCATAATTCCGTTCATCGGGGTTCTGATTTCGTGGCTCATATTAGCCAGGAATTGCTCTTTAATCTGGGCCGAGGTTTCAGCCTGATTTTTAGCAATGGTTAAAGCATGGTTTTGTTTGTCTATTTGACTAATCATAGTATTAAAACCATCAATTAACTGCCCTATTTCATCTTTACCGTGTTGTTTGATTCGGATATTATAGTCTTTGTTTACTGATATTCGTTGCATGGTACGTGTCAGACTGATTATTGGCTGCGAAATGATTTGCTGTAGCCTTATTGAGATAAGAAGTGCGATAACGAAAGCAGTTATCAGAATGAGGACAAAAACCTTTATAAAATTTTTTAACCGCAGGTTATAATCATCAAGGCCTGAATGCAAATAAATGGAACCAATGGTTTCATTATCAAGCACAATGTGTTGATTAATTAATAAGGAATTATCGGTAAATGCAAAAGTGTCTTTTGAGGCAACAAAATCGAGATGAGTCCCGGTATAAGTACTGTCAATCAGGTATTCAGCAAAAATTGACTTATCGGGCTTATAAATCCGGGCCACTTTAATATTTTTGTTTGCAACCAGGGTTTCGAGTATTTCGTTGGCTGCACGCTGACTTTCATAAATGATACTTGCTTCGGCGTTGCTGCCAATTATTTCAGCCAGGATGTTTAATTCGCGGAGTGTGGAAATTTCATATTGGGATTTATCGTAAGCAAAAAATATCAAACCTGAGAGCAACAAAGTAACCAGACTGGTTGCTCCAAGCAATGTGGTTATTTTAATCCGTATGGATAAGTCTTTAAAATTCATCTTCGGAATTTGAAACAATTTTAGCCAGTAGAAGCAGTTTTGGGCTAATAGTTATTCGATGTGCTTTTGCCACATCATTGTTAATTTCGAACTGAAATTCAGAGTATTGTGGTGTAAAGTCAATAATTCCACCAAGTTCACAAAAATCAATTATCTCGTCGCCGATAGTCAGTATAGGTTTGTCTTTTAGTTTATCAAGTATCTTGATAAGTTCATATTTTTCAATATCTGAAAAGAATACAATATTGCACTTCTCAAGTACTTTTGGATTATTAGTGCGAATAATTTTCCATTCTTTACCATTAGCCTTTCGACCAACCATGGTTTTTTCCAGAATAATGCCAAACGGATCTTCATGATATATTCCCAGGGTAATTGTATCGAAGGAGTTTTGTGGAGGCCACTCAACGAATTTGGCAAAGTTAAATATATAAGCAGCTTTAATCTCATATTCAGAGTATTGAGCCAGGGCAACCTTACCTGAAATTATCAGGATAAGCACGATAGCAGCCGTTTTAATATTTTTACTTATAATTTTCACTTCGCTTTTAATTCAAAAATATTGATTTCAACCTTTCGATGATATTGCGAATCCTGAACCTCGGTGTTGGCATAATCTTCACCAAATCCTTTAGCAATAATTTTTTGCTGATTTACTTTATTATCGATAAAATATTTTAATACATTTTGTGCCCGTAATCTTGACAAGGTTAAATTATATCTTTTTTCTCCCTGTGAATCAGCATAACCATAAACTTCAGCACCCAATGATGGATTATTGATTAATGTCCGGGAAATTTCTTCCAGGTCTTTATATGCTGAAGCAGGTATTTGATCAGCATTTACATCATACAAAATTTGATACCGGTGTATATAGTTGCGATCGGCAATTTTACTGGCTTTAAAATTGTAGATTGCTTTGGTTGTGTGTTTCGGTATTTCGGTTGTTGAAAGAATCGAATGTTGCGTAGTAGCTGATTTTATCGGGGGTGCTGTATACAAGGTATCATTTCCGATTACCTGCATTTCAAGCGATTTGCTTTTGTCTCCATCTATATAAAAGTGAGTTTCTTTAATCTTATCTTTTTGTCTTGCATTTGCATCTAGTATGGTCAAAGTAACCGGGTCAGTGGTTTCAATAGCCTCCTCAATCATATTTAATAACGATTCAACATTGTTGCTTTCATGCTCCTTAAGTTTGGCAGGATCGAGGTAATTAATCCGCATAGTATCGGTGGTCTGAATTATATTTTCAACCAGTTCAAGCAAATGGTCATAATATTTTGGCTGTTTGGGCAAATCATCCATTAAAATGGAATCGGCTTCAACCGTTTTATATAAATCATAAAAGGTATTGTTAACTGTAACTTTTTCACCAACGGTATTATCCTGCAGGTTTATGGGTTCAAGGGTTATTTCCTGGTAAAGCTCATAAAAATAAGTTTGATATGGAATATAAACATGGACCAGTTGTGGCAGATATTTATCGGAACTTATTACAAGATCGTAATTTTTAGCTGGAGGAAATATCATCAAATATTTTCCCGTTTCGGGTGAGGGATTATATACATATTTTACTCTTTTCCCGGTTTCCTTGTCATACACTTTAATATCGACTGCGCCTGGTTTTGGCGGCGAACCCATTTTTATAACTCCTTTCACAAGAGTTAAAGGTATCGGATCTTTAAAGTTAACCCTGAAAATATTATGTTTATCGTAAATGTTATTTTTTGAGGTGGAAAAATAACCGATTTGCCCGTTTGCGTTAAGCACAAAGTATAAATCATCTTTGGTACTGTTAGGGAATCCTAAATTTTCAGGTTCAGTCCATTTTCCATTTTCAAATTTGCTTTTAAAAATATCGTTTCCGCCAATGGTTTTGTGCCCTTCAGAGCTAAAAAACAGGGTTACATTGTCGGGATGTTTAAAGGGTGAATTTTCGTTATATTTTGTGTTAATTACCTCTCCCAAATTGACAGGTTCATCCCATTCGCCCCTGCGGTTACGTGTGGCTTTATAAATATCTGTTCCTCCAAACCCGCCGGGCCTGTCCGAAACAAAGTACAATTCGGTGCCATCCGACGAAATACTAACTCTTCCTTCGTAGAAAGGGGAGTTAATCTGCTTATTTAATTTTTTTATGTCAACTATTTCGGTATCGTTAATTTTAGCTTCATAAATATCCTGATCAAGGCCAACACCAATATCCAGAAATATGGTCTGGCCGTCGGGTGAAAGTCCTGCCAGTGATACTTTTTTATTACTGTATTTTGATTCATTTTCCAGGTCGAGTTTTGACGGATTTCCCCATAAATCACCTTTTATTTTGTGCGATATCATAATTGAACTTACCGGGTGGTCCGTTTTTCCTATACCGACATCACGCATATAAACCAGCGTTTGATCATCGGCGGTAATCATCGGGCAATACTCCGATTCCATGGTATTAATCGGGTGTCCAAGAATTTCAACTTCGGCTTTAAAAGGTTGGGTTGTAATTTCAATGGCATTTTTGCATACCTGAATCATACGTTGTGCCTTGGCCAGTGTGGCAGCATCAGCAAAAGAGCTTTTTTTGCTGGCCTCGATATATTTTTTGTATTGTTCAATGGCTTCGTCAAAGCGATAGGTGTAATGATATAAATTTCCTAAATCGAAATGAACAATCAAGGGTATTTCAATGGTTGTGGTTTGGCTAACTTCTTCCAGGTAAGGAATTGCTTTCAATTTTTGATACTTGGTATTTAAATAACAGGCTCCAATCTTGTATTTTACAGTATAATCTTCAATTAGGGAATCGATTTTTAAAAACAGGGGCAGGGCTTTATCGAATTCTTCATTCTCAAAATAACTTTCTGCATTTTTAAGGATTTTTCGATCGGCAAGGTTTAATTGAGCAAAACTTTGGAAAGTTGCCAATAGAAAAAAAAATATAAATATGTACCGCCGAATTCTGAACATCCTTATTTTTTATGCTGTCTAAAGTATTAATTTTTTTGGTATGTTTGGGCTGTTAATATCAAATAATTTGGTTGTTTTATCATATGTTTAGGACTTTTCAGCAAATTATAGTAAATAAAAAAGCGCTATCATTTTATTATAGTGATCAAAATGGAATAATGCGCCGTTATTTGGCTGAAGGGATAAATTGGAATTCACACTTAACTAACGTCCAAAACTATATAACAACTTGTGTTAAAAAATATAAACCCAAATCGGTTGCAGTTTTAGGAAGTGGTTGGTTGTTAGATGTTCCCATGCAGGTGTTAGCTGCGGAAACCGAAAGATTAGCATTATTTGATATTAAACATCCACGGCAGGTGGTTAATAGGTTTAGGAAAATGGAACATGTTGATTTTGTCCAGATGGATTTAACGAATAATTTGATTGAATTAGTGAAGAAGGCTAAAAATTTCAATGATTTCCTTAATGAACTTGACCGTACCAAACCATTGGAAATATTTAAACCATTCGATTTGGTGATATCTGTGAATTTACTAAACCAGTTAGATATTTTATTATGCGATTTAATTGAAAGAAAATTCAGCGTAAGCCAGGATATACTACAACCGGTAAGGGAAAAAATACAACAATTACATATGGAAAGTCTTCCTGGCGGGAAAAGTTGTGTAATTACCGATTTTGAGGAAATGAATTATATCAACACTTTTGATACTGCCAAAATTTCAAAACTCGTGTTTGTTCCGCTTAACAGGCTGGAAGAAACCCGGGAATGGCTTTGGGTTTTTGATACGCATAAAACATATCGGAAAAAATATAAAACAACATTTAAAGTTATTGCCGGAATTTTAGAGTAATTGTTAATTTTATGGCGACAAAAACAGTGATTTTATACAAATATGACCAATAGAATTAACTGTTTGTATAGGATTCCTGTTAACGATTAGTTAAAAATGTTTTTCAAAAAAAGAAATATCATCCTGATTTTTTGTACGGTTTTTATGCTGCTAAATTCGTATGGCCAGGTGACTAATCCGAAAGATTCGACTTTACAAATAGCAGATAACCAGGAAGCTGAAATTGCATTTAATAAGGGAAATGAATTGGTTTCTAAAGGAAATTATCAGGATGCCATTAAATCGTACAGTGAAGCATTAAACTATAAACCTGATTTTATAAAAGCTTTGATAAACAGGGGATTTGCTTATAATGGGATTAAAAAATTCAATGAGGCCATAAGCGATTTTTTAAGTGCTAATAAAATTGATAAGCAGGATCCAAAATGCTATTATGGAGAGGGACTGGCTTATTATAATCTTGGAAATTATTCCACAGCCATTAATGATTTTCAGATAGCCTCGGACTTAAATTATAAAGATGCAACTTTAGAATATTACTGGGGCGCTGCTAATTTTGAAACGGAGCAATATCTTGAGGCCATAAAGCATTACAGTAAGTGCATAACTATTAATCCAAATTTCGCCAACGCCTTTAATGACAGGGCCAGCGCAAAACGGATGATTTTAGATTATGATAGTGCCATTGAAGATTATATCAGCGCAATTAAAATTGATCCTAAATTTACCTTAGCCTATAGTAATTTGGCTACGACTTATTGGAAAAAAGGCAGTCTTGATGAAGCTATTGTTAATTATACTGTGGCTATTTCAACCAATCCTCAATATTATATTGCCTATAATAACAGGGCAAGTGTGCGTATTGAAAAGAAGGATTTTCAGGGAGCGATTGTTGATTGCAATGCAGCCATTAAAATAAATCCTTCATATAGTTTGGCGTACAACAACAGGGGGAATGCTTATTTTAAATTGAGAGATTACGATTCGGCTGAAAAGGATTTTGATAAAGCTATTGAACTTGACCCGAATTTTGCAGCAGCTTACCTAAACAGAGGTATCTGCCTTGAAATGATGCGAAAATTTGATGATGCAGTCACTGACTGGAAAAAGGCATATGAACTTGGGCTAACCAAAGCCAAAAGTTACATTCAATTTTATGAATAGATTTAATACCCATATAAATTTAAAGAATTTAACATCTGGATTGTTTTTAATCCTGGTTTTATTGGGCAATGCATTCAGTCAATCCGTTCCATTTTCAAAAAGTGCTTTCCCGTCTGATGGTAATAAATTAAAGGAGGCTAAAGAATTTTTAAAGTATGGCGATCATCAATATAATTTTGGTAACTATGAATTAGCGCTGGAAAATTATCTGAAAGCTAATGATTTCAATCCTGACAATGCCGAATTAAATTTTAAAATTGGAGTATGTTACCTGAAAACTATGCTCCGGTTTAAGTGTTTATCGTATTTCGAACATGCTTTCCAGTTAAACAGGACTGTGGATAAGGATATTCATTTGATGTTGGGTCGGGGATTTCATCTTAATGCAGATTTTGATGCAGCTATTAATGAATATAAGGCTCATTTGCTGATCCTTTCATCGGAAGAAAAATCAGCTGAAACGGCTGAAATTAATAAATATATTAAGGAATGCGAATCGGGTAAAATATTTAAAGATAAGGAGCCCAGGGCTTTTGTCGATAATATGGGGCTCGTTATTAATTCCACTTATAACGACCACAGCCCTTTAATTACTGCCGATGAATCTAAACTTGTCTTTACATCTACACGCGAAAATGGTCATAAAATTGGTATTGACGGACAGTACGATGAGGATATTTATATCAGTTTAAAAGTAGGGAAAAAATGGACAACTCCTGAATCAATGGGAGAACCTATCAATACACAGTTTAATGATGCTACGGTTGGTTTATCGCCCGATGGTCAACAATTATTAATCTACAATGGTAACCGGGGTAATGGTGATATCCAGCTTTGCTGGCTTGATGGTGATGAATGGAATTATCCTAAAAATTTACCTAAAGAAATTAATTCAGAATATAAAGAAACAGCGGCCTGTTTTTCACCTGATGGTAATACGCTGTATTTTGTAAGTGACCGGCCTGGAGGATATGGTGGTTCTGATATTTATAAATCAACATTAAATAAGAAAGGCAGGTGGGGAGAGGCTGTCAATTTGGGAAGTACGGTAAATTCACCTTATAATGAGGAAACTGTTTTTATGCACCCCGATGGCCGGACACTTTATTTTAGTTCGGAGGGTCACAATTCTACAGGCGGCTTTGATATTTTTGTTACGCGTTTACAAGACGATGGCAGCTGGACTGAACCTGAGAACTTAGGTTATCCGGTAAATTCACCTGACGATGACTTATGTTTTGTTATCTCGGCTAACGGACGACGTGGATACTGTAGCTCTGTGAGACCAGACAGTTACGGAGGTTTTGATATTTACCAAATGACATTTTTGGGACCCGAAAAACCTTTGATGCTGAGTAATGAGGATAATTTAATTGCAGCGAGTACATCACCGGTTAGTAATATGGTGATGGAGGAGTCGATTGAACTAAAAACCATTAGGCTTACTATTGTTAAAGGTTTCGTGCGGGAATTAGGTACGGAGAAGCCGGTTGCTGCACAAATTGATATTGTAGACAATGATAAAAATGAGGTGATTTTTACATCAAAAACAAACTCTTCATCTGGTAAATTCCTGGTTTCGTTGCCTTCTGGTAAAAATTATGGTTTGATTGTTAATGCCAATGATTATCTTTTCCATTCTGAGAATTTCGATATTCCTGCAGCTACTGAATACCAGGAAATTGAAAAAAATATTGAGCTGGAAAGTATGAAAAAGGATGCCAAAATTGTGCTGAAAAATGTATTTTTCGAAACAGGAAGTGCAACATTGAAGCCTACCTCGTATGCTGAGCTTGGCAGACTGACCCAATTGTTAAACGAAAACCCCAAACTTAAAATTGAAATCTCAGGTCATACTGATAACCAGGGTAGCCAAAGCGTTAATTTGAAACTTTCTGAAGACAGGGCAAAAGCCGTTGTTGATTTTTTAATCTCTGAAGGAATATCTTCTGAAAGGCTTGAATATAAAGGTTATGGTTATGAGCAACCTATTGCTGATAATTCAACTCCTGAAGGCCGCTCAATGAATCGTAGGGTGGAATTTAAAGTTTTAAATAATTCCAGATAATCAGGAAAATTGGAAATGTTGTATAGTTATAATATTAATATATCCTCCCAATTTTCCATCATTCCAACTTTCCATTTTTCCAAAACTATAGAAGTTAACTTTCCTTATAATTCGGTTTAACAATTAGTTAGGTTGAACTTGCCTCATAATTATTTTGATTTTAGGGCCTTTTAGTGACCAAAGCTTAATACTATTGTAATATTGAGCTAACATACTTTTAAATTCAATTGCCTTGATTTGCAAACATAGAATTTGTAAACCAACAAAAAAATAGAAATGTTTAAAAGTGTTAAAACTAAGGTGTTAGCTATACTGCTAAGTCTTCTGGCAATTTATGGGTTTGTTGTTGTCTTAAACCTAAAGTTTAATGAAAAAAAAGATAATATCTATCACTTTAGTAATACTGTAAAAACCTTGCAGGTTAATTTATTAAAAGATGCCTTAACAATTAATGACTTTTTTATTAACGATGCTGTCGATAACTTATTCTATACCACAAACTATAGTTCATATATTCAGGAACATACAATGTATAGTTCAGCCATAAAAAACGATATGAACACATTGTTGAACTCATCTGTCATTACTGATTTTAATCTTAATAAAGACTTAAATGATTTAAATACATTGATTCAGGAATATCATAGTGAATTTATCGTGATTGTCGACAGCCTTAAACTAAATTATTCCAAAGGATTAAAAAAAAGGCAACTTATAACTCAAGAATTAACTAATTTAAAATCAAAACTGGATGATAAAAAGAATTTAATTCTGACTAAAACATCAATGGTATCAGATGATTCTTTAAACAAAATGGCATCTTTAACCTATAAAATGCAGCATATTTTTGAAATTACAGCTGCATTAATATTGATAATAGGGATCATTTTAAGTATTATTGTTGCTAAACAAACTACCAAAAAACTCATTTTGCTTTCGAATACCATTGCTGGTTTTGTTAAAAGCAAGTTTACCAATATGGAAGACCTGTCATTAAAGAAAAGCAGAGATGAAATAGGTCAGTTGGTTAAGAACTTTTTATTGCTGCGCGAAGAGGTTTATAATCAGATTAATTTTCTGGAGAAAAACATCGAAAAAAGAACACGACAAATGATGGTACAAAATATCCAGATAAAAGAACAAAACGAAGAGATTATGTCTCAACGCGATGAAGTTCTTTTAAAGAGTTCTATAATTGAAAAGCAGAATAAAAGCCTCCTGGATAGCATATCTTATGCTAAACGAATTCAATTGGCTGTACTGCCTGATAAAAATAGTTTTAAAAATGTTTTTCCGGAGAGCTTTATTATATGGAAGCCCAAAGCAGTTGTTAGCGGCGATTTTTACTGGTTTAAACATATGGAACACGAGGGTAAAAGTATAGTTGCAACAGTAGATTGTACAGGGCATGGAGTTCCCGGAGCTTTTATGAGTATGTTGGGTAATGCTTTGTTGAATGAAATTATCCTGCGAAAAAATAATTACCAGCCTGATAAAGTATTAAACCTTTTAAGAGACAGGGTATTAGAAACTTTGCATACTGATGGAAATACGGAAAAGACAAATGATGGAATGGACATGGCCCTTTTAGTTTTTGATCATAAAAATAAAACCCTTGAATTCGCAGGTGCCAAGCGCCCTTTATATATTGTGCGAAATAATGAAATGATACATATTAAAGGAGATAAATGGCCTATTGGGCTTGATACTAAAGGAAACCGCCCATTTACAAACCAATTGATAAAAATTGACAGTACTGATTCAATATATATATTTTCTGATGGTTACGCTGACCAGTTTAATGAGGAAAATAAAAAGAAATTCCTTTTAAAATATTTTAAAGAAATGATTCTGGCTAATGCTTATAAACCCATGAATGTGCAGGAGGAAATATACAATAACAATTTTAATAAATGGAAAGGGTGCGGGGAACAAACTGACGATGTCCTTTTTATTGGACTTAAAATACCAGGCGAAGAAAAAGATAAAATTGGTTACAAACAATCAGCTATTCTAAATTTAAATTAATCTGTTTTCAAATAGGATTTTTTATTCGAAAATTTTAAAGCTAATTTCTACTTTAGCGCCAAAATTAAATCCTTATTTTGAAATATTACAGATAATGAAACAAAGTATGACCAAATAATTATTAAGATCAGCCTGACGGTAAGGCAGGCACACACAGCTTATTCCGAAAAATTTCGGGGGTAATAATTATTTAGTTATACGGAGTTCTCTAGCCTTAGGCTAGAACAATTAAAAAATAAATTATAAACAGATGAAAAATACCGTTTTTACTGATTTTCATATTGCCCTTGGGGCAAAAATGGCTCCATTTGCCGGTTATAATATGCCTATTGAATATTCTGGTATCAGAGAAGAACATGTTACTGTTCGTGAGCGATTGGGAGTTTTTGATGTTTCCCATATGGGTGAGTTTTGGGTTAAAGGACCAAAAGCTTTTCAGTTAGTCCAAAAAATTACTTCAAATAATGTTGAAGATTTATATCCCGGCAAGGTTCAATACAGCTGTTTTCCAAATGGAAAAGGTGGTATTGTCGACGATTTGCTGGTTTATAAGTTTGATGATGTAACTTATATGTTAGTAGTAAATGCTGCTAATATTGATAAAGATTGGGATTGGTGTGTAAAAAACGCCCGGGAGTCAGGTATGGAAATTGGAAAGGATTTGTATAACGCTTCTGATGAAATTTGCCAGTTAGCTATTCAGGGGCCTTTAGCCTTAAAAGCCATGCAAAAACTTTCCGATTCTTCGGTTGAAGATATGGAATATTATACTTTTAAAAAGTGTGATTTTGCGGGTATTAAAGATGTAATTTTTTCGACTACCGGCTACACTGGCTCTGGAGGATGTGAAATATATGTAGCAAATGCAGATGGCCCAAAACTTTGGAAGGCAGTATTTGAAGCAGGAGAGGAGTTCGGGATTAAGCCTGTTGGCTTGGGAGCCCGCGACACTTTAAGACTTGAATCAGGATTTTGTTTATACGGTCATGAAATAAATGACAGTACTTCAGCTATCCAGGCTGGATTAGGCTGGATAACCAGGTTTGTTCCCGGTAACGATTTTATTGATCGCGAAATTTGGGAAAAGCAAAAAAATGATGGCGTTTCACCACGACTTAAAGGTTTTGTATTGGAGGAAAGAGGTATACCCCGTCAGGGTTACAAAGTAGTTGATGCTGAGGGCAATGAAATTGGCGAGGTAACTTCAGGAACCATTTCTCCAATCATTAATAAAGGAATTGGTATGGCTTATTTAAAAGAAGGTTTCTGGAAAATTGGTTCCGAAATTTTTATTCAAATCAGGAACAAGAATTTAAAAGCTGTCGTGGCAAAGCCACCATTTCATGAGAATAATTAATGTTTCCTGATATGCCATCTATTTTAATTAGGCTTATCTAAACATTTCACTATTTATATTTAAAAACAGAACATTGACATAGTTTTATCCTCTGCCGGTGCTCTGTTTTTTATTGGATAGTGGATAAAGAATTGGAGGGCGACTTTAACCTAAAATCCGCAGGTCTTTCTTTTAATGTTTTGAAAATAACGGCGTGAGTAATTTGCCAACATCACCAAAATTATCAATCTAAATTGCAACTAATCATCAACTCACAGCGTGACTTGCGAAATCGAGGTTTAAGTTGTACTCCGATTAAGTTCAATTCAACGAAATAAATTAACCATCCATAAATTCTGCATATAAATTTAAACTTTAGCTTAACTTTGTAATCTGTAACCCGCATTTAAAGATTATTATTATGCTCAAAGGATTAATTAAATTTTTCTTGCTTTACTTTGTTGTAGTACTTATCCATAGTTGTAAGACGGATACCGAACCTGAAAAAAAGGATTACGAAAAGGTACATGAAATAAGTATTGAAACGGCACAAACAATATTTACCCTGATGGGGCAACCACAACTGTTTTCCGATGTAAAATATCAGGTGGATGTTTATATTTTTAATTACCCGATGAGTTACAAAGGAAAACAAATTACAGCTTCAGGATTGGTTTGCGTTCCGATTTCTACCGGTGAATCATTTCCGGTTATAAGCTTCCAACATGGTACTATAACCGCACATACCGAGGCACCCAGCGTTGATTATATGAATTTACAGAACCTTGCGGTTGAATCCATTGCCGGTATGGGCTATGTGGTTATTATTCCTGATGAAATTGGCTTTGGCGCGTCTTCGGATTATTTTCATCCTTTTTTAATAAAAGCGTCTAATGTTCAGTCAGTTACCGATATGTTGTCGGCCTTAAGAGAAATCCCTGATGGCGATTTATCAGGATCAACTTACAACGACAGCCTGTTTTTAATGGGCTATTCGCATGGTGGTTGGGTCACTATGGCAACGCTTAAACAGATGGAGTCAACCTCGCAAACCAGCTGGAATTTAATTGCTGCGGCGTGTGGTGCCGGTCCCTATTTTCCGGAGCGTGTTATGAATTATGCACTATCGCTTGATTATTATGGTAAACCGTATTATTTATCTTATGTAATGCTGTCGTTTTTAGATGAGGGATTAATCGATAATCCTCTTACTGATTTTTTTAACGAACCTTATGCAGGAAGAATTCCCGGTTTATATGATGGTATAAATACCGGAACTCAGATTGATGCACAGTTAACTACTAAAGTCGCAGATTTGTTTAGTGCTGATTTTTTAAATAATTATCCAAATGAGCCTTATTCCAAATTGCAACAGGCGCTAATTTCCAACGGCGTTACCGCATGGATGAATAAGACACCGCTCATGCTGATGCATGGACAAAATGATATTTATATTCCGAAAACCGTTTCTGATTCAATTTATATTGATTTTTTGGATGCGGGTTCTCAAAATATTGAATATCAGGTTATTCCACTTTCGGATCATATTACTGCTGCTGCGCCTGCAATAAGTTCTGCAATTATATGGTTTAATAATTTCAGATAGTAACAAAAATCATGTTTTATTTTACGAATTATAACCATATTGCGAGCCATTTAGGTTATTAAAAATTTTTTGTTATAAAATTCTAACAATTTCTTTTCTGTTTTACACTTAAATTGTTTTAAATTAGCAATTCGAAATTTACGTACATTGAACAAAGTAATAGATTTAAAATCAACAAATTATGAGAAAGCACATTTTTAATGCCGGACCTTGTAAGTTATCAGATCCCTGTTTGGAAAATACAGCAAAAGCTGTGATGGAACTTAATAATAGTGGCCAATCTATTTTAGAAGTTTCACACCGATCGAAAGATTTCCAGGCAGTTATGGATGAAGCTGTAGCTTTATTTAAGGAAGTACTGAACATTCCTGATAACTATCATGTGTTGTTTTTGGGTGGAGGAGCAAGTACACAATTTGCTATGATTCCAATGAACTTTTTAAAAACCAAAGCTGCATATGTAAATACAGGGGCATGGTCGAGTAAAGCTATTAAGGAAGCAAAGTTATTTGGAGAAGTTCAGGTTATAGCTTCGTCGGAAGATAAAAACCATACTTACTATCCAAAAGGCTTTTCAATTCCTTCGGATGTTGATTATGTGCACATTACTACCAATAATACTATTCGTGGAACTGAAATTCTTGAGGATTTGAATTCTCCTGTTCCTTTGATTGCTGATATGTCATCAGATATTTTGAGCCGCCCGGTTGATGTTTCAAAATATGCAATGATATATGGGGGCGCACAAAAAAATATGGGTCCTGCCGGTGTCGCTTTTGTGATAATCCGCGACGATATGGTGAATAAAAGTGTTGAAGGAAGAATTATCCCTAGTATGTTTCGTTATAATATTCATGCTGAGAATGGATCGATGTACAATACACCTCCTTGCGTGAATATTTTTGCTATCAAAGAAACTTTGAAATGGGTTAAATCGGTTGGCGGAGTAAAAGCTATGCAAGAGCTTGCCATTGAAAGGGCTGATTTACTATATAGTGAGATTGACAGAAATTCATTATTTAAAGCTCCGGTTGAAGAAGGTTCGCGCTCAAGAATGAACATTCCGTTTGTATGGGCTGAAGGTAAAGAAGATCTTCAGGATAAATTCATGGACTTTGCCAAAAATTATGACATTGTGGGTATTAAAGGACACCGTTCAGTGGGTGGTTTCCGCGCTTCAACTTATAATGCTTGTACTGTTGACGATGTTAAAGCATTGGTGAAATGCATGCAGGATTTTGAGAATGAGGTTAAATAACTAATTAAGAAAAATATTATAGAATGAAAACAATATTAATTGCCACCGATAAGCCTTTTGCTCCAGTTGCTGTTACCCAAATGAAAGCAATTGCTGAAAGTAAGGGGTATAAGGTTGAGCTTTTCGAAAAATATGCTACACAGGACGATTTAGTTGGAGCCGTAAGTAATTGCGATGCTATGATTATCCGTAGTGATAAGGCGACAAAAGAAGTTATTGAAGCTGCCAAAAATCTGAAAATTATTGTTCGTGCCGGTGCCGGTTACGATAACATTGATTTAGCTACTGCTACTGCAAATAATGTGGTAGCTATGAATACTCCCGGACAGAATTCAAATGCTGTAGCCGAATTGGCGCTGGGTATGATGGTGTTTTTAGCCCGTAATAGCTACGATGGAAAAGCAGGTACTGAACTAAGAGGTAAAAAGCTTGGTATTCATGCTTATGGTAATGTGGGTCGTTATGTAGCTGAGGTGGCCAAAGGTTTTGGTATGTCAATTTATGCATTCGATCCTTTTGTAGCTAAAGATAAGATTCAGGCAGATGGTGTTACGCCAGTGGATTCAGTTGAAGAATTATACGCTACCTGCCAGTATGTTTCATTGCATATACCAGCAAACGATAAAACCAAAAAATCAATCAATTACGATTTACTGAATAAAATGCCTCAGGGCGCTGTGCTTGTAAATACTGCACGTAAAGAAGTTATTGATGAGGACGGAATTGTAAAGCTTATGGAAGACCGTGCTGATTTTAAATACATTTCGGATATTGCCCCTGATAATGCAGCCGATTTTACTGCTAAATTTGCAGGTCGCTTTTTCTTTACACCCAAAAAAATGGGTGCTCAGACTGAAGAAGCCAATGTTAATGCCGGTATAGCTGCTATAGATCAAATTATTGACTATTTTGAGAACGGCAACGAAACGTTTAAAGTAAATTAAAATAGCTGTTTAGATTTAATTTATGATAGCGGAGTAATAATATGACAGATAACGTTATATTTTACTCCGTTTTTTTGGTTAATGTTATATAACCGGATATTATATTTTAAAGATTATTTGTTATAATATTGATCCGAATTTATTGTAAACTCTATAAACACAATAACTAAAAATTATGGCAATAATAAAACCGTTTAAAGGGCTGCGTCCCCCAAAAGAAATTGCAAGTACATTGGCTTGTTTACCTTACGATGTGATGAATTCTGATGAGGCTGCTGCATTAGCTAAAGAAAAACCGGAATCGTTATTACATATTACAAAAGCTGAGATTGATTGTCCTGCTGGAATTGACGTTCATTCGGAAACCGTGTATAATAAGGCTGTGGAGAATTATAATCAGTTTAAAACCAAGGGTTGGTTAAATGCAGATAGTGAAGCTAAATATTATATTTATGCTCAAACCATGGATGGTCGCACACAATATGGAATTGTTGGTGCTGCTGCCTGTGAGGATTACCATCAGGGTGTTATAAAAAAGCATGAACTTACTCGTCCCGATAAGGAAGACGATCGCATGGTTTTAACCCGCTATTTAAATGCCAATATTGAACCGGTGTTTTTTTCATACAAAGCCGTACCTGAAATTGATGCCATTGTTGAAAATATTGTGAAGAATGAAAAGCCTGAATATGATTTTGTTGCTGAAGATGGTTTTGGACACCACTTATGGCCGGTAAATGATTCTGATACAAATACAAAACTTGAAGAGTTATTTGCATCTAAGGTTCCATTTACTTATGTTGCTGACGGCCATCACCGTACAGCAGCTGCTGCCAGGATCGGATTAGAGAAGAAAGCTCAAAATGCTAATCATACCGGTAATGAAGAATATAACTATTTTATGGCTGTGCATTTTCCTGATAACCAGTTGAAAATCATTGACTATAACAGGGTTGTAAAGGATTTAAACGGTTTGTCTGAAACAGATTTTTTATCAATACTGAATGAGGTTTTTGAGGTGGAAAAAATGGGTTCAGATATTTATTCACCGGCGAAATTGCATGAATTCAGTATGTACATGAGCGGTAACTGGTACAGGCTTAATGCAAAGTCAGGTACCTATAATGATGCTGATCCTATCGGGGTTTTAGACGTAACAATTCTTTCAAACCTGGTTTTGGATAATATTTTGGATGTCAAAGATTTGCGCACCACAACACGCGTTGAGTTTGTTGGAGGTATACGGGGATTAGGAGAACTTAAAAAACGTGTGGATAGTGGTGAAATGAAAGTTGCTTTTGCCCTTTACGCAGTGAGTATGCAACAATTAATTGATATTGCCGATAGCGGGAATATTATGCCACCTAAAACCACCTGGTTTGAACCTAAATTACGTTCAGGCTTAGTCATACATGAATTGTAAATAAAATATTATTAAAAAAGGGGTTGTATTAAAAGCCCCTTTTTTAATATTCCGGATTATTCATTATTTCAAACAAATGTGAATATAAAAGTTCGAAAAGCAACGATAAATGATGTGGAGGATATTCTAAGAATTGCTTCTGCCAAATCACTAAAAAGATTAAATAAAGATTCCTTAAAGGATGGATTTTTGGTATCAGATTTTAGTAAAAAGGATTACATTCATTTCCTAAAATATGCCGATTTTTGTTTTGTAGCTGAAAAAGCAGATGAAGTAGTTGGTTTTTCAGTTTCTTACCTTTCAACCAACGATAAAATTGAAGATAGTATTAAGGATGTTTTAAAGGATTATCAAAAAGGCACATACATAATTGGCAAACAAATGGCTTCCCTAAATGGGTCCAATGCTGCGTTAAACCTTATAAAAGTTATGATAGATTTAGCAGATTTTCGACCCATTATAAATGCCATTGTGCTTGAACCTTTTAATGAAAAGTCAGTTGCACTCCATGAAAAACTGGGTTGTAAAAAAATTGTGGAGTTTACTCCAAAAGATGGATTGCTCAGAGGAGTTTGGAGAAAAGAATTTATTTAGAATCAGCTTTATCAGGATAACCTCACTTTAAAGTCTTCGTAACCGAATTTTCGTACAATCTTCAACTCATTATCTTGAGAAAAAATGGCAATATCAGGGTGATTGACCCCATTAAACATGGTGGTTTTAACCATGGTGTAGTGAATCATGTCTTTAAAAATAACGGTATCACCAATCTTTAATTCTTTACCAAAATCATAAACTTCCATGAAATCACCCGCCAGACAGCTCACCCCACCTAAACGGTACAGGTGTTTGCTGTTCACAGTTGGTTCACAGGCTCCAACAATTCTTGGGCGATAAGGCATTTCAAGCGTATCGGGCATATGCGCTGTAAATGATACATCCAGAATTGCAGTTTTAACATCGCGGCTTTGTATTACATCAAGAACATGAGCTACCAGAACACCGGTATCCCAGGCAAAAGCACTGCCCGGTTCCAGAATAATATGGATGTTATGTTTCTTCTTAAAAGCTTTTAGTATTTTAATTAAATGTTCAGTGTCGTAACCATTCCGCGTCATTAAGTGTCCGCCTCCCATATTAATCCATTTTAACTGAGGAATATAGCTGCCAAAACGTTTTTCAAATGCCTGAAGTGTTTTCTCGAGGCTGTATGATGATGATTCGCACAAAACATGAAAATGGAGCCCTTCAATCCCTTCAGGTAATTCATCGGGGAATTGTTCGTTTAAAACTCCCAGTCTTGAGTTTGGTGAGCTTGGATTGTATAAATCGGTTTCTACATCGCTGTATTCCGGATTTACCCTTATTCCACAGGATACCTTATGGCTGACCTTCTTGGTTTTTTGATAGAATTTATAGTACTGCGAAATGGAATTAAAGACAATATGACTGGTATAATATAGCAATTCGTCAAATTCGTATTCCGTATATGCCGGGGCATAAACGTGAGCCCGGGTATGCATTTCTTCAAAGCAAAGCCGGGCTTCATTTAAACTGCTGGCAGTTGCCCCCGAAATGTACTCACGGACAATCGGGAAAGCGCTCCACATAGCAAAACCCTTAAAAGCCAGGATAATTTCAATTCCAGATTCGTGTTGTACATGCTTAATTAATTCCAGGTTCTTCCGGAAAAGCTTTTCATTGAGTACAAATGCCGGAGTTTTAATTTTGCTGTAATCCATACTATTTAATTTAGTCTTCAGTTCTCAGTACTCAGTAGGCAGTTCTTAGAGTGAACCACTGTTTGGGTCATTTCGACTCGGCTCAATGACCCGGTTCGCTCAAGGATCCGCCGGTGAACTTCTAAATAAAAGGTTAATTATTATTGTTCTGTGTAAGGTTGCTGAGCGGAATCGAAGTAACCAATTACTGATTATCGTTCACCGTTCACTTTTTATTGCAAATTGCTGACTGATTTATACTTCAAGATTACCGTTAACCTCTTCTTCCCAGGGCAGGCCATATTTGCCAATCAAATCCATAAACGGATCGGGATCAAATTCTTCCACGTTGAAAACGCCGGGCTTTTTCCATTTTCCGGTAAGGAACATCATTGCCCCCAACATAGCAGGAACGCCCGTAGTATAGGAAACTCCCTGTGCTCCGGTTTCGTCAAAAGCATCCTGGTGTTTGCAGTTATTCCATATGTAGTAGCTCTTTTCTTTTCCATCTTTAATTCCTTTTATCCGGCAGCCAATAGAGGTTTCGCCGATATAATTTTCACCTAAATCTCCCGGATTGGGTAAGGTTTCTTTTAAGAATTGTAGCGGAACAATTTCAACGCCTTTATACATAATAGGTTCGATACTGGCCATACCAATATTCTGGATAACCCGAAGATGGGTCAGGTATTCATCACCAAAAGTCATCCAAAACCGGGCGCGTTTTAGCGTTGGAAAATTTTTAACCAGTGACTCCAGCTCTTCATGGTAAATTACGTAAGAATTACGAGCGCCAATGTTGGGATAATTTAATGCTTCCTTAATCTCATGAGGCTCTGTTTCAACCCATTTTCCATTTTCCCAGTAGCGACCTTTTTGAGTTACCTCACGGATATTAATTTCAGGATTGAAATTGGTGGCAAAGGGTTTACCATGATCGCCGGCGTTGCAATCCACAATATCAAGGTAATGTATTTCATCAAATTGATGTTTGGCTGCATGTGCAGTATAAATGCTGGTAACACCAGGATCAAAGCCACAACCCAGGATAGCTGTAAGACCTTTTTCTTTAAATTTATCTTTATATGCCCATTGCCAGCTGTATTCAAATTTAGCCTCATCTTTAGGTTCATAATTAGCCGTATCGAGATAACTAACTCCGGTTTCAAGACAAGCATCCATAATGGTCAGGTCTTGGTAGGGCAGGGCAACATTGATTACCAGGTCGGGTTTAAATTTATTTATAAGAGCAACGAGTTCAGGAACATTATCGGCATCAACCTGAGCTGTTTCAATTTTCATGTTTTTTACCCTGGCAGCAATGGCATCACATTTCGATTTTGTCCGGCTGGCCAGCATAATTTCGCTAAAAACTTCGGGAACCTGCGCGCATTTTTGTACTACAACGCTGCTTACACCTCCCGCACCAATGATTAAAACTTTTGACATTTCTATTATTTTATGAATTAATAGTAGTTTTGGAAACTGCACTTTAAAATACAAAAATAAATTTTTTTGTTCTGATGTGTGGATTTTTTATAACATGAGTTAACGTATATTTGTGGCAAAATAGATAAAATTTTATGAGCATTGAAAATTTTAATCCCAACGGTGTGGGTCTTGATAATGGCAATTTTATGGGATTGCCTTTTACAGAAGCCGATGCAAAGATCGTTGTAATTAGTGTTCCCTGGGATGTTACAGTCTCCTATGCCGATGGTACAGCAACGGCTCCTGAAAACATATTAAAAGCCTCATTGCAACTCGATATGTTTCAGCCTGAGATTAAAGATGCCTGGAAACTCGGAATTTTCATGAGACAGCCGGATTTTAGCTGGAAAACTTTGAATCAACAATTGAGATCAAAATCTCAAAAATATATTGATTTTCTTGAAGCGGGTGGTTTGCCGGAGCAAAACCCGGAAATGCTTTCTATTGTAAATGAAATTAATGCAGCCTGCGAAAAATTAAATCACGAGGTGTATGCTGTCTGTAATCATGTGGCACAACAAAATAAAATTCCTGTTCTTGTGGGTGGGGAGCACAGTTCGCCGTTGGGTTTACTCAGAGCCTTAAACGAAAAATATAAAAAATTTGGGGTATTGCATATTGATGCTCATATGGATTTACGTAGTAGTTATGAAGGATTTAAATATTCGCATGCTTCTGTTTTTAATAATGCAATTACCCAGGGTTATATAAATAAATTGGTTCAGGTGGGTATTCGTGATTTTTGTGAGGAAGAGCAGAATTTTGCAGAAAAGCATGGGGTAATATTATTTTACGATGACACTTTGAAAGCAAATAATTTTAATGGAATTACCTGGGCTGAACAATGTCACAAAATTATTGATCAATTGCCGGAAGATGTGTATGTCAGCTTTGATATTGATGGATTGAACCCACACCTTTGTCCCAACACCGGTACGCCAGTTCCGGGTGGTTTGGAGTTTGCTGAAGCAATATATTTAATCAAAGAACTGGTGCAAAGCGGGCGTAAAATTATTGGATTCGACTTATGTGAAGTGGGTGGCATTGAGTCTGAATGGGACGGGAATGTAGGAGCAAGAATTTTGTACAATCTTTGCAATTGGACCGGAAGGTCACAGGGGTTATTATAGCATTATATCTATTTCTTAATTTTTACATAAATATGTTTTATCCTTGACTTTTCAACTTCTCGTTCATCAACAATAAAATGCTTTTTAAGAGATTTTATAAGAGGTGTGAGTTTTGAAAAGCCGTAATTTCTTGGGTCAAAATCAGGTTTCTTTTTAATTAACAATGCACCTAATTCTGCAAGAAAGGCCCAGCCATCGTCATCTGCAATATCTTCAATAGATACTTTTAATAAATGTATAAATTTGCCATCAATCTTATCAAATTCATTAAGCGTAGCCTCTTTAATTTTACTTTCAACTTCACTCTTCAAATCGTCTTTGCCCCCAATAATTTCAATATAAATAAATTTATCGCAGGCCACGATGAATGGGCTGGGTGTTTTTTTTTCACCAATACCAATAACCAGCATACCTGATTCTCTTAATCGTGTTGCCAGTCTTGTAAAATCACTGTCGCTAGAAACCAGACAAAAACCATCTACCTTATCGCTATGGAGGATGTCCATTGCATCAATTATCATGGCAGAGTCGGTTGCATTTTTGCCGGTAGTATAACTGTATTGCTGAATGGGTGTAATGGCATGTTCAAGTAGAGCTGGTTTCCATCCTGAAACCGTTGGTCTGGTCCAATCTCCGTAAATCCTTTTAATGGTAGGCACTCCAAATTTGGTTATTTCGTCTAACATTCCCTTAATATTTGCATAAGGAATATTATCTGCATCAATAAGGACAGCCAGTTTTAAATCCTTTCTTTCAATCATATCATTTTATTTTAAAACCAGCCTTTCACTAAATTAAAAAAGATAGTATGGTTCCATGGTATTAAAAATATAAATACCGTTTAATTTTCTGTGTAGCTGTTTTCTGGAAAGGTTCATTATGAACCACTAGCAGCTGGATTCTTGAAAACTTATTTACTCTTGCATTTACATGATTATGCAGTTCTATAGACAGTTCTTCTATGGCAGAATCTACCTTGTGTGTAATTTCTTCAAATTTTTCATCTACTTTATGAGCAATGTCAGCCTTCATTTCCCTGACCTTTAATTCAAGTTCTTCGCGGTTGAAATGAACCAAAGCAACCAATTTGCCTTTTTTTTCAACCACCACAGATTCAACTACATGCTTAAAATTGTTTATTACCGATTCAATTTCTTCAGGATAAATATTTTCACCATTAGCGCCAACAATCATATTTTTCAATCTTCCCTTGTGACTTAGCCAGCCATTTTTATCAAATACACCCAAATCGCCGGTTTTAAACCATCCATCTTCAGTAAGAACTTCTTTGGTACGAGTTTCATTTTTATAATATCCCAACATTATGTTGGGACCTTTTGCCCAAATTTCACCTTCACCCGTTGCAGTATCCGGATTATTGATTTTGAGCTCACATTCATTTACTTTAGGGCCAATTGTTTGTAGCCTGGTTTGTGTGGGATTTGAACCGGCGAGCAATGGGGATGTTTCTGTTAATCCATATCCGATGGCATAAGGGAATTTTGCATCGCGCAAAAACTGTTCAACTTTTGCATCAAGTTTGGCTCCGCCAATACCAAAAAATTTTAAATTACCCCCAAAGGTTTTATATAATTTTATGCCAGCCAATCGGTATAATAATTTTTGAGTCGGCCTGAATGAATGAAGCATATTGGTGATTTTTTTACCCCTAATTTGCGGTAAAATACTATTTCGATATACTTTTTCAATGATCATGGGAACCGTAAGCATAAAGGTGGGTTTTAAACTTTTCATGGCCGGAAGTAAAATGCTTGCTGTAGGTGGCTTTTTAAGATAAGTAACACTGGCCCCGTTTATAATTGGCAAAACCAACCCTATGGTATTCTCATAAGTATGCGATAAAGGAAGAACCGATAAAAACCGGTCAATAGAATTAATTTCCTGAACTCCACCCGACTGAACTGCATTAAACAGAATGTTTTTCTGCGAAAGCATCACACCTTTGGAATCACCTGTTGTACCTGAGGTATAGATTAATACTGACAATTGGTTTTCGTCATTAGCCAGTGGTCCTGAGTAAATTAATTCAGGATCGAAAATAACATCTTGTGTATTCGTCTTTAAAATCGTAAAATCATCAAGACGGATAATTGATTGAAGATGATCCTGTTTAATATCAGAAAGCTTAAATATCAGGTTTTCTGAAATAAAAATTGCTTTGGATTCCGAATGTTCTAAAACGTTCTCTAATTCATGCGGGTTAAAATCGGGGAGTACTGGTACAGCTACAATTCCCATATACTGAAGGGCAAAATATACAATTGCCCAGTTAGGCATATTCTGACTATAAATAACCACTTTGTCACCTTGAATTAGTCCAAGACTTTTTAAAAATGCCATAGTAGCATTTATGCTTTTGCCCATTTCAGCATAAGTCATTGGATTTTCATTTATAAAGCCAATGGCACTATTTTCAGCATATTTTGAAACAACTTGTGGAATAATTTCTGAAAAAAGATAATTTTTGAATTTCTGCATACCCCTGTTTTAATATCCTAAAGGTATATTAATTTTTTTAGATATTTAAAAAATTACATATTTACCCAGCGATTGTCCCTTTTAATTTTACTTCATCTCTGAACTTAACGATTTAAAATCAGGTAAAGTTTCAATAACCAATTATGTAAGGTTTATTTTCAGATGAAAATGGAAATAAAATTCACCCGAGTTAGTAAATTAAAGATCAGATGTTTATAACGGTTTGCTACTTACTTTGCCCAGACTTGCAATGCATTGATAGCTTTCTGCCAGCCTTTTATACCTTCCTCAAATTGTAATCGGTTAGTATTTGGGATAAATCGTGTGTTGGTTTGCCAAATATGTTCTATTTCATCCATGTTTTTCCAAAAACCAACGGCCAGTCCCGCCAGGAATGCTGCTCCCAAAGCAGTGGTTTCCACAATTTCTGGTCTTACAGTAATCGTATTTAAAACATCAGCCTGAAATTGCATAAGAGGATTATTTACAGTAGCACCACCGTCAACCCTTAATTCCTTTATGGATATTCCTGAATCAGCCTCCATTAGTTTCAGTACATCCATAGTTTGGTATGCGACAGATTCAATGGCTGCTCTGGCAATATGAGCATCAGTACTTCCGCGGGTGAGTCCAAAAATAGTACCTTGTGCTTTTTGATTCCAGTAAGGAGCTCCCAGGCCGGCAAACGCCGGAATAAAGTAAACTCCTTCGGATGAGTTTACTGAGTTGGCCAATTTCTCAACTTCGTCTGAACTGTCAATTATTTTCAAACTATCGCGGAGCCACTGCACCACAGCACCTCCAATAAAGATACTACCCTCCAGTGCATAATAAACCTGGTTTCGGATTTTCCAGGCCACCGTTGTTAATAACCGGTGTTCCGACTTTATAGGTTTATCGCCAATATTCATAAGCATAAAACAGCCTGTGCCATAAGTATTTTTTACCATCCCCGGTTTGACACACAACTGGCCAAATAAAGCTGCTTGCTGATCGCCGGCCATCCCGGCAATGGGAATGTGGTTAAAAACTGATGTATGTGCATATCCGTAGATTTCACTCGAAGGTTTTACCTCAGGCAATAAAGCTTTGGGAATGTTAAAGAGTTCCAGTAACTCATCATCCCACGATAAAGTATTAATATTAAGCAATAAGGTTCGTGAAGCATTGGTAACATCGGTAATATGCAACGTTCCACCAGTAAAATTCCAGACCAGCCAACTATCTACAGTACCCATCGCCAGCTCACCGGTTTCGGCCTTTTCACGTGTACCGGGCACATTATCCAATACCCATTTAACTTTGGTGGCTGAAAAATAGGAATCAATTACCAATCCGGTTTTTTTGCGGATTAAATCAGAATAACCTTCTTGTTTTAGTTGCTCACAGAAGTCCAAAGTACGCTTGTCTTGCCAAACAATGGCATTATATACTGGTTTCCCGGTTTTGCGATCCCAAATAATGACCGTTTCCCTTTGATTGGTGATTCCTATTGCTTCAATATCAGTCTTGTTCAGACCGGATTTGGAAAGCGCTTCAGCAGCCATTGCTTCCTGGGTGGACCAAATATCTATAGGATCGTGTTCCACCCAACCTGGTTTAGGAAAATATTGTGTAAATTCTCTTTGGGTTATCGATATAATATTTCCCTTTTTATCGAAAATGATAGCCCTTGAGCTGGTTGTTCCCTGGTCGAGTGCAAGTATATATTTGTTCATGATATTTTAGTATTTATTCGGATAAGCCTGTTTAATATTTGAACAACAGTATTTTTAAATTGACTTATTTTTTTGAATATTGGAGAGCTGGAAAGCTGGGATTGTTCATTACATTATATTTTACGATTCCATTCTTCCATTTTTCTAATTTTGAACTCTAATATTTTAAATCAATAATTTAACCGGATTGATAATTCAGCCTCAGGTTGTTATCACACTTCATCAATAATATAGTTTTTAGCCACCGCTTCGAAATGTTGAATTTGTGAACCAATCCATTTATCATCATAATTTAGCTCTGTGGCCATAAGTTTAGCTACTGCCGGAGCCATTCTCAGACTCTCTTTTGCATCAAGGAATAATGATCGGGTACGACGGGCCAGAAAATCTTCGACGGTTCGGGCCATTTCAAATCGCACAGCCCAAATCACCTGGGCTTTTATGATGCCTAAATCAGTGCTAAGATAATTGCCTAATTCTTTATTTTCATCTGCCAGAGCTGTTATTTTTCCAGCATCAGTGCCGTATACATAAAGCGGATCGGAAAGATCCACACCAGATTTATATCCATGAATAGGTAGGTGTTCGGTAACCGAAGGCTTAATTTTGCGGCTGGTTACCTTCGCTGCGCTTTTTATTACATCTTCGCCCATTCTCCGGTAAGTAGTCCATTTACCACCTATAATGGTAACCAAACCCGATTTTGAAACTACAATTTTATGATTTCTTGATATCTCCTTGGTTTTTGTACTATTACCCTGGGATAAAGCCAATGGACGCAATCCTGCAAAAACACTTTTAACATCTGATCGTTTTGGAGGTTTTGCCAGAAATCGCCCGGCTGTTTCCAGGATAAAATTTACTTCCTCCTCAAGGGCTTTGGGTTCAAGTTCTGAGGTTTCTTTTTTTACATCGGTCGTACCCACTACCACCTTATTATGCCAGGGGACGGCAAATAGTACGCGGCCATCACTGGTTTTTGGAATCATTATAGCATGTTTACCCGGAACAAAATCCTTGTCCAACACCAAATGTACACCCTGGCTGGGGCAAACTATGTGCCTGGCTTTTGGATTATCCATTTTAATAATATCGTCTACAAAAATACCGGTGGCGTTTATTACCATTTTTGATTTTACGGTGTGGGTTTTACCCGATTCTTCATCCCGAATCTCTATACCAGCTATTTTATCTTTTACTTTAACCAGATTCAAAACTTTACAATAGTTAATCGCGGTTCCTCCTTTTTCAATAAAAGTCTGGCAAAGGTTTATGGCATACCGGGAATCATCGAATTGTCCATCGTGGTAAACCACCCCGCCTCGCAGATTCTTTAACCGCAGGGTGGGAATGTATTCCAGTGTCCTTTTACGCGAGTAGGGGAGTGAACGGCCTAAGCTTAGTCGTCCTGCCATTAAATCATAAATACCAAGACCAAAGGTGTAATATGGTTTCACCCACCATTTATAACACGGTATTATAAAAGACTGGTTTTTGACAAGATGTGGAGCATTTTTTTTCATTATTCCCCGTTCGTGCAAGGCCTCAAGAACCAACGAAATATTGCCTTGTGCCAGATATCGTACCCCACCATGAGCTAATTTGGTACTTCTGCTTGATGTGCCTTTGGCAAAGTCATTTTGTTCCACCAACAGTGTTTTCCAGCCCTGTGTTATGGCTTCAACTGCTGCTCCTAAACCGGTAGCACCACCACCTATAATTACTAAATCCCAGTCCTGGGTTTTTGATAATTGTCCTGTTTGAATGTCTCTATTAAATATATCCATGAAGTCCCTGAAAAAAGGTTGATTTTATGTAGTAAATGTACATTAAAAAATTATTTGTAAGTTTACCTGATGCAGATAAAAAAAACCATAAAAACAAACCAAATGCCCTGGGTATTGATTCCAGGATTGTAAGAATCCTTCCTTTCTTATTCAACTTACTTTTTTAATTATTTAAATTTTTATTATGAATACTATTATTGTTTTAGGTGCCGGCATGGTTGGTAGTGCCATGGCCATCGATTTAAGCAAGAATCATAACGTAACACTTACCGATATAAGTCAAACGGTTCTGGATAAGGTTAAACTAAAATGCAACAGTTTGTTTGTTGAAAAGTTAGATGTAGCTCAGTCTGAGGAACTTAAAAATACAATTAAGCCATTTGATCTGGTTGTTTGCGCTGTACCCGGCTTTTTGGGTTTTCAAACTGTAAAAGCTATTATTGAGGCTGGTAAAAATGTGGTTGACATATCATTTTTTTCTGAAGATGCCCTGGAACTGGATGCCCTGGCTAAACAGAAAAACGTGACTGCGATAGTGGATTGTGGAGTTGCTCCGGGAATGGGGAACCTAATACTGGGTTATTATAATGAGAGACTAAAACTTACTGATTTTGAATGCCTGGTTGGTGGATTGCCCAAACAAAAAAGGTGGCCTTTCAGTTATAAAGCCCCATTTTCTCCTATTGACGTTATTGAGGAATATACTCGTCCGGCCCGGTATGTAGAGAATAGTCAGCTGATTGTTCGTGAGCCCCTGTCAGATTGTGAATATGTTGAGTTTGATAAAGTAGGGACACTGGAATCTTTCAATTCCGACGGCCTTCGGTCTATTATTCATACCATGTCGCACATCCGAAATATGAAGGAAAAAACCCTGAGGTATCCCGGACACGTGGAATATATAAAAGTACTCAAACAAGCAGGGTTTTTTAATAACGAAAAAATGAATATTAATGGAAGTGTGGTTTCTCCACTTGAACTAACTTGTAATGTTTTGTTCCATGAATGGAAATTGGGCGAAAATGAAGAGGAATTCACGGTGATGCGTATTACCTTACGAGGTGTGAATGCAGAAGGCAAAACTGAAGAGGTAGTATATAATCTTTATGATGAATTTAATCACAAGACACAAACTTCATCAATGGCGCGAACAACTGGTTATACTGCCACAGCGGCTGCCAATATGTTTTTAGAAGGTCTTTTTGAAGAAAAAGGTGTATTCCCTCCTGAATTAGTCGGTAAGCACGAGGGTTGTTTTACATATATGTTAGACTACCTGGAAAAAAGGAATGTTCAGTATAGTAAAACTATAAGGCTTGCTTAAGCTTGTTTATAAAAAAGTCATCGGATGAGAGCTTGTTGGTATAAACACTCATCCGATGCCAAAAAAGAAACAAATCCTTTGGTAGTAATTAAAATAACCCTCCGTTTTGATATATTTCCAGTTGTACTTCTGAAAACGGTTCGGCCTGAACGGTTTTACTATTATTAAGATTAGTAATTAAGCCTGATTTAAAATCGACACGGATAGTATCACCATCTATAAGATTGAGTTCATCTAAAGTTTTATATACCATAATGGGCAATGCAGCATTGATAGCATTTCGCTCATAAATGGCACCGTAACTTTTAGCCAGTATGGCATGAATACCTAATGATTTAAAACAATCAACAGCTTGCTGGCGTGAACTACCTGATCCGAAGTTTTTTTGTACAATTACAATATCTCCCGGCTGAGCTTTTTGGGCGAAATCTTCATGTCCTTTTAGGTTATCGAAAGTATATTGCCCCATTTCTTTGATATCGGTAATCGCCAGGTAGCGGTTATGGAAAATCATATCGGTATCAATATTGTCTTCATCAATAATCCATACGCTTCCTTCAATAGTTGTAGGTTGTTCTGATACTTTTTTCTGTGAAATTTGCGCTTTGGCTTCTTTTATTTGTTCTTCAATAAAATTCGGTAAGGTAAATAACATGGGCTCTTCAGGAATATCGTCCGGGGTGGTAATGGTTCCTGCAATAGCAGAGGCTGCTACCACTGCGGGGCTGGCTAAATAAACCTCACCTTTTCCTTGTTTCCCGGGGAAATTTCTGTTTCCGGTACTAATAGTAACCTCACCCTGACCGTTTTGTCCCACCTGTCCTGCTGCACAACCCGCACAACCGGCATTTGATAATAAGGCACCGGCATTTTTAAAAATCTGGATAAGTCCTTCATCCAAACACTGTTGCCAAATTTCATCAGTTCCGGGTACTATTTTGAGCACAACTCCCGGGGCAACCTGCCTGCCTTCCAGAATATTGGCGGTAGCTCGCATGTCCATAATCCTGCCATTGGTACAACTTCCTATAAATGCTGAATCTATTTTTGTGCCTTTTACCGTATTAACTGATACGGTATCATGAGGTGCACCTGGTCTCGAAACCATGGGAACAAATTCTGATAAGTCCAAATCAAATACCTTTGCATAAACAGCATTTCTGTCTGCTTTTACAGTATTTATTTTAAAACCTGTTCTGTCTTCACAAAAGTCAAGAACTAATTCATTAGGTTCAAATAAAATTATGATACAACCCATTTCAGTTGCCATTGAGGCTATGGTAATTCGCTCATCCACTGTAAATTGTTGTACGGCATCTCCATATATTTCTACAGAATATCCCAGTAGCTGGTTTGCTCCAAACCTGTTAAGCAGGTTTAACGCTATATCTTTGGCCCTTACATTTTCCGGCCATTCACCATTTAAATTTATTTTAACCGATTCAGGCACTTTAAACCATACTTTACCTTTGTTCCATGCAGCAGCAATATCCTGATCACCCATACCCTGACCAAAAGCGCCGATAGATCCCAGTATATTTGCATGCGAATCGGTTGTAACTGCTGTTGAACCCGGCCAGGCTAAACCATCCTGAATCATAATATGTGTACCTATTCCTTTATCGATGTCGTACACTTTTATCGCATTTTCACGGGCAAATATTCGGCATGTATGCTGATTTACGGCATATTTTTGATCTGATCCTGTCGGATTACAATCAAATGTAAAAAAGGTCTTCGAGGGGTTATCAATTTTAAGTTGATGATCCTTCAGATTCTTTACTACATTAGCTCCACCAAAATCACGGGCAGCGCGGGTATCAATTTCAATGTCAACAATATCACCCGGCTTAACTTTATCATGTTTTGAATGGTTTGCTATTATTTTCTCAATTAAAGTCATTGGTTGGAAGTATTAAAATTGGTAAAAAAAATGAGTTTAATCAGGTTAAAAATTGAGTTTACTATTTCATTCTGAGATAGTTAAATTTAACAGAAAATTAATAAAAAATTCCCCTTAAAATCGCGTTTAAATTAAACATTTATAATACTTTTGCCACCTGAAAAAAAGTGTTGTAAAATATAAATAAGACATGGGACAAATACAGAAATTAACGAAAATTGTGGCCACTATTTCAGACAGGAGATGTGATGTTGAATTCCTCGAGAGGCTGTATGGTGCAGGGATGAATGTAGTACGACTCAATACAGCGCACCAAAGCTTTGATGATACTAAACGGATTATTGACAATGTGCGTAAAGTTTCTGATAAAATAGCCCTCCTGTTGGATACAAAGGGTCCTGAAATACGGACTACCAAAGTAGCAGGTGAAATTTTTGTAAACGAAGGGGATATGGTTAGCATTAAAGGAGCCCCGGAAACTGAATCAATAAGGGAAATGGTTTGTGTAAATTATGCAGGTTTTGTTAACGATGTTCCTGTTACTAGCAAAATATTAATTGATGACGGGGCTGTTGAATTACTTGTTGTGGATAAAAAAGCTGATCATCTAATTTGCGAGGTTCAAAACAGCGGATTAATTGAAGGTAAGAAAAGTGTAAATATTCCAACCGTTCATATTAACCTGCCGGCACTTTCCGAAAAGGACAGAGGGTATGTAAATTTTGCTATTGAGAATGACCTGGATTTTATAGCCCATTCTTTTGTGCGGAATAAAGAAGATGTTTTGGCTATTCAGAAAATGTTGGATGAACGAAATAGCAAGATTAAAATTATCGCCAAAATTGAAAATCAGGATGGTATTGATAATATTAACGAAATATTGGACCACGCCTATGGAATTATGATTGCAAGAGGCGACTTGGCTATTGAAGTTCCACGCGAGAAAATTCCGTTTTACCAGAAACAACTTATAAAAAAATGTGCCATACGCCGCAAACCGGTAATTGTAGCTACTCAAATGTTACATTCCATGATTAAAAACCCGCGTCCAACACGTGCCGAGGTTACCGATATTGCTACAGCCATTTATGATGGAACAGATGCCATTATGCTTAGTGGTGAAACAGCCTATGGAGACTATCCGCTGGAATCAGTTGAAACAATGAGCCGGATTGCTGCTGAGGTTGAAAAAACCAAGGATGAATACACTGATCCGGGATATACCATACTTACCGATGATGTATCGGCTTATTTGTGTAAGGCTGCAGTGGAAGCTTCAATACGTATGAAAGCCAAAGCTATTATTGCTGATACCACAACGGGCCGGACAGTCAGAAATATTACCGGATACCGTGGTCGCGTGCCTGTATTCGCACTGGCATATAACAACAGAACTTTGCGTGAACTTGGATTATCGTATGGGGTTTATCCACATTTTATTGAACCTTTTGAAAGCACCGATACTTTTTTACATATAAGCGCTACAATGTTTGTCAATGAAGGAGCCCTGAATGTTGAAGACCGGATAGTTTTTCTGGCAGGAAGTTTTGGAAAAGGTCGTGGAGCCAACTTTATACAGGTGCTTGAAGCAAATGATTTGATGGAAAAGAATAAATGGAAACGATAAAAAAAACCCGGATTTTTCCGGGTTTTTTTATTTTTATTGAAATTTTTCTGAGCAGTATCTTATGAGTTATTGTCTTTTATCTACGGCATATTGGCCTCCTGTTCAATATTTTACCAAGCTAATCCTTTTTGATGAGGTACTGATTGAACAATTCGAAACATACCCTAAGCAAAGCTACAGGAACCGGATGGAAGTATATGGACCTAACGGAATTCAGTCGTTGCAGGTGCCGGTTTTGAAGGCTTCTTTTAAAAAAACCATTATAAAAGATGTTGAAATTTCATACGATACACCCTGGCAGAAGAATCATGTGAAATCCATTGAGTCAGCTTATCGGTCGTCTCCATTTTATGAATATTATATTGACGAAATACTTCCTTTATTTTCCAAAAAGTATAAGTTTTTAATTGAGTTAAACGCCGATATATTAAAAATATGCCAGGAAATATTAGGACTTGAAGTATCCGTAAATTTTACATTGAATTTTATTGCAGATTCCGGAGAATTCGATTTTAGGAATATTATTCATCCAAAATCATCTAAAGCCAGGGTAGAACCCAATTTTAAACCTGTTGAATATGTCCAGGGATTTGAACAACGACATGGATTTGCTCCAAATCTTTCCATTCTTGATCTTATTTTTAATTGTGGCCCGGAATCACTTGCTTTAATTAAGTCAAGTATCAGAATATAGGATTAATTTCACTATAAGTAATAAAGTATGGTAATTTTTGAAAATATTAATGTTATAAAAAATGGCTGACAGTTTTCTGCCAGCCATTTTTTTAACTTATATATGTAATTAATTTGAGCCTAATTGAGCTTTTATTTCAGCAGCCTTATCATCCATTTTGAGATTCGTATAGATGTTCTCCAACGCTTTCAACGTCTTTTCGTTTTTCTTATTATATTCTAGTGATTTTTCCATGAAAGGCAGCGCTTTTTTAAATTGTTCATCAGCTTTTGCATATTCAGCGTTGAACTTATCAGGATCACTCTCATTCCATCCGCTTTCATTAGCTTTTGATTTAATGTCGTTACCTGCATCATAGAATTTTAGTCCTTTCACCAAATATCCGGTTGATGCATAATCTAACAATTTTTGATCATTGGCATATTTTCCTAAACCTTCCTGGCAGGTTTCAATCATGCGGTCAACACTGTCTTCTTTAAATTGAATAACAGCAACCATTTGATAGGGTTTTGACTCTTTATAACCTGTTTCCATTGATTTTTTAAAATATGGAATTGCATCATCATACTTTTTAGCTTTGAAAGCACAATATCCTGTATTGTAAATTAAGGCATCATCAACTGTTCCATCAGCTTCAAGCAATTTAAGCGCTTCCGCGTAGGCAGTAAAAGCTCCTTTATAATCCTTGATCTGGTATGCTTTGTTTCCTTCCTCTTTGAATGTGTTTGCATCTTTCTCCTGAGCGAATACATTTACCGATAATCCAATAATTAAAGCTAATAATACTTTCTTCATTTTATTTAATTTTAAGAATTTCAAAAACAAGGTTCAAAAATATAAATATTGAGATTAAATGCAAGAATAAATCATGTAATTATCTGATTTTTTACATATTTTGATGATAAAATACTGCGAATGTATGATTAATAAAAAGGATGATATCCAATGGGAGAACCCGTGCCAAAAGGCGAATTGTTATAATAATAATTTGAATAGGGCCTGTTGGAAAGTTGCATTTGGGCGTTTATCGAAAAATGATTGGTAATATTATAATTAAGCCCAAGAGATACATCTTTGTATTGTTTATTAAGTGCAACCGAATTGTTTTGTCCCTTTAACATAGCATCTTCATACATTACGGTAGCATTAAAATTAACTTTTTCAGTCAGTTTATAATTTCCTGATGCATAAGCAAAAAATGAAGTGATGGTACCATCCAGTGATTCTGCTGATAAATCACTTTTTAAGACAGGTAAATTGTTTAATTGAGTAAGTTGGGTACCTATACCGGCTTCAACTGATACCCTTTTTGTCAAATCGAGCCTGGCTGACGGAGCAAAATAATTGGAAAAATAATAGGAGTTTTTAAAAGTCGTACCTACTTGTGAACCTACATTAAAACTATAATCGGCTGCACCAAGGCCATTTGAAAAACTTTTATTTTTTTTATTATATGATTCTGAAAACTGTGCAAAAAGTGCAGAAGTCAGAAAGATACCTAAAATGGAAAGCGTAAATTTTGTCATGCTTAAAATTTCTTGTTAATCCTCAAATTATATGCCAGTAATCACATTACGTATACTATCCACTTTTTGGCATAGGTTCGAAAATACTTCATCGGAAACAAAAATCTCTGTTTTAGCCTGCAAGGTAGTAATTTTTGATTCTTCTGAAGTAACCGGCTCCACTTTTGAGGTTACAATTTGAATCTTATCATATATTTCTTTTATTTCTTTTATCATTTTTGAAATATATTGAATATCCTGATTTTCATTATAATCTTCTAAAAGGTTCGATAAGGTTACCAATGATAATTTTTGATCGATAATGCGATCGATGAGTTCCTTATTGTTTGGTGAGGCTTTTGTCAGGCTGGTTGCTATATACAAACCTTCAATCCAGCCTCCGGCAATAATTAAAGCCGCAATTTCTGGTCGTCCGGCTTCCTTTAAATAAGTATTACTGTTCATAAACCCCTCTGTAATAATTAGCATTGATGAATCCCGGTTATTCACATTTTTTTCAAGCCGATCAATAAAATCAGCTTCCAAAAAATCAAGTATGCCCAATTCATCGGCAAGTTTTTTTGAAGCTGCCATATATTGGATAGCCGTTTGAGTTTGGGCAAACATACTTGAATAACTTAGGTCGGCACCATAAACTCCAAAATTTAAAGCTTTTTTTCGCGATGTGGTATAGTTGTTTGCATTTTCAGTCGGATTCAACAAATGTTCATCGTAAGTGGTTCCGGCTCTTTTAATTAACATGGCCGTCTCAACCGGTGATGGTAACGCATAAAATACCTGTTTGGCTTTATTGAAATCATTAACTAATTCATCATCCATTTCAAGTTCTTTATCAACTTTGTCTTTAATTGCATTTCGGCTTTTGTTTGACTGATTACACCCTGTAATCAATACAATACATGCTAATAAACCAACCTGGTATAATCTGTTTCTCATGGTGTATGTTGTTTAATGATGAATTGTGATAAAAGTAAACATTTTTAGGACAAAAGTCAATCCATTCATTTTAGTAAAAGGGCGATTTTCAAAACTTTAAACCGTTTTTATATCGGACTTATATTTTTAAATAAATAAACATGGCTGTCCAATGGCAGGCTGTTCCTAAAATTACCATAATGTGCCAGATTAAATGGGAATATTTTAAACGCTTAAGTTTAAAGAAAATTACACCGAGTGAATAGGATAACCCTCCGCTAAATATGAGAATTAAACCTGGTAGTGAAAGATTATTTGTAATTGGAATTATAAAAAACAGTAATAACCAACCCATTATGATGTATGAAATAATAGTAAAAGAGTTAACTCCTTTTTCAAAATTATTTGGCAGAAATATTTTAACCAACAAACCTGCCAGGGCAAACCCCCATTCGATACTAAACATTACCCAACCCCAGTCGTTACGGATCACTCCCAACGATAAGGGTGTGTAGGTTCCTGCAATCAGGAAATAAATGGCCACCTGATCAAAATTGTGAAAAAAATCCTTGGCACGACCGTGTTTGATGGAGTGATTCAAGGTTGATGATAAATAAAGTATTATCATGGCAGCGCCAAATACTGAATTGCTGACAACATTCCATATATTACCGTATTTTGCAGAAAAAACGATTATCAATACTGTGGCTGCAATAGCAAGAACAAGACCGAATCCATGCGAAATGGCATTGGCTAATTCTTCTTCTTTGGTAAATCGTAATGATTTAGTGTGAACCTGTTGGTTGTGTTTGTCCATAGGTTTAATTTAGGGTCAAATGTATGAACAAAATGCCTGTAAGGCAATAAAAAAGCCGCTTATAAATTCATAAAGCGGCTTCTTCAAATGAATTCCCCGAAGGCGTGCCTCGAAAAAATATTTTGTTATACACTAACTTTTTGATGAATATCAGACTGAACTCTCATGGTCAGGGAATCATAATTATGGGTGTCAGGATAAACAGGTTGAAGAAAGTGAACATGAACCGGAGTAAAAATCCTTGGGAATATTTTTCCTGAAGGCAGGGCTTTAAATGCCCCATTAATTGCTACCGGTACCACGGGTACACTCAATTCTTTGCTTAATATGGCAAACATCTGCTTAAATTCCCCCACTTTTCCGTCTTTGGTGCGGGTACCTTCCGGGAAAATTATCACTTTGCGTCCCATTTTTAATACCTCAGCCAATTTTTGAATCGATTCCTTTAATTCGTTATGGATATCCATAACGATGATATTGTTTTTGCGGGCCAGGAATCTTAAAAATGCATTATTCACATGCTTCTTTTTAGCGTAGAAATAGGTTTTGCGCATGGTACGGCTTCGTAATAGCGACGCCACAAACATTCCGTCGAAATAACTTTGGTGATTGGGGGCTATAATACAAGGACCATCCGGAATATTTTTTAATCCATCACCATCGAAACGGAAATATATTTTAAAGAAAATTTTTGATAAATTCTTTATGAGTGATTGCATCAGGCCGGCTGTGGGGAGTTTTAGATGTACTTTCTCTTTTAAGATGGACGACCACTCAATTCCTTCAATTTTGTGTCTCAGCTTGTTATCGGTTACAAATTCAACGAGTTTGCGTACCGAAGGAAAACTCAATAATTTATCGTATTCAATTTTAACCCCAAACGATCGGTCAATAAAATCAACAAGACCCAGTTTGCCAAGTGAATCCAGGGCAATGTCAAATTCCAGGTGATCGTCGGGCGATATGGTTGTATTTACCTGGTTTTCAATAAAAAGTTTAATGCTTTTGTATTCTTCGGTCTTTGGTTCGTCTGTTTTATTTTTTTGTTTTTGAGGGGTTCCGATCAACTCTGCGAGTTTAAATCGTTGTATTTTGCCCAGGCGGGTCCGGGGTAATTCATTTTTAAGTAATGTAAACTGCATGATTCTTTTATAGGAGCTGGCGTTTTTATTGTATTCTGCCAATACATTGTCCCTGAAAAAAGAAACCATATCTATAATTTCATGCTTTGTCAATTCAGCATAGTTTGGAACTATAAGGGCATGAAGCATATCCTTTTCAAGATGAACTGCGGCCTCAGATACATATTGCGACTTGAGAATAAGTTTTTCCTCAATTTCTACAGGATTAATATTTTTACCGTTCGAAAGGACAAATATTTCTTTCTTTCTACCTGTAATATACAGGAATCCATTTTTATCAAAATATCCTAAATCGCCTGTATGCAACCATCCATCTTTTAGAACCTGGCTGGTTTCCTCAGGACGATTGTAATAACCTTGCATAATATTAGGGCCTTTGGCCAATATTTCATTATCACGGATTTCAACGGCAACGGTATTCAGTTTTTGACCGGGACTGCCGAACCGACTATTGCCCGGCCTGTTAAAGGTGATCATGGGGGCGGCCTCAGTCATACCATATCCTTCAAGTACCGTAAATCCCAAGGTTTCAAAAAATTTTCCAATTGTTGCACTTAGCGCAGCTCCTCCTGAAATCATTATCTCTAAATGTCCGCCAAAACCATCATGTACTTTTTTAAATATTTTTTTTGCCAGTTTTTTGTTTGGAAAGGTCTTAAAAAAATTAAAAAACATTCTACCTGCTAAACTTGCATAAATTTTTGGTTTTAATCCGTTATAGATAATTTCATATAACCGGGGTACCCCAATAAATATGGCCACATTATTGTTCCTGAGCGTTTCCAGCAAATCAGTGTTTTGCATCGATGGCGAAATAACGATGGTTGAGCCCACATACAAAGGAGCGATTAGTGTGCCTACCAACGGTAATACATGATGCAGAGGAAGCAACATAAGCATTTCACGATCATGTGTTATAATAGGTACTTCATGGCAAACCTCATTTAAATTTGCCAATAAGTTATTATAGGAAAGCATAACCCCTTTTGGACTTCCTGTGGTTCCACTGGTATAAATGATAACGGCTGTATCCTCATTATTCTCAGGTACTTCATAATAATCGTGCGATTCCGGTTCAGGTAGTTGTATTGAATCAAAATTTAAAATAACCGGGGTATAAGTTAATTGATCAACAACCTTATTTATGTCAGGTAATTTGCCTTCGCTGGTAAAAATAATTTCAGGCTTGCAATCATTTAATATAAACGTAACGTCATCATTCGACGACATGTAGTCAACCGGAACCGGAATAAGCTTCATGTTCCAGGCAGCATAAAAAGCAAAAATCCATTCGGGACGGTTTTCACTTATAATGCAGACTTTCGATGAATTTTCAAGCAGACTCGAAAACGATTTAATCTTATAATTTATGTCGCTATAGGTGTACTCATTATTTTTTGCCTTTATCGCAATTTTTTCTTCATCACTAAAATTTATCATTCCCATCCTTTTTAACCCTGTAATAAGTTGCAAAAATAGCAGAATTTAATTAATGCAAATTGATAGTCATTCTATATATAAATAAGTATATCAATTTAATAATACTCTTTAAACTGAAAAGATAGGAAAAAGGTTTCAGATTCCTGATAATAATTCATTAGTTCATTAATCCAGCAAAGTTATGTCTTAGTAATAGAATGAAAATTAAAAAATAATAAAAGAATACATATATATATGATATATATGATAAAAACAATTATATAAACATAAATAATTAATCAAATAAATAAACATTATAAAATAATTTATAAAGTATTGTTGTTAATATAAAAATATTATTTATGTTTGTGCATCAATTTTATAATGGATAATCGATAACAACAACAATTACTATTTATATACCTATTTATCTAAATCAAAACCATACATTATGAGAATTTTTTTTACTTTTTCGGTGTTGATGCTAGTAAGTACGCTTATAATGGCACAACAGCGCACAATTTCGGGGAGCATAACCTCGGCTGACGATGGTGCTGTCTTACCCGGTGTTTCAGTGGTTGTAACCGGTACTACTACCGGTACCATAACCAATACAGATGGAAAGTACCAGATTGTGGCTCCAAATGAAGGGGGCTCTCTTACATTTTCATTTATTGGAATGGAGACTCAGGTTGTTAATTTAGACAACCGAAATGTTTATGATATCGTTATGAAACCTGAAACCTATGGGGTTGACGAAGTAGTGGTTACAGCTTTGGGTATCGAAAAAAAATCGAGAAGCTTAACTTATTCAACCCAACAGGTTGGGGCTGACGAGTTGACCAGAACTAAGGATGTGAATATGATTAATTCCTTATCAGGTAAAAGCGCCGGTTTGGTAATCGGTAAAAGTGCAGCAGGTGTAGGTGGATCATCAAGGGTAATCATCAGGGGTAATAAATCAATTAGTGGTGAAAACCAGCCCTTGTATGTTATTGATGGTATTCCCATTAACAATTCCAGTTTTGGACAAATTGGCGGAAGCGAGTTGGGAGGAACTATAGATGGTGGTGATGCTATTTCAAACATAAATCCTGAAGATGTTGAGAGTATTAATGTGTTAAAAGGTGCTGCAGCTTCAGCTTTATATGGAAGTATGGGCCAGAATGGAGTAATCTTGATAACTACTAAAAAAGGAAAGGCCGGAGTAACCAATGTTGAGATTTCAACCACAACATCTGTTGAATCAGCTTTGACTTTACCGGAATTACAGGGAGGTTATGGGGCTACAACCGCTATTGACCCGACTTCGAATGCCAACGATCCTTCAACCTGGGGTGCTAAAAATAACGGTTCTATTACAACTGATGATTTGAGAGGATTCTTTAAAAAAGGAATTACCTCAATTAACAGTGCCTCGGTAACTTCAGGGAACGAAAAAAATCAGTTTTATATGTCGTATGCCAACACTTCCGCTAAGGGAATAGTTGAATCAAACGATCTGACTAAGCATAATTTTATGATTAACGGTAACTCTAAGATTAATGACAAATTAAGCATTGATGGAAGCGCCAATTTAATTTCACAAACAGTAAATAACAGGCCTTATGTTGGTTTCTATAGCAATCCTGCCGGCGAAGCTTATTTATATGGTGGTTCTGGTTCTGATTTTGCTGCTCTTAAAGACAATTATAAAACTTGGGATCCGGTAAGAAATATTTCAAGCCAGGTTGGACCTTATAAAGAATTTAATACAACAAACTTTATACTCGATAATCCTTATTGGACAATAAATATGAATCCAAACAAGTTGAAACGTACCCGCAGTATATTTACCGGTGGATTAAAATGGGACATTATGGATGGTTTGAATTTCCGTTTACGCTCCAGTGTTGATCATATTGAAGACCAGTTTGAGCAGGATGTTTATGCTACTTCATCAAATATAATATGGGATGATAACGGAGGATACGATTTAATGAATACTACAACCAACCAGTTTTATTCTGATATGTTTTTAAACTATACCAATAATAAACTGGGTGATGTTACCATTAATGCAACCCTGGGTTCTAGTAATAATTATACAACCGGATATTACCAGGAATTTAAAACCGTTAAGGGGCAAAATAATTTTGTGGCTACCAATGTATTCTCTTTAACCAACTTACAGGGTGCTTTTACACATTCTGAGAGGTCTGAAGAAACTCTGTTACAATCAGCATTTGGAACTGCAACCGTAGGGTATAAAAATGCCATGTTTTTAGATGTGACAGGTCGTCAGGAATGGGCCTCGACTATCGATGAAAGCTTTTTTTATCCATCAGTGGGTGGTTCAATAATTCTTTCAGAATTCACAGGAACCAGTAATACTTTTAGTTTCGCAAAAATCAGGGGTACGTACAGCGAAGTTGGCAACTCACTTCCTTACGGAGTCAATAATGGACCACGCGATCAGTATTGGACTATGCGCGATGGAACTATAAAAGGACCTGAAAATGGTGTTCCGATTTTAGAAGATGGTACTTCAGTTGAGTTAAAACCTGAACGGTCAAAATCCTTGGAATTGGGTGCTAATGTAAGGTTATTCAATAATAGTATCGATTTTGATTTTACTTTTTACAAAAACAATATTGAGAACCAGTATTTTAAAGTTACTGCCCCACTGGGTGCTTATGTACCAAACTTTTATGTAAATGCCGGTGAGATTCAAAACTCAGGTGTGGAGATGTCATTGGGATATAAATATGCTCCAGGCGGTGATTTTAAATATGAAACCAAACTTAATTATTCACTAAATAAGAATAAAGTGATATCGGTAAATGATGAGGCCGGATTGGACAGCTACACGGTTACCAAGTTCGGTAGCACTAAAATTGCTGAAATCAGAATTGTAAAAGGAGGCGAATTTGGTGATTTGTATGCCTATGATTTTGAGCGTGATGCTAACGGAAATATTATGCAGGATGAAAATGGAAGCCCTATTGCAACCAGCGATTTTGTAAAAGTTGGAAATCCTAATTCGCCAGTGGCATTAGGATGGTCAAATACATTAACTTACAAAAATTTAACCCTGAATTTCCTTATTGATGGAAGAATTGGAGGCAAAGTAATTTCATTTACTGAATCGGCTTTGGATGGTTACGGACGGTCAATGCGTTCATCTGACGATCGCGATAAAGGTTCAGTGGAATTTGAAGGAAGCGTAGTAGCAAGCAATTCTGATCAAATTCAATACTGGTACCGTGGTATTTCAGCCATCGGAAGTAACTATGTATATAATGCAACTAATTTCAGAATAAGAGAATTGTCACTTGGATATGATATACCTGTAAGTTTTGCAGGTGGTAAGATTAAGAAGATAAATGTGGCTTTATTTGGCAGAAATCTCATGTTCCTTTACAAGGATGCTCCATTTGATCCGGAAATATCGGCAGGAACCACAACTGGTTTACAAGGTATTGAAGGTTTATCTATGCCTTCAACACGTTCGTTCGGGTTTAGTTTAAAAGCAACATTTTAGTGTAAACCGAAAAATAATAAGAAAATGAAAAATTATATAAAATTTATTATAGCAGCATTCTCCATGTTTTTGGCATTTAGTTGTACCGATATGATGGAGGATATGAACAATGATCCCAAAAGTATAACTAACGCAAGGCTTGAAGCCGATGGTATACTTTTTAAACAGCATATTATTTTCATGGAGAAAAACCTGTTTAACCTAACTACCTCATGGGAATACCAGGTTCAACAAAATCTGAATGCTGATGTTTTTGCCGGTTATACCATGCACCCGGGTGACTTTGGCGGATCGGCTACCCTGAACAGTAATTATAACTTTAATGATGGCTGGAATTCATGGGCCTTTATAGTAGCCCAGGCGAATTTAACCGAATTCCTGGCTCTTGAAAATGAGACTTTCAAAGGAGCTGAAAATGGTGATTTTTATGCTTATGGTTTAATTTTAAAAGTTTTAACCGCATTACCAGTAGTTGACGGTTTTGGACCATTCCCTTATCTTCAATATGGAGTAGGTGTTAATCCTGCTTTTGATGATGTGGGTACCATTTATAAGCAAGGTTTTTTACCGGAATTAAGTCAGGCTATCGATACGTTAAAATCATATGCATCAGGTCCTTCTGCCGACAGGGTGAAGAACAGTGGAGCCGATATCTCAAATTTTGCCGGTGATATTACCAGTTGGATTAAATTGGGGAATACCTTAAAGCTTCGTTTAGCTTTAAGGATATCGGATGTTGATCCGACAACTGCCGGTAAATATATACAGGAAGTGGTTAATGATTCACAGTATGGTGTGTTGGATGAAACAACAGGTGATTTTGACATAAATTGTTCGGCAAACAGCGTAAGTAATCCATTTTCATTTTTAAGTGCTTCATGGGTTGATTGTATTATGAGTGCCGATATGCAATCATTTCTTGAAGGGATGAACGACCCCAGAATTTCTGTATATTTTGTACCCGCCTCTGATGATACAGTTATTTCACAAGGTGGTACTTATGCAGGATTACGTGCAGGTGTGAAATTAACTTCCAGCAAAGGACATTATGCCGGATACTCACAATTAAAGGTTACCGATAATTTTATGTTTGTATCGGGTGCTGAATCCTATTTTGCATTTGCCGAAGCAGCAGTAAAAGGCTTAGGTGGTTTATCCGCCGGCCAGGCTCAGGGCTTTTATGAGTCCGGAGTAAAGGCATCATTTGCCCTTAGAGGTTTATCAGCTGATGATGCAGCTTCATACCTCGCCAGCACTGCAAGCCCGGCAGATTATGTGGATTACAGCAATGGTGAAAATAACTACTCTGCAACTACCAAGGTTACCCCAAAATGGGATGGCGTGAATATGCTTGAGCAGATTCTGACTCAAAAATGGATCGCCAATTTCCCATTAGGGGCCGAGTCATGGGCTGAATTCCGTCGTACCGGGTATCCAAAACTTGTTATCCCTAAAAATATGGAAAATTCGGCCAATTTTGATGGTTCCATACCTAAAGGTGAATTCCTGAAACGGATGCCTTATCCATCAAATATTCTTAGCATAAGTCCTGACCAGGCTGAGGCTGCTATTAACAGCTTCCTGAACGGGAAAGACGATGGTGCTGAGCCTTTATGGTGGGATGTTAATTAATGAATAGCTACTTCATAACTAAACAAAAACAAAAACCAAAACCAATTTTGCTGAAATAAATCTTTACCCCCCATTTGGGGGGGAGATTTATTAAAATCTAAAAGAGATTAATAGAAGATTTTGAAGTAAATTAAAGTTTGATAAAACGAATTTATTTAAGTAATTAAAAGTTTAGCTAAGTTTGTAGAAACTGTGATTTTTGAATTATTATGAATTTTTGGGATACCGACATACCAGAATCTCTTTCGGGACTTGAACTAAAGACTTTTCTGAATAAGAAAAGAATTTTAAAATACTTACACCGTAATGGCACCTTATCAGGTTCAGAAATTTCAACTATTTTAAAAGTAAGTATACCTACCTCAAATTCATATTTAAACGAACTGGTTAACGAAGGCTATATTGAAGTTAAGGGCAAAGGTGAATCAATAGGGGGCAGAAGACCCATGGTTTACGGCCTGAAAGAGAATTCGGTTTTTATAATCGGGATTGATATTGCCAGAAAATTTTTAGGAATAACTGTTTTTAATAATGAGCTTAAAAAGGTTTCCAGTGTAAAATTGCCGGCGGTTCCATTAACTGACAGGACTGTTGTACTTAACACCATCCATGAACATACCTTGAAAATATTGACAGAAGTTAATGTGCCAATGAACAAAGTAATGGGAATTGGTATAAATATGCCCGGATTGGTTAACTCTGCAACTGGAATAAATTATACTTATTTGCATAGCGAAAATCAAACACTGGTTGAAGCTTTTCAAAGCAAATTTAAAAAACCGGTTTTTCTTGAAAACGACTCAAAAGCACGAGCCCTGGCCGAATTGAAATATGGTGCTGCTAAGGAATCGAAAAATGCTTTGGTTATTCAGATCGACTGGGGATTAGGTTTGGGGATGATCCTGAATGGCAAATTATACCGTGGTAATTCAGGTTTTGCAGGTGAGTTCAGTCATATTCCGATTGACGAAAACGGAGTACTTTGTAACTGTGGTAAAGTAGGTTGCCTTGAAACCATTGCATCCGGTAACGCCTTAGTCAGATATGCCACGGAAAGCCTTGCTGACAATTGTAATTCGCAGTTATACGATGTATTTGTTGACGATCCGCAAAAAATAACCCCAAAACTAATCATTGAAGCCGGAAATCGTGGCGATCAGTTTGCATTATCGCTAATACAAAGGGTTGGAACTGCATTAGGAAAAGGGTTGTCATACCTGATCCAGATTTTGAATCCAGAAGTAGTTATTTTGGGCGGAGTTTTATCCCAGGCAGGAAAATATCTCGAAACCCCGATTAAACAAGCCATTTTTCAATATTGTCTTCCTAATTTACATGAAGATACCCAATTGTTAATTTCACCCTTGGGCGATGATATAGGAACTATCGGTTCAGCGGCAGTTGTTATTGAAAATATCCTCGAAAACAGTTAGAATTTAGTTACTTAAATATTTTAAAGAGAAGAGTGTGTTAACCTGTTAAAGGGCTGACAGGTAATTAAATTAAAGTTATTGAAACAGATGCAATTATCACAATTAACCAGAGTTGAACAAAGTTTTTTTGATCGCTCGGGAAGGAAAAGTTACACCACAAAAATTCCATATGTTATTGTACCTAATTTCCCAAATTTGGGTCTTTTAACGTCATTGCGATTTTTGGAATGGGTTGATAAAAACCCGGAGGGTGTTATTAGTCTTCCAACTGGAAAAACGCCGGAACATTTTATTAAATGGACACAATATTTTATTTCGCACTGGGGCGAAAACAGAGCTATGAAATTGATGGAGACGAATGGCCTGTATCTGGAAAGTAAACCCCGGCTTGACGGATTGCATTTTGTCCAGATTGATGAATTTTATCCTATTAACCCTAATCAACATAACAGCTTTTACGATTATGTACTGAATTTTTATATCAAAGGCTTTGGTCTTGACATAAATAAAGCTTTATTAATTAATTGCGACCAAATTGAATTGGCTGAAGAAAAACATTTTACAGAAGTCTTTCCCGATAATCGTATTGATTTGTCCCTGCGTAGTCGTGAAGCCTCAGGAATTCAGGAAAAATTGCAGCAGGAATCTATTTTTATGATTGACAATTGGTGCACTCGTTACGAAGAAAAGATCAGAGCGAAAGGAGGAATTGGCTTTTTTCTCGGTGGTATTGGTCCCGATGGTCACATTGCGTTTAATACCCGTGGAAGCGATCATAACTCAACAACCAGGCTTACACCAACCAACTTTGAAACTCAGGCTGCCTCAGCTGGCGATTTGGGTGGAATTGAAATATCAAGAAACCGCATGGTTATTACTATCGGACTTGATACCATAACTTATAACCCGGATGGTGTTTCAATTATATTTGCAGCCGGCGAAGCAAAAGCACCGGTAGTTAAGAATGCTCTTGAAAAGGAGCCCGATAATCTTTATCCGGCAACTGTTTTGCATCGTCAAAAAAATGCACGGTTTTATCTGACAGAGGGTGCGGCCATTCAACTTCACGACAGCATTCAAAGGTACTATACTGAAAGCGAATGGACATTTTCAAAAACCGAAAAAGCTGTATTTGACCTTTGCGAACGTATTGACTGTTATGCTCATAATTTAACCCTTGATGATTTAAAAAACGACCCGTATTGCTCCTTAATCCCAAACCTGAACCTTGAAGAGGTAAAGAAAGTAATTGAATCAACCAAAACCAGGATTAATGAAGGCCTGGCTGTTGAATTGGACCAGACTTACCTGCATACCGGCCCGCATCATGATGATATTCAACTGGGACTTTTCCCTAACATTGTAAGGCATTTGCGTGAGGCATCTAACAAATTTCATTTTTCAATATTAACTTCAGGCTTTACTGCTGTAACCAATCACGTGATTACCAGTTTGCTGACAGCAATGCTCGATTTAATATCGAAAGATATGATTCAGATGATTAACTATCCTGACTTTTTTGAGAGCGGTTATAAGTTCAAATGGGATAAAGATGTGAATCATTTCCTGAATAAAGTAGCAGAGAAAAGTGAGGAGGGAAAACTAAGGGGTGTTTACCACCGCATGACCCGCGCCATGGTTGATATCTACAATTTGAAGAGCAAACAGGAACTGATGGAAAGGATTGAGCAAAATCTTGATCTCATCAGGAATAGTTATGATGGTGAAAAAAATCCAAAGGATATTCAGAAATTAAAGGGGATGCTCCGTGAATTTGAGGAAGAGCTGGTTTGGGCACATTACGGAGTCCAGGTGAAGGATATTGAGCATAAACGATTAGGTTTTTATACCGGCGATATTTTTACCGAGCAACCGGAACGTAAACGTGATGTGGAGCCTGTTCTGGAAATGCTTCGAAGGATAAAACCAACAAAAATAAGTTTGGCTCTCGATCCTGAAGGTTCGGGTCCTGATACCCATTATAAGGTTTTGCAAGCAATAGCTGAAGCCTTGAGGCAATGGAGCAGGGAAGAGGATCTTTCAAATTTAAAAATAATTGGATACAGGAATGTTTGGTTCAGGTTTCAGCCTAACGAAGCCAATGTTTACACACCCATCACATTAAATTCAATGGCAGTACTCGACCGTTCGTTTAAAGATTGCTATATTAGTCAGGTAAATGCTTCGTTTCCGAGTTACGAATTAGACGGGCCATTTAGCGATTTGTCGCAAAAAGTTTGGGTTGAACAATTTAAAAGAGTACAGTTAATACTAGGAAAAAACTTCTTTTATGAACACGAAAACCCTAAGGTACGAGCTACTCACGGAATGATTTTTCATAGAGAAATGAATTTGGATGAATTCCTGAATCAGGCTCGTGAGCTGGAAGAAAGTATGGAGGCAACTATATAAAGACACAAGACTGGAGACACAAGACTAAAGATTAATGATTATAAAAAATAATTCACAACTTAATAACCTAAAAGATGAGTACAAGTAATAAAAGTTCACAAAAATACATACTGCCGCTAATGATAGTTGGAGTAATGTTTTTTGTAATAGGATTTGGGGTTGGCATAAGCGGATTTCTGACCCCGGCTTTAAAATCGGCATTTAATTTATCAACCGCGCAATCGTACCTGATTACCGCGGCTATATTTTCAGCATTTGTGGTTTTCGGAGGTCCGGCCGGATGGGTTATAAAAAAAATCGGCTACCGAAAATCAATGACAATTGCGTTTTTTATTATGGCGCTGGGAATGTTGTTATTTGTACCTTCAGCCAAGGTTATAAGTTTTCCGTTGTTTTTGATAGCCCTTTTTGTTGGGGGAATTGGTAATACGCTGTTACAAGCCTCGGTAAATCCCTATGTAACTATTCTGGGACCGGTTGAAAGTGCAGCCATGCGCATGAGCCTGATGGGAATTATGAACAAAGCTGCCTGGTGGATAGCCCCGCTATTCCTGGGATTATTTATAAATCTTCAGCATGTTCAGCTTAACGACGTGGTATTCCCTTTCTTTATTGTAACCGGAATTTTGATTTTCCTGGGAATCTTTACCTATTTTGCCAAACTTCCCGAAGTTAAAGCGGAGGGTGAGGATGATGAGCAGGCAGAATCACAAGTTTCAAGTTATGCTTCGGGAAAAACCAGTATATTACAATTTCCGCATTTATTGCTGGGGGTTCTGGCGCTATTTTTATACGTGGGGATTGAAACCTTACCCATGGCTTCTATCATCGATTTTGCCAGGGCTACTTTTGGTAATGTGCCAAACCTTGAAGGATATTCAAAATATGTAACCATTGGTTTGGTATTGGGTTATATTTTTGTTGTTATTGCTATCCCGAAATTTATATCCCAAACAAAGGCGTTGGTGTTGTTTGCCGTATTGGGAATTTTATCATCGTTATTATTGGTTTATTTACCGGCCAATTTTGCTTTTTATGCTTTGCTGTTAGTAAGCTTTTCAAACTCATTAATGTGGCCAGCCATTTGGCCTTTGGCTATAGCCGATTTGGGAAAATTTACCAAGACTGGTGCATCGCTACTGGTGATGGGTATTGTTGGAGGTGCAGTAATCCCTTTAATTTTCGGTTTTATGGTTGATGCCATAAAGGGATCAGCTGAAAAGGCTACTGTAAATAATTACCAGTCAGCTTATTGGATATTAGTACCCTGCTATGTTTTTATTTTATATTTTGCATTGCATGGTCATAAAATCAGGAGAAAATAACTATATATATATTTATTATGATTGATGTTAATCGGATTGACGATTGATATCAGCTGAAAATTTAATTTATGCAAGATACTATTGTTGTTGGAGTTGATGTTGGAGGGACTTCAATTAGTGCAGGGTGTTTAATCAATAACAAGTTGGTTAACCAGTACGAGGCTGAAACGGGAGCCGACCGCACAGTCACTGAAATTATGAATACACTTTTTGAAGTTATTGATAAAGTGATGGTTGATAATACCCAGGCTATTGGTATTGGGGTTCCGGGTTATTTGAATAATCAAACGGGAGAGATAAAGCTAATTAATAATATTCCTGCTTTTCAGGGACTGAATTTAAAAGGCGAAATTGAAAATCATTATAAGATTCCGGTTTACATTAATAATGATGCCAATTGCTTTGCCTTGGGTGTTTATTATTTTGGTGTGTCATCTGACTTAAAAAATATTGTGGCCCTGACTCTGGGAACGGGTCTGGGTGGAGGAATAGTTATAAATGGCCGACCTCATTCAGGGTTATTTGGCGGTGCCGGTGAATTTGGTGGATTGCCTTATCTTGATGCCACATTTGAAGATTATTGCGGCAGTAAGTTTTTCTCGGCCAAATATAATACTAACGGGAAAGATATATTTGATCGGGCTGTAACTGGAGATCCCAGGGCCTTACACATATTAGATGAATTTGGATATCATCTGGGTAAGCTTATTCTAACAATCTTATATACTGTGGCACCTGAAAAAGTAATTATTGGAGGCAGTATTGCTAAAGCTTCAGAATTCTTTATGGGTGGTGTGCGAAGGGTTGTTCAGGAATTTCCGGCAGAATTGATTCGTAACAATCTGCAAATTGAAATAGCCAGCCTGGAGCTACCTGGGATACATGGAGCAGCAGCTCTTTATCTTAACGAACTTGATTTGAAATAGTACATAATATTAATATGCCAGCCATGAAAAAATTTATTTACCTGTTTATCATTTTGTTGGCCGTTGTAGGTTGTAATTCAACAAATCAGGAGGTTCCAAAACTTGATATCACCTGGAAACTTGATAAAGACCTTATAAACGATCAGGGGCAATCCCGGTGGATACTTACCTTGACAAATCCTACCAGGGTCGATTTTCCTGCTGATGGATGGAGCCTCTATTTTAATAATATTCAGACTTTACAAACTGACTCTCAGTCTTTTGTTAGTGTTGCCCGGGTTAATGGCGATTTAAGGGTGATAAAACCTCTTAAAGGCTTTAATGGGATAAAAGCGGGACAATCAGTAACAATTCCAGTTTATTCCAGTGGTTCAATAATTACATTTACAGATGCTCCCATTGGATTTTACCTGGTATTCAATTCCGATCCATCAAAAGCAAATTCGTGCAAATTAACCCGTGAGCAAATTCCGGTCACCGGGTTAAAAAGATCGAACCGGGACAATTTAGCCGTTAACACTCCTGATGTAGTGTACCATGAAAATACTGAATTAAGCTTGTTAGATATGGATAGCATTTGTCCTGTTTTACCCACTCCAAAATATATTAAAAAATCTGACGGACAATTTGTTGTAACTGGAAAAATCAATATTGGTTTTAAGGAATCTTTTAATAACGAAGCCCAACAACTTAAATTGCGGTTAAAAGATTTGTTCAGTGGCGAAATACTTTTTAATCAACCGGGAGATAAGCATATTATTTTGCAAAAAAGTGAAATAAAAGGAAGCAAACCCGGATCGTATAATTTATTAATTTCAAAATCGGGTATAATAATTCAAGCTTCGGAAGCCTCTGGTATTTTTTATGGAGTTCAGAGTTTAATGGCTTTGGTGCCCTTTGAAAACTGGAAAATGGCAAGCGATACGGTAAAGTGGAATTGTATTACCATTAACGATGAGCCCAGGTTTGAGTATCGCGGGATGCATCTTGATGTGGCACGTAATTTCCAGCCTAAAGAAAATGTAATGCGCTTGCTCGATGCTATGGCATTTTATAAACTCAATAAATTCCATTTCCACATTTGTGACGACGAAGGTTGGCGGCTACAAATTAATGGCTTGCCTGAATTGACCGATTTCGGGGCATTTAGAGGATACTCGGAAAATGAATCAAAATGCTTATATCCATCGTTTGGTAGCGGCCCTGTGCCTTCACCTGAAGTTTCACATGGTTGTGGCTATTATACCACTCAGGATTTTATCGACATTTTAAAATATGCTACAGAACGACATATTGAGGTAATCCCCGAAATTGATATGCCGGGACATGCCAGGGTAGCTATCCGGTCGATGCAAAAAAGGTATGAGAAATATATGGCACAGAATCAGCCCGATAAAGCAAAGGAATATTTGCTGAATGATCCGGAGGACAAATCTGAGTACCGCTCTGTTCAAGGTTGGAACGACAATGTAGTGGATGCCGGTTTGGAATCGACCTATCATTTTATTGAGAAGGTAACTGACGAAATTATTAAACTGTTTAACGAAGCCGATGCCCCTCTAACCTGCATTCATACAGGGGGAGACGAAGTTCCACATGGAGTATGGCAAAAATCGCCTGCTTGCATAAAATTGATCAAGGAAAATGACGATCTGAACAATTCAAATGATCTGGCGCATTATTTTACCAGTCGGTTTTCAGAAATTTTAAGTAATAAAGGATTAATTGCAGCAGGATGGGAGGAAATTGCACTTAACCATGGCAAAAATGCCGAGCCCAATAGTGAATTTACCGGTAGAAATTTAAGACCTTATGTTTGGAATAATACCTGGAACTCCGGGGCTGAGGATATCGGCTATAAACTTGCAAATGCTGGTTTTCCTGTAGTGCTGGCGCATGTTACTAATTTGTACTTTGATTTAGCTTACAATAAAAATCCAAATGAACCCGGATATTACTGGGGTAGTTTTGTTGATACCAGAAAACCCTGGGAATATACTCCAATGGACATCAGTAATTGTGCATTTACTGATCATTATGGAAATAGTATTGACAGTAAAGCACTTTCAAATAAAATGGTAAAATTGACCAAGGTGGGGCAACAGAATATTTTGGGAATTCAAGGACTGTTATGGAGTGAGAATGATTTGGGCCTTGAAAGATTAGAATACCTGGCATTTCCGAAACTTTTAGGGTTGGCTGAACGGGCATGGGCTCAACAACCCGATTGGGCAAAATCGGCAATATCTGATGCAAATAACCAACTTAGAGAATCTGATTGGAATCAGTTTGTCAATACGGTTGGGCAAATTGAATTACCACGACTCGATTATTTTGATGGTGGACTTGGATACCGAATTCCTGTTCCGGGTGCTATTATTAAAAATAATATTTTATATGCCAACACCAGGTTCCCCGGATTAAAAATAAAATTTACTACAGATGGTTCCGAACCAAATGAAAATTCCGAATTGTATAAAGAATCTGTTAAAGTAAATGGGGTAGTAAAAATGAAATCTTTTAGTGAAAAAGGAAGAGCTGGTAGAACTATTACGCTAGAATAAAAATATTTAACATAACTGACGCTGTTAGAATTGAATAAATGAATTGATTTCTGAGATAATGTAAATAAGCTTTTCATAATCAGTGATTGTTTCATACATAAAGTAGTGTTGTTACTATGACACCTTTAGTCCCCATTGAAATGAATGGGGATTTTTTATTAAATTATCCTTGTTGAAAAATTAAATCAATTATGGTCAAAATTTGAGTAAATTGTGGATCATTTGAATAACATAGGTAGTTTTGTTATTACAAAGCTTTTTTTTTGATGACAGGAATGTTTTGACTATGAAAAATAATTTGACATCGATAATAGTTGTTTTTTTTGTGCTAATAACTAACCTGAAAAGTTATTGTACTGATATACCACAGATACCTTTTTTAAAGAATTATACAAAATCCGATTATAATGCCAGAACTCAAAACTGGGATATAGCCCAGGACAATAAAGATCGCCTGTATTTTGCCAACAACGAGGCTTTGCTTCGGTTTGACGGAGTAATTTGGGATAAAATAGAAATGCCTAATAAATCAATAGTAAGGTCAGTTGAATACTATGGAGGTGATACTGTGGTTGTTGGAGCTTATGATGAATTTGGAATAGTTTATAATGATTCACTGGGAAATATGAGATATCAATCATGGGTAAATAGGCTCAGAAAGGATGACCGGAATTTTGGTGAGATATGGCGTATTCACTTAATGCATGATACAATTATTCTTCAATCGTTTACCCATATTTTTGTTTTTAAAGGGGGAAGATATTTAAAAACCATAAAATCTGATTCTGAGTTTAAATATTCATTTTTAATCAAAAACAAAGTAGTAGTTCAGGTTGCCAATAAAGGACTTTGTGTAGTTGATGATGAGACCCTGACACCTTTTAAAACCAATGGATTTTATAAAGATTATGAGGTGTGGGCCATTATGCCATATGATGATTCGAGTTTGATAATTGGAACGCAATTCAGCGGATTATTTGTTTTTGATGGGAAAACAAACAAGGTTTGGAATACTGATGCCAGTAGATTTATAAAAAAGAATAACCTGTTTTGTGCTTTACCCATTGGAGAAAATCGTTATGCATTTGGAAGTATTCAAAACGGTTTAATTATAGCAAACAAAGAGGGAAAAATACTCTCATTAATTAATACTCCGGTTGGGTTGCAGAACAATACAGTACTTTGTCTTTACGAAGACCGATCGGATAATTTATGGTTAGGATTAGATAATGGTATCGACTATATTAAGACAAATATTGATTTATCCTACGTTAGGAAAAAGGGGGGATTTGGGACAGGTTATTGTTCAATTATTTATGATAATATACTTTATGCAGGAACTAACCAAGGGTTATATTATTATCCTTTAAAAATCTGGGAAAACAAATCTCCGTCAGTTTCTGATTTTGAGATTATTGAACTGACCCGGGGCCAGGTATGGTCGCTTAGAAACATTGATAACATTTTATATTGCGGACATAACAATGGACTATTCCGAATTGATGGAATTACTTGTGAAAAAGTTGGTAATGTTAAAGGAGTTTGGGATATACAGAAGGTACCAGGTAATGATGAATTTTTAATATTAGGAACCTATGATGGTTTTAAATTATTGAGCAAAAAAACCGATCAGGTAATAAATATAACCGGATTTACCGAGTCGGCGCGAAAGTTTTTTATTAACAATAAAAATGAGATTTTACTTAGCCATGGTTACAAGGGTATTTATAAGTTAAAGTTGAATATGGAACAACATAAAATTAAACTGCTTGAATTTTATAATGGTAGCAATATGTTGCCCAGTGATTTTGGAAATGAAATATTTAGCCTTGGAAACTCCATACTCATTACTACTGAAAATGGGGTATATAAATATAATGGATCATCTTTTACAGAAGATGATATCTGGAAGAAATTTTTCAATGATGATGCAAGTGGGATTACCAGTATTATTGAAGCCACTGAGAATAAATGGTGGTGTTGCAAAAATGGTCAATTGAATTTAATAACCTACCTGAACGATAACATGTTTGAGGTAAATTATAAAGATTTTTTGCCACTAAAGAATACCTTTCCAAGGAGTTTTGAAAATATTCTGAAAATTGATAATAATGATTATTTAATTGGCAATGAAGATGGATTTGTGCTGTACCGTGATTATTCCCGAAAAAATACAGAAACTCAAATAAATATTAGTCTCTCTTCGGCAAACTATAAACTTAGAGGTGAAAACTCATATAAAAAATTACCTTTTAAACAAATCAATAACAAAATACTGCTTGGTGATTTAGATTACAGTGAACACAGACTATTGTTGGTTATTTCAACGCCTTATTATAACGACCAGGGATTAGTGAAATTTCGATCAAGAATTAATGCAGGCCCATGGTCATCATGGATTGAGGGGGATGAGCTTAAACTTGATGATTTAGTTGAAGGAGATTACAGGCTTGAAATTCAGAGTTCTATTGACGATAATGTTATTTCAGGTGATACATTAATAACCTTTGGTATTGATCCTCCATTATACAGGCGTTGGTACTCGTATGTTTTTTATTTGATACTATTTTTTACGCTGTCTCTCATCATTTCAGCTTTAATGCGAAAAAGGCTGGAAAGGGAACGACGGCTTGCTGCAATAAAACAACAGAAAATAATGATTGAAAAGCAAATTGCTTTAAAGCAAAAAGCTGAACTGGCTCAAACTGAACTTGTTAGTATCAAGAATGAAAAATTACAGCAAGATATCAGGCATAAAAGCAAAGAGCTGGCCAATAATACCATGAGTCTTATCCATAAGAATAAATTGTTGCTTCAATTTAAAGAAATACTTACAGAGCTAAAGAAGGAAGACACCAAATTCAAAGAAAATACCAGGATAAATCAATTAATAAAAAAGATTGATCGCGAGATTGATCATCAGGATAATTGGGTTGTTTTTGAAAAGAATTTTGATAAAGTGCACGAGAATTTCCTAAAAAGACTCAAAGAGACCCATGAGTCTCTTTCGCCACGCGATTTGAGACTGGCCGCTTACTTAAGAATGAACCTTTCTTCAAAAGAAATAGCCCCGTTGCTTAATATTTCAATTCGTAGCATTGAAATAAGTCGTTACCGTTTAAGAAAAAAAATGGGACTTTCGCACGACGATAATTTAACCGAATATTTGATTGGTATGTGATAAATACGTTGTGTTGTAAATATCTTTTTGTATAATCATTTTTATTTTCTACATATCTAATAATTAGTCACATAACTAAATAGTGTTGAGTTTTTGTTGAGGTAAAATATTTGCATTGTTGTATAGCAATTAAGGTGGTTTATTAATGGAAACGTTTTCATAAACGTATTTTTGCGATAACAATAAACTCAAAAAACTATTTTATGAAAAGAATTCTACTTAATTTATTATTATTTGCCTTGTTGCCTGTTATTTCAATGGCACAGACATATAATATTAATGGAACGGTAGTTGATCAGCATGACCAATCGCCGATTCCGGGTGCAACAGTTGTACTTAAAGGTACTACAGTTGGAACAGTTACTGATATTGACGGTAAATATTCAATTTCAGCGAAACAGGGTGATGTTCTGAGTTTTTCTTTTGTTGGCATGGAAACACAGGAGATCACCGTGACTAATGCCAATCCGATAAATGTTGCCCTGGTTCCTTCAATAGTTAGTTTGGATGAACTTGTGGTAATTGGTTATGGTGTTCAAAAGAAAAGCTTGGTGACTGGTGCCATTTCACAGGTTTCGTCTGCTGATATCGAAAGTTCAAACGTTACCAGGGTGGAACAGGCTATTCAGGGTAAAGCGGCTGGTGTTTATGTTGCTCAAAACTCAGGAGAACCTGGTGGTGCCTTGACTATTAAAATTCGTGGTATTAGTTCCGATGGTACCAACGACCCTATTTATTTAGTTGATGGAGTTCGTACCGGAGGACTGGAATCACTTAATCCTAATGATATTGAATCAGTAGAAGTACTGAAAGATGCAGCTTCGTGTGCTATTTATGGTGCTGAAGGAGGTAACGGGGTAATTATAATTACTACTAAAAAAGGTAAAAAAGGAACCAGTAATATACAATATAATTATACTTATGGCTTACAACGGGCTACCAAATTACCTGATATCATGAATGCCCAACAGTATAAAGATTACTTTTTGGAAGCCACCCGTGCTGAAGGTCACAGAGATTCAACATTTTTTACAGATTTAAGCACGGCTAATAGTACAAACTGGATGGATGAAATATTTCAGACGGCCCCAATCGCTGAACATCAGTTAAGTTTCTCTGGAGGTAGCGATAACAGTACTTATTACATGAGTTTAGGTGCTCTTAATCAGGATGGCATTGTTGGCGGTGGCAAAAACAATATGACGCGTTACTCATTCAGAAGTAATATTGATTCAGATGTAAAAAAATGGCTTACCGTGGGGGTAAATGCTTCATATATTCATATGAAAAAGCACCCACTTGATGCTACTGATCAATATGGTGGAATTGTAACAACTGCTATGCGTTACGATCCTACACTTCCGGTATATTATTCTGATACTTCTAAAATGGATGCTTATTACAGAACTCCTGAGGTATACAGCGCTATGGTAAAAAATGAAGATGGTTATCCTTATTCAATTTCATCGATTACTGGTGGTGAAATGTGGAACCCGGTTGCAAAAATTGCCTATACCGACAGAACTCAGACTAATGATAAAATACTGGCTGATTTTCATACAGATTTTCACCCGGTTCCATGGGCAAAACTGACAACCCGGTTATTTGTTGATTACAACTATCAGCATTACAATCAATTTAATGGAAAAACCATGTACGGTGTATCTGATATTGTTCCTGCCGATTCACTTACTAATGCTACTGAAACATATGACCGTTGGTACAAATACGGAATTGAGAATTTTGCCACATTTGAAAAAACATTTGGCGATCATTATGTTCAGGCAATGGTGGGTATGAATTATGAAAATTATAAACACATTTATTTGTCTGCCAAAGGATACAGTATACCTTATGCTAACGCATATTATGGATATCCGTCACTGGCTTTGGATCAGGAGCGTAATGAAATTACAAGCTATGTTGATAATAATGATCAGGATATTGATTTACGGGCATCTTATTTTGGAAGGGCCATGTATAATTATAAAGAGAAATATTTAGTACAAGGTAGTTTACGTAGAGATGGATTGTCAAAATTCGGACCAGATAAAAAATTTGGTTTATTCCCTGCTTTTTCTTTGGGTTGGAATGTTAACCACGAAGATTTTTTCGAACCACTTGCTGCAAATGCTTCAATGTCAAGTTTGAAACTTAGATATAGTTGGGGTAAAAACGGTAGTGCCCAGAACTTACCGGCATTCCCTTATATGACTTCACTTGATGTGGTTGACTATCCTGACGGAACACTTGACGGAAACCTGATGACTGGAAAAGTACCGGGAGTACCCGGAAACCTGGCTTTGCTTTGGGAATCCAATGTTCAAAGTAACCTGGGTGCTGATTTGGGATTTTTTGATAATGCTTTATTATTTACAGTTGATTGGTACAAAAGAGTTACAACCAACCAGTTAGCAGATAAATCGGATCAACCATTAGACAACGGACTTGTTGGTACTGCAAAAGTTAATGATGGTGAAGTAACCAACAAAGGATGGGAATTTTCAGCTACTTACAGGGGTAATGTTTCAGATTTAAAATATTCGATTGGAGCTAATGCTTCATACCTGCATAATGAAGTAACTCAATTTGGAGTACCTGGCGGAAAAGAAGGTTCGGGTATAGGTCAGTTAGGTAATGTTTCAAAATATGAACCAGGAATGCCGGTTTGGTATTTTTATGGATACCAGGCATTAGGAGTATTCCAAACTCAGGATGAAATTGATAATTATATTAACGATTCAACAGGCAGACCTATTCAAAGAACTGCTATACCAGGTGATGTTAAATGGGCTGACCTGAACAACAATGGCCGGATTGATCCTGACGACAGAACTATGTTAGGAAAACCATTGCCTAATTGGTATTATGGATTGAACCTTAGTCTTGAATACAAAGGTATTGAAGTACAGGCTTTCTTCCAGGGTGTTACCGGAAACCAAATTTTCTGGGCCAGTTATCGTACCGATAATCTAAAAACCAACCGTACTTCAGTTTGGTTCGAAGATCGCTGGACAGGTCCTGGTACCTCTGACAAATATCCAAGAGCAGTTTATTTAAAGGCTGATAGTTACAAGATTGGATCATTATATGTATATGACGGAGATTATCTCAGGTTGAAAAATCTTTCAATCGGATATACTATTCCTGAAAAATGGACATCTAAAGTTGGCATCAGTAAGTTGAAAATTTACTATACCGGTACCAACCTGCTTACTTTTACCAAATATCCGGGTCTTGATCCGGAAGTGGGTAATGCTACATCCGATAACAGTTGGTTAGGTGTAGATATGGGTAATTATCCGACTTCAACAATAAATACCTTCGGTGTTCAGGTTAATTTCTAATCAAAAAAAATGAAAAATATGAAAACATATAAAATATTAGCAGCACTGTTTGGGCTTTGGTTACTTAACTCATGTACCGAGGAGGACCTGAATGTTAAGCCTGATGGACGGGAATTGGTAGAAACTTTCTATCAAACCGATGAGCAGATGTTATTAGCCCTGAATGGGGCCTACGACCCTTTCCAGCACATTATTTGGGGTGGGAGCACATTTATGTGGGGAAGTATAACTTCCGATGATGCTATTGCCGGCGGTGGTTCTGATACCGACCAAAAAGGTTACCAGGTTGCCGACCGTTTTCAGGTTGATCCGGTTGAAGATGCCGAGCAAAACCTTAAGGATTTTTATTCATTATGGTGGCGGATGAACACCCGCTCAAATGCAATTATTGCTTATGCTGACCCAACATCAAGTTTAGGTTCTTTGGCTGTGGCAAATGCTTATTTCCTTAAAGGTATGGCTTATTTTCAAGAGGCACGTATGTTCGGAGGTTTACCAATTATTGACGATATACCTGGTATAAACAGCAAATATCCCCGTTCAACAATTGAGGAAACCTGGGCTGCCACTGAAGGCTATTTAAAAGCAGCTATTGATCTGACTCACGATGGTTTGGGTTTGGCTGTGCGAAATGGTTTTAAAGATCCGGACAACGGTTATGCAACCTTAGGTTCAGCGCAAACATTACTTGGAAAAGTATACTTGTACGAAGGTAAATATAATGATGCCATTAATGTTCTTATGAATGTTGTAAACAGCGGGCATTATAAACTGGAAACAGACTATGATAATATTTTTAATCCGGGAAACCCTCACGGAGTTGAATCCATTTTTGAAATTAATATGACTGATAAAGGTGCTGCTTCGTGGAATGGACCGGATAATAATGGTAATGCACTGGCTACACTAGTGTCTCCACGCGCTTTTGGTAGTAACACTCCAGCCTTACCTGACGGAGTTTTTCAAGCAGGATGGGGAATGAATTCGCCTACTCAAAAATTAGTTGATGCTTTTGATGCCATGGGTGATGCAATTCGCAAACATGCTTCAATTTTATACTACGATACTATTAATTATCAACTTGATACCGCAGGTGTTGTACCTAACTGGGAGAATGTGATTACAGGATACTATGACCGCAAACACTCAGCTCGTGCAGCTTACGTACTAAGCCAGACACAGGTGAATCAGAATATTGGGGTGTTGCGTTATGCCGATGTATTATTAATGCTTGCTGAAGCTTACAACAAAACAGGTGATGATGCACAGGCACGCAATTATTTGAACCAGGTTCGCTCAAGGGTTAAGCTGGCTGATGTTACCTCTTCAGGTGATCAATTATTTACTGATATCAAGAAAGAACGTCAGTTGGAATTGTGTCTTGAAGGTGACCGTTATTTTGATTTAGTACGTTGGGGTGATGCACAAAAAGAACTTACCGGTGAAGCCTATGATGCGGGTGGTTTAAATTATACTACTGGAAAACCTGGTGTGTCTACACATGGGTTATTCCCAATACCTCAGGATGAAATGAATTCCTATGGTGATTTCCCCGATTTTAAACAAAATGAAGGATATTAATAAATATAGATTTTTAGATTTTTGTAATGATTGATTGAAATTGGAATTTGAATACTGTTAATGTCGCAATAAGTAATTAGCTGATGAAAATTTGTAGAGATTAACAGTATTCTGCTTTTCTGAAAATTTTATGATAAGTATATTTATAAATCTTGAACTAATCTTAAACTCAATAATATAGAGCAATTATTAGTAAAAACAATTTTTTATTTTATTAACAAATTTAAATCTAAACAGTATGAGAAAATTTTTACTCGGTGCATTAGTATTAACAGCTGTAAGCTATGTACAGGCACAAAATTTATTGCAAAATGGTGGATTTGACACGGATGGCGTTTTAGGAGCCAGAGAAACCGGAACATGGGGTATGTGGACTGATAATGGCGGCGCAGCAGAAGTAATTAATGGAGTTGCAACTGTTACTCCGGTGGAAACTACATTAGATGAAAATTGGGAAATGCAGCTTGAACAATGGGATTTTACATTGGAAAATGATGTTACCTATGTTGCAACTTTTGATGCCTGGGCTGATGCTGATCGTACCATTTGTCTTACCATTGAAGATCCGGCTAATTCTTATCAACAATTAGGACTTTCTGATGATGAAGGTGCGTATTTGGATGCTAACGGTGATTATCGATCAAAATGGGATCTCGACATTACCACTGAGCAAACCACTTATACCTTAACATTTACTGTTGATCAAATGCAGGATAATTCAACTCCTAAATTTGCATTTCTTCTAGCTCAGGCAAATGATATTGTATATATTGATAACGTTAGCCTTGAAGAACAAAAGGTTTCTGTGCATTCTACAAAAGATCAGGCGTTGAGAATGTATCCAAACCCTGCTTCTGGTAAAGTAGCTGTGCAGTCAAATGTTGGAGACCTTATCAACATTTATAACGCAACAGGTAGTTTGGTAATGAGTACTGTAAGTACCCAAAGAACCCAAATTATGGACATTACTAATCTGAATTCAGGTTTGTACATTGTAAATGTAGGTGACCGTTCAGAAAGATTAGTTGTTAAATAATTCATAAAATTTACAAGGTGTAGTTAAAAAGTCCCGGGAAAGTTTTGATTGTTTATACCGGGACTTTTTCTACTAAACTTTATTTCCGTGCCGTTTGTCCTGTAAATCTTAATTTGTCTAACCATGAAAAAATTATCCTTAGTTTTACTATTAATTTTAGCATATGTTGCCAGCATAAATAAACTTATTGCACAGAATAATTATAAGCTGGTATGGAGTGATGAATTCAACCAGGGTACTAAACCTGATTCGACAAAATGGGTTTATGAAACCGGCAAACATGGTTGGGGTAACCATGAACTCGAAAATTATACCGCAGGTGATAATTGCTATATTAGTGAAGGTACGCTTAAAATTGTTGCCAGGCACGATGGCGCTGGCCAGCAGGCCGGAGATTATTCATCAACCAGGATGACAGGAATTCAAAAGTTTACTTATGGTAAATTTGAGATTCGGGCAAAAATACCTGAAAATAAAGGGAATGGGTTGTGGCCTGCCATTTGGATGTTAGGTGATACAAGAAAATATGGCTGGCCGGGAAGTGGTGAGCTCGATATCATGGAAAATGTAAGCTATGCTCCCGATACTGTATATTTTACCATTCATTGCAAAGCTCATAATCACCGCAATGGTACACAAATTAGTTCAGGTGGGATTATGGTTGCCGATCTTGATAAGGAATTTCATACCTATGGATTAATCTGGACACCCGATCAATTAAAATTTTACCTTGATAATGAAGAGAATGTAACTTTGGTTTATAATAAGCCAAAAGATGCGAATCAGGATAACTGGCCTTTTGACAAGCCATTTTATATGATATTGAATTTAGCTGTTGGCGGCGATTGGGGTGGAAAATTAGGTGTAAATGATAATAATTTTCCTGCCATCTTTGAAATAGATTATGTTCGTATTTATCAGCAATAGTTTATATTGGGGTAACATATTGCTAATGAATACATTAAGTTTTATTATTATTTAAAATAATTGAATTAATACCCTTTATTTTGGGGAATCCGATTACATCAAAAAGATATTCAACTTATACTACTATTGCTATTGCATCGTCCGGGGGACTGTTATTAGGATTTAATTCAGGTATTATTTCAGGAATACTCCCATTAGTGAAACAATGCTGGTATGATTTGTCTTATCCAAAAATGGAGTGGGTTACCCTTGCGATATTGGTAGGTTCAATATTGGGGGCTCTGGCTACCGGCTATATGTTAAATAAATATGGCCGCAAAAATTTTATGATAGTTTCCAGTATTCTTTACGCTTTTGGAAACGTTCTATCAGGGGCATCACCTAATTTGGTTTTTCTGATTTTCAGTCTTTTTATAGTTGGTATTGCTATTGGAATAACTTCAACAGTAATTCCCGTTTACCTGGGCGAAATAAGCCCTACATCTATCAGGGGTAATACTGTATATTCCTTTTACTTAATGATTATACTGGGAATTGTTTTAGCTCACATTACCACCTTCTTTTTTACTGACGAATTATATCCCTTTTTATGGCGAAGAATGTTTTATACAGGTGTTTTCCCCACTATAATTATTTTTATTGGACAGTTATTCGTGCCAGAATCCCCACGTTTCTTATTACATAAAGGTTATTATGAAAAGGGTAATCAGATTTTAAATAAGATTGAACCCAGAAACCTGGCTGAACAGATTATAAACCAATATAAAACTGCTATTAAATCAGATAATAAGAAGCGGCATTATTTTGCAGATTTCTTTAATGCAGGAAATAAAAAGGCTTTTAAAATCGGGATAGGGATTATGGTAATACAGCAATTATTGGGCATTAGCGCAATTATATATTATTTTCCTTCCATGTTTTTAAAAACAGGACTCAAATTATATGTTGCTGAAATATCACCGGCATTAATTATTGGTTTGGTGATATTACTGTCAGCATTTACCGGAATGTTTTTGATTGAAAAAACCGGAAGACGAAAGCTCTTTTTAATTGGAATGAAAGGGCTTATAATTTCTTTAATTGCACTCTGTATTGTTTTTGTTTTTAAATTGGTACTGCGATCCATTATGCCATGGATAGTTTTGCTTTTAATTTTTAATTATATAGTATTTTTTTCAATTAGTTTATGGCCGCTCTCCTGGTTAATTATTTCAGAAATTTTTCCGTTTCGAATCAGAGGGCTTGGCGTAAGTATTAGTATTATTGCTGGTTTGTTTCTTCATACCATGGTTACTCTGGCAACAGGTGATATTCCAGTATTTGATTTTTTTGCAGATTTCGGGTTAACAACGCAGGTTTATAAATTTGTTGCCTACCCGTCAGTAATATTTTTAATATATTCAATTATTGCCTTGGTTGGAATTTTTTGGGGTAACAGGTATTTACCTGAAACTGGCGGATTGACACTTGAAATGATTGAAAAACAAAGCAGTTCAGGTGATATGATTACTGAACATAATAAATAGTATATTTACAAATTATTCCTTAGGAATTTACTTAAATGCTTTGGTGCTGATTAATTTATAAGGTGAAATGTTAATTATAAGGTCATGAAAAAAATAAAATTGTTTATATTAATATCTATAATTCAGTTATTTGCTGTAGGTTATACTTTCGCTCAATCATGCTATGAATTAGTATGGAGTGAAGAGTTTAACTACTCTGGATTACCGGATTCAACTATTTGGACTTACGAAGTTGGTGGTGGAGGCTGGGGCAATAACGAGCTTGAGTATTATACCAATAAACGGCTGGAGAATGCAAGAGTTCAGGACAGTATGTTAATAATTGAAGCACGTAAGGAATCCTATAGTGGCAGCCAGTATACATCGGCACGTTTGATTACCTATAATAATAAACTGTCGTGGAAATATGGAAAAATTGAGGCCCGAATGAAACTTCCTTACGGTCAGGGTATCTGGCCGGCTTTCTGGATGATGAATAATACTATTAAAGAAGGTGTTAGTTGGCCTGGATGCGGTGAGATTGATATAATGGAAATTATTGGTGGGGGCGAAGGTCGCGATGATAAATTGTATGGAACTATTCATTTTTCGAATGCCAATAATGTGTATGAGCACTGGGGTGGTAATTACCAACTTCCCCAGGGGATTTTTAACGATGATTTTCATGTGTTTGGTATTGAATGGGATTCAACCTCAATACAATGGTTTGTTGACAGCATACCCTATTACAAAGCAAATATCACTTCCGATTTCTTAAGTGAATTCCACGGAAATTTCTTCATATTGTTGAATCTTGCAGTGGGAGGAAATTGGCCCGGAAGTCCAAATACTTCAACCGTTTTTCCACAACAATTGATGGTCGACTATGTGAGAGTTTATCAGTTAAATGCAAAGGCGGAAATTCAGGGTAAAACCAATGTTATTAAATCCGAAAAAGGATTGGTTTACTCAACTGTTGAATCCAATGAAAATGTTTATAACTGGAAAGTTCCTGATAATGCTACTATTGTTAGCGGACAAGGTACCAGTCAGATTGTGGTGGATTGGGGTTGTAGTGCCGGAACTGTGACTTGCGATATTACCTCATCATGCGATACCTATACTACAGAACTACCGGTTGAAATTGATCCACTTCAAATTTTTGGGAATGAGCTGGTAGATGCGAATGAAGAAAACCTTGAATATTCCGTGTTGCCAGCGTTAAATACTACATATACCTGGACATTGCCTTCAATGGTTTCATCAACCCTATCAACCGATACTAATGTGGTTTATCTGAATTGGGGTACACACGACGGAACAATAAAAGTTATAACTGAAAACGCCTGTGGATTAGATAGTGCTTCGTTAGACGTTAAGATTATCAGGCAGTTGCCATATCCTGATCCGACTCAACCACAGGTTATACCAGGAACCATTGAATCGGTTAACTACGATTTTGGGGGCGAAGGTGTTGCCTATCACGATAGTGAACCGGATAACCAGGGAACAGGCTCACGGCAGGATGAGGGTGTGGATACCGAAGCAAATGATGGTTCTGAAAATGTGGGTTGGATTGAAACCGGTGAGTGGCTGGAGTATACAGTTAATGTGGAAGAAGCCAAAACTTACGATGCCGAGATCAGGATTGCATCGCCAAATACCACGGGCAAATTCAGGTTGTTGTTTAATGGTGTGGATAAATCAAGAATTATTTCGGTTCCTTCAACAGGATCGTGGAGTTCATTTTCATCTGTCTATTTAAAAGATTTAGATTTGGATAAAACTGATACACTGTTGCGGGTAGAAATTGTAGAAGGTGGTTTTAACCTTGGAAGAATGATTTTTGCCGATTCAATTAAAACAATAAGTTTACAACCGGAATTAAGTATGAAATCGGTACAGGTATACCCAACGTTAACTTCCGATTATTTATATATTAAGAATGCACCGGCTGAGGTAACTTATACTGTTACCGATATAGCAGGACGACGTGTAAAATCAGGACATTTGAATAACAATGCTATTAATGTTATGGATATTAAAAAGGGAAGTTACCTGTTGCAGTTAAAAACCAATGATAGTCTGATTACACTGAAATTTATCAAGATTTAAATATTATCTATAATTATTCAATTAACTAACAACTAATTAAATGGAAGGAAAAATTAACAAATTGTACATAGTACTGATTGCCCTGATAGTAGCTTTGGGCGGATTTTTACTTGGATTTGACAGCGCTGTTATTTCAGGAGCTGTACCTTACTATAGCCGTATATTCGGGCTGTCGCAAACCTCTTTCTGGTTTGGATTTTCAGTTAGCTCACTTACTGTGGGTTCAATTGTTGGTAATTTTATAGGAGGAATTTTAGCGGATAAATATGGTAGAAAAATAGTCTTACTGGGAACCGCAACATTATTTGCCTTCTGTGCCTTAGGAACAGCTCTTACCAGTAACTTTACATTTTTTATTGTGGCCCGTATTTTAGGAGGTTTAGGTGTTGGTATGGCTATTTTGGTAGCTCCAATGTTTATTGCTGAGGTGGCTCCTCAAAAGTACCGGGGTACGCTGGTTTCAATCAATCAGTTAAATATTGTGCTGGGTATTTCCGTAGCTTTTTTCTCTAACTTTTTTATTAATAAAGCAATTATCGATCCCGATTTAAACTGGCGTTGGATGTTAGGCGTTGGGGTTATTCCTGCATTATTGTACTTTGTATTGTTATTTTTTATTCCGGGCAGTCCGCGATGGCTGGCACAGCGAAACAGGGTTGACGAAGCACGTAAAGTATTGATTCGTATTGGTGGCGAAGCTTATGCTGCATCAACATTGAAAGAAATTGAAGATAATATTGAAAAGGATAAAAACCGGCCAAAAGCTTATTTTAAAGAGCTTTTTACCCGCGAAATGAGATGGATTTTGATTATCGGTTTGGGTATTGCCTCGCTGCAACAACTCTCAGCGATTAATGCTATTTTATATTATGCCCCAATTATTTTTGAAACAGCCGGGGGCGGACGTGATGCTGCATTTATGCAAGCTGTAATTATTGGTATAGTTAATCTTGTATTTACAATAGTTGCCATGTTCCTGATCGACCGTATTGGGCGAAAACCCTTACTTATTGTCGGTTTAATCGGTATTATCCTCGCTTATTCGCTTTCAGCTTTTGCTTTTTATGAGGCCGATTATAAAATTACTGACAAAGCAGTTAGTCTGATTACATCTGAACTGAACCAAAATAATGTTTCCAGTGAGGAATTTGCAACTGTAACTCAGGGTTTAGCCGCTTTAAAAGATAAAGAATATTCCAGTGAAATTGCTTTCTTTAGCGATGTAGAGTCTCAATTGGGCACTTACTACGAAGGTTATAAAAACGATATCCTGAAAAACAGTATCAATATGAATGCAATTTTGGTGCTCATTGGAATACTGTTGTTTATTGCCTCGTTTGCTATATCACTGGGACCGGTAACCTGGGCTTTATTAGCTGAAATTTTTCCTAACCGTATTCGCGGTTTGGCAATCTCGGTTGCTGGTACTTTTAATGCACTTGTGAGTGCATTGGTGGTAACCATATTTCCTATTGAATTAGCATCGTTTGGATCGGGGACAACTTTTGCCATATTTGGAGTGATTTGCGCTTTTGGACTGTTGTTTATTATGAAATACATTCCTGAAACCAAAGGAAAATCGCTTGAGGAGATTGAAACTGCTTTAATAAAGCATTAATATAAAGTTTATTATGAAACAGATGAGATATTTAATAATTATTTTATTAGGCATGATCGTGATTAGCTCATGTACAACTACGGTTAAAAAAAATGGTCCTGTTAAAGTGGAGCTCAAAAAGAACGAATTGGGACAAAACCGTTTGTATGTTGATGGTAAAGAGTTTTTCGTAAAGGGTGCCGGTTTGGAATTTGGAAATATCAAAGCGCTTGCAGAAAATGGGGCGAATTCGTTCAGAACCTGGCGAACCGAAAACGGGCAACGCGATGCCAAAGATATTTTGGATGAAGCTCAGCAATACGGCCTTAAAGTTTTAATGGGGCTTGAAGTTGGACGCGAACGCCATGGCTTTAGTTATGATGATACCGCTTTTGTAAATAAGCAATTCAATTATCTGAAAGGTGAGGTGGAAAGGCTTAAAGACCATCCTGCTTTATTAGGATGGGCCATCGGGAATGAATTAAACCTTGGGCAGAAAGATTTGAAAATTTATGATGAAGTGAATCGTATTTCACAAATGATTCATAAAATTGACCCCAACCATGTTACTACCACAACAACCGCAGGTATTGGCAAACGTGAAGTGGATTACATTAAGGAGCATTGCACCGATATCGATTTTCTTTCAATTCAGATGTATGCTGATATTGTAAATGTACAAAAACGTATAGCCGATGCAGGTTGGACCGGACCTTATATGATCACCGAATGGGGTGCCACCGGCCATTGGGAAGTAGCTAAAACAGAGTGGGGTGCACCCATTGAGTCAACCAGTAAGGAAAAAGCTGAATCATTTGCACATCGTTATAAAGTGGCCATTGAAGCTGACTCTGTAAATTGTTTGGGTTCATATGTTTTCCTTTGGGGACAAAAACAGGAGCTTACTCCAACCTGGTACGGAATGTTTCTTGATAATGGAAATAAAACCGAAACGGTGGATGTAATGCACCATATCTGGACAGGCAAATGGCCTGCAGACCGTTGTCCGTCTGTTGATTCATTCCTGATTGAAGGTAAAAATGCTTATAGTAATGTAAAATTGAAAGTAAGCAAACCTTTTAATGCGGAAGTTTATTACACGAATTATGACAAGGATAGCCTGACTTTTACGTGGGAAATATTACCTGAAAGCACTGATCTGGGTTGGGGCGGAGATTTTGAATCACGTCCGGCAACCAGTTTTCATGGATTGGGTGGAAGCAGTATGGAACTTCATGCACCTGATTCTGTCGGACAATACAGGTTATTTATTTATGTTGCGGATACAGCAGGTAATGCTGCAACAGCAAACATTCCATTTTTAGCTGAGGAATAATTCTATTATTCTATACATAGAAAAAATGGTTCAGAGTATCAGGTTTTCCTGGTACTCTGAATATTTTACCCGGTAATACAGTATCTCATTGCAAATTTTATTCATTTTATATTTTTAACTATTAACCGTAACCCTTAATGAAGATTTTAAATAAACATATTTCCGCTAAAGCGCTACTAATGGCAATTCCATTTGTCTGTCAGATAGTATTTAACAGCTGTAACGTTAATCCGGGAAAGACTTCCGACCCAATTGATTCTAAAGTTGACAGCTTAATGAGTTTAATGACTCTGGAAGAAAAAGCAGGCCAGATGTTAAACATTGGATTACCTGCATTATTAAAAGGCCCTTTCTATTCTTTTCGTGATACCCTGATTTTCGATTCGGTTAAAACCAAAGAATTATTGTGTAAATGGGGAGCCGGATCAGTGCAAAATCTGGGTACCTACCCATTAACTCCAAAACAATGGCGCTACTATATTGGATATGTGCAGAAACAAGTAAAAGAAGGATCCCGGCTGGGTATTCCGGTTTTATATGGAATTGATGCGGTACACGGGGCTAATTATACAGCCGGTTCGGTTCTGTTTCCTCATGAAATTAACCTTGCGGCAACTTTTAATACCGATCTGGTAAAACATGTGGCTGATATAACTTCATACGAACTAAAGGCAAGTGGAATTCCATGGAACTATGCGCCGGTACTTGATGTTGCCCGTCAGCCTATGTGGGGACGAATTTATGAGAGTTTCGGAGAAGATACCTATGTGGTGACCCAAATGGGAGCAGCCATGCTCAAAGGGGCTCAGGGAGATGACCCAGGGGCTTATAATAAAACCCTTTCGTGTGGCAAGCATTTCCTGGGCTATGGTGCTTCATACAATGGAAAAGACCGTTCACCGGTACTGATGCCCGAAAATTATATCCGGCAGATTTTATTGCCGCCTTTCCAAAATGCCATTGATAACGGCATGCTTACTATAATGATTTCATCAGGTGCTTTGAATGGTGTGCCTTGTCATATCGATTACAATCTGATTACCAAACTTTTAAAGGAAGAACTTCATTTTAAAGGATTTGTAGTCTCCGATTGGAATGACATCGATAATTTATATGGGGTGCATAAAGTGGCTAAAGACGAACGCGAAGCAGTAAAGTTATCAGTTTTGGCAGGTCTCGATATGTGTATGGAACCTTACGATGCCAGTTTTGCTGAAAACCTGGTAAGCCTTGTAAAAGATGGCGAAGTTCCCATGTCACGAATTGATGATGCGGTACACCGTATACTTTACGTGAAGTTTAAATCCGGAATTTTTGACGATGTTATGTTTGAAAAACACCAGTATCCGGAATTTGCTTCAGCGAAATCAACGGGGTTTAATAAGCAGGTTGCTGGTGAGAGTATGGTTTTGCTTAAAAACGAAAAGAATATTCTTCCTCTGAAAAGGGATAAAAAAATACTGGTTACAGGCGTAGCCGCAAACTCTATAAATTATCTTGACGGTGGATGGTCGCGCACATGGTCGGGTCAGGATACTGCCTATAACGACCGCGACAAATTAACGATTTATCAGGCGCTACAAACAAAATTTGGTAGCAAGAATATCAGTTTTGCCCGTGGCTCCGGCTATATAGATGGCGATTATATCAATGAGGCAGTCCGTAAAGCAAAAAATGCTGATGTTATCGTTGCTTGTGTAGGAGAAAAACCTGCAACTGAAAAGCCCAGCGATATCAATGAATTGGATTTGCCCGAAATACAGATACAGTTGGTGAATAATCTCGCTGCAACCGGAAAACCCGTGATTCTGGTATTAGTGGAAGGACGCCCGCGGGTGATCCGCAAAATTGAACCCCTGGCCCGTGGAATAATAATGGCATTTTTACCTGGCAACGAAGGCGGAAGGGCACTGGCCGATATTATCGCTGGTGATATAAACCCAAGCGCTAAACTCCCATATACTTATCCTCGCTATTCAGGATCATTATGGACTTACGACCATCAATTATCAGATGAACGTGATGTGAATTTTGGGTTAAATGGTTTTACTCCGCAATATGAATTTGGATTTGGTCTAAGTTATACTACCTTTAATTATTCTGATATTACTTTAAGTTCCGATTCCATTTCAATGAATGATAATTTAACGGTAGAGTTTGAAGTTACAAACACAGGTAAAGTGAAAGGCAAAGAGGCTGTATTGCTGTTTTTGAAAGATGAAGTAGCCTCAATTGCGCCTCCTGTAAAGCAACTAAAGCGTTTTACCAAAATTGAACTGGAACCCGGACAATCGCAAAAAGTTTCATTTACATTAAATGTGAATGATTTTAAATTTGTAAATGCAAGTAATAAATGGATCGCTGAACCGGGATATTTTGATGTGAAAGTAAGCAATAAAGAGAAACGTTTTTATCTTTATAATTAGAATTGAAAAATGAATTGAACTTTTCCCTCTCCGCCCGCCGTGGCGGGCACCTCTCCCAGAAGAGAATACACATTGGTCAGATCATTTGGAAACTGGAAGTTTAGGTTTTTAATAAATCTGGTTATTGTGTTCTCCCCAGGGGGAGATGGCTACAGCCAAAGGGGGAAAACAGGCAATTGAAGTAAGTATACTGAAATCGAGAACAGCTAAAATTCAAAAAAATGAAAAATATTTTTGCAGGAAACACACAGTTAAACGTTGAAAATCAAAAAGTTGATGGTAGGTTAATTGATTTTGAAGGAGAAAAATATTACAAAATTGAGAACTACGACAGTATGCCCCCATTTTTCATGACCATTACAAGTGATTCCGATCACTGGATGTTTTTGTCATCGAATGGAGGATTAACCTGTGGTAGAAAAGACCGTGAAAACTCGCTGTTCCCTTATTATACCGACGATAAAATTCACGACTCAAATGATACCACCGGTCCGGTTTCCATACTTTTTGTGAAAAAAGAGGGTAAGGATTTTTTATGGCAACCATTTACTAATAACTATCAGGGCGCTTACAAACTAAAGCGGAATATCTATAAAAATGTTCTGGGAAATAAAGTAGTATTTGAGGAACAAAATGAAACACTGGGGATTACATTTTGTTATGCCTGGAAAAACAGCGATAAATTTGGTTTTGTTAAGGAATCGTGGGTAATTAACAAAAGCGGGCAGTCAGTTACCATTGAAGTTGTTGATGGCTTACGCAATATATTGCCATATGGAGTTAATACCGGCTTGCAAACCAACATGAGTACGCTGGTTGACGGTTATAAAAAGTGTGAATTAATTGAAGATTCCAGTCTCGGAATTTATACCTTAAGTTCCATACTTACAGATAAGGCCGAACCCAGCGAAGCATTGAAAGCATCTGTAGTTTGGAGTAAAGGTTTAGATGTGAAGCACTTTTTGCTTTCAGAAGTTCAATTGGAGGAATTTACAAAAGGACATGATATTAACACTGAAAAGGTAATAAAAGGGCGCAGAGGGGCTTATTTTGTAAACAGTGAGTTTGCTCTTGAACCTGAAGCGAAAAAATCGTGGATTATTGTTGCTGAAGTAAGCCAGAATCAATCACAGGTAGTAAAGCTTATCAGCCACCTTAAATATACATCAGGGATACTCAACCAGGTAAGTTCCGATATTCAGGAAAGCACCGAAAACCTGTCAAAGTTGATTGTCAATGCGGATGGATTTCAAACTTCAGCAGATGAGCTAAGCGCTTATCGGCATCTGTCAAATACCATGTTCAATATTATGCGTGGAGGTATTTATTTCGATGATTATCATATTCCAGACAACGATTTCAGGGAGTATGTTCAGGTTATAAATGCAATTGTGGCAGACAGGCATAAACAGATGCTTAACCAGTTGCCCAACGCTATTACATATTCGGAATTACTTACCAAAGTTAATTCAACTAATGATGCTGATTTAGTAAGGATTACCATGGAATATCTGCCATTAACTTTTAGTCGCCGGCACGGTGACCCAAGCCGCCCATGGAATTTCTTCCAGATTGATGTTAAAAAGGAAGATGGCAGCAAGAAACTGAATTACCAGGGGAACTGGCGCGATATATTTCAAAACTGGGAAGCGTTATCATATTCATTTCCTCATTTTATCGAGGGTATAATTGCAAAGTTTGTTAATGCATCTACGGTTGATGGTTATAATCCTTATCGTGTGACCAAAAACGGTATCGATTGGGAAATTCTTGACCCCGAAGATCCATGGTCAAACATTGGTTATTGGGGCGATCATCAGATAATTTATCTGCAAAAACTTCTGGAATTATCTGATAAATTTCATGCAGGCAAACTGGCTGAACTGCTTAGTGAAAAGGTATTTGTATATGCCAATGTTCCCTATCGTATTAAAAAGTACAACGATATTGTAAAAAATCCTTATGATACCATCGAATACGATGATAATATCGAAAAGATTGTGGGAGAAAGGGTTAAACAATTTGGTTCCGACGGAAAACTGGTATTTGGAACTAACAATGAGCCATATAAATCGAACCTGGCTGAAAAATTATTGGTTCCCTTGTTTGCAAAGTTAAGCAACTTTGTTCCCAATGGTGGTATCTGGCTAAATACCCAACGGCCCGAATGGAATGATGCAAACAACGCTTTAGTGGGTTATGGCTTATCAATGGTTACGGTTTATTACATGCGCCGGTACATCAGTTTTATTAAGAACCTGTTTGCAAAATCAGGAAAACCGGTTTTTGAAATATCTGCTGAGGTCATTTCTTTCTTTAAAGAACTGGATTCAATATTCAGCCAGAATAAGCATTTTACTGGGATAGTTAACAGTGGAAAACGATTGGAAATTGTAGATAAACTGGGAGATGCCGGAACCCAATATCGTAATTCTGTTTATCAAAACGGATTTTCCGGAAAAACCAATGCTCTTGAATCAACCGATTTGGTAGCATTTTTAGATACCGTATTATTATTTATTGATGGTACCATAGCCAGCAATAAAAAGCAGAACGGTTTGTACCATGCCTACAATTTAATAGAACTTGCGCAAAGTGGTATTGAAATTCATTATCTGACTGATATGCTCGAAGGCCAGGTTGCCTTGTTAAGTTCCGGTTTCTTAAAACCTGAGGAGGCAGTTGAAGTACTGGATGCTTTACGGAATAGTGGCATGTACCGGGCCGATCAGAATAGCTATACCTTATATCCTGATAAAGAATTACCGGCGTTTCTGGCTAAAAATATTGTCCCAATGGACAAAGTTAACAGCTCAAAATACCTGGTTGCACAATTAAATTCAGGTAATAAATCCATTATTGAAAAAGATATTAACGGGCAGGTGCATTTTAATGGTATTATAAGAAATGCCAATCAGTTACGCGAAATGTTAATGGAGGCGAACGACATTGATTCGAGCGAAATTGATATCGTTTGTAATATTTATTTCGAAGTATTTAACCATAGGGAGTTTACCGGAAGGTCGGGTACATTCTTTAAATATGAGGGTTTAGGAAGTATATACTGGCATATGGTGTCAAAATTATTACTGGCCGTTCAGGAAAATTTTTATGCTGCCATTGATAATGGAGCACATGCAGAAACTATTGAAAAACTGGGTGCCCATTATTACCAGGTTCGTGCTGGTTTGGGTGTAACTAAAAACCCGGCAGAGTATGGCGCTTTCCCAATTGATCCTTACTCGCATACTCCGGGCTTTGCCGGTGTTCAACAACCCGGTATGACCGGTCAGGTAAAAGAAGATTTTATTTCCCGTTTTGGAGAACTCGGAGTCATAATTAAGGAAGGAGTAATTTTATTTAATCCGGTACTTTTGCGTAAATCAGAATTTATTATTGCAGGTTCATTGGGACATTTGAAATTCACCTATTGTGGGATTCCGATAGAATACAGACTGGCTGATGCCAATTCCATTATCATAAATTCTGAATCCGGAACACAAACCATTAAGGGCTTAACATTAAATTCTGATAATAGTGCTGATATTTTTAGCCGGAACGGTAAGGTGCAAAGTATAACCGTAAGTTTTGATCGAAAAATTGTAATTCGGCCATAATTTTTCTTAATCAAAAAAAAACATTTATTTAACAAAATAAATTTTTAAAGTCAAACCAGATTAATAAATGAAAAAATTTCAGCTTTTGTTACTTTTAATTTTTACAGGTATTTCCTTTGGTTTTAGTCAAAACGATTATAAAAAAGGAATAATATTAACAAAAGCCAATGATTCAATCCGTGGATTTATCAATGTTAAATCGAATATAAATAATAGCAAAACCTGTGAATTCACATTAAATATTGGAGATAAGCCGACAATCTACACTCCAAACGATTTAATTTTTTATCAGATTGATCCTGAAAAAAAATATGTTTCAAAGAAAATTTCCATTGGCGGTAATGAATTTTATGCTTTCGTCGAAATACTGGTTGATGGGATAGTAGACCTTTATTATTATCAAGACAGGGATAAAGATTATTATTTTATTGAAAAAGATAATAAAATGAATATCCTGTCGAATGATGAGAAAGAATATGTAGATGATCATGGACAAAAAAGCCTTGTTAAATCTAATTTGTATAAAGGAACGCTTCTTTACTTATTTCAGGATGCAAAAGGACTGAATAAAAGTATTAATAATACCAATTACAGTTATAAATCATTAATCGATATTACTGAGAAATACCATCACGCAGTATGCTCTGATTATGATTGTATGGTTTATAAAAAATCGACAAAATCAAAAATTTCCATTGAACCGGTTTTAAGTTATAGTGCATCATTCCAAAATATGAAAGATTATTCGGGCACGAGCCTGAATTTAATGCCTGCTTTAGGAATAAATATAAGGGTTCAAGCGAAAAAAATTCTTTATTTGTGGAGTTATTCATTTGGTTTAAGTATTTCCCAAAATTCATTTTATGGAGAATATAATTTTACCCCAACTTATAACAAACCTTATGATGATAAAATTTCAACAGCCTATTCCATTATCAGAATTCCGTTTACGGTTCAATATACTTTTCCTGAAAAATTGATTACACCATTCTTTTATGGGGGATTTAATTTTAGTAGTTTAAAAAATTATACCTATCAAATTGATAGATATACGAAATTTATTCATGGTTATGTTATTGATAGTAATTTGGTATCCAATACTCCCTCAAAACAGGTTGGAATGATTTTAGGTGCCGGATTAAAGCACCGGTTGAATAAAAATACTCATTTAATAATTTCAGCGAATTATGAATATCGGGCAAATATTCAAAACACCGGATATATACTTGAGTACACCTATTATAATTCAGTATTTTTAAATGCAGGTATTAGTATCGATTTGTTTTAAAATGTTGAAAAGGGCATGTAATCAGGGCTTGAGAAAGAATGTCAGGTTGCCCGATGTTTTTAAAATTGGAAATTATAATGTATTTTGAAGGAATAATAAATTAATAAACATTACTGTCATGAAACGATTTACTTTCAACTCTTCATTCAGGTATTTTTCATTATTTATAAGTTTGGGATTTATTTTGTTGTTATTTGTTGCAACAGCTTGTAAACCCCAAAAAACTTCATCGGGCCTTGAGTTTTTACATGTCGAAGGTCACGATATGGTTACCGAATCGGGTCAGAAAGTGCTTTTTAAAGGTGTTGGCCTTGGAAACTGGTTTTTACCTGAAGGCTACATGTGGAAATTTGGAAATAATGGTGACCGTCCGCGTAAAATTGAAAAAGTAGTAAGCGATTTAATTGGTGAGGAAAAAGCCACTGCGTTTTGGAAAGAATTTCATGCTAATTATATTACTGAAGCCGATATTATCAGAATGAAAGAATTGGGGTTTACCGTAGTCCGTCCGGCATTAAACTCACGTTTGTTTTTAACTGAAGACTCAATTCCACAATTTGTTGATGAAGGTTTTACCATGCTCGATAACCTGGTAAAATGGTGCAAAAAGCATGAAATGTATGTAATAATTGATATGCACGGCGCTCCCGGCGGGCAAACCGGTCAAAACATCGATGACAGCCGGCAGGATTTACCAGAGCTTTTTATGGAAACCCGGCACCAGGATGATTTGGTAAAACTGTGGTTGAAAATAGTAGATAAATACAAAGATGAACCTACTGTGGCCGGCTACGATTTGCTGAATGAGCCGCTGCCAAACCGAACCGGTGCATCAAAAGAATACGGAAATATGTTGGTGCCATTATATCAACGGCTGACAACTGAAATTCGCAAGATTGACAAAAAACATATGATTACTCTGGAGGGATCGAACTGGGCCAACGACTGGTCGCATTTCAGCAAGCCATTTGATGACAATACCTTTTACCAGTTTCATTTTTATTGCTGGAATTATCCTGATAATCTGAACGATATAAGTTATTTTCTAAAAAAACGTGATACCTTAAATACGCCAATTTGGGTTGGTGAAACCGGCGAAAAGAATGATGCTATCTATTTTGCTACTACGCAGTATTTCGAGAAAAATAATGTAGGCTGGTCATTCTGGCCCTGGAAAAAAATGGATACCCAAAACACGCCATACTCTGTAAATAAACCTGCTAATTGGGATCAGATTTCGGCATATACCCGGGATGGTAATAAACCATCGGCAGAAATTGCTGAAAAAGCTTTTAATGAACTGCTTGAAAATATAAAACTCGGTAACTGTAAATTTTATGAAGATGTGACAAATGCAATATTCAGAAGAGTTCCTTTAAAAATTGAAGCTGAGAATTATTTACCTGGTGATTTTAACGAAACCTGGTTTATTCACGATACTACCCAAAATTCAAAATTTTACCGCGTTAACGAAAAAGTTCCTGTCGAACTTATTCAAGAGGATTCTGTACTGGATAAAAAGCGCTGGAACAGTGAACAATGCATTATGCTTCAGGAGGACGAATGGGTAAAATATGCTTTTAATGTAGTCACTCCTAAAGATTATCAGCTAACCTTAAGGCTTAAAGCAATTCATGGAATAGCAAGTGTTCAGATTAACGTTAATGACAAAGAGTATATACTCGATGCTGGTGAAAACAACTGGTCAGAATTAAATTCTGAAAAGATATCTTTAAAAAGTGGTGAAAACAGTTTTATACTTAAAGCACTAAGTGATTCTACTAAAATAGATTGGATTTCAATTAATTAAAATTATTTTTGCATAAAGGTGTATTTATTACACTTAGTAATTTACCATTAAAACTTTTTAGAATGAACCTTTTGCGAAAAGTTGCTCCAATAATTGTACTGTTTTTTTACAGCCATTTTCTTATGGCTCAGAATCTGATTTTAAATGATTTAGGAAATATTAGATATTTCTTAGGGAAATCGGAACCTGATTCAAACTGGAATCAGCCGGATTTTAATGATAATTCATGGCTTGTTGGCCACGGTTGTATTGGCTATGGTGACCCTGTTGATACGGTAATACCACCGGTAACCTCGCTTTATACACGTTCCTGGTTTAACCTGGATAATCTTGATAATTACAATGAAATAATCGTTCAAATGGATTTTGACGATGGCTTTGTGGCTTATGTAAATGGAGTTGAACTGGCCAGGGTAAATATGGGAAAAATGGGTACAAAAACTACCTGGAACCAGTTAGCCGATCGTTCGCACGAGATGGAATTTTATCGCGATAAGATTCATTCAGTGCCTGGTTATTATATGGGTAAAGATTTTATTAATAAATATTTAAAGCAAGGCCAAAATATACTGGCTATTGAGGTGCATAATGATAGTATTAACGGCTCTGATTTGGGAGTTTATGGTGCAGTATATGATTTTACCGGACAACCTTACAATATATTCAATCTCGATTCGCGATACAAACGTTGCGTTCAGTTAGATTCAACGGCTTTGCCACTTATTGTAATTGAAACCAATGAATATGGAGTTCCATTTAAACGTATTGAGGTTCCTGCCTGGATGGGAATTATAAATAATGGTCCTGGAAAATATAATAAACCTGGTGATGCTTATAATGAATATAATAGTCTGATTAAAATAGAGCAGCGGGGTGAATCATCGGCAACATATCCAAAAAAATCATTTGATATTGAACTGAAGGACAACGATTACAACGATACCAGTATCTCAATATTAGGAATGCCCCGTGAAGCGGATTGGGTTTTGCAAGGACCGTTTGCCGACAGAAGTCAGCTACGAAATGCCATTGCCTATGAATTGGGACGCAAAACAGGTCACTGGGCACCCCGATTGAAATTTTGTGAGGTTATTTTCAATGGTGAATATCTGGGCTTGTACAATATGATCGAAAAAATAAAACGGGATTCAAGTCGTGTAAATATTGGCAAATTAAGGCCTGAAGAAATTTCAGGCACTGATTTAACGGGAGGCTATATTATCAAATATGATAAACCAAATAATGCCGTCATACAGATAGTTTATCCGACAAACAAAAATCTTCGACCGGAACAAAAGGAATACATCGAAAATTTTATAAACCAGTATGAATCTGTTCTGTATTCGAACGATGGGTTAGATCCTCAAATTGGATATCAAAGGTATATCAACCAACAATCATTGATTGATTATATGGTGGTTTCGGAGCTTACCCGGAACTGTGATGCATATTATTTCAGCTCCTATTTGTACAAAGATAAGGACGATCGCGATGGGCGACTGAATTTTGGTCCGCTATGGGACTTCGACTTGTCCATTGGTAATTCAATTTGGCAGGATGGATCGAAAATTGAAGGCTGGGAGTATGAATACCCGTCTAATTCAAAATTTGATATTAAGCGGTTGTTCGAAGATCCTGAAATGGTAAGATTATTTCAGGACCGATGGCACGATTTGCGCCAGAAGTTTTTAGATACCGATTCTCTGTTTACACGAATTGATGAGATGGTGGCTGAATTGAAGGAACCTTTAAAAAGAAATTACGAAGTGTGGCCAGTAATTGATAAGGGCCTTTATTTTCCTTATTACACCGTTCCCAATTACGATGAGGAAATTCTGTACATGAAAAACTGGTTGACTGACAGGATTGCCTGGATAGATAATAATATTAACGATATTCATTATGATGTGACCCATTTTGACGGAATCAACGATAAAGCAACAGCTGATCGTTTTTCTTCAAAGGTTTACCCAAATCCTTTTCATACTGATTTTTACATTGATTTAAATATGCCTGTTTCTGGTACTTTGGAAGTTGAGCTTATAAATATTCAGGGTAAAGTAGTCAGTATTATCGAAAATGCACCAGTTAAACAGGGCGAATATAAAATATACTGGAACAAAGGTACAACAGAGCTTTATCCTGGTTTATATTTGGTGAGTATTAGCATTGACGGCAGGTTATACCAGCACGAAAAGCTTTTGTATAACTAAAAAATACTTTCTATTTTTAAATCTGAAAGGGTTTCTTTTAATAATTATCGATTTTGAAGGGAATAATCGTTAAAATTCTGAGTATCATAGTACCACTGGGTTTCACTGCAAAGTTATGGTCCCAGGAAACCATGTTTGGCACTCCTTTCATTACCAATTATACGAAAAATGAAATTGGGATTTCAAGCATAAACCACGACATTATCCAGGATAAACGCGGAATTATTTATCTGGCTAATGACTTTGGTATTCTTGAATTTGATGGTCAAAACTGGACTATAATTCAGAACGCTACAAATGGTTCAAATATCATATCGCTTGCCATTGATAAAAACAACCGGATTTACGCAGGAGCCCAGGGTGATATTGGTTACCTGGATTATCATAGTGAATATAAATTAATTTATAAATCGCTGCTTGACAAGATACCGGAAAAATACCGGAATTTTGGCGATGTCTGGCAAACCCATGTTGCACCATATGGTATTGTCTATCACACCTGGGATGCAACATTTATTTATACCGATGATACCATTAAAGTGATTAAATTTCCTGAACTCACCAGGGAATCGTTCATGGTTCGCGATACGGTTTATATTCAGGCTAACGAGGGGTTATTTTATATCAACAATTTTGATACAGTTCGTTCCCCTTTCTCCGATTCTTTTAATAACAAGGACATTGTTTTTATGTTACCTTACCAAGGGTCGGATTTTTTGATTGGGACTAAATCGAAAGGTGTTTATATTGTTGATTATAAGGGTGCAAGGCCTTTTCAAATTAAGGATGATAAATTATTATCTGATTACCAGCTAAAAGGTGGCATCCTGTTAAAAAATGGCAATTATATTTTTTTAACCATTCAAAACGGGATTTTATTCGTTGATAATCAGGGTAATCTGATCAATTATTTGAGTAAACATAATGGCTTGCAGAGTAACCGGATAAACTGTGTAATGAGCGATAAAGCAGGGAATTTATGGGTCGGTTCAAACGGAGTCGATTATGTTGAAACATCTTCGCCTTTTAGTATTTTACCGGTTAACCCCGAAGAACCCCATTCTGTTTATTCCACAATAATTTATAAAAAGAAACTATATGTAGCCACGCATCATGGTTTGTTCCGTACGGATTGGAGTGGCCCTTCAGGGTTTCAAGGTAATGCATACTCCTATAAAAGATTAGCAAATTTGCCTGATATTATCTGGAATTTGCAAATGATTGATGACCAATTATTCATTTCGACCCAGAATGGTTTTTATCAACTTATTGATGATAAACCGGTTTTAATCGCCAAAAGTGAGGGAGGATGGTTGCTGAAAAAAGTAAAAGAAAGTCCTTATCTTTTATTAGGAGGAACTTATATGGGTCTAATCTGGTTAAAAAAGGAAAACGGTAAATGGAAATTCTATAAAAAAATTCCGGGTTTTTATGAATCGAGTCGAATTATGGAACAGGATGATGATGGTAACATCTGGGTTTGCCATGGCTATAAAGGAACTTATAAACTTGAATTAAATACTGCATTGGATAGTGTTGAAAAGGTGTCTTTTTATGGACAGAATAAGGGTTTTCCATCCAATATTTATACAGGTGTGTATAAAATCGATAATAACCTTGTTTTTTCGTCACAATATGGATTTTACTCCTACGATGCTAAGGCTGATTCCATGATCATTAATAATTGGTTTGCTGAAAAAATAGGTAGCAGTCAGCATGTACGCATGCTCCGGGAGGTTAAAAATAAAATTTGGTTTATTTACGGAGAGACCACAGGTTATATTGAAAAGTTTGCTGACGGAACCTATACTGTTGTTACTTCGCCGTTTAATAAACTGACAGAGCACTATATTCCGGGGTTTGAAAATTTTTGCTTCCTGCTTGATAATAATGCGATTATCGGCACCAAGAGCGATCTGATTTTTTACAATTCAAAAATAGAAAGCAATAGTGGGAAACCCTATCAAGGTTTGTTGCGCAGGGTTGAATGTCCGATAAGCAATGAAGTAATTTACGATGACAGATATGAGTATTTGTGTGATACACTGATAAATAACGATCCTGAAATTAATTATCAGAATAACAACGTGGTTTTTCATTTTGCCGCCAGTTTTTATGAAAATATTAAAGATTTGAAATTTAGTTACTATCTGGAAGGATTCGATAAAAAGTGGTCGCCATGGGTTAATGTCAATCACAAGGAATATACCAATTTACCTGAAGGCGACTATGTTTTCAGGGTAAAAGCCATTAATATATATAATACCGAAAGTAACCAGGTTGCTTATTATTTTAGCATTCTTCCGCCCTGGTATCGCAAAACATGGGCTTTCCTGGTCTATTTTATTTTTGTAATTGGTCTGGTGGCTATAATGTTCAGGATAAGAAACAGGCAGCTCCAAAAGGAAAAACAAGCATTTATTGCTGAACAAATGAAAAAAAAAGCCTTACAGGATGCCAAATTCAATGAGGAACGTTTAAAAGTTGAATTGCAAAATAAAAACAATGAGTTGGCCTCACTTGCTTCCAACGTAATTTACAAGAATGAACGAATCTCTGAAATTAAACTGAAACTTGAAGAATTGACACCCATTGCGGCAGATTCAGTAAAACTTAAACTCAATAAAGTACTTGATTTTATTGATAAGGAACTGGAAGATGATAACTGGGAAAATTTTGAGGTTAGGTTTAACCAGGCACATAACAACTTTATAAAGCGTTTTAAAGAAGCATATCCTGAATTAACTCCCAAAGACCTTAAATTCTGTGCTTACTTACGAATGAACCTAAGCACCAAAGAAATTGCCCAATTACTGAACATGACCATAAGAGGAGTAGAAAATGCACGCTATAGAATAAGAAAACGAGCCGGCCTTGAATCAAACGATAACCTCACCGAATTTATACTTACCTTTTAAAGAAATTCACTTTCCATTTTGAATCCAGTGAGTCCATGCCCCGATAGCCTGCTGCGAAAATCTTCAATCATCGTACTTTTGCGATAATTCTTAAACTGTCAAATAATCACACTGTTACGATTTTTGTGTTTGTTAAAACGTAGTTTTAACGTAGTGTTGAGTAGGTTAAAGAGTACCCTGAAAATAGTTTTTTGCATACGAGTGTAACAAATTTGTTTCGATGTATTTCGTACATCGAAATTCCTAAAAATTTAAAGGCACAATCATAATGATGCAAAAAAAAATTACGCAAACGCTTCAAATTCTTTTCTTAGTAATAACGGTACAAGCACAAAATTCTGTCAAAGTTGGTAACAAAGGTAGTTATGCCTCATACATTCCTTTATACGAGGCAGCCAAACCCTATATTGAAGGACCTGATGGCTGGGGTGACAAGTCCCAGGTGATGGCAACCCGTCCCATTTATGTAGTAGATACAAATACCCGTGCTATTCCAACCAATGATTGGTGGACTGATCTGCTTTTCAGCCAGTATGCAGGGAACATGTTTGCGCATCCATTAATGATAAAAGCACAAAGCAACGGTATTTATGTGGAATATCCCCGTACATGGAACTACAACGGCACCTCAGTGGAGTCGGCAAGTTCAGTGGTTTTATCGGGAAACGACTTTAATGCAGTTGATGCCAGGGCACGTCGCTGGGGCGATTGGACTGTTGATTTCATTTTGCAAAACCGGCAAAAGGATGCCCAAATTGCGGTGACTATGGGCCACGGTATGCCGTTTGTCTGGTTGGAATATGAAAATGTTCAGGCTGAATTAAAATGCTCCGATACACCCCGGTTTTTTGATAAAAAGGGTAATACTATCACGTTACCATTTTATGGTGATTATTTGGGTATTGAAGTAAATGGTGATCCGTATGGGTTGTTTTTACCCGAAAATACCAGCTTACAGAAGGGTGAAAACGGTTATGAATTAAAATTTTCAGGTGATAAAAAATTTGCTGTTTTGGGTGCGTTACCCGATAAAAATGCGCTGGAAACATACTATCAATATGCATATGCTGTTCCAAGAGACACTAAGGTTAGTTGGAACTATAACGAAGAAAGTTCAGTATTAAATACAACCTGGAATATTATTACTGAAAATTTGAAAGGCGAATCGAATTTAAAAACCATACAGGGGTGGATTCCTCATCATTATAGAAAAGGAACAGCCGATTTCAATTTTGAAAACTATAATTATTTAACTGCCCGGGGTAAGATGAAATGTGCTATCGGTAACCGGTTTAAATTTTTATATAAATTTAATGGATTAATACCCTATATGCCCAAGCCCGGGTTTAGTACAGATGCGTTATACAAATCCGATAGAATGAGCCAGCTTATCAAAGCGTATGCTAATGAAAAATCGGGGTATGGGGGCGATACATATTGGGGAGGAAAAGATTTATTGTACTACAGCCAGTATTTAACTTTTGCGCAACAAACCGGTGATACCCAATCGTTTGTCCTGTTGAAAAATAAACTTTCACAAGCTTTAACCGACTGGTATACTTTTACTCCGGGCGAGCAGGAGAATTATTTTGCCAGTCAACCCCGTTGGAAAACCATGTTGGGCTTAAATGCTTCGTATGGTTCTGATGAGTTTAACGATTTGCATTTTCATTACGGCTATTTTGCCTACGCCTCCGGAATACTTGCCATGTTCGACGAACAATTTAAAGCGGATTATGGTCCAATGGCTGAAAAAGTAGTTCAACAATATGCCAATTGGAAGCGTGATAATTCGTCACCATTTTTCAGAACATTTGATATTTGGGAAGGCCATTCATGGGCCGGTGGTGTAGGTGATGCCTGGAACGGTAATGGACAGGAATCGTCATCGGAGGCCATGCAAGGCTGGGGAGGAATGTTCACATTAGCTACGGCGTTGGGTGATAAGGAAATGCGTGACGCAGCTATATTTGGTTACACCATGGAATCGATGGGAACAGCTGAATATTGGTTCGATCGTTACAAGGAAAATATAGATTATACCAAATACGATAAACCCTACAACAGTAATATTACAGGTCGCGGTATTGGCTGGTGGACCTGGTTTTCGGGCGATCCGGTCTGGATGCATTCCATTCAGTGGTTACCCATATCAACATCATTAAAATACTTGTACGAAGACACAGCTTTTGCTAAATGGGATTACAGCCAGATGTGGGATAAAAAGGAATTAACCGGATGGGACGGAGACCTGGGGAACGATAGCGGACTTGGAAATGTTATATTAAGTTATCTGCAAATTTTTGATGCTGATTCAGCTGCCAGGGTTTTCGATTGGCTGTGGGCGCAGGACAAAAGCATGGTTAAGGATAACTATACCGGGGGAATTTCATATTATTTTACGCATGCGCATCGCTATTTGGGCGAAATACAATGGGATAAACGTACAAACATTCCTTCATCAACAATTTATTATAATTCAAAAACGAATCAAACTGTAGTGGCAGTATATAATCCCGATACTTTTGAACGGGAATGTATTATTTATGATGCCAATGACAGTAAAATTGGACACATTAATGTCCCGGCCCGGAAGTTTATTGTACATAAACTTGATGCCAGATTAACTTCCCTGCAGCTCGAATCAGACCTCAAAACGGTTGAGCCAAATACGAATCTGCAAATCAGAGCAATTGGGATGGATCAGTATGGTGCTTCAATTATTGCGAATATACAGTTAACTGTTAATAAGGGTGCGAGCATTACACAAAACGGTATTTTTTCTGCTTCAGCCAAGGGTAATTATATTATTACAGCTCAATCAGGGAATTTACAAACCCAACTTGAGATCAGGGTGAATGACAAACCTGAATTAACTAAAATCTGTATAAATGCAACGAATAATTATGTTTATTTAAATCACACAGTTTCTTTAAATTATCAAGGATATGATCAATATAATGATTCAATTGATTGCCAGGTAGTTTGGAGTGTTAATGGTGGCGGAACAATAAGTGATAATGGAGAATTTACCAGTGAAGCAGTTGGTGGGCCATTTCAGATTACAGCTACTTCAGGAGGAATTTCATCAACTACCAACATTGAGGTTAGATTGCCTTTAGCAAATATTGCCCTGTTAAAAGACATAACAGTATCATCGCAGGAAAATGCCGGTACATCGGGGAAATACCTGACAGATGGCGATTTTTCAACACGCTGGTCAAGTGCTTTTACTGATCCGCAATGGGCAATTATTGATTTAGGTAAAGATTATAATATTGCCGGTGCTAAGCTTTTTTGGGAAGTCTCGTACGGCAAGGCGTATGAAATATATATAACCGATGATCTGAATAATTGGCAAAATCAGCAGCCTGTATTCACCACCAATAATAGCGATGGAGGTGAAGATAACCTGAATTTTGAGACAACCGGACGGTATTTTATAATTAAAGGCCTTAAACGTATCAATAACTATGGATATTCACTATGGGAAACCGAAGTTTACGGATCTCCCGTTGCCAGTGGTGCTGCTGAATTAAGCGCTTTACTGATTGATCCAAAATGGACATCAATTAAAGATAATGAGACGCAAACGTATTCAGTAAAAGGATACGATCAGTACGGTAATGATTTTAAAGTAACTCCAACCTGGACTGTTCAGGGTTCAGGGAGTATTAATACTTCAAACATTTTTATACCGGATGGTTCCGGCGTAATGAAAATTGTAGCCGGCCAGGGTTCAGTATCATCGATTGCTCAGATATATGTGGAGCAAACCCCGAAAATTGCTACTATTAATTTTAAAGTGAGTTCAGACTCTGTTCAAAGATTACCTTTAATTATTGGAGCACCTTATCAGTTTGAAATTCAGGGTTATAATCAGTTTGGTGTAATGACTGATGCAACGGCAGACTGGAAGGTTTCTGGTGGAGGACTGATTAACAATCAGGGCTTTTTTATGCCTGATAGCAAAGGCAATTACTTGGTATTTGCACAAAATGGTAGTTTAGCTGATACGGCATATATTACCATAAAAGAAATTAATGAAGTGGATGTTGCACTGGGGAAACCGGCATTTGGTTCTTCAGCAGAAAACGATGGTAGTATAGCGGCCAAAGCAGTTGATGGGGATTCGGGAACACGTTGGTCAAGCGAATTTTCTGATCCGCAATGGATGTACGTTGACCTTCAGAATAATTATGAGATATATAAGATTAGACTAAACTGGGAGACTGCCTTTGGTAAAGCTTATGAAATACAGTTTTCGCAGGATGCAATTAATTGGGAAACAGTTTATACTGAAACAGATAGTGATGGGGGTGAAGATATTATTTTACTTAATGGTGAAGCCCGCTATGTGAAATTATATGGCACTGAAAGGGCTACCGGCTATGGATATTCGTTATATGATTTCGAAGTTTATGCCTCAAAAATTATAAATAACGATCCTTATCTGGCTAAAATTATAATATCGCCGGACACAGCCTGGTTAATGCCTGGCGAATCAAAACAATTTAACGCAATAGGACAGGATCAAAACGGAAATGAAATTGAAATTTCGCCGGTATGGAATTGTTCCGGTAGCTGTATCATCAACAAAAATGGTTTATTCGTTGCCGGTAATACAGACGGGGAATTTGTTCTTACTGCTACAGTTGATTCAATTATAGGTACTGCACATATTCATATTTCAGACACACCCGCAATTGATACTATAAATGTGTTTCCGGCTGATACCACTATTGTTGCACACAGCAGTTTGCAATTTACATCCCGGGTAGTTGGTGTAAATGACAATGAATTACAGGAACCTGTTGAATGGTCGGTTACTGATGGAGGAACAATTGAGGCAAATGGCTTATTCCATTCAAACGGAACTACAGGAAGATTTACGGTTTTTGTCAGAGCAGGAAACAAAACAGACAGCACAAGGCTTACCATAATTGAGAAGGATGCATTGAATTTGGCCTATCAAAAACCGGTTACAGTTTCATCAGGCAGTAATTCTACAGATGCGGTTGATTCAATAAATAACACCGGATGGATTAGTGGTGACAATATTGATCCTCAATGGTTAACGGTCGATTTAATTGATAATTACCTGGTTGGCCGGGTGAAAATAACCTGGCTGAACAGTGTTGCAAAGTCATTTAAAATTCAGGTATCGAAAGATGAAGTGACCTGGAAAGATGCATATAGTGTATATAATAATGATTTAGCAAACAAAACCAACCAAATATTTTTACAGGAGGAAGGTAGGTATGTTAGGGTATTTTGTACAGAACGCGATCAGGCTTCTGACTATTCCATAGCCGAGTTTGAAGTTTTTGGAAGTTTTGAGAGTGTTTTTGTACAAAATTTTGCTCGTAAGCCTATAAGTATTTACCCAAACCCGGTACATAATATTTTAAATATTGATACACACCATGTTTTTTCAAATTCATACCAGGTAACAATAACCGATATTCTGGGTAATGTAATTTATTCCCAATTGGCAGAAAATTCAAAAATTTCCATTGATACACAGCGCTTAAACGAGGGTGTTTACCTTTTAGTTATAAGTGATTCCAATATATCAACTACTTCAAAATTTATTATTAACCAATAATTAAATAATTATGAGAAAAAAACTGAAACTCTTATGGTTCATGATTATCTCATTGTTGCTTTTTACAGGTAATGAGGTAATCGGGCAAATTAATCTTGCCGTTGATCATGAGGCAGCAGCTAATCCTTATTCATCATCAACAGGCACAGCAAGTCTCGCTTTTGATGGCGATGGAGGGTCAAGATGGGAAAGTGCAGCAAGTGATCCACAATGGATACAGATTGAACTGGATGGCACTTATACCCTTAATAAATTAGTAATAACCTGGGAAACTGCCAGTGCAAAAAAATATGCCATAGCTGTATCTGCTGATGGAGTAAATTATGACACCATAAGTCGCCAGAATGATATGGCAAATGGAGCACGTACCGACGAAATTATTCTCAATAAAGATGCAAAATTCGTAAAATTAACGGGTTATGCCCGAACAACTCCATGGGGTTATTCCATATATGAATTTAAAATTTATGGTTACCCGCAGGGAGCAACGCATAATTTAACATCACTAAATATGTCAGCTCCTAAAACAAGAATTGCTTCTGGTGAATTACTAACCGTTGCAGCTACCGGAGTTGATCAGGACGGTTATTATTATGCTGCTTCTCCAGGCTGGAGCAGTAGCGGTGGAACAATTACTGCAGGTGGAGTTTTTTCGGCTAATACAAAGTCAGATTATACGGTAACCGCCACTGATGGTAGTGTTTCAGGAAATATTAATATTACCGTTGGTGATCCTAAAATAACGGGTGTTACCGCTACGGCTTCAAATGGAAATGCTGCTGGAGCCGTTGACGGCGACATGGGTTCGTTATGGGTAGGCGACGGACACAGCGAACAGTGGATTACGGTTGATATGGGAGCCATGTATTACATAAGTCAAATTAGTATATATTGGGAAGGTGCCTGTGCCATTGATTACGATATAGATATTTCAGCCGATGGAAATAACTGGCAAAACTATCACACTTTATTAAATGGTACGGCCGATGGCAGAACCGATGAATATAACGATCCGCTGACAAGCCGTTATGTAAGAATTAATTGTTTAACTCCACGTGTAGCCGATTGGGGCTATAAAATATACGAGATTGAGCTTTTTGGTTCAACAACATTACCTACGCTTTCAAGTCTGGCTGTAAGTGCAAATTCTGCTTCAGTGGCTGTTAATCAGGAATTACAGCTTTCGCTTGTGGGTACCGATGCCAATGGCGATGCCTACGCCACAAATCCTTCATGGAGCACCAATGCTAATTATTCCGTAAGTTCAGCTGGTGTTTTTACTGCCACGGTTCAAGGTTCATATACTATTACAGCAACTGACCAGACTACCACCTCGGTAAGTAACCATATTGGTATTACTGTAACAGAACCACAAGTGCTGACCAGTATAACCGTGTCACCTTCATCCGCAACTGTTTCTATGGGTGACGATCAACAATTTACAGCTACCGGGTACGATCAAAATAATCAACCAATGACTATTACACCCACCTGGAGTACAACTGGGGGTGGAACCATTGATGGCACAGGGTTGTTCTCATCATCAGCTTTAGGAACTTTTACCATTACTGCTCAACAAGATGGTGTTCCGGGTACTGCATCGCTTACTGTTGAACCGGTGAACCTGGCTGTTGGTAAAACGGTAACAGTTTCAAGTGGAGCTGCAACTGCTTCTAATGCGGTTGATGGCGATGTTAACTCAAGATGGGAGTCGGAATTTTCCGATCCTCAATATATTTATGTCGATCTTGGTGCAACTTATTTATTATCAAAATTCAGTTTAAACTGGGAATCTGCAAACGCGCAGGATTATACCCTGGCTATATCAGATGATGCTGCAAACTGGCAGACGATTCATACGGCTACCGGAATGGCTGAAGGAATGCATCGTATTGATAACATTACTGCTGATGCTTCTGCTCGTTATGTCAGAATGCGCGGTAAAAAACGCAATCTTAATTATGGTTATTCTTTATTTGAATTCGAAATTCTGGGAATTGACTTACCTGCAGGGAAAGTACTAAGCACTATGGATGTTGTTGCTGCATCATCTACTATAAATATTACTGAATCAGTGCAATTGGAAGCCCGTGGATACGATGCTGACGGGATAGCTTTTGCAACAACCCCGATATGGTCAATAAATGATGATGTAAATGCCTCCATTTCTGCTGATGGTATTTTTACCAGTAATGTGGAAGGGACTTACCGGGTTACAGCTACCAACGGATCAGTTTCCGATTATGTTGACATAGTTGTTAAAGGTCCGGAATTGACTTCCATTGGGGTAACACCAGCAACGATTGATGTTGAAGCAGGTAAAACTACCCAATTCACTGCTACCGGTTACGATCAGTTCAACAATGAATTTGCTGCAACCTTTACTTATAGTGTTAATGGTGGCGGAACGGTTAATTCAAGTGGATTGTTTTCAGCAACTACTGTGGGTAATTATACATTGACAGTGAACAATGGTTTGGTTTCAACAACAGCAGATATTAATGTTATACCGGGTAATATTGCATTGGGTAAAACAATGACAGCCGATTCTGAGGTTCAAAGTGCAGTTAATGCCGGTGACAGTGATGCAGGAACAGCATGGGAGGGTGCTGCGGCCGATTCACAGTATATTTATGTTGATTTAACTGACACTTACCTGTTATCAAAAGTAAAATTAAATTGGGGAGCGGTTTCGGCGCGAGCCTATACCCTGGCAATTTCAGGCGATGCAATAAGCTGGCAAACCCTGTATTCAGATGATGTGAATGCAGGTGGTGCTCATGTTAGTGAAATTACATTTAATGGTTCGGCCCGATATGTTCGATTGTTGGCAAAAACCCGGAACGGGGCCAGCGGGGTTATTTTAAATGAATTTGAAGTTTATGGTCAGGATCTTCCGGCAGGTAAAGTGCTTTCATATCTGACACTTGAAGCACCAAAAACTACACTTCAGGTTGGTAAAAACCTGCAAATTGAGGCGAAAGGTTACGATCAGGATGGATTGCCTCTTGCAACTTCTCCGGTATGGTCATTGGATATAGCAGGCGCAACTATTTCAACAAGTGGTTTATTTAACGCAACCGAAATAGATGATTTTGTAGTAACAGCAACTGATGGAAGTTTTTCAAATACAATTACCATCCACACCGAAACTAATGCCCGGTTAAATCAGGTTGTGGTTTCGCCTGCTACTGCCACAGTAAATATTGGTCAAACCAAACAATTTGCAGCTCAGGGTTACGACCAGTTCGAAGAAGCATACGCGGCTACTTATGACTGGTCAGCAGATGGAGGAGGAACCATCGATATCAATGGTGTGTATACAGCTACAACGCTGGGAACTTTCTTTGTGACTGCTACTTCAAACAGTGTTTCGCCAACAACCGATAATAGATTTGGAACGGCCGAATTAACGGTAATCCAGGAGAACCTGGCCCTGGGTAAAACCGTAACCGTTTCAACCGAAGTGAATCCGGGGAGTAATGTTGTGGATAACGATCCGGCAACTTTCTGGACCAGCGATACCAATGATGATCAGTTTATTTCAGTAAACCTGGGAGCCATGTATTATTTATCAAAAGTTAACTTAAACTGGCAGCTATCAGCAAATGCTTATTCAATTGATATTTCAGCCGATAATAAAAACTGGACAAAATTGGTCGATAGAGATGCACAAACAGGTGAGCAACGGTTGGACGAAATTGATTTTGTTTCAACGGCTCAATATGTCAGAGTAGCCACATCTGCAAAAAATAGCGGAACCGGTTACCGGATGAACGAATTTCAGATATTAGGTGAAGCAGTGCCTTCAGGCAAAGCACTTAGTAACATTACGTTGAGTGCATCGTCTGCCAGTATTTATGCCGGCGAATCATTACAGATTAATATCGTCGGTACCGATGGCGATAATGAACCTTTCGCAGTTACTCCGGTTTGGTCGTCTACTGGATCGGGTAATGTGAATGAAACGGGCGTGTTTACAGCTACTTCAGTTGGAAGTTACACGGTTAGTGCCACCCAGGGTTCTGTTACCGGAACTATTGATATAACCGTGCTTGCAATGCCTGCACTTGAAAGCATGGCCGTTACACCCAACACAGCGCAATTGTATGTAAATGATACGGTTAACTTTGCGGCCTCCGGTATTGACCAGTATGGAAATGACTTTACGGTTAATCCACTATGGTCAGTTGATGGTGGTGGAAACATTAACCAGTCAGGTCGCTTTATTGTAACTACACCCGGAAGTTATACGATTACTATTTCACAGGATGGAAAATCGGCTACAGCTGTGTTGACTATAGTACCGGAAAACCTTGTGTTGAACAAACCTTGTGAAGCTTCATCGGAAATTCAGGCTGCCGGCAGGGCATTTGATGGATCAGAAACAACACGTTGGGAATCAGCTATGAGTGATCAGCATTGGTTATTGGCGGATATGGGTGCTGTTCACCAGATTTCGGACATTTTAATAAAATGGGAAACAGCTTCGGCAAAAGATTATACAATTGATCTCTCGGCTGATAAGTCGAATTGGCAAACCATATTTACTGCGAAGGATAAGGGAGTCGGGGCTCGGAACGATGTTATTGATACTACCGCTTCAGGTCGTTATATTCGTATGAAGGCGACCCAGCGGACTTCAGCTTATGGATATTCCATTTTTGAAATGGTGGTTCATGGCGTGGATTTGCCTGCTGGCGTTGCACTTGATTCTATTGCTATTTTAGCTGGTAATACAACCGCAAATGCAAATGATAATGATACCTTAAAGGCCTATGGATTTGATGCTGAAGGTTATCCCTTTGCAATAATTCCAGTTTGGACAGTGAGTGGCACAGGAGCAACCATTAGTTCCGATGGGGTATTTAATGCCACAACTGAGGGTACCTTTACGGTTACGGCTACCCAGGGTTCTGTTTCATGTTCACTCAAAATCAATGTCCGTGCGGCTTCCGTATTAACTTCAATTTCAGTCGATCCTCAGGATCAGGAAATAAGAATTGGTGATTCAATTATCTACACAGCAACAGCTTATAATCAATACGATGAAGCCATTCCGACTGATATTATCTGGTCGACTACGGGCGGTGGAATTATTGACACAACAGGTAATTTTAAGGCTGACTCCAAAGGAACTTTCACTATATCTGCTACTTCAGGCAGTGTTTCAGGTACTTCTGTGGTAACTATTTTAAAAGGCAACCTGGCTAAAAATAAACCTGTTTTTGCTTCTTCGCAGGCTTTACCAGCATTAAATATGGTTGATGGAGAGTTAATTACACGTTGGGAAAGTGAAGCTTCCGATCCGCAATGGATCTTTGTCGATTTACTGGAAAATAAGTATATATCAAAATCAATTATAGATTGGGAAGCTGCCTCAGCCAAGGATTATACCATTGCTATTTCAGCCGATAGCGTATACTGGCAAACTATTCATAATGAAGTGGACAATACAACGGGAGCCCGGATTGATACTCTGGAAAAAGTCGTGACTGCCCGTTTTGTCAGGATTACCGGTACCCAGCGTAATACGCCTTATGGTTATTCTATCTTTGAAACTGAACTTATCGGTGAAAGTGTGCCGGAAAGCGTGCAGCTTGACTCATTGTCAATAACAGCAGAAAGGGACACTATTCCCGCCGGATATAAATTACAACTGAAAATTGCCGGTTTTGATGGCAGTAAGAATCCTTACGCTGTTACGCCGGTTTGGTCAACAGATAAATCAGACGGCACATTTACCTCTACCGGTCAGTTTTTAAGTGACGTGAATGGAGATTATGTAATTACAGCTACTGCAGGAACTGTAACTGCCACTTACAAAGTGGTTGTTGCTGAACCTTCACAACTGGAATCATTAACTATCGATCCGGCATCTGCCCAGGTACATGCGGCTCAAAATGTTCAGTTTAATGTTACCGGTATCGATCAGTACGGTCTTGAAATGGAAACGAATGTTACCTGGACAACTACCGGTGGCGGAAATATAGACGAAAATGGATTATTTACCGCTACTACTGAAGGTGATTATATTATTACAGCAACACAGGATTCGGTTTCTGCTTCGGCTCAAATAAAGGTATTGCCTGAAAATCTTGCATATGGAAAAACTGCTACAGCTTCGTCAGAAGTTCAACCTGCGTCTAACACTACCGATGGAGATGTAACAACACGTTGGGAAAGTGCAGTTGGTGATACAGCCTGGATTACCGTCGATTTGATTGATACCGCTGCATTAACCCGTATCGTATTGAACTGGGAAACTGCTTCGGCGAAAGTATTTTCAATAGATGTTTCTGTAGATAATATAAACTGGAAGCAAATTTATATGTCGGATACCCTTACCATTGCTTTACGTGTTGATACTATTAACGTAAAAGCTACCGGCCGTTATATCAGGATTAACGGTATTGAAAGAAATACTGATTTTGGATATTCTTTATATGAAATTGAGGCTTATGGTAGCAAAGCCGGTCAGTATATACTTTCTTCAATTGAGGTTACTCCGGCGGATACATTAATTACTTTGGGTAATAGTGTGCAATTTAAAGCCCGGGCTTTCAATCAGGATCATAATGCTGTTGATGCAGATGTGGTTTGGAGCGTTGATGGTGGAGGCACTATTGATGAAAATGGTTTATTCACTACCTATACATTGGGAACATTTATGGTAACTGCCTTATCATCACAGGTGTCATCAACAACAGATACCATTACCGGATCAACAACCATTCAGGTGGTTAGGGCTAACCTGGCCTTGAAGAGAAATGCAACTGCATCTAGCGAAGTAAATAATGCATCGTTGGTAAATGATGGTGATGCGGCCACATATTGGGAAAGTGAAGCAGATGCTGATCAATGGGTTTATATAGATTTTGCTCAGGCATATACTTTCGATAATTTTATTTTGAACTGGAATAATAATTCAGCCACCGAATACACAATAGCCATTTCAGCCGATGGTATAAACTGGCAAACCGTTCTGGACAGGAACGCGCTTGCTGATGGAAGCCGTATGGATACCCTTGAACAAATTGCATCGGCAAAGTATGTAAAAGTTAAAGGTTCAGATAAAACGGCCACAGGTGGCTATCAGCTAAATGAATTTGAAGCCTACGGTAACGAAATTACCAGGACCTTAAATAAATTAACGGTAGTATCTGCGGTTACTCAGGTTGCAACCAATTCATCAATTCAATTGGAAGCTGATGGGTTTGATGCCGATGGTAATCCATTTGCAGCAGTTCCGGTTTGGAGTGTCGATAATAATGGGTTTATTTCAGCCGATGGTAAATTTGTCGGCAGCAAAGCAGGAACCTATACCATAACGGCAACAAGCAATGGTATATCGGCAACCCTGACTATTACTGTGAAAGGAACTGGTATTAAGTCAAACGCTACTGATATTTTGAAAATATACAGCGCTAATAAGTTTATTTATATCTCGAACCTGAATATTGATGAATTCGAGAATATTTCAATCTTCAATATTAAAGGTGAACTTGTTAAGCAGGTAACTCCGGAATCATCCTATACAGAAATATCAGTTGCCAAACTGCAACCGGGTGTTTATATTGTATCGTTGAGAGGAAGAAGCCTGGTAAATAAGCTAGTAGTAGTTAAGTAGTAAATTTTCAGAGAGGCAGCTCCCGGTTGCCTCTCTTTTTCTTATTGGTTCGGAAAAGTCATCTTAATTAAGCGAGAAATTTTAACTGACTTTAATTGCTAATTGAAAAGAAAAATCCAATTTTTAGACTAATTAAATAAATTGATATGAAGAAATTAATTTTTATACTTTTTGTGGGCATTTTTGTGGGTTCACCACTTTTTGCCCAGGATTATAAACTGGTTTGGGAAGATAATTTTGATGGTAACAAATTAAATGAAACGATTTGGTCAGTTGAATCAAATGAAGGTATCTGGAATACAGGTTCCAATCAGGAAATGGAGCATTATCGCCACGAGAATGTAACTGTGGGTGACGACGGCAATGGAAATAACTGTTTGATTTTAACAGCAAAAAAAGAATCGTATCAGAATTATGCGTTTACGTCAGGTAAGGTGGAAACCAAGGGCAAATTTACGTTTAAGTTTGGTAAACTGGTAGCCAGAATTAAAATACCTGATTTGGCTAACGGTTTGTGGCCGGCCTTTTGGACTGTTGGTTATGTTGATAAAAAATGGCCCGATTGTGGCGAAATTGATATTCTTGAAATGGGACACGCTGATGGTATTCAGGCCGGTACTCAAAACAAATTTCACGGTGGTGCTTTGCACTGGGAATATAATGATAGTTATGCAGGTTATGGTACCACTGAGGATGCTCCCGAAGATTTGAATAACGATTATCACCTGTTTACCCTGGAATGGACCGACAAAACGATAAAAACGTTTCTCGATGATGATACCAAACCCTATTTCGTAATGGATATAACAGGTGATGATTTGGAGGAATTTAAGGATTATCCTGCATTTATTATTTTTAACCTCGCAGTTGGGGGACAGCTTCCGTCCATTTATAGTGAGGATCAGGTTACTGCACCATTTCCGGCTAAAATGTATATTGATTATGTTAAACTCTATCAAATGGATGGAGTAGGTGAAATGGATACCACAACCAAAGTTACCGGAAAGTTTGGTGCTTATACTGAAACCGGTGCCACTTTTCAGAATATTGACTATGATTTTGATGGATCGGTTTCTGCATCTGGTTTAACCTTAAATGAGACCGAAACTCCGTTTGAGGGTGATAAGGTTCTGGCTTATACTACACAGCCAGGAACCGAATTTACCCTAAAGGCAGGTTCACAAAATTCACTGAATATGCTGAACTATGTGAATGGAAGTATTAGCGCCTATATTAAAACAGACATTACCGAACCAATTGAATTTGGAATTTCCGATGGTACTAATACCAGTTATGTTGAACTAAGTGATGGAGTTAAATATAATCCAAAACGCGATAACACCTGGAACCGGATTATGATACCGATGTCTGATTTTACGGGAGAGGTTGATTTTTCAAAAATTAAAGATTTTGTGGTATTAAACGGAACTTCTGCTGGAAATAATACATTGTTGGTGGATAACGTAATTTGGTTCGAAACTTATTCTGAGTCAGAATACCTGGGCCTGTATACCGAAAATCCAAATATTCTTGACAAAGTTACGATCGATAATAGCAGTGTTTTTCTCTATATCTGGGAAAACACTTTGTCTTTTATCTCCTCAGAGAAACCATATGAAGGAGCCGATGTGTTGTCGGTTAAAGACAATGGTATCGGTTGGTACGGCTTTGGGCTTTTTTCGAATGCAGGAGTTGATGCAACCGCTTTTCAACATGGTTACCTGATACTCACTTTAAAAACAACCTGTTCCTCAAATTTCTGGATTGGAATTGGCGGGGCCAACGATACTGATGGTAAAATTATATTCAATAATGGGAGCGACTCCTATGGCTTTAAACGAGATGGGAAGTATCATACCGTGGTTGTTCCTATGGATGATTTAAATGCATATAGCGTGGCTAATTACGGAAAAGAACTCGATTTAACTGCATGCGGAAACGTATTTATGTTTGGAGGCGACGTTGGATTGTCGGCTATTGCTATAGACGATGTGTATTTATCACTTCATGAAACGCCGGTTGAAAATCCGTTAATTGCTGTTTTGACAACGGTTAAAGTTACACCGGCAAGCTCAACCATAAAAGTAGGTTCCAGCGTAAAATTATCGGCAAAAGGACTTGATCAGTTGGGTGGAGCGGTGACCATTGATCCTGTTTGGTCCGCTTCAAACGATGGTTTTATTACCGAATCGGGCGAATTTGTGGGTATTACACCAGGAACATTTACTGTAACAGCTTCGGCTGATGGTATATCAGGATCTGCTACCGTTATTGTTGAAGAGGGGTTGGGTATGAAAAATATACTTGCCGAAAGCGCAGTTATATACCCGAATCCGGCAACCGATGAAATAAATATACAATCAGATGAAAGTATTACTGAGATTACAATTTTTGATTTAACGGGTAAAACCTTATTATTAAACAATGCTTGTAAATTAAATAATACGATAAAAATGGATATCGGCAATCTTAAATCAGGTATTTATATTATTGATATTCAAAGTGCTAATGGTTCGCATGTGATGAATAAAATTATTAAAAAATAGTATAGGAGTTTTCGTATAAACCATTGTCAATCTTGCTACAAAAAAAATGAAAATATTATAAATGAAACATTTACTATTAGTTACATACTTTACTTTATCGCTGTTATCAGCAACTTATTCTCAAACAAAAAGTACAAAACGTGGCATTTGCGGTGATGCTTCGCCCCAGGATTTAGCTACACTTTCAAAATATTTAAGCTGGTATTATAATTGGGGGGTTGAACCTCCTTCTGTTTCTCAGGGAGAATTATCGGGTATTGAATGGGTACCTATGCAATGGGGTGGAATTAATTCAAGCCAGGTTGAAAGTATTGAATCAGAAATTCCTGATAGTTGTGAATATTTACTTGGATTTAATGAGCCTAACTTTACAACCCAGGCAAATTTGACACCCCAGCAGGCTGCCGATATGTGGCCTTTAATGGAACAAATTGCTTCCGATCGAGGTTTAAAACTGGTTAGTCCCGCTGTGAACTGGTGTGGCGATTGTGTGGCCGGAGTAAACAACGATCCAACTGACTGGCTGGACAAATTCATAGCAGCCTGCCCCGATTGTCATTTCGATTATATCGCTATTCATAATTATGCACCTTATTCATCAGCTTTAAAAAGCTATATTGATAAATTCCGAAAATATAAGAAACCTATCTGGATAACAGAATTTGCACCCTGGGATTCGCCAAAGCCAGATTATGCCGGTGTTGTAAATTATATGAAAGAAGTAATTCCGATGGTGGAAAATGATACAAGCGTATATCGGTATTCCTGGTTTGCTACCCGGGTGAAATCAAATCCTGATATCGATTTATTGGGAGCTGACGGTGAATTAACAAAACTGGGACAACTGTATGCCACAATGCCATTTAATGGAGCTGATGTCAGTCAGATTCATCCGATTGCATTTCTTCCTACAGAAAAAAACATTAATTTACCTGCAACAAGAGTTACACTAACAGGCAATTATTATTATCCTGATGAGAATGCTGTTAGTGTAAAATGGTCACAGATTTCAGGCCCGGGTATAGCCGTTTTTAGTAAAGATACCATCGTAAAACCGGTTGTTTCAGAGTTAGAACTTGGTTCCTATGTATTTCAAATGACAGTTAGTGCCGACGGCAAAAAGGACTCAGCCCGGATAAAAATAAATGTAAACAGTGCCAACATAGCAAAAAATAAGTCGGCTTACAGTTCAAGTAACCAGAATGGGAATCCGGCTTCAGACGCTGTTGATGGAAATTTAAGTACGCGTTGGTCATCACTTGATGCTGATCCGCAATGGATTAAAATTGACCTTGGGAGTACCTATAATTTAACCGGTGCCAAAATAGTGTGGGAGGCTGCTTATGCCAAAATTTATACCATCGATGTTTCCCTGGATGACAATAACTGGGAAACGGTTTATAGTACGTCAAATGGCGAAGGGGGTACAGCAAATTACTCATTTAATGATACTGCCAGGTGGATAAGAATGTATTCAACCCAACGAAATACACAACAACAGTATTGGGGGAATTCTATCTGGGAATTTGAAGTTTATGGTTCGGAAATAGCTACAAGCGCCATTGAAGCGGGATTAACCACGAATACTGTTATGATTTACCCAAATCCTTGTTCTCAGGGTGTTATAAATGTGGTTTTTGAAAAAGTTTTAAATGAAGATGTTAATTGTATTTTATTTGACTTATTAGGAAAAAAATTATATCAAAAATCAATTAAGCTACAGGGTTTAAACGTGCTGTTGAACCTGAAAGAGAATGGAAGCCTGAATCGTGGAATTTATTTCTTAACTATTGAAGGTAAAAACATTAAAACAAGGCAGAAACTGATTATTAAATAAAACAGAACTATTTTCAGTTTTGAGATTCATTTAAAAAGGATTCCTTTTAATTTTAAAGAATGATTATCTTTCGGCGGTTAATAAATTATGTGTTTTGGGGCAACCAAAATCAATAAATTTCATCTTATAATTTATATTTAACTCAAAAAATATTGACATGAAACTTGCAAAATTTACTTTAATCCCGACAATCTTACTGGCCTTTCAAATAACATTTGCCGATGTTATTCCCGATAATTCGCATTATGTGACTGTGTGTGCTCAAATTACCAATATCAGTGATTATGCAAATCTACATATGGTCGGTTATGTGCTTATGGGTTCAGATCATGAAAGTACCTATGAAATTACTTCCGGTGATTGTCTCACCAAGGGTTACCATATGAATACACTTGAAATTTATGCAGTGAATGATGTAAATTATACCGATACCAATATTAATATTCAAACCCTTGATTTTCATAAAGCCAGATTTGCTTTGAAATCAAATATTAAAATAAATCCATATATAGGCTACGTTGATGATTCTGACCCTACTGCTGAGGTACAGGAATTTTACCAGATTATGGGTTTTACCGCAACCAACGTAGTTTTATTTTTAAGCAAGCGTATTACAAAATACAATAATGGAGAAGCGGATAAAATAGAAGATTTTACTTATGATGGTGATGTTTCAGCCCTGAATCAGCAAATACCGGTTGGAATTCCTGATCCAGAAAACAATTCCGGTTTTAGTGTTTTTCCAAACCCTAGCGTTGGCTATGTAAATATTAAATCGGGTACGTTGGCTGAATCGTTAAATATTAATGTTTATACAGTTACAGGTAAATTAATAATGTCTGAAGTTTTACAGAAAGACAAAACGCAGGAAACATATAAATTAAATACAAGTAAGCTGGTAAAAGGAATTTACTTACTTCAAGTAAATTCAGGTGATTTATCGGAAACCCGAAAAATTATTGTCAAATAAAATATTGATGCATTACGAAATTAATTTTCTAAAATCGTTATTGTTGACCGTAAGCATTGAAACCTTGGTGTTGTTGATTTTAAACAAAACCAGGGTTTTAATAAACAATCAGAAAATTTCAATCCTGCTAATTACCGGAATTACAGCCTCAGCTGCAACGCTGCCTTATTTCTGGTTTATTTTTCCTCTCTTTATAAAAACCAAACTATTATATCATTTAAGCTCTGAAATTTCAGCGGTTTTGTTAGAGACTTTTATTATCCTGGGATTTTTGAGAATCTCATATAAGAAGGCATTTCTGGTTTCGCTGGCCACTAATGCAGTTTCATATTCTTTGGGATTGCTTATTCATTGGCTTTTTGGTATATTAGCCTGAGTTTACCAGGTTTGTCTGTTGTATCTCAAATAAAAGCCTTACTATCAAAATTTAACAAATTAATCATGAGAAAAATAGGGATAATACTGTGGGTAGCATTGATATTTTTATCCTGCACTTCAAAAAAAACTGAAACACCAGTTGCTGATTTTAAGCCTGGTTTTGAGAATGTTATTGATCAGTACAAAATACAACTAGGTGTAAAATCTATAAATATTAATGGCAAGTTGCATAAAAATGAGCCATTTTACCTGGATACCATTCAAAGTACTGATAGTTTCAATATTGTAGATGTAGTAATTATTAATCCTCAAAAATTGTCACAGGAGGAGGCAAATAATAATAATCTGGCATTGGAAATAGCCTCAGCCGTTTATACCAATTTGTTAAACAAAAATGATTTTCAAAAAATTAATATAGATTTTGTTTATGATGGTGAGTATTTAAGTAATGGCTATTTTGATGTCAATCATGGATTTACGTTTGATGATATTGAAAAAAAATTAGTGGATCACGGACAGGAAATAAATTCTATAAACCAAGCGGACTCTATCAAGTAGCAGAGCGTATGAAAGCTCTTCATTTATACACCAATCTGTTTTTTTACAGCCTCGGTCATTTCCTGGTTGATGCGGCCTGTATTGCCCTTGTTTTAGGCGGTATTGATGTAAAAGGTGACCTGTTACATTACATTGTGTTATACAATGTGCTGGCTTTTGGAATGCAACTGCCTTTTGGATGGATTTCTGACAGACTGAAAATACCGGTACTATCTGCCATTTTAGGGATTTTATCGCTTTCGGCCGGATTATTTTTATTCAGATTTGCAATATTGGCAACCATTTTGGCCGGTTTAGGAAATGCTTTATTTCATGTTGGAGGTGGAACTATATCGTTAAATTATAAACCTCAAAAGGCTGCTTTGCCAGGTGTGTTTGTTTCAACAGGTGGATTAGGTTTATTTGCAGGTGGCTGGTTGGTAAAACTTTATGGTTTTCATACTTTGCATTTTCTGATACCACTGTTAGTAACAGCGATAATCCTGTTATTTTTAAAAGATCTTTCAATCAATTATAAAATTCCTGCAAAAGGTAAAATTAATTACAGGTATCTGATAATTGTACTTATCCTGATTACAATTTGTATTCGTTCGGTAGTAGGATTATCATTGAATTTTCCATGGAAATCGAATACCACACTTTTGCTTTTATTGACGGCTACTTTGGTATTGGGCAAGGGGTTGGGTGGCTTTTTAGCTGATTATCTGGGATGGATCAGAGTATCAGTGGGCGGTTTGGTTATTTCAGCTGTTTTGCTCTTTTTTGGTGGTAATTATTCGGTTCCGGGACTGGCTGGAGTTTTCTTCTTCAATCTTACCATGCCGGTAACGCTGGTTGCTGTTTCGAATTTATTACCCGGTCGTCCGGGATTTGCTTTTGGTTCTACTACTGTTGCTTTGTTGGTTGGTGCTTTACCAACTTTTTATGGATTTAAAGGCTTTTTCGGTAATCCGGTTGTGGTGTTCATTTGTATTTTAATTTCAGCAATAATTCTGTTTTATTCGCTTCGAAAATACTTTAAGATTTCAGGCGCTAATTAGAATGGATTAAAATTAATTCCTCAAAAATAATTAACTATCAAAATGGGTTATCATGCTCCTGTATGATGTTAGGTAGGCAGGCTCTTCTGGTTTCTTTGGTATAAATTCGTGTAATTCGTGGTTAAAAAAGAGATGTTTTTCACAATCGACTACTTATAATTCTTCTCATAATTACAAATCATTTCCACCACTCCGCTGTAATTTCTTATTCCATCATGTATATGATTGCCTTTTAAGTACAGGTCGTAGAGCCGGGTTTGTATTTTATCAAGAATTGGATATCGAAGTTTATTCCAATAATCACGCAGATTTTGCAGATCGTTAACTATTTCCGATGGAATCTTATCAAACAGGTAGTTTAAATCCGGGTTATACCGGATTTCGGGCAAAAAATAGGTTAGGATATAAAGGTCGGCAGAATATTTTATGTTTTCATTATTACAATTTTCGCAAACCAACCAAGCCATAAAGCTGGCTTCACCTTCGTTTGTAATGCCAAACTGGTGGGCCTTTTCATGAGCAAGAATCATTGGAACCTGAACCGGAAGTAAATATTTATTAAGGTGTATCTCATTAAAAAAAGGACCAAAATATCCTGAAACTGAAGTACCGGCAAAAAAACGACTAAACGTTATTTGTTTCGGCCTTCTTTTTCCATTAGGGTAGTTTAGTTCAAGTTTATTGGATAATTCTGAATAAGAATCTTCAATGGAGGTATTTATTTCATTCAAATCCATTTGATAATCAGGCTTATAATTTTCAATGGTATGTTGCAGCAACTGATCAAATGTTTTTATAAAATCATCTTTAGATAGTGTACTGTATTGAAAATCCATGCGATGGTAAACATTATACCGGTAATAGTTAAAACCCCACAGCCAGTTAAATACTATATAAACGATACCTAATAATTTTATCAGATAGCTAAAAAAGTTTTTGAACTTTATTTTTCCGGTTATCCAAAATACCATAAGGGAAATTAAAGCAAGTATCAGGCTGATATACATTGTATCATCTAATGAAAATGGATATATACCGGAAAAGTAGCTAAGTAAAACTGAAATTATCCTGTAAATTCCATTGCTGTATATTTTTTCAGTCAATGATGGAAAATTCAGGAAGATCCGGGTTAAAAGGAAGGTTATTATAACAAAAATGAAAATATAATTTTGAAAAAGTTTTTTAAATGCTCCGAAAAAACGTTTTAGTACCCTAGTCATTTTACTCAGGAAATGTGATTAAGTTTTGAGTAAAAATAATATTCTTAACTATAAAAATGGTATGAGAAGTAATTAAAAACTAAGAAATCTGAAAAAACTTTACAACGACCAAAACAAAATCAAATATTTAGAAAGTTAATTTCGGCTTATTGAAATTGATTTTATTGTTGAAATTAAACTGTTGTAACCAATTACTTATCGGATTAGTCCATCGGGTTTATATAAATCTTTATGATCACCAAAAGATTGAGTTACCTGACTTCCTTCAATTTTATACGTGCATTTTTCACCATAAATCTGTGAAAAGTATATGGTTGCTTCATTTCCATCTTCATCAATCATAATTAAATGGGCCAGGTTTTTATGTCTGCGGGCAGCTAATCTACTGTGACAAACAGGGCAGGTGAGTTTAAGCTTATTTCCTTCAAACACCGTAAAATCTTCACTAAAGCGGGTAGTATAGTTACCAAGTTCGCTCTTAAGTACCATAATTCCTTTTAGGCCGGTACTTGTTTTGCCGGTTAGAAAAATGTCGTCTCCAATATTGACACTATTGCGGCATTTTGGACAGATGTACTTTAGTTTCATTTTGCTCTTTTTTTAGGTTTAAAAATCACCCTAAAAATTACAAAATCAAGAAACACGTGTCAATAGGCTTATTAACAGGTTATTTTACCCCTTTTCTGATAAAAGTCGGGATCTCCCCTAAAATCAGGGAAGAAAATGCGGAACCTCAAGGTACTCCATCGCTATGGCGTAAGAGAAAAGCCTATGAGGAATTTTTTAATTAAAAAAGTTTAGAAAAACATGAACCAGTCGGGATCCTGATAAAAATTCCAGTGTTCACCAAAATTCTCTACAACCTTATGTTCTTCAACCTTGTAGGTGCATTTTTCTCCAAAAACCTGCGAAAAAATAACTCTGAATTGTTTATTATCGGCATCACAATAAATGACATAGGCCAAACGGTCATTTTTATGATTTGTTAAATTGTGATGGCAAACAGGGCATAAGAAACTTAGTTTTTCACCTTCTTTTATATCAAAAGTGCAACTAAATTTTGAAGAATAGTTACCTAAGTCAGTGTGAAGAAAGGTCAAACCTTTTTCTCCGACTTCATTTTTTGCAACAAGCACAATATCTTCACCCACATTTATGCAATTGTTGCAACTCGGACATTCGTAGTGTGCTTTCATTTTTTTTATTGTTTAAGTGTCCAAATAATTCCAAATAAGTTACAAAAAATAAGCACAAAAGTCAATAGTTTTTGTGCTTATTTTGTTGGTTATCAAAATGATGATTAATGCCGTTCGAGCTTATGTACTTGTTAATAATTGAATGACAATATTATCAGAATAATTTATTTTTTGGAATATTGGAAAAATGGAATGGTTCTTGGTGTATTTTTCCAATTCTCCATTATTCCAGTCTTCCATGCTAATCAGGTCACATTAAATCCTTTATTGAATCCTTATGCGACAAATCGAAATTACCAATGTTTTGCAGATAATCAGGATTCAAACCTTCATATCTTATAGCTTCCATTAAATCGCTGAATTCACTGGTATTTTTAATTTTTGTAGAGCGGGGGTGAGGCCATGGAATTTCAATGTCTTTTACAATTTTTGCCCCTTCAGTTCCATTTTCGTGTTTGTAGTATTGTGAGATTACTATAAGCCGGGTTCCCATAAACAGGGCTTCTTCCAGGCTGTGGGTCACAAATAAAACTGTATGTTGGGTTTGCTTCCATTGTTCCAGGGTAAAAACCTGCATTTCTTCACGTGTACCTTCATCAAGGGCTCCAAAAGGCTCGTCCATCATTAATACTTCCGGTTTCATAATCATGGCCTGGGCAATGGCTGTACGCTGCCGCTGACCTCCCGAAAGCTGATTAGGATATTTATCGGCATGGTCGAGCAGCCGGACACGTTCCAGGTACTTATCAGCCTCAGCCCTGAATTCCTTTCTTTCTTTCATCCATTTACGGGTATGAATGATGGGATCGAACAAATTAAATTTTTCGAGTTCCAATCCAAACATAACATTTTGGCGAACAGTAAGGTGTGGGAACAACGAATATTTTTGAAATACAACCCCACGATTACGGTCAGGTTTCGTAATTTCTTGATCTTCCATAAAAACTTCACCCTTCCAGGGACGCTCCGAACCCAGTATTAAACGCAGTGTAGTTGATTTACCACATCCGGTTGGACCAACCACAGTTACAAACTCGCCTTTTTTAATATGTAAATTAATACCATTCAGTATCACCCTGTTATCGTATTGCTGATAGGCATTTTTTAATGTTAAGATATAATCCGTCATTTTTCTGAATTTAATTGTTCTCCATCCATTTAAAACTTTTTCTGATCCATAAACGTAGCGACCAGTCAATAATAAAGGCCAAAACACTGATCCAGACAACGTAAGGAATAATTGTGGCCATATCCATATAGCGCCGTACCACAAAAATGCGATAACCCAGGCCGGCTTCTGCAGCAAGCGCTTCACCGGCAATTAGAAATAAAATGATAGCTTTAAAATTTAACCTGAAGGTATCCAGTATCTTAGGGAAAATCTGTGGAAACACAATTTTATAGATAATTTCGTGAGTACTCGCCTTAAGCGTCATGCCCTTTGTAATTTGTTCATGAGGTATCTCTTTCACTCTAAGGTAGGTATCCAGTATCATTGTGGGTGCCACCCCGATGACAATAAGAGCGATTTTTGCTGTTTCTCCCAGGCCGAATACTATAAATAAAATGGGCAAAACAGCAAGTGCCGGTATCTTGTCAAAAAACAGGATAAAACGGTAGAGTAATCGTTCCATATAGGGAAACATTCCCATATAAAGCCCCAACAAAATTCCCAGGAATATATAAAGAATAGCCACAAATACACGATAGCCGCTTGCTTTGGTATCTTCCCAAAGCTGCCATTCGCCATTTTTCAGCATTTCTTTTAATTTACCTGCTTTATAGGCTTCCTTAATCGTACGGGGCTGATCGGTTTCAATCAATTCACCTTCGTCATCGAATTGTTCCTCAATTACAGGACTAAAAATGGCTCTTTTAAAACTTTGAACCATCTGCCCGGCAGTAGGTATAAGTTTGTCATTGGGATTTTCTTTATGGCGGTTGTACGAAGAAACGCCATATAAAGCAATGCTAATAACAAAAAGTGATAAACCCAGAGTGATTGACGACCATTTTGACGGATTGGCATTAATATTAAAAAACATAATGTTATGAGTATTTAATGATGTTTAAAAAGAGCGAATAATTATTAAGTATCACTGTTGTACTTTTAAATTGTGAAGATTCCTCACTTTGCTCGGAAAGACATGGAATCAGTGATTTTTTGGATAGGATGTGGGTGATTTGCAGCCTGGCTGTAAACCACCCACATCCTGGTATACAACAAACAATTGTCATCCTGAACGTAATGAAATGGAGTGAAGGATATCTAACATATATTAATTTTTACCTGATAAAAATGTTTAAGTATCAAGATATTAGACTTAAAATATAAGACAAAATATTTCCTGATGATTTTTTTTACAATCTTGATACTTTTTACTTGATTCCTGATACTTACTGTTTACAATTTCCCATCTGCAGCCATTTTCATATAGGAATCGTCGAAATGGAATAATACCATGCCGGTGTTACCCAAAACGGTTCCTCCGGGGAATTCTATTCCAAGATCATCAACTGATTTAACCCTGTCGCCCAGTAATTTATATTTAAAGCAGAAATTACGAACTTTTTTCATATTGCCCTGGATTTCGGTACCTGCCATATAGGCACACGCATCGGTAGGCTTATAAAACATAGCTGTGGTTTTCAATTGAGCTTTGTATTCAGTCAGGCTTGATCCTCCGGCTTTAGCCATAATTTCCATGGCATTGTCGGCTTTTGGTCCACGAGTACTCATAACACCCATAACTTCAAACCAGGCTCCGTTCAGAGCTTTTGCCAGATTCGGGTTATCTTTTAGTGTTTTGGTGTTAACCATCATAAGGTCGAGTATTTCACCGGGAATTTGTGAGGAATCGAAAATTTTGGTCACTCCGGGAGTCTGCATGATTTCCATTACCAACGGGTTCCAGGTTACAACGGCTTCCTGTTCGGTATTTGATACAAAGGCCGGGGCAATATCACTGTCACTTACATTGATAACTTTAACATCGTCATCTTTCATATTATTTTTGTCAAGAGCTCTTGATAACAGATAATGCGATACGGAATATTGTACCAGGCTTATTTTTTTCCCGGCAAGGCCCGGAATGGTTAAGTTATTTCGTACCAGGATAGCATCATTTCCATTTGAAAAGTCACCCAGAATAATGGCTGTACTTTCAATTCCTGAGGCCACGGGAATGGTTAGCGCATCCATGTTTGTCATTACACAGGCATCAACCTGTCCACTGGTATAGGCTTCAATAGAAGCAATGTAGTCCATCTTAACCAACTTAATTTCAATATTGTATTTTTTTGCCCATTTATCCAGAATACCTGATTTGCTGGCGTAATCCCAGGGATTCCATCCGGCATAAATTGACCAGGCTACTTTAAAACTCTTTTTTTGCTGGGCCTTAACAGGTTGCCAGCTTATAGCTATCAATACTAATGCAGCTAATGCTAATGCATTTAATCTAATTGTTTTCATTTTATTATAATTTTAAGGCCTGCCCGTAAGCAGACAAGGTTAATATTATTAATCGAGTGCAGTAATATCAAGTATTACATTGTCTTTTGCCGCAGCACCTTTTTCCATACGTTCAATGGTTTCGCCGGCTTTTTCGGTTAGGTCTTTGAATTTATCTACCGTTTCGCGCATGGCTGGCAATGACTCGCGACGGAAGTTGCTGATCTCATCCATGGCCTGGTTCAGTGAATCGAATGCCATGGCCAGTTTATCCACATTAATTGTTGACTCAGTAGCCATCTTTTGGATTTCAACTCCCTGTGTTTGTATTAACCTGGCATTGTCAGCAATTAAATCGCTGGTAGTTTGGTCAATTTTCTTTTTAGCTTCCAGTACCTGTCTTTGTTTATTCAGGGCCAAACGTGTTGTTACAGCAATACGCAAAGCGCTGGCAGTAATAGTAACCGTGCGGTTTACACCGGTAATTAATTCATTATTATTCCTAATGAGCAAATCATATGAAATAACCCCTTGTTGATTTACAGCCAATGTGGTTTGCAGATCAATTATCCGTTGATTCAACGGGAACAATAGTTCTTCCTGTATAAATCGATACTTGTCAGAATCGGGCTCCACATCAGTTTTTAACTTTTGTTCGAGCTTTTTATAAAGATGTTCGCCGATTAAAACTGCTTTTTTAAGCCCATCCAGGCTATCACGCATGCTTTTTTTGTCGAATTCCAGCGTCTGGTTATCGTCAATAAGCTGATCGCGACCTGCTTTCAGGTTTTCAATTATATCACTGATTACATGTTGTGCCGATTCATATTTCTCAAAATACCGGCTGATAGGATTCTTTTTACCCAAAACATTTCTGAAAAATTTAGCTACGGCACCTTGAGGACTTGATAAGTCGTAATGACTTGGATTCAAATCTTCAACCTGGTTACGTAAGTCAAGCAGGCTTTTTGCTACTGGTCCACCATCCTGGGTGTTGGCCAGTGTTTTTACTGACTGGTCAAGAATTTTACTATGATTGGCCAACGAGTTTTGGAATTTTACACCCATCTCGTTCACATACCTTTTCTTGGTAAAGTCGTCGATACGGTCGGCCAACAGGTCATCAATCAGTTTATCGGTTTTTTCGTCAATAGCCGGATCAACCGTTTCAACAACAACAGGAGTTAAACCCAATTCCTTTTCAATTTCCGATTCGGTAGGTATGGGTTTCAGTTTTAATTCGGGTTCTTTTTCTTTGAACTCAAGCGTTTCAGTCGCTTCATTGGTTTCTTTTTGAGGTTGTGGTTCCATAATATTGGTTTAATTAACGTGAATAATAAGCAGATCGTAATGCCATTTCTTCAAGGGCTTTCATTGAGTCTTCCATATCCACTTCTGCTTCGTTATTTTTGCTACGGGTAATTTCCGAAATGGCAATGGTAGTTTGTTCAATTTGAGTGAGAGCGGCTTCATTTTCAGCAAGAATATCCTCAATTTTTTGTTGTAAATTTTTGTATGATTCTTTGCTCCGAAGCAGGGCATCGAGTTCTTTTTTGACAGCCATATTGTTTTTGTCTTTTTTTTCAATCTCCTTTAGGCTAAAGTCAATATAATTAAGATCGATGCTTTTCATGGTTTTTAATGCTAAAACAATATTGTTCAGGTTATCAATACCTGATAAGTATACTTCCTTAGCGATACCATAGTATCGCTGGTAGGTTAGTTGCGATTCATCAAATTTTTGGTTCAGGACCTCCACCAGTATTTCAAATTTCTGGTCGAACTGACTTAGTTGTAATGCAGCCCGTTTTTCCCCCAGGGTTACTAAATCTTCTTTCAGATTCTTCCTTTTTTCAGCTGTATGTTCATCAATCAACCGGTGTAAATAATTGATATATTGTGATTCAAATTTTGAACCTCTGAACAAGGTATTTACAATGAATCCGGAAGCTGAGCCACCCACGATTCCAAGCATGGCTAAAAAAACCGGGAACGAAAAGCCGAATAAGGCTCCAATAATTCCTGTTCCCGCCAAAGCGGGTAGGGCATATCGGAAACTCCAGTGTTCGAAAGCAGTGCCTAATAAAGCTTTTTTTATGGCTGCTGGGGTAAAATCGCGTGATGTTGGCATATACCCCAAATGATTTTCAACTTTAGCTGGTAAGGTCATAGTTAATATTCTGTATTCTTAGTTTTAAATGTTAATTTATTGGTGTCATGTTAAATTGAAAATTCAGATGTTTTTACCCTTTTCACTGTCAAAGCTAAATAGTAAAGCCTCTGCCAACATATTATCGTTTTTTAGTTTTTACACCTCTTAAATTGATGGCAAGAACCATGAAAAGACATTCAACATCTTTCCAATTTTCCATTTATCCATTCTTCCTATTTTATTTACTGCATTAAAACAAATTCCACCCGTGCCCAGCGTAATGAATAAGCCCTGATGTTTTCTCCCGGTTTTTGTACTGGTGGCTGCTGGTCGCCCATACCCTCAGCAAACAACCGGTTTGGGTCAATTCCGTGAACGGCAATTAACCGGCTACGTACTATATTTGCACGATCTGATGACAGCTTCAGATTGGCTTTTTCATCTCCTTTGCCGGTATGTCCCCTTATAATCACCCGGTAATCGGGATAATTATTTACCAGCATCGTGGCCACTTTGTCCACAATTTCCTCGCCCTGATAATCGAGTTGACTGGTTCCACTCTGGAATGTAACCGGCTCAACCCTCATGGTTCCAATTTCAGTAAGTTTTTTCCACTGCTCAGGAGTCAGCGCTTCAAATGCTTTGGGTATCCCGGATGTATTTGGGGTAGTGTTTTCCGATGCCTTCAAATTTTCAAGAAAAGAACTATTGATAAGAAGGAACGGGTCATCAACATCCTTCGAAATAACATTCGTGCGACGCATTACATCGGAGCAGGCATAAATACAATTGACAATACCATCATTTGAATACATACCCACTGCCATAGGGATATCGAACATATTCATGCAGTTTTCCGGTAAATTAAACCATTCAATATTCTTGATCATATTTTGCACCTCGTCATCATCAAGTTTGCTGATTTTTGATAATTGATCAATCATTTCTTCAGGTCGCGAATCGTAATAATTTAATACGCGGAAATAGGTTTTTAAAAAGGTATCAATGTCCTCCGGGTTTTTGGATACCACATTTCGGTTAAACACAAAAACATCAATAATATAACCGCTGAATTTGTCGCTTCCCCAGAGCTTTTTTAAACCCAATTTATTGATGGCCCTGGATACATCAGGTTCCCACATCACAAAAGCATCACCAACCGATCGATCTTTCACGGCTTCTTTAGCTTTTTTATATACTTCACCCGATCCTCCCAGTTCACGTCTCCATGAATTGTCGTTTTGCAGGTTGCTTAAATCGAAATCATTTATGGTTAAATCGAGCAAAAATGAACTTGGTGATTTACCAGTATAATAAATTATTAAATTACTGTTATCCAGATCATTAATTTTGTTATTAGGCAAAACATCCGGAAATCCAACAATGGCATCGGCTCCTTTCGATTCACAAATGGCAGCCACAATAACTCCCGGAAACTTATGCTTCATTCCATGTTCGATATAGGAATTTACAGGCAACACAATAAAATCATATTCGCCTTCGGAAAATTTATTTAGCCGTTCTTCATAATTGCCGCCATCATCAGTAAAATTTAGTGATAAACCTTTACGGGCCAGTTGTTTTTTCATCTCAACGGTTTGCAAAAAAGCATAGCCCAAATAACTGTCGCCTGCCCATTTTAATGTTTTGGTATTTGTTTGGGCATCGGATGTATCGGTTTGCTTTTTGTCGAAAAGAACGGTTTTTCCAAAATATGCCACCAGGGCAATAATTACAATAACGATGAATAAAGCCAAAGGCCCTTTTTTGTTTTTCATTATTCAGTAGTTTTATTTTTCCACAATGGGCTCATCCAAATCAAATTCAGTGGGATCAAAATCCTGTGATTCACCAATAGTTGCATCCAAAGCTTTGCCTAATTCCTCGTAGTCCTTTGCATCAGTATACTTTAGCGAAAATTGTTTCAGCGTATTAAATTCTTCCATACATAAGCCGATACTATAAATAGCTATAAAGGAATAACGCGAGGCTTGTTGTAATGCTTCTTCAAATTTGTCGGGTTCGTTGGCCATACCATCAGTAACAATTACCAGCCGGTACTCGCCATATCCCAATTGTTTTTTATACTGTTCAACCAGCTTTTCAACCCCATAGGTTGTGGCGTTGGCCAGCGGCGTTCCGCGATCAGGTTTTACTTCCTTAAGGGCATCAATTATTTTTTGATGATTGTCGGGCCCAAGATGGACGTATTCCTCGTATCCGGGTTCATAATAGGTGCCAAAAACCAATAAACCCAGATTATAATCTTTAGGAACTTTATTGATGTATTGAATTATGGCTTGTTTAGCCCCTTCAATTTTTTGTTCTCCGGCACACCGGTCATCCATGCTACCGCTGCCATCAAATAATATATAGATATTTTTGGCCAGTGATGCTTCTCCTTTCGATTCGTCAAAAGTTACTTCAATATCAGGGAGTTGCTCAACTTTTTGGACTACGGGTTCGGTTTTATCCTCAGGCTGCTTTTTACTGGTTCGCCCGATACAGGTGATAACCACCACAACAGTAACCACAGATATCCAGGCCAACGGATTTGATCTCCTTTTCATGACTTTAAAATTTTGAGATTATTCCAAAGGACTAAATTCGTCCAATTCAGCTTCAACCTGCTTAATGCGGAATACAACCCTGCGGTTTGCAGCCCATTCTTCCTTAGTGCGTGGTGGATTATATTTTGGATTGGATACCCCAAGACCAACTGCCACAAATTGTGATTCATCAATGTTAATATGCTTGCTTTTACAATATTGTAAAAAGCTTTTTCTCACATTCTGTGCCCTTTCAAGCGAAAGGCTTTTAACCTGTTGTTTCATTTGTCCGATCTCGGCTCTGCTTTTGGCTCCAGGTTCATTATTGGCCAAAGCTCTTTCTGCTTTAAGGATACCCAGTGGATCGGCATGGCCTTCGATTATTACCAGGGCACCGCTGTTGGTTTCAGCAATATCAAGTGCTTTTGCAAAATCATTCGCATATTTTTGGACAGGGAAGTCACTCTGGTTGGCATCAAAATTAATTTCAACCATGAATAAGGTACCTTCTTCTTCCCAGGAACTGGATTCGGCTGATATTTTGTTTTCAACAGCCTGGGCTACTTTTGATTGGCTGAATTTAGGTTTAGCTTCGGCTGTTTGTGAAGCATATTTTAAACCTGATGCCAGTTGGTTATAATCCCAGCTGGCGTTTTGTAATGCAATACTGGTAGTTAATAATCCAATTGATTTAAACGAGGATTGTATTTCGTTGTTAAGTTTTGTAAAGTTCCTTGTGGTTCCGGCCCCGGTAAAAAACGTTTTGTTTCCGTTAAAACCAACAAATTCACAGTCACCCAATAAAGCTTCGGCATCAGAAGTAAATTGTGATGAACCCATTAATTTATCGGCTGCTTCACTGATTAATTGGCGGTACTTGCTTTGTTGTGCGGTTTTGTCTGCCGTTAGGTCTTTCAGATCTTCCTCAGCCTGCATTAATGATTTTACAAAACTCATTACTTTGGATTTATTACTATCAAAATAATCCTTACGTACAGCGTATACATCACAGATAATGCGGCTGGCTGTTTTTGTCGACAGCAAAATTGAAGCGCCTTTTACAGACCCTTCTGCTCCGGTTCCCGTACTCCCGTTTGAAGTAAGCAGAAGAGCATCAGGAATTATACACATAGCTGCATCCAGAGAAGGGTCATCCTGGAAAGCTGTAACTGGGTCGATTGCCTTACCAGCCTGCTTTTCAGAAATGGTTAGTTGTGATAACCATTTGAAATCAACTTTACCTAATCGTCCTGACTTACTTAATAGGTTTGAGGCATAATCCATATGTGGACCATAAAGTTGCAGACCAATGGTTTTAATGTTATTGAGGTTTTTACCTGATCGTACTACCATAGCATCGCCACCAACGCTCCAGGTTAGCTGATAAATAACCACTAGTTCGGTTCCGGTGTTTTTAAAAGCATCTGATGCGGCGTTAATCATTCCCATAGTACCACGCAGGTAGGGCGTTTCACCGTTAATACACATCTGTACCTGTTTTTTAAAATCGTCTTCACGAAACAAGTTTATGTCGAGACCATTTTTTTTAAAAATTCCGTCCATGTCACCTAAAATGGTAGCAATATCGCCTCCCCAGGTAATCATGGGAACTTTAATGATACCTGTGCTGCTTACTGGTTTTAAATTCGTATTAACCACTTGCGACATAGGTTTTGCACTTTCATATTGTGCCGATTGGCTATAGGCCTGAAATGTGGAAACTAAGAATATTAGCATCACAACCAGGTAAATTAGTTTTTTTGTCTTCATAGGGTCTGTCTTTTAAGTTTAATTTTACAATATATTATAATTCCGGGTTTTATTGAATTCCTCAAACAGGGCAAATAATTTATAACAATTTACCTTTTTTTATCTTAAAAATGGGCTATAATCAAGATAATTCTCAATTAAATTACGATAGGATTACTTCCCTACCAAATGGAGTTAAAGCAAGTGAGGCCAGTTTAAAATGCTGACTTGCAAATGGAATCCCGATGATGGTAATGGCAAAGAGAATTCCAAATATAATATGCGATAAGCAAATCCATATTCCACCAATCAAAAACCATAGAATGTTCATAACGGTTGAAAGACAACCCGGGTTTCCCGGGTTTATCCTTATTTGGGCACCAAATGGCCATAGTGTCAACATTCCCAGTTTTATAGTTTGTATTCCAAATGGAATACCAATAATTGAAACCAAAAAGGGTATGCTTGCAGCGAAATATTCAATGGCGGTAAAAATGCCCCCGAATAAAAGCCATATTATATTGCCTAACGTTTTCATAAATGAAATAAATATGAAGCTGTCCTTTTCATAAAGGACAGCTTAAGGTTTTTAGGCTTTTTTATTTGAATCTTTAATTACTGAAGTGGCAGTGGCTATAATTCCAGCAATATCAGCCATGTTTTGTGGTATAATCATGGTGTTATTGGTTGATGCTAGTTTACCAAATTCAGCCAGGTACTGTTCTGCAATTCTTAAATTAACGGCCTCTTTACCGTGTGATGATCCAATGGATTCGGCAATTGCTTTAATACCATTAGCCGTTGCCAGAGCAATTGATTCAATTTCGGCAGCTTTACCCAACGCCTCGTTGATTCGCTTTTGTTTTTCACCTTCAGAATTGGCAATTAATTCCTGCTTGGTACCTTCGGCCACATTGATTTTTGCCTGCTTTTCACCTTCAGATTCAGCAATTGTGGCACGTTTTGATCTTTCAGCACGCATTTGCTTTTCCATGGCATCTTTAATGCTTTGCGGGGGAACAATGTTTTTAACTTCGTAACGGGTAACTTTTACCCCCCACGGATCGCTGGCTTTGTCAACGGCATCAACAATGTTAACATTAATGGTATCGCGTTCTTCAAAGGTTTTGTCCAGTTCAAGTTTACCAATAATGCTACGCATGGTGGTTTGAGCAATTTGAATGGATGCAAAACGGTAGTCATCAATACCATATGATGCATTTTTTGGATCCATAACCTGCAAATACAGAATTCCATCAACCTCCACTGAAATATTATCTTTAGTAATACAGGTTTGTGGGGCTACATCGATGGCTTGTTCCTTCAGAGTATGTTTGTAGCTGATTTTATCGATGAAAGGAACCAGAATATGAAATCCTGCGTTGAGAGTTGAGTTATATTTTCCCAATCGTTCAACGATAAAAGCACTTCGTTGAGGAACAATTTTAATTGTCGATACTATGATTATAATAACCAGTAAGGCAATTCCTAATGTGAAAATAATAGTAGCTGTTTCCATGATTTTAATTATTTTATGGGTTTTACAATTAATGTTATACTTCTTTTATCAATAATTTCAACTTGCTGTCCAACGGTAATGTTACTATCCGATTCGGCTGACCATAGGGTACCGTTAAACATTACTTTGCCGGGAATACCCGGTTCAATGGCTGATTCAACTTTCGCTGTTTTTCCTTTTAATTCATCATCGTCAGAATCAGAGCCGTTTAGGCTGGATTGAAAAAAGCGTTTCTTGAACCAACTTCGCAGGAAAATAAGAGAAAGAACCGATGCTAACGCGAAGGTGAATATCTGCACACCAACGCTAACATCCAGAATGAGAGTCAAAAGAGCCGCTAACCAGGCACCTATACCGAAAAATATAAGTACTAACCCGGGTACCATAAGCTCTAAAAGCGCAAAGAATAGTCCGATTAAAAACCACACCACGGGTGGGTTTTTAAAAAATTCCATTGTTGACATTTTTTATAGATTTTGTTGTTAATAATGGGTTTTAAACAGTTTTATGACGAAATGGTGATAAAAAAGTTACCACGCTTATCAAAGGTATTGAAAAAAAATTACTGTGGGGCGTTTATCGTCTGGTTTGTTTATTTTCTGAGGCGTTTTACAAGGTATCCAAAAATAAGAGCAGTAAAAAAAGTGAACATGCCATAAACGGTGGCTGGTACAGATATCATTGGATTATTTAAGAAAGATGCAGAAATAGCAATGGTAATAGCCAGGGTACTGTTTTGAATGCCCACTTCAATTGGCAGAGTAATCAGGGTATCTGTTTTAAAACGGAAAATCCAACCGGCAAAAAATCCGGCAAGCATTCCTAAAACATTTAAAAGAATTACATGTGGAATAACCTGGCGATAAAAGTCAATCAGGCTTTTATCGCCATCTTTATTCAAAAAAATAGCAAAGCTAAAAACCACTGCAAGTAAAAAAGTGGATATGTATTTTAAAACCCGTTCGACTTTAATGGCTCGTTCATTATAATAATGCTTAAAAAGTAATCCAAGCATAACAGGCAAAATAACCATCAAAAAAACATTTCCAACAGTTTCCCAAAATGGCAGTACCACAAAATTGCCCTCAGCGGCAAAAACTGTCATACTAAAAAACAGCATAAGGGGTATGGTTATTAAAATCAAAAGGCTGTTAATAGAAGTTAAGGAAATGGAAAGAGCAACATTTCCTTTAAGCCAATAGGTAATAAGATTAGCTGTGGCACCTCCCGGACAAATAGCAATTAAAATAATCCCTATTTTAAATTCAGGTGACAAGCCCGAAAAATACGCTATTATAAAAGCAATAAGCGGCAGCAAAATCATCTGTGAAAACAGTCCGACAATAAGTGGTTTGGGATAATGAATAATTCTTCGAAAATTTTCAAATGTTAACGACAGTCCCAGGTTGAACATTATAAGTGCCAGGATAAATGGAAGAATATATGTTGAAATTATTATACCAGCCAATTGTGTAATTTTTTATCGGGATTAAAAATAAGTAACCCTGAGAATTAAAAAAACTGTTTGTATCAAAAATTGGGCAAGTTTTAAAATTAATGCTTAACTTTTTTATGGGAAGCAATGTTAATTTTAAGGATCTTTTAAAGCAGGTATTTATTTTTTAAAAAAGTAAGGGGAGTGTTTGGTGGTAAAGAAAATTCAGCTATTTTTGCATCGCAATTTTGAAAAAGGGGGGTAACCCCATTATGTTCTGATTTTGTTGAAATAATTAATAGTGTATCCATAATTGGTGTGGTAGTTCAGTTTGGTTAGAATATCGGCCTGTCACGCCGAGGGTCGCGGGTTCGAGTCCCGTCCACACCGCATAATAAGGAGCTTTCGGGCTCCTTTTTGTTTTGAAAATGCCCTATTACGTATACATATTACAAAGCGAATTAGACCATACTTTTTATAAAGGTTTTACCGAAGACCCGTTAAAAAGATTGGGAAAACATAATTGTGTTAACTCAAAATAGGAAAATCTTTATAAAATTTTAATAATCCTATAACTTCTTTGCTTAATTTATTACGAACAAATGTTTTTGTTTTGTCGTCCATTAATTCCCCCAAGCCTTGTAATAAGCTCCTATCACTTATTGACTCAATTTGATTAATGCACTTTTGAATGTGATCAGCTAATGACATCTTCATTCGATATTCTACAATTTCCTTATTAATTGGGGTTTGTTTTTGCATAAAAAACCAGCAATCAAATATATCCCGGTTGGTTATTGATTCTCTGTCAAGAAGCGCGCAAAGTTTATGAGCAAACATATCTTCTTGCACCATAACTTTTATATTTATGCCTAACAGGTTTTTAATTTCGTAACTATTATCAAATATCCTATTAGTGATTTCAACCTTTAATTTGCATTCATTAAAACCATAATCCAATACAACCAGCGGACCATAAAACTTTTTAGCTTCATCGAAAATGGTTCCATGCTTGCGCAATATTTTACGTACTTTATTATATACAATATTCTCTTTTTCCTGATCAAGTAAATTAAAATCAAGATCAACAGAGAACCTTGGTAAATCATAAAAAAACATTAACGCTGTTCCGCCTTTAAATCCCAGGCTATTTGCCAGTTCAATGTCTGAATATATGTCTTTAAGAATCTGAACCAGATAAAATCTGTGTTTGTTTAAATTAATCATTTTTAAAGAGTTTTTCTACTTTGGTAGCCAGGACTTTAGATTGATATTGAGTTAAAAGTTTGTTTATTACTCTTTTTTTTAAAGGATTAAGATTATCAAAGTAATAATCTTTGTTCAAATAGAGCATATCTAAAAATGCCCTTTCAGGTGATGCAATGTTTAAATTGTTATTTTGCATCATAATTCCAGCTGTATTCGTAAGAATTTCACCTTTTATTTTTCGAAAAATAAATTCCTGGTCTCCAATTTCAATAGTCCTGCTTAAGTAGCTTACAACTGTTATTCTTGGATCATATTGAAAAACCACCCCTGCCTTTTGTAATACATATTCTAACGAGATATATGACGGAGCAAATACAGAACATGCAAGTTCTTCAAAATTGAAAATTGGCTTTGTATATATTCCCTTTCGAGGATTTTGTAATTTTTTTGTTCTGACATAATAATTTAGTTTGTTATTAAGGTTCAGAAAATTTGTTTCGCCTGTCAATAAAGCGATATCTCTGAGACGAAAGACGGTTCTACTATCTTGATAAAGCGAAAGTAGAATGTTATTTTGAATTGCTTGTGAACTAAACATATAAATGATTCATGTATTCAGTTCACGAATATAATCAAAAAATTATAAACAGTGATGATAAATTCATTTTTAATTGTCTAATTTTGTGTATTATACACAAAATTCAAATAAGAAATGATTATTTTTCTATTTCAAAAAAACTAAAATTTACACTCCCATAAGTTTTTTGTCGTGTAAAGTTTGGATGCTTTGCAAATAAAGTTTTATCTGAATGTTCTACAATTAACACTCCGCCAAGTAAAAGCAGTTGATTATTAAAAACATGATCGGGAATGGTTTCAATATTTTTTAGCTCGTAAGGCGGATCAGCAAATATTAAATTGTATTTATGCGGGCATTTGGGCAGGTAATTGAAAACATTGGCTTTGGTAACATGTAATTCTTCACTGATGCCAAGGCTTGCAGCCGTACTTTTTATAAAGGAATAATGATTAAAATTTAACTCCACGCAGGTGATATCCTGACATCCGCGTGAGGCAAATTCGTAACTAATACTTCCGGTTCCTCCGAAAAGGTCCAGTACTTTAATATTCTCTAAATCAAACTCATTTTCAAGAATATTAAATAAACTTTCCTTGGCCATGTCGGTAGTAGGCCGGGCATGAAAATTTTTAGGCGGGTAAATTGACTTTTTTCGAAATTTGCCGCTGATTATCCGCACTGGTATAGATTTATAAGGTTTGTAAAATAATGATCGGGAATATCATTAAAACCATAGGCATATTCAAAATGCGAAGGTTTTTCAAAATAGTTGATGTTTCTTATATATTTCTTTAAGTTTTCAATCTTAATATCATCGCGATCAACAACGCCTAAAACAGATAACGGAATATCCAGGGGTGAAATATGTAACTGATCGAAAGTGTTCAGTACAAAATACTGAAAATCAGTTATAGAACTATAAGCGAAAGTGTTAAACAGCTTAAGTTTCTCGTTTTCAATAATAATAATGTCGAATATTTCGGGCATGATGTTCAGGAATACCCGGTATTTTACCAAACTCAGCTTGTCTTTAAGCAGAATTTCTTCAATTAACGGGCAGGAGTGATGGTAAATTTTAATTTTGTTAAATCGCTCTTTAAAGAATGATGAAATATATCCTGGCACGGTATAAATAACATATGACGAATTCCCGTAAATATAATTTGAATTTAATTCGTCGCCCTGGGCAATTTTATGGTTGAAAGAGTATAAATTATTAATTTCATTTTTATCAAAAAATGGTGATGGGATGTACGAATATTTTGGAGTAACAAAAATTAGTTTTACATGCTGATAATTTTGTTTCAAAATTTCCTCGCTAATAAATATTTCTTCAATTTCAGCAAGCAGAATGTTATACGATGTAATTTTATCGAAATGGTAATGTCCGATGGATAAAAATCTATTTTTGTCGCGATCGAGCAAACAAAAAGAAAATCCCTTCAAGTAAACCTGAAGGGATAAGTGATAATTATTAATATTATTTAAATCAATCGATTTGTCTATAAATTTAATTTGCTCAAACAAGGTAAAACATTTTTAGAAGTTTATTCCCAGTTACCCGCAGCATTATTTGCTTCTTCAAGCGATCCAACTTTAAGGCCCGGATAATCCCAGCCATCATTCAGGTTAACAATCATTTGTTGATCCAAACCTTTAAGAATATACTTACTTGGAGCGGCAGCTTCAAAAACATCAACTTTTAATTTTGAACCGGTAATTACCTGGCCCTGAGCTAAATTAAATTGCTTACCTCCTGAGAAAGGTATAAAGCGCAACGAATCAATTGGATAACTTTTTCCGAAAAGTGAATCCAGTACAGCCACGTGACTTGTATCACGCACAATCATTCCTTTGGCAATAGCCTCTTTTTCAGTAATTTGTCCAAGTAAATCTTCCGGAATCTCACCCTTTTTAAAAATCAAAGGAAGAGAATCATATTTAACAAAGTTGGTAAGCGTATCGAAACTACCAGTAAATTGTCCATAGACATCTTTATAGGCCAATTGTGCAGTACGAATATCTTTTAGTTTTTGAATAACAACCTGGTACCTGTGAGTTTGTTCTTTTTTAAAACGGATAGGTTTCATAATTGATTCTACTAAAAAGTAACTTAGAACCACAATTAGTACCGCCAAGACAATTTGAATAGTTTTTTTCATTTGTATAGCTTTTATTATTTAATTTTCATTTATTAATCTTAAAATTCAATAATTCCTTCCATAGGATACAATTTTATAAAAAATCCATAAAAAGAATTAAACTATTTAATAAGTTTGGTTGCAAATTTAAAAATTATTTTAGTTCAGCAATTCCACAAATACATTTTTCTGACATTATGCTTAAAAATCATATAAATGAGATTTTAACCAAAAAACTTGAACACATTCCAACAGAGGATCAGAGAATTTTGATTGAAAAGCTTTCGGATTTTATTCTTGACTTTAAAGATGTCATGGCCGGGCAGGATAAGGTGTTTCTGGTAAAGGGGTATGCAGGGACCGGAAAAACCTCAATAGTAAGCGCTTTGGTAAAGTGTCTTCCGGCGGTACGGCTTAAATCGGTCTTATTGGCTCCAACCGGACGGGCTGCTAAAGTTTTATCAGGTTATTCAGGAAAAGCAGCATCAACAATTCATAAAAAAATATATCGGCAAAAATCACAAAAGGACGGTATTGGTGAATTTACACTTGATAAAAATCTTCATAATAATACCCTGTTTATTGTTGATGAATCATCAATGATTTCGAATTTTACCAATGAAAATTCTGTATTTGGAAGTGGAAGATTACTTGATGATTTAATGGAATATGTTTATAACGGAGCAAACTGCAAACTAATCCTGGTGGGCGATACGGCACAATTGCCGCCGGTTGGACTGGAAGTAAGTCCGGCGCTTGATGCCCGTGTATTCGATAGTATGGGTTTTGAGGTTCATGAAATTGAATTAAAACAAGTGGTAAGGCAATCGGAAAAATCTGGTGTTTTATTAAATGCCACTTTACTTCGGGAGCGTATTGCAGATGAAATTGAAGGTTATCCTGAATTTCAGGTTAAAGGGTTTACTGATATCACTAGGCTTTCAGGTGCCGATTTAATTGAAGAAATTGAAAATTGTTATAATAAATATGGTGCTGAAAATACCATGATTGTCTGCCGGTCGAATAAAAGGGCCAACCGCTACAACGAAGGCATACGACGATCGATACTCTGGCGTGATGATGAATTGTCGGTAGGTGATTATTTAATGGTGGTGAAAAATAATTATTATTGGTTAACAGAAGAAGAAAGGGAGAAAACCGATTTTATTGCCAACGGCGATATAGTTGAAATAACGCGATTGGGAAAATATACCGAAATGTATGGATTTCGGTTTGCCGATGTTTCTTTAAAATTCATGGATTACCCTGATTTGGAAATTGATGCCAATATTATGCTTGATACTCTGACTTCAGAATCGGCTGCCCTAACTTCGGAACAAAACAACAAGTTTTTTTATTCAGTGCTTGAAGATTATAGTAATCTTAAAACCAAACGTGATAGAATTAAGGCCGTAAAGGAAAATCCTTATTTTAATGCCTTACAAGTTAAGTTCAGTTATGCTATAACCTGTCACAAAGCTCAGGGCGGGCAATGGAAAGCTGTATTTGTCGATCAGGGCTGGTTAACTGATGAAATGTTAAATGTGGAATATCTGCGCTGGCTATATACTGCACTTACCAGGCCGGTTGAAAAACTTTACCTGGTTAATTTTAAAGATGATTTTTTTGAATTAAATTAGTTTGATCAGATATTTTATTCGGTTTTTAATGACATATAATTTATGAAAAACAAAATTTTAATAGCAAAACTGCTATTTTCAAATTCGGCCAACTGTTGTCAATCAACACTGGCGGCTTTTGCCGATGATTTAGGTTTGACTCAGCTTCAGGCACTTAGTCTGGGCTCAGGTTTCGGTGGCGGAATGTGTCAACAGGGTAAAACCTGTGGCGCGGTAACAGGTGCTTACATGGCACTGGGAATGATCAGTAGTAAAAAATTTACTTTAGCACCTGAATTAAAAGAAAATACCTATAGGTTAATGGATAATTTTAACCAAAAATTTATAAATAACAACGGCTCGCTTGAATGTAAAACACTTTTGGGTCATGATATAAGCACACCCCAGGGTAAAGAGGCAGCTCTAAGTAAGGATTTGTTTTCAACATTATGCCCCAGGTTGGTAGAAAATGCTGTAGAAATTGTTGAACAGATAATTGCGGAATCTTCCAATCACTAACGACCATGGTTGAGTTTAAAGAAACTACTTATTCCGATTTAATTCAAATTCTGGAACTTTATAATTATTATATTAAGAATTCATTGGCAACTTTTCACATGGAGCCACTTTCGCTTGACGATATCCAGAAGGCCTTGCCCTTAAATCATAACTTGTATAAAACTTATACAGTATTTTCTGATGGTGATTTTTGCGGGTATTGTTACCTTGGAAATTATAAGCCGCGACAAGCCTATAACAGGTCAGCAGAAATTACTTTATATCTGAAACCAGAATTTCAAAAAAAGGGGATTGGTCAACAAACACTGGAGTATTTGGAGAATTATGCAGCTAATAATGGAATCAAAAACCTTATAGGTGTGATTACCTATGAAAATACAGGCAGCATAAGGCTCTTTACTAAAATGGGTTACAAACAAGTGGGCCTGATGAAAAATATTGGTGAAAAGTTTAATCGCATTCTTGATGTTGCTATATTTCAGAAAGAAATATAGTTTCGCGTGTGCTTATTTTAAGAACTGGTTGAATTGTTAATAATTATGGTAGTTTAATTGAAGTTTATTGGAAAACCGGAATGATGGAAAATTGGGTAATCATCTTATGAACAATTCCATTTCTTCAATTTTCCAGTATTCCACAAAAATAAAACTGTTTAAATTGCTGCGATTCAATAATAACAATAGCACTAGAATAAAATTCAGGTCTATTAAATATTCAATTCCTCACCTTCACTTTTTGCTATTATCACCGCACCACAACTGTCGCTCCAAACATTTACAGTGGTCCGGAACATATCCAAAATACGGTCGACTGCCAATATAAGCCCAATGCCTTCAAGCGGCAAACCCACGGCCGATAAAACTACAGTTATCATTACCAGCCCTGCCATGGGAATACCCGCAGCCCCAATAGATGCCAAGAGTCCGGTAATAACTACAATAATTTGCTGACCAAAACTTAAATGCATTCCATAAGCTTGTGCGATAAATATTGTGGCAACCAGTTCATACAAGGCCGTGCCATCCATATTAACAGTAGCACCTAACGGTAAGGTAAAACTGGTTATTTTATTTGAAACACCCGCACGGTTTTCAACTGCGTCCATGGTGAGTGGTAAGGTAGCGCTCGACGATGATGTGGAAAATGCAGTAAGTAAAGCTTCACGCATGGCCTTGAACTGTTTTAGCGGATTGCTTTTACCTATAAGTTTTACCAGCAGTGGTAAGGTTATGAATGAGTGTATAATCAGTGCGAGAAGCACAACAAACATATACTGACCCAATCGTGAAAAAAGCTCTACCAGATTGTTTTGCTCTGAAACAACTTTTACAACAATCCCAAAAATGCCCAGTGGTGTAAATTTGATGATAAACAGGGTCATCTTCATCATAACATCAAAGAATGAGTTGAATAAGTCGGTAAGAAAAATCCGGCTTTTGTCGTTGCTGCGGGTAATGAAGAACCCCAATAATATGGCGAAGAAAATAATGGAAAGCATTTTGTTATCAGCCATAGCCTGAAATACATTTTCAGGTATAATGTTAATCAGCGTATCTTTAAAAGATTCACGGCCAACGGCCAATTCCTCAACGCTTTTTTGAAACCCAAGATCGGCACCAACTCCGGGTTTAAAAATATTAACAAGTACCAATCCCGTTAAAAGGGCAAATATACTTGTGGCCACATAATATGTGAAGGTTTTCAGGCTTAACCGGCCTAAATTTCCGGCATCACCAATATTAGTTACACCCGAAATTATAGATGACAGAATTAAAGGTATAATTATCATTTTCAATCCCTTAAGGAAAACAACCCCCATCCAGGAAACATAGTTAGTATAATCCTTAAAGAAGATTCCATAAACAACAGCCAGAATAAATGCAATCAGTATTTGCCAGTATAGCGCGATTTTCTTCATAATACTTCGGTTTGTTACAAAGATGCATAATTTTAACCCAGCTCTCAAACTAAAAAGCATTTACTTCAAATAAACCCATGTGTAATTTTAGTATTTGAGAATCAATACCCTGACTAGCTTCAAATTGGTGGTTAAATACTTAGAAATTTAATCAATTTAAAATGAGATGGTTAAAGTTTAAATATGTTAAAAAACTGTGATTTTGATCAGATGTTTTCCTGTTGTAAAAGTATTATTTGGTTAGGTTCAGAATATTAACTTTGGCGAGGTTAAAAGGGTTTAACTACTAATAAAACGTATTAAAATTTAAAGTCATGTTCAATAAACTAATAGCAGCCATGCTGCCATATATGCCAAAAAAACTAATTTGGATTTTTTCAAAAAGATACATTGCCGGAATTACCATGGATGATGCCATTAAAGCCGCGAAGGAATTGAACCAGAAGGGAATTATGGTTACAATGGATATTCTAGGAGAATTTATTAAAACCCTTGAAGAGGCAGAAAAAAACAGGGATGAATATCTTGAATTAATTGACAGGATACAGGCTGAAGGCATTGATGGAAATTATTCGGTTAAGCCAAGTATGTTTGGATTATTGCTTGATCAGGAAGTTTGTTTCCAGCATATTCGTGCTATTGTTGCTAAAGCGGCTTCATATAATAATTTTATCCGTGTTGATATGGAGGATTCTCCATGTACTACCATAACTATTGAGTTGTACAGGAAACTTAAAGCAGAATTTCCTAAAAACTGTGGATTAGTTCTTCAGGCATACATGAAAAGGACAATTAACGATATTGAAAATTTGCTGGATATTCACAGCGATGAAAACCCGATGAATTATCGTTTATGCAAAGGTATTTATGTTGAGCCGGCTACTATTGCATACAAAAAGTATGAGGAGGTAAACCAGCATTATCTGGAAGATCTGGAATATATGTTTCAAAAAGGAATATATCCGGGTATTGCCACACACGATAAACCTTTGGTTGAAGGAGCCTATAAACTTATTGAAAAATATAATGTTTCCAAAGATAAATATGAATTTCAGATGCTTTACGGTGTAACACCTGAATTGCGTCAAAGTATTGTGGATAAAGGACACCGTTTGCGTGTTTATGTACCTTTTGGTGAACACTGGTTTGGCTATTCAACCCGCAGGCTTAAGGAAAATCCCAAAATGGCCGGGTTGATTATTAAAGCATTATTTGTAAGAGGATAAGATTTAGACATAAGATATAAGATTTAAGACATTAGACGCTATTTCTTTTGAAAACACATAGGATTTTGATAAGCTTATAAAGCTTGTTAACGCATAAAGGTTTAGGTTGAACCCTTAACTTTTTGTGTATTTGGTGCTTTTGTGAATTGGTGGCAATTATTTGTTTTGTTGACTTTTTATTCAATCTTATAAACCAATTGTACCTTTTTTAGTTTATCTTCAAAATCAATATCCAGGTCAATTAGTTTGCCGGTTTTCATATCATAAACCCAGCCATGAACAATGGGGTAGCCATTTTTTATATAGCTTTTCTGCACATAGGAGGTTTTAATTACATTCTCAACCTGTTCAATTACATTTAGTTCCACAAGCCTATCGTAGCGTTGCTGCTCATCAGTTAGTAAAGTCAAATCTTTATAATGCAGTCGAAAAACATCGCGAATATTTTTGAGCCAGCCATCGAGCAGGCCAAACGACTTTTGTTCCATGGCCGATTTAACACCACCACATCCATAATGTCCGCAAACCACAATATGTTTTACATTAAGTTGTTCAACGGCATATTGTATTACTGACATAATGTTCATATCATTATTTGATACCACATTGGCAATATTGCGGTGCACAAATAAATCACCAATATCCAGGCCTGTGATAGTGTTGGCCGGAACCCGGCTGTCAGAACATCCAATATATAAAAAATCAGGATTTTGTTCCAGGGACAGGTTTTTGAAAAACTTTTTATCCTTTGCCTGTTCTTGTTCCAGCCAGGCCTGGTTATGTTCAAATATCTGTTTATATTTTTTTGAATACATGCACTAAGTTTAAAACGTAATTAGAACTTTTAACGGAAAATACATTTAACTTCAATTATTGTTCAGTTCATTTGCTTAAAAAACTACCTGAAGATTCATAAAGTAACAATAACCTCATCGGACTAAATTGCTGATTTATAAATAAGTCCGATGAGTATTGAAACGTAACTTTATGAGTGCACTACTTGATATTTTAATCGCTAACTATAAATTTTGGTGCTTTCCTGTGCTTGGTTCCCTGCTCGTATGCGTATGCTATTTCAATAAGCTTGGGTTCGCTCCATGCTTTTCCAAAAAACGAAATTCCAACAGGAAGTTCCTGAATAAAACCCATCGGTACGGTTATGCTTGGATAGCCCGAAATAGCAGCAGGAGAGGAGCTTCCCAAAGAATAACTATCACCGTTGACCCAGTCGGTTTTCCAGGCAGGACTTCCGGTAGGTGCAACAATAGCATCCAGGTTATTTTCATCCATTACCTTATCAAGTCCATCTTCTTGACTTAGTTTGGTCATTTCAGCCAGTTCGTCCTGATATTCTTTTGAATCGATACTTGCTTTTTTATTGGCCATTTCAAGGAATTTTTGGTTGAAATATTTTAACTCAACTGTATCCGAATTGTCAAATGCAATTAAATCATCCACAGTTTTAATGCGGGAATTTGGCCCTAACGAAGCAAAATATTTATTCAAGCCGTCTTTGTATTCGTAAAGCATAATGTCGAAACTTAAGGCCTCTGTTTTTGGGTCCATTAATTTGTCCAGTTCCACAATTTCAGCACCCTGGCTTTTTAGGAACTCTATAGCTTCATCCATTACAGCATCAACTTTATAGTTTATACCCGATGCCTTTTTGAAAAAACCGATCCGTTTTCCTTTCAAACCTTCTTTCTTTAAATATGGAGTATAATCGGTTAATACATTTCCTGATGAGGCAAGCGTTTTTGAATCCAGTGAATCAATACCTGTCAGAGCTCCCAGGCAGGTTGCGGCATCGGCAACCGATTTAGCCATCGGACCGGGAGTGTCCTGGGTAAATGAAATAGGTATAATTCCTGAACGGCTTGCCAAACCTACAGTTGGCTTAATTCCAACTATACCATTAGTGCTCGATGGGCAAACGATAGAACCATTAGTTTCCGTTCCAATCGCAAGAACAGTCAGGTTAGCTGAAACGGCCACACCTGAACCTGAACTGGAGCCGCACGGATTTCTATCTAAGATATACGGATTCTTGGTTTGTCCGCCAACGCCACTCCAACCGCTGGTAGATAATTCTCCGCGGAAATTTGCCCATTCGCTTAAATTGGCTTTTCCTAAAATAACAGCTCCGGCTTCCCTTAGTTTTTGGGTTATATAACTGTCTTTAATAGGGTGCGATCCTGCCAAAGCCCGCGATCCTGCAGTGGTAGCCATACTATCGTGTGTATCAATATTATCTTTTAAAACAATCGGAATTCCATGTAGCGGTCCACGACTTTTACCTTCTTTTAATTCTTTGTCAAGCTCTTGTGCAATGGCCAATGCATCCAGATTTACAACTATAATGGAATGTAACTGCGGTCCGTTCTGGTCCAGTCCCTGAATTCTGTCAAGATAAGCCTGAACTAATTCTGTGATGGTAAAGGTGCCATCACTATAACCTTTTTGAATAGTAGCTATGTCCAAATCTTCGAAGTTATGCCCGTGAAAAGTATTAATATCCTTTATAGGTTGAGATGTTTGACATGCAGGTACTACCAATACCAATGCCAGCAGATACAAATAGATTCGTTTCATATTTTTTAGTTTTTCTGGTTTGTTAAAATACAAAGGTTATGAGGTTACCCCGGAAATCTTACTGTATTTTCAAGATAACCTCTGTCACTATTAATGAATGACATTTAATCGACTTTTATTGGATCGGCCCAATGACCCTGGTAAAGCAGTTTTTGATTATAAATGCGTTTTACAAATTTGCCGTATTTAATATCAATTCCTGCAGCTACATTAAGTACCCGGCAATTACCGGGAAACTCATACACTTCGCTAAATGAAACTTCGGGTTTACCGGTTTCAATCTCTTTTGTTTTCATAATAGGCGCATCCCAGCCTTGATGTGGTGCATATACATATTTAAATTTATTGTCAAGTTTAAAAATAGTATCATTCTTAACCGTGAAGGTAGTTACCAGCGATTTGACTTTTTCCAGATCATCTGTATTAAATGCAAGTTCAATAGTCGGGAGTACAATCTCATTTTTGGTGGTGAGAATCATTACGGATTCCCATTTCATCAATTCGTTGTCTTTGTTATAGAATTCAAATATCAGCTCCCTGTCGGTAATTGCCTGTTCATTAAAATCGATGGAATCGGTAATATGGTATCCTGAAACCGGTTTATCGTAAACTACTTTATCGTTATAAACCGCTTTAATCCGGGAAACTTCCTTGCTCAGGTAAAACTCAAGAGGCACAGGTCCCTGGTAAATTTTTTGATTACGTGGCGAAGCCAGTAAAGCTTTGTTATAGCGTGAAAATTCAAACCAAACCGGACGGGGATGACCGATGGTGTCTTGTTCATCGGCATAACCCCAATAGCCAAACCATTCTTCCGGCACCGGATTATGAATTGCCGGTTCACCACCTTTCCACCATCCATCGGCATAATAAAACGGGCATATTCCGGCCACACCGGCATCAAGCAAATCGCTGAAATTTTGGATGATATGGGCAGCCTGCATTTCACGGGTATTTCCTCCGTACATACCCCAGCCAATAGGTGATACCGACATTCCGAATTCTGTTACCAGGACAGGTTTATTTTCACCGTTCAACGCTTTCAGGTATTTAAAGTGGTTGGCAAAGCCCTGTGTAAAGCCCTGTAAACCATCGTGGTAGTCGTAAGTGTTAAAACCATATACATCAAAAATGCGTTCGTTCAGGTATTCGCCAATACCCGAATTATTCGATATAGTAACCGGTATGCCCGGATGCATTTCATGAATTATTTTCACTATGCTGGTCCACAGGTTAAAGGTGTTTTGCGCTCCTTTATTATATATGTGCTCCACCATCGGCTCGTTCATAATCAGGTAAGTAATAATACAATCGTAATTTTTACTCCATGCCATAACTTTTTTTACCTGTTCCCGGGCATCGGCAACAAATTTAGGATCATCAAAATTTCCGTCGGGTAAAATCCAGATTCCGTAAACCAGCATCAGGCCACTTTCCTGAACCAGTTTTACTTCATCTTCGGTAAGTTCGCTCCAGGTGCGGATGGCATTAAAACCAGCTTGTTTTATAACTTTTAAGTCATTACGCATACGTGCAATTTCCAGCACTTTTTTATCCTTGTAGGGATTCTGACCCGGACGAGCAGCAATTTCATACCCTAATGCATTAATAAAGGTTTTTTCACCGTTAATGTAATATGCACCGTCTTTAATTTCAAGATGCCTGGGTTTTACTGGCTCAGATTTTTTGGGTGCACAGCCTGCAATTCCTAACAATAGCAGGGCTGCTAAAAAATAAATTGCTCTTTTCATTAATAATAAGTAATATGTCTGAATAAATATGTTGTTTGTTGGTACCTGCCCTAAAATTAGCTAAAAGTTTGTATCCCGGCAAATGTAGTTGTGTGGTTTTATTGATGAATACTTTGCCACTAACCCCTCCTGTAATTTACAAATAACTGACATCCTGAAATGGAGTGAAGGATTCTAAATTTCTATTGAATTTTACCTGACAATAGTTATTTAAAACCAAATTGAATATTTTACTTGTTTGGTAATACAATTCCATACCAGGTGTTAAAGAGAATATCTATTCCTTTTTTAGCGTTTAAAAAAACATGAGTAAATTGCAAAAGAATTAAAATGTGATGAACAAAAAAATTACACTATTAATCGATGCCATAATAAACCTGTTCTTAGGAATACTTTTACTGGCATTTTCGCCGGTTTTGGTTTCCTTTTTGGGCGTACCGGCAACCGATAATAATTTTTATCCAAATATTTTAGGGTCTATTCTTTTCGGAATCGGTATAGCGCTGCTTATTGAAGCTTACCGGAAGAATGAAAACGAAGCTGCCGGACTTGGATTGCTGGGTGCCATATCTATAAATCTTTGCGGGGGAATTGTACTTTTCTTATGGCTGGTTTTTGGAAATTTGAATTTGCCGATTATAGGTCAGATATTCCTTTGGATATTGGATGTTATTTTAGTTTTAATAAGTTCATTAGAATTGTTTTTAAATTTAAAAAGCAAAAAAGAAAACGTTTAAAACAGAAAAAATATCAACAGGTTCTCTACTATCAAATCATTACTAATATCAGACTCTCCAATTATTTTTGATCATCTCAGAATCCAACTTCTAACCAATTGTTTTCTCACCAAAATAAATACTTTTGTATCCTAAAATATGAAGTGGTGGAAATCCAGTTCTAACAATAATTTTGAACCCTAACTTTTTTTGCTTGGTTGGATTTAAATGGATAAACTTAGGAATAAGATATTTATGAAGAAAATAATAATAATCGTCTTAATAATATTTTCACAAACTACCTTCGCACAAAATATTTTAAAAGCAACCCTTCAAGACAGTAAAACTCACGAAGCATTAATTGGTGCTTCAGCTGTTGTGAAAGGAACCACCAATGGGGGAAGTTCTGATAGTAGCGGAAATATTGTACTTAAGAATATCCCGGACGGCGAGCAAACTATTGTTTTTAGTTACATTGGTTATGATAAACTTAAAATGACTTTTGAATTTCCTCTTGCTGATAGTTTACAGGGTAAGGTAATATTTTTGGAACAGGATGCTGAAGTAATGGAAGAATTCATTGTTACTTCAACCCGCACCAATTCGCGTATTGAAGATATTCCCATGCGTGTTGAAGTGATAGGCCAGGAGGAAGTCAGCGAGGAAGTAAATATTAAGCCATCCAATGTCTCCAAATTATTGCGCGAGTCATCAAGTGTACAAACCCAGCAAACTTCGGCTGTAAACGGAAATATAAGCATCCGCCTGCAAGGGTTAGACGGAAAGTACACGCAAATGCTTAAAGACGGTTTTCCTCTCTATGGCGGATTTGCCCAGGGATTAAGTGTGTTGCAGATTCCTCCACTCGATTTGGAGCAGGTTGAAGTTATTAAAGGCTCTTCGTCATTGTATGGGAGTGATGCCATTTCGGGTATTATCAACTTTGTTTCGAAGCAACCCACAGAAAAAGGGGAATTTACTTTATTGGCCAATCAAACCTCGTTGTTAGGTTCCGACTTTAACGGATATTTTTCAAAGCGATGGAATAAATTTGGTTTATCATTTCTTTCGGCCAATAGTTTTCAAAAACAATTTGATGTGAATAAGGATGGTTTTTCCGATATGCCTAAAATATCGACCTTCAGTCTTTCTCCTGTATTCTATTATTATTTCAATTCAAAAACCACTTTGCGTTTCGGGTTAAATGGAACTTTCGATAACCGCAAAGGCGGCGATATGAAAGTTCTTAACCATAAGGCTGATTCATTACACCAATTCTTTAATGAAAATATTACTAACAGATTATCCTCGCAGCTTAAGTTTAATAAGCAATTTGAAAATAATGCGTCATTTACTTTAAAAAACAGTGTTTCGTATTTCAAACAATCGCAGAACCAGCCTGCATCCTTATTTGGCGGAAATCAGTTGAGCAGTTACAGTGAAGCCAGTTTCAATTTCAGCAAATCGAAACATCAATTTGTGGCAGGCGCAGACCTGATAACTGAAAAATTTTCGGAAGACAGTTCGCTGAGCCATTTTATGCGCGATTATAATTATGTAACTGCCGGCATTTTTATGCAGGACGATTACAAGCCCGTTAAAGATTTGGTTGTGCAAGCCGGAGTGCGGGCTGACTATCAAAACGAGTTCGGGTTCTTCTTTTTGCCACGAATGGCTTTAAAATATAATTTCACCGACAAGTTTTATGCAAGAGCTGGAAGCGGATTTGGATATAAATTGCCCGGTATTTTTTCAACGGCTTCTGAGCTTGCGGGGATAAATAATATTCAGCCGTTATCGGAAAACAATAAGGCGGAAAGGTCGGTTGGTGGAAATATCGATTTCAATTTTAAAGCCCAAATTGAAGATGATAGCCGCATTACTTTTAACCAGTCGTTTTTTATCACGCAAATTAATAACCCTTTGGTGCTTGATAGTTTAACATTTGTAACCGAAAATAAACCCATTATTACACGTGGGTTCGAAAGTAATATCCATTATTATCTGGATGAATTTCAGGTTCTTATAGGTTATACTTTTGTTGATGCGCAAAGAAAATATAATACTACTCAGTCATTTATACCATTAACACCCAAGCATAAATTAAACCTTGACGTTATTTTTGAGGAAGAAAATGACTACTCTGTGGCTTTCGAAGGCTTTTGGGTTTCATCCATGTTTCGCGATGCTGATACAAAAACAAGATCATATTATACTGTAGGCATTATAGTTCAAAAGCATTTTAAGCACTTTACGCTAATTGCTAACGGCGAGAATTTACTGGATGTACGCCAAACCCGTTTTGAAGATATTGTTAATCCACCCATCAATAATCCAACTTTCCGGGAATTATATGCCCCGATTGATGGCAGGGTTTTTAACGTAGCCGTAAGGTTTGATCTATAAACTTAGTTTCAAAAAGCTAAAACTTAATACTATATGAAATGGTAGGTACTATCCCAAATAAATACAAATTATAGACTTTTGAAATTTTTATATAATCTTTTTCATGTTTTGCGTAAAGGGAAAAGATATTTTTGCGGTTATAAACATTATATACTGAAAGCGACCATTCACTTTTAAATTTACGTTCCAGGTTTTTTAAACTATGATATGAAACCGATAAATCCAGCCGGTGATAAACGGGTAATTTATAACCATTCCTTTGACTATAATAATTTACTGCATAACCATAATCAGTATATGAACCCAGGGGCATTGTGATATATCCTCCCGAAGAAATTTTAAAAATTCCTGCAAAACTCCATCTTTTATTTTGACTATACATTAGGCTGACATTAAGATTATGCAATTTGTCATACCGGGTATGAAAATAGTCTCCATTATTAATTCCCTCGATTTTTTTCTCATTCTTAGCCAGCGTATAATTAATCCATCCTGTAAAAGAACCATAGTTTTTCCTAAAAGATAACTCCAGACCATAGGCTCTTCCTATACCATCCAATATTTCCATATCCACATAAGGATTCAGCATTAAATTGGCATTATCTTTAAAATCAATAATATTGGCAAATTGCTTGTAATAGGTTTCAACCGATAGCTCGTAGCCGTTATTTGCCATACTTTTAAAAAAGCCTAAGGAATAAATATCAGCCTTCTGTGGTTTTATTTCATTGTCGGCAGGAACCCAAATATCAGTAGGTAAACCAATAGAACTATTGCCCAACAAATGAAAGAATTGTGAATTGCGCGAATAGGAAACCTTGAGTGAACTTTGGTTATTGATTAAATAGCGGATTGAAACCCTTGGCTCTAAAGAGTTATAAAAATTAATGATCTCACCGCTTTTATAGTGAACTGAATCAGTTATCAGTGTTTTTGTGTTATTATATTCATACACATATCCTTCACCCAGGTTGGTCATATTTGCGAATCGTAAACCACCATATAAACTTAACCTTGAATTAATTGTCCATTCATCGCTTACATAAGCCGAAAATTGAAGGTTTTTCTTCTCCTGCAATTTAAAGGGCTTTATTTCGTAGGAATCGTCGCGCGACTCAATGGAACCGGGTTTAAATAAATGATAATCAATGGAACTGCCAAATTTTAATTTGTGTTCGCTGGATAAATAGAAATTGTAATCTGCTTTAGTGCCAAGCTGGCTCAAACCTGCAAGCCATTTGTAGTTACGGGCATCATCCAAAAAAATTTCATTATAACCATAGTTACTATAAATTAACATATAATTGGCAAATAACCGGGGGTTATTGATGTGATTCCAGCGAAAAGTAGCTGTTTGATTTCCCCAGGTCATGCTGCTGGCAATATCAACAGCTTTGCTGTAAAAGTGATCGTTTCCGCTATAGTATGAAAGGTATAAATGGTTTTTGTTATTTACCTGGTAATTGAATTTTGCATTTAAATCATAAAAGTGAATGATGCTCCCTTTTAAATCGTCAATAAAAAACCCGGCCAAATCAGCTATGGTTCCGGCATAGCAATAGCGGCCTGAAATAAAGAATGAGGATTTATCCTTAACGATTGGGCCCTCCAGATTTATACGGCTCGATAAAAGACCTAATTCCATTCCTCCCGCAATATGTTGTTTATTTCCTTCACGCATGTGTAAATCGACCACTGAAGAAAGCCTGCCCCCAAACTCTGCCGGAAAAGCCCCGGTATAAACTTTAACATCTTTCATAGCTTCGGTATTGAACACCGAAAAGAAACTTAAAGCATGAGCAGGGTTGTAAACCGGGGCATCGTCAAGCAGGAACAGGTTTTGATCAAATGATCCGCCCCGGACAGACAAACTGGTGGTACCTTCGTTTCCGGTAGAAATACCGGGTAAAGATTGAATTCCCTGCAAAACATCCTTTTCTCCTGCTAAGGTTGGGATTCGCTCCAGGGTTTTAGCTGATATTTGTTGTATTCCGGTTATAGGCTGATTAATATAATGGTTTCCTTTTTCAGAGCTTACATTTATTTCAGATAACGCAACGGATACAGGCGAAAGAGCTATATTAAGCTCTTTATTTTCAGTTAATTTTATGGATAAAACCGTGTCGTTATATCCCATAAACGAATAATGGATGATATAATCTCCCGGTTTTAGGGATAAGGAATAAAATCCATAGTTATTTGAAGTAGTATAACTCCGTTGGTTATTAGTTACCACATTACCACCAATCAAGGTTTCGCCGGATGTGCCGTCTTTCAGGGTTCCCCATAAAGTTACCTGTTGAGCAAAGACCAATTGAATGGAGCTTATTAATAGCAGGTTTAAGATTACTTTTTTCATATAAGATTAGTTTGCTAATTCTGAATCAATCGATTTAGATATTTCATCAGCTGAAAAGGAATTTAACACAATTTTATTATTTATTACTACTGTTGGGGTTCCATAATATCCAGCAGCTTTAATTTTTTTTACGTTCATTTCAATTTCATTTTTTAATTCAGGATCATTTATATCACTATTAAATTGATCCATATTTAAATTTAACTGGTTTGCAAATGAAAATATCTGGCTTGTATCCGGAAATAATTTTGATTCCATTATTAATTTCTTCATTTCCCAAAATTTACCCTGTCGGGCTGCAGATTCTGCTCCCATGGCTGATAAAGAAACATCATCGGTATAAAGTGCTTCTTTAAAGCATATTTCATTTTTATATTTTTGAAAAATCATTTCATACAACGGTTCAGTTTCTCTGCATTTAAAACAATCCAAGTCAGAAATTAATAATAAACTTACTTTTGATTGAACATTACCCTTCATATGTGTTTGAATATTAGAATTATTTGTAATTAATGGGGCAGGTTCCTTTAAATATATTTCAACATGGTATTTTTTCTTTAATGAATCCATGTATATTTCAATTAAATAATTTTTATAAATAGTTTTTAGTGATTCTTGTCCTTCTGCACTATTAAGCGGAACATACCTTAATATGCCTCCTTTTAAAATGGGTATAGGGTCAACAACACCATTATTTCTGATATATTGATTGAGATTTGCAGAAGTTATCCGACTATCAAAATATAGCGATACAAGGCTATCTTTCGAAATATTCATTTCTTTGGCTTCTTTTTCATATATATTATCTTTTATTATTTCATTTGCAGCAACTTGTCTTAATTCATAAATTTTAACCAAGTAGTCATAAATTTCCTGTTTAATGATATTATCAAGTTGATTTAAAGTGATAGAATCATGGTCAATACTAACGGCAATATTTTTTTTTTCATTTTTAATTTTACAACCCACATTTGTAAGTGTTATAATTGAAAATAGTATATATTTAGTTTTCATATAGATTTAATTTTATGGACTAAGTATAAAAGTATTCTAGGCACAATTAGATTCAGGTTCAATTGAATGTAAATTAGACATACTTCCTGTAAATAAGAATAACCCTTGATAATTATTCAAATTATTCAATAATACCAAGGGTTAAACAAATTAATAAACTGAAAAACGTAGGTCTGTATTTGAATTAAAACTTCCTATATCCGATATATAACTATAATCTGTATTTATATCCCAAAGATGATTTGCAGGATTATATTTATAAAAAGTTAAGGTGTTGGCATTATGATAATCCTCGTCATCTATATGAATTCTAAAAGTATTATCATTATGACCAAGAACACCGTAATTGTATGCAAATGTAGGTGCAGGTTCGGTATATGTAGAGGATTGATCATTTAAATAAACATAAAAATATAACGTAATATTTTTATAGGCATCAAGACTGTTTGGTGCGTACAAACCATAATAACCGGCTTGCCCGGTTCTGTCAATTCCATTAATATAAATTTTTGATTGAGGATCACCATCTTCAGTATCGAAATGTCTGCGCATATAACTCACCCCTAATGGAGGAGAGGGGGAAAGCATCAATAGCCCATAAGTCATATCTTTTACACTATGAAAATAATTGGCATTAACGACACAGAATTTTAGATAAACATTATCACCACTAGCGTAAGAAGCTATTTGTTGTTCAGGCAAAACTGTGCCGGACCTACCATCTTCTCCATCAAAATAAAAAACAAATTGATCACTTCCATGGCAATCATTATAAAACGCCTGTAGATATCCAGCCCAATAGCTAGTAGTATATTTTAAACTGCTCTTTGCCTTTTGTACTTCGATTAATTTTTTATCTAATGCTTCATTTATTATAGCAATATAATCATCAGAAGCTTTAGTTTCAACAAAGGTTTTGTTATGGTTATTTTCTTCTGCTAATTTGTCATAATTTGCTATATAACCTTCAAATTTTTCAACTTCCTGAGTAACATTCATTTGAATTTCATCTTTTTGGCAACTGGAAATCAAAAAACTTATAGCTATTAAACCACTTATTAATAACAGTCTTTTTTTCATAATAATATTTTTTGATTAATTAATAGTTTATATTGGTTACATTGGTTATATTTTGTTGCTTATTTTTAAAGAAATCATGCAAGTAACCATCATATTTCCCATTTAAATAAAAATAAGCGGATTTAGGTTAACATTTTATTCCGGATATATAAGTTCAAGATTTAATTCTGAAGTTTTGAAATATCCTAATGCTCCATTATTAAAATCGGAAGGCAGGTTTGCCGGTGAAGGAGTATAAGCCCCACCATCGTTGTTAATTTGGTCAAACAGAATTTTGTAATAATTAAACATTTTATCTGAAAGAGAATATATATAAATCATGTTATTATATGAGCCATTTAACTTGCTATAATCCTTTTCGTTACATAATGGCATGGCATAAATATATTCAGGCAGAAATTCATTATCTAACAGGTTAATGGGTGCTGCCAACGTATTATAATTTCTAAATTGGATATCACTCATGGTTATGAATTCATAAAATATATTTTTGGTCGGTGGATTTTTAAAATAAAGCAAGGGAACCTGATAATCATCACCATCTGATTCGGTGTACCTGGTTTTTACCACCACAGAATCAAGAACCAAAACATTGGGGGGCATATAATCAGTGGCGGTGTATTCAATGCCATTTACTAAAACCGTTAGTTTATAAGAATGACCAGGAACTGCTTTGAATTTAGTTGTTGTGTAGTAGCCTTTAAAGCCTAGATTCATATAATATACAACATATAACGCTTGATGGAAATTTTCTTCAAAAATCTTTTGATAATGATTATAACCAATAGTGTATTTATAATATTCTGAAATTCTGGCATCTAAAACAGAATCCCAACCTTTTGATGGCGGGTCAATAGCCATGGCCGTATCAATCTGCCCGGTATCATCCGAGAGTATAATTTGAGCCCCTTTTACCGGTTCATAGAGAAATTCATTATAACGACCCATTGAATCTTTAGGATTGACTAATGTAGTTCTGGTTTTTGTAACCCTGACTAAACACTGGCTTTGGTTATCGAGTGTTGCTTCAATAACTATTCGCTGGTCGTTACTGTTCAGGTCAACACCATATTCTTCCACACACGAATTTGTGCATAGTGTACAAACCATATAGCATGCACATAAATATAAAAATCTTTTTAACATAAAAGCTCCTTTAGTTGGTTAGATTATCAAGTGAGAAAATCTTAATTTATAAATGGTATTAAATCACTATGTTGTAAAATTTATTTTTTAGCAATAGTCATTAATTTGGCGACAGTGAAATTTACAACTTTAATATTGAAAAAACAGTAAGTTTCATATGAAAAATTAAAACATGATTAAAAGTCCGGAATGCTTATCTTTTTCAATCACGGTTCACAGTAAGTTGCTTAAACGCAGAAAAGTTTCAGGAACGATTAATTGGTCTCATTTTCAATTTTATATGGTTTTAGCTTAGGGTCGGTGTAAAACAAGAAAATTAATTGTGTCTGCTGGTATTATGGTGACGAATTATAAAATTTTTATGGTACCCAATATACCTGAGCTTTTTATTTTTAATTTCACATTCCGAACCCGGGCATTAAACAAATTATATTTTGTAGAGTGATTCGGTGCCGGTTGGTTCGTGGTTTTTTAATTTTTGATAATCGGGAAGAAAAAATATGCAGTCGCGCAAAATACCGGAAAAACCAATTATGAAGACCTTTTCAGGGCTAAAAAGCACCTTCCGGTCGTTAAAATACAGGAACTTTCGTTTATATTTTACGGGTCAGAGTGTTTCGTTGATAGGCACCTGGATTCAGCGTATTACCGTTCCATGGCTGGTTTACCATTTAACTGATTCTGCATTTTTGTTAGGAGTTGTGGGCTTTGCCGGTCAAATACCAACTTTTCTGATAGCACCCTTTGCCGGTATAATTACAGACAGGATGAACCGGTATTATCTGCTTATTATTACCCAGGTTGCAGCTATGGTTCAGGCATTTCTTCTGGCTTTTCTTTACCTGGGCGGACATATTCAGGTTTGGCAAATTATAATGCTCAGCATCCTGCTAGGTATTATAAATGCCTTTGATGTTCCTGTACGTCAATCGTTTATGGTTGAAATGGTTGAAAAAAAGGATGATCTTGCCAATGCCATCGCGTTAAATTCATCCATGGTGAATGGTGCACGATTGTTGGGACCATCTATTGCCGGTATACTAATTGCACTTACAGGCGAAGGAGTTTGTTTTTTACTGAATGGTGTCAGCTATCTGTTTGTAATTGTTTCATTGTTGATGATGCGAATTACACCCAGAGTGATACCGCAAAAAGAAAAGCATGTAGTTAAGGAACTTAAAGAGGGATTCAATTATACATTTGGTTTTCCACCCATCAAATTTATTATATTGTTACTGGCGGTGGTAAGTTTAACGGCCATGCCTTATAATGTGCTGATGCCGGTTTTTGCCAAGGTCACTTTGCATGGAAGTGCTCATACATACGGGTTTTTAATGGGGGCTTCAGGTCTTGGTGCCATGATGGGCGCACTTTTCCTGGCTTCAAGGAAAAATGTCCTGGGACTTGACAAAATTATCCCGTTGGCCGCCGGAACTTTTGGACTGGCCTTAGTAGCTTTTTCATTTTCGCGCTTTTTTACCCTTACGCTTGTTCTAATGATATTCATCGGATTGGGTATGATGTTGCAACTGGCTTCAAGCAACACGATTATTCAAACCGTAGCCGACGATGACAAACGTGGCCGTGTAATGAGTTTTTACACCATGGCTTTTATGGGAACGGCACCATTTGGAAGTTTTATTGCCGGAAGTTTGGCCAGTAAACTCGGAGCCCCGCATACGCTGTTGATTGGCGGAACGATATGTGTTTTGGGTGCATTGGTATTCAGCAGAAAGCTTCCAAAATTTAAGGAAGCTGTGAGACCGGTGTATGTTAAAATGGGATTACTTGAAGAAGAAAATTCATCTGCGAAAAGCATTGCTGAAAACAAGTAAATGTTTTAAAAATAGAGTTGTATATTTGTAAAACTATGGAATTGATTCAATTATATACAAAACTTGGATATTTGCCAACTGATCTAAAATCAGAAGTGAATGACTTTATTGATTTCCTGTTAAGTAAAAGAAGAAAAGAAATCAAAAAAAAGACTCCAAAATTTGGATGTGCAAAAGGTCAGATTTATATATCTCCGGATTTTGATGAGCCTCTGAATGATTTTAAAGAAAAGGGACGGTTATATTAAACAATTATAATCTGGTAAAATAATCTACGGTCAAATTTTCTATTTCTACCCCTTTTAATTCAAAAATAAATGGAACCCCGCAAAGATTATTATGCTCCCATGCATACCGCTGAACATATTTTAAACCAAACAATGGTTAGGACATTCGGATGCAAACGCTCATTCAGTAATCATATTGAACGTAAAAAGAGCAAATGCGATTATCATTTTGAACGAGCGTTAACCGAAAGTGAGATTATTGAAATTGAACAAAAAGTTAATGAAGTCATAAATCAGAATCTTGATGTTTCTGCTAACATTATCTCGTATGATGAAGCTAATTTAAAATATAACCTCGAAAAAATTCCGGGCGAGACTGCTCCTGAACAGGTTCGGATTGTCGAGGTTGGTGATTATGATGCTTGTCCCTGCATTGGTGAGCATGTTACCAACACCCGCGAAATAGGGGAGTTTAAAATAACCACCTATACATTTGAAAACGGGGTTTTGAGGATAAGGTATAAACTTATTTGAGTAGAAAATTTAATATGCAAGTTACTATTGGGAGGTAGTACAGTGGTTTAAAAATAGCATATTCCTATGTTCAAGAGTTGCCTTCAGTTTAATCAATAAGAAGCTGTTTTGCGGTGCATGATGGTTCTCTCCTTCGTTTTTTTTTGTAATGCTTGCACCGCTTTATATTACTGTACTCTCACCTGGGGTTACATTCCGTTTCACTCCATTCACCCCAGGCTAATGGAATTAAAGACTTTCAGCCTTAATAATACAGAGCTTGAAAGGCTTAATAATTAATAGCCAGGGGTTTTAACCCCTGGGCTAAAGTTCCACAATTATTTCATCCAGCGGACGCTTAGGCACATGATGTACCTGGTTTTCATCACGCCAGTATTTGAAATCGTTATTTTGAATTTCTTCCAATTTTACCTGTTCAAGTGGTTCACCCAATGCCAAAACCAGTAATATTTCCAGATGGTCGGGCAGGTTTAAAATATTTTTAAGTTTAGGTTTATTTACCGAAGCAATGATGCAACCTCCCAGTTTTTTTTCAATCGCTCCCAGCAAAATACTCTGTGCTGCAATACCTTCATCGCAAAAATGATTCGTTGCAATTTGTTGATCATTTAATATTACCACATAACCAGTGGGGCGTTCGCCTTCATCCGGACCAGCCCATTTGGTCAGATAAGCGGCCCACGCCAGGCATTCAAATATACTGGCATTCAGATCAGGTTCTGCCGAAATATAGTATTTTAACGATTGTTGGTTACGTGCCGAAGCAGAAAGACGGGCAAGGTTCACCAGTTCTTTAAGCGTATTTTCGGAAAGCAGTTTTGATTGGTGAAAGCGTCTGTAGCTTCTATTTTTGGTTATCAGACTGAGCAGGTTCATCCTTAATCTCACTTTTAAAACTGTTAACAAAATCCGGGTATTTAACACCTTTTTCGTACATCGAACCATAAATATACATCAGAATTGGTTCAATTTGTTTCGGTTGTTGGTAACCCGCAATGGCCGTAATTAATTGGTTTTTTTCGTCCATAAAAACTATACTGGGATAGCTCATTTTGCCATTTAATAACGCTGCTGCCAATTGATGAACTGAACGTGATCCGTTGCCTTCGTTAATAAAAGTATGACCCTGAAATATAACTGTGTCGGTACGTTCAGCATTGAATTTAACCGGGTAATATTTCTCATTAAGTATTTTTGCAATCACAGGATGATGAAATGTCTCCCTGTCCATTACTTTACACCAGCCACACCAATCGGTATACACATCAATAATAATTTTACGGGGTTCCTTTTTGTTCAGTTCCATGGCTTCAGAAAAAGTATACCATTTAACCTCCTGGGCCATAGCATAATGAACAGTTAAAAAACCTAAAACGATGAGGATTAAAAAAGATTTTGTTTTTATCATCAAATGAAATTTTTACTAAAGAAACTGTTTTTTAAATCAACTACCAAAGATAGTACAGATTTTCAGAGAGAACAACCGTTAGAATTTTATCATTCGATGCTTATCAGTTTATGTTTGAGTTGAAAATTGGTCAACTTGTGGATCACAAAGCTACCAGATTAAAAAATGATAGCATTCGTCGGTCAGCTTTTCGATTATTAACGTCGACCTGTCTTCGTGCCTCAGACCATGTCGGGTTAATTCAGGCATCTGGCTTTTCATATAATACGACCTAGTAGTATGTTCATAAAGTTCCGTTTAAATACTCATCGGATCGTTAGTTTGCAAAAGTAAATAAACAACAAGTATGAAAACATTGAGATAAGAAATACCTTTA
>JBJKSB010000073.1:0-67921 GCA_046704385.1 Bacteroidales bacterium | reverse complement strand
TGCAGATTTTAGTATCTTCATGTCGGTATTGTTTAGTAACACCAATTTAGGTGAAAATACCGTGGCTGTAAAACTTTAATTATTAAAGTTTTACAGCTTTTTTCAACAATAACTTACGGATATGAGGCTTCAGCCACAAATTCAGCGCCTTTTCCAGCCGGAGCAAATCCAATAGCTTCAGTAGCCATTATTCCGGCAATGGTAAAGCAGTCGTGAGTTTCAACTGTGGCTAACTGTTCTTTTGTAATTCCAGCCATATTGAAAACCTTATCCACTGCATTTTTAGTGGTTGATAATTCAGTCTGGTCGATAGGATCCTCCAATAAATTCTCTTCCACTTGTGCAAAACCCATAATTTCAACGGCTTGCGATGGCGGGATACCAATTCGTTTTAATCCTTCCTCAGAAACAATGGCAATAGCTGAAGCCCCGTCGGATACTTTGGAACAATCAAATACATTGAGATGATCAACGAAAGCCCTACCGTTTGGCGGTGTCATTCCTGTTTTAAGCGGGTCGGGATTTTTATTTTCATATTCCTGGGCAGTTGGACATAAACGGGCATTTTCGATGGCATTTTTATACCAGTGTGCCATGGCATTTCGGGTGTATTCAGCTCCGTATTTATCAGAATATGCTTTGGCACGATCACTAAACTCACCCGGGAAAAAGTAAGCATGTCCTTTTTTACGGTTTTGATACCAACCGGCAAGGGCTAGGTAATCGGCTCCGTACATCGCTTTTACTGTATTCTGTACTTCAACACCCACAGCCAGTACTACCTCTGCTGTGCCGGCCAGAATTGATTTTATTCCTGACATTAGTGCCAGACCACCTGAAGCACACGCCCCTTCAACACGAATAGAAGGTTTGTATCTTAATTCATGATCGATAGAGGGAATCATGGCAGCCAGGTGTGCCTGGTTGTTAAATCGTGCGGCAATAAAGTTACCTATTACGCCTTCGTCAACATTTTTAGCACCTCCAATTTGTTGCAATGTTCCTTTCCCGGCTTCCTGGATATAATGTTCTATTCCGGGACGGGGTTTTTTAGGATTGAATTCGCTTCGGCCGGTACCCAGCGATTTGGTATTAAAACCGGCAACCATATATATTTTTCTGTTCATAATTTTTGGTTTTAGCAGTAATCATTAATGGGTCCATACAAATGATGAAATCCGGTAATCATCACGGTATTCACATTATCGTTGGAATTGGTTACTTTATCGTTTACCAGGGTTAAACCGATTTTTTTCATCGCTTTCATGTACTCAACAGCTATCTGGCTACCTGAATTATCAGCTTTATTTAATTCACCAAAAAACCGGCTTATCAGTGACTCTTTGTTTTTATTCCGGCTCAACGTTCTCCAGCTTATATCCATTGGTATATTTCCAGTTTTCTGATTCACTTTTGCCTGTAATTGATCTACCGGAATGTATGATCCTGATTTAAAATCGTAAACGCTGATTATCCGGCCTTTTTCATAGGTAAAGAATCCGGGCTTTTGTGATCCGTCAGGATTTTGACCTCCTTTGATGTTTTTAGACACCAACTGGATCAACAGGTCACTATTAAGTATTTCCTTGAGAAAAGTATCCATTACACTTAAAATAAAGGTACAAACCTCAATGCCCACATAATCCATCAACTGGAAAATTCCCATGGGACGCAGCATAAAGTCGCGGGTGATATTGTCAATGGTCAGGACAGCCTCGGCAGATGTTTGATCTGCCATTAATTCATCGAGTTTTTTAAGTGCAAAAAGCAAATCGCGCATAAAAAAGCCATTACCTATAAATCCTGCAATATCATTGGCCGGTACCATGGTTTTACCAAGGGTTTTACCAAAACTATACACCAGTTCTGACAATTCACGGTTTCCGCCTTCCATTTCAATTACCTCAATTAACTTTTGTACAGCCGGTGGGTTATAAAAGTGACATCCAATGATATTTCCTCCTAATCCCGCGTGTTTATTAAGTTCATTAATAGGAATGGAACTTGTGTTAGTTAAAAACCAGGGATTGTTTGGGTTGTTGTTTTTAATGGCTGAAAAAAGTTTTGTCTTTAATTCAACATTTTCCAAAACGGCCTCAAAAACCAGAGTCGATTCGTAAGCTGATTCCAGGTGTGTTGAGGGTTTAATCATATCCATGGCATCAGTTACAAAAGCCTGAATAATTTCTCCGTTTTCTACCAGGTCGTTTCGGTCAGCATATGCCTGTCGCAGCCACACAATATTTTTCTCAGCCCATTTAAGCATTAAACTCCTTATATAATTTAACAGGGCATTCAATTGTGCATGCGACTGATCGATTGCATTAATTACAAAAGTCTGGTTTTTACCATCAGGAGCCAGTTTTAACTGGATACTATTCAAGGTGTTTAGGTAAAGAATCCCGCTACCCATTTTCCCAGCAGCACCCAAAACTGCTACATTGTTAAATCGTTGGTTATTCATAATTATTTAGTTTCTTGTTTATGTGCTTATTAGTTCATTAGCTAAGGTGCTCATCTTCTCTATTTACTGAATGTTGACCGTTTACCAATTACTTACTGTTCACTGAAAACTGCTGAAAACTGCCGACTGTGGGCTGCCAACTTCTTAATCATTCCAATCAGGTTTTCTTTTCTCTAAAAAGGCCTGCATACCTTCTTTTCCCTGTTTGTCGAATACTTTGGAAAAGGCAATGCGTTCATTTTTGCTTCCCTCAGTAAAACTGGTTTCCATCCCGTAATTCACGGCTTTTTTTGCAGCTTTTATTGCATTAGGTCCTTTACTGATTATTGTCTCAGCAATTTTTAATGCTGTTGGTATAAGTTCCTCGTGGCTCACTGTTTTTTGCGCCAATCCTAACCTTAAAGCTTCCCGGGCATCTATCATATCGGCTGTAAACAGCAAATACTTTGCATTGGAAACACCAACTGCCCTGGGCAGTCTTTGTGTACCATTAAATCCGGGTATCAGGCCGAGATTTGCTTCCGGAGCGCTGAATTTTGCTTTATCGGATGCAATGATAAAATCACACGCCAGGGCCAATTCAAGTCCACCACCAAGAGCAAAACCATTTACAGCGGCAAAAACAGGCACCGATAACTTTTCGATCCGGTTAAAAGTATCATGTCCCATTATAGAAAATTCAAAGGCTTCTTGTTCTGTTTTGTCTTTCATTTCTGCAATATCAGCTCCGGCTACAAACGCTTTTCCTTCACCCGTAATTATAACTGCCCGTAGGTCTGAATTTGCTTCCAGGGTATCAATGTAACGATTGAGATCCTCAAAAACTCTTGAATTTAAAGCATTTAAAGCTTCAGGCCGGTTAAAAGTTAAGGTGGCGATATGGTCATTAATCTCAAGTTTGATTGTTTCCATAACTTTATTGATGGTTTAAAATTATGATTAGTTATAAATTGTAAGTAAAATGTATTGTATTTGACTTATCCAGTATTCGGTTTGTTTTTTGTGTATATATTATATATTTGTAACAATCATAAAACCAATATAATATTCATTGTGCTTTAAATTTGGTTAAAATGAAAAACTTATGCAAATGCTTAACATGTTACAATATGAAACAAGATTTAAATATCATAAAATCAATATAATGAGATTATATATGCCAAATATTATACATATAAATTATCACATTTAATAAAATATGTAATTTTTTTATGGGCAGTAGTTTTTATTTGATGTTAAAAACATGAGAAAAATCATATTTTAAAAAAATCCAAATAAAATTTACCAAAAAAAATTGTAATTAGGGGGATATTATAAAACATCTAAGCCTCAGGGATATTATACAACATCATTATATTTGGAATAATTGCTATTCCTTATTGCATCAAAATGTTTTATTTAAAAAAAGGGTTTGTTTTTAAATTTTAAAACCAACAACAACTATATCGTCAATCTGGGCAAATTCACCACGCCATTCTTCCATTCTTTCAGTTAAAATTTCTTTTTGTTTGTTGAGCGATAATACTGAAATTTCAGTGAGCATATTTTTAAAATGTTTTTTCATGAATTTTTTACCCTCCGTTCCACCGAATTGGTCAATATATCCATCAGAGAACATATAGATGGTATCATTTTTTTCAATTGTAATTTCGATCGGCTTAAAGGGTTTCATAGATTCATAGTATCCGATTGGCATTTTATCAGCCTTCAACTCCGTAAGTTCAGAATTTCGAATGTGTATTAAAGGATTCATGGCACCTGAATATTGCAATTTTTTTGTAGAAAAATCGATGGTACAAATAGCCAAGTCCATTCCATCTTTGGAACCTCCGATTTCACCTCGTTGTTTCAATGCATCAATTACATTATTTCTCAGCCGGTTTAAAATATCTGATGTATTTGTGATCTTGTTTTTCCCTATTATTTCGTTTAAATAACTGATACCCAACATACTCATAAATGCACCGGGAACACCGTGTCCGGTACAATCGGCAACTGTAACAATAAGTTTGTTGTCCAGAGCATACATCCAGTAAAAATCACCGCTTACTATGTCGCGGGGTTTATAAAAAATGAAATATTCGCTTGTGAGATTTTTCAAAACATCCTCAGTTGGTAACAAAGCATCCTGTATTCGTTGGGCATATTTAATGCTCGAAGTAATCTGAAAGTTTTTATCCTCAATTTGCTTTTTTTGAGCCAGCACCTCACAGGTTCGTTCAGCCACAATGGCTTCAAGTTTAATTTTATCCTGTTTTAACTGGCGCTCTCGGTATTTTATATAAGATATTACTAATCCGGCAAGGAATAGTGAACATAATATATAAAACAGCGTAGTTTTCCAGAAGGGTGGATTGATTTCAAAATTAAATGTAGCCGGAGTTTGCGTCCATTCGCTCAACTCATTCGATGCCAATACTTCAAAGGTATATTCTCCGGGCTGTAAACCCAGGTATTGAGCCTCATTATCTTGTGTGGGCTTCGACCATGTCTCACTTAATCCTAACAAGCGGTATTTATAAAATACCTTTTCAGGATTACGATAATAAAGACCAATAAATGAGATCACCAGGTTATTATCTTTATAGGTTAATTCAAGATTTTCAGGCAGGTTGAACCATGACAGAGAATGCTCCATTTTAGCCCAATTGGTTTCTTCGAAATTTACCTTAAAATCAGTGATATGAACTTTGGGTAACTTTGAATGAACCGTGTCTGCTTTTGGATCAAATACCGTAATACCTTTTGAATTACCGATCCAGAATTTGTTTTTTATTTTGGCCACCGAGTTTTTGTTCGACTCAATTCCGGTATACCCATTGGTATTATCATAGTGGAATACATGTTCAACCTTCAGAGAGTCATTAAATTCAATTTTACAAAGGCCTTTATCGGTACCTGCCAGTAGTGTATTTTTGTTTGCAAAAGCCAGCAGATTGATATTGTTAGAAAGTAAAATGCTGTCGCCTGCAAATTTGAAAATGGGTTTGGGGGCTTGTGATTTCGTCTGTAAAATATAAATTCCTCCGCCAAAGGTTCCGATCCATATATTATTGGATTTGTCAACTACCAGACTATTAATTTTTTTTACATCAAGGCCTTCAACTTCATCAAAGGTGGTAACTTCAGGTTTCCCTCCGTCATGTGTGTTGTGAAACTTCACTAAACCGTTTAAGGTTCCACACCAAACATTTTCTTCATTATCTTCAGCCATAGTCTGAATTTCGTTAATCAAGCCGGAACCCAAGCGGGCATTATATATTTTATCATTTATTATTTTACTAATTCCATCCGAGGTTCCACACCATATAGTTTGATTTTGTTCACAAAGCAAACAGTTTACCCGGTTGTTGATCATCCCTTTATTTTCAGTAAAAAAGGTTATTTTACCCGCATTGTATCTAAATACACCCATTTCAGAAGATAACCAGATATCCTGTTTTTTATCGGTAACAACATCAGTAAAGGAGTTAACCGGAATTTGCCTGCTCCATTTTGTCTTTTTGATTTCAAGATTGGGTATATCTGAAACTTCATATACGCCATCTCCATCCGTGGCCAGTATTATTTTTCCGTCAGGTAATTCACAAATACTGTTAATATCATCAACCAGCAAACCTTCTTTATTGGTTATGTGATAAAACTGCTCACCCATAAAACGGTAAACTCCTTCTTCGGATAATGAAAACCATACAGAGCCCTCATTATCTTTGAAAATTTTATATACCTGGTTTTTAGCTAATCCATTTCTGATGGTGAAAAAGTTGACCTGTCCTTTATTATCTACGCGGTTAATTCCTCCTTTGTCTGTAGCAAACCAAACCCTTTTTCCGGGCAAAATACTCCAGATACGGTAATCATTAAGGTAATTGGAAGTATTAAATAATTTAATGTCAGGATTTTCCAGGTCTGAACTAAGGTTGATTGAGAATGCTCCGTTGTCATAAGTTGAAACCCATAAAATGCTATCTTTTTCAACTTCAAAATTCCATAGACGGTCGGAGGGGAGAAAATTATTTGTATTTAAGTACTTGATATCGGTAATTGAATCGTGGTTGAATGACAGCACATTGATACCCCCACCAAAAGTAGCTATCCAAAGCTTTTGAAATTTATCCTTATAAATATCAAAGATATTATTACTGCTCAGATGGCTGTTAATATCGAAAACTGCAACATTAAATGAATCAGCTGCAACTGGTGTTATATGATAAAGTCCACCACCAGATGATCCTGCCCAGATGGTATTATCATCTACAACTAGTGATTTGATAATATTGCTGGTCAGTCCTTTTGTTGTATCAATGGTTGTAAAATTATGACCATCGAAAATCGATATTCCTCCCTCTGTGGCAATCCACAGCTTTCCTTTCGAATCTTCAGTAATTTTTCGAACCACATTATCCGCTAATCCATTCTTTTGATTATAAACCCTAAAATTTTTACCATCGAACCTGGCGAGGCCACCTCCCGCAGTACCAAACCAAAGGTAGCCCCTTGAATCCTGGAAAATATCGTAAACTGTATTTTGAGGTAACCCCTGTTCAACACCGAATTTTTGAAAATTGTACTGTTGAGCAGAACTAAATCTGGTAATACATAATATTAATAGAAGGATGTATCCAATTCTCATTTTTTAAAGAAAATAAACTGTCCTCCTTCATCGCCTGTGTCTTTAATGGGATGAAATTCAGGTGTTTGTGATGAATTGTTCACTACCGGAATTTTGATATTATTGTATAGCTGACTGGCATCAAAATACTTGTAGTTATTATAATCAAGTGTTTTAAGCAGATAATAGGCAAAAACGGAATGGCCATCCCTGCCACCGTCCATCACCGGCTCAATGCCACCAGCGGTAATGGCTTTTCGTGAAACTTTACTATTTACGTTACGGTAATATCTTTCCGATTCTTCAAACGGGATTTCAATGGTTTTTCCCCTGAATATATCGCCACTAAAACAGGCATCAGAAATAAGTAGCGTGTGTTTCGACCGAATGCCGTTTAAAAATGTCTGAATATCAGAATTTGATATGTAGTAGGAAGTTGATTCTTCTTTAGCATCAACAGGTACCCAATATCCTTTGTTAAGTTGTTTATTGTATTCACCATGACCTGAATAATAGATCAAAACATTATCATCAGGTTTCACATTGGCCACCAGCCATTCAAATTCTTTAATGATATTTACCCGGGTTGCCTGCTCATCGTAAAGAGTTCTGAAAACATCAAACTTATATTGTGATTTTAAAGAGTTTTCAATGGCCCTGGCATCGTTTACTGCATTGTTTAGTTTTTTCCAGGTGCCTGAGTATTTATCAATACCAATTATAAGAGCATAATAATTACCAATGGTTAATGTTTTGGTTTCGTCGCCCAGGTTTAGTCCTTTAAGAGGATCGCCCCGAAAAACAGAGCTGTCCTTTGAATTGTCATCAGCATTGGTAATATTATACGACTGAGGTTTACTAACCCCTTCAATTGCCTGGCCCATTGTATTTGGACCAATTATCCACAATAAAACGAAAATAACCAGATGATTTTTCATTTTTAAAATTTTTAAGGTTATAGTTGCAAAGTCCATACTTAATTAAAATATTAATATTCAGGGTTCCATAACTACTCGGAATCCCATAAAGCTGCTACCCGCTGTTAACGACATGTAAAACCGGTAAGTAACCGGTACTGCAGGGTCATGCCAACTTCCGCCTCTTCCGGTTTTCAGTTTTCCGATACGCGGACCTTGTGGGTCATGAACAGGCGACTGCTGGTAATATTTTTCATTGTACCAGTCGTAACACCATTCCCACACATTTCCACTCATATCAAAGATATTGAGTTCATTAGGGCTTAAACTTCCAACTTTACTATACTTAACACCTTCGGAGTTGGTTTTATACCAACCAACATCATTAATATTGTCGCTTCCCGAAAAGATATAGTTTTTCGATTTAGCCCCTCCTTTAGCTGCATATTCCCATTCAGCCTCGGTTGGCAACCTGAATTTTTTCCCGGTTTTTTCACCTAGCCACTGACAATAGGCATTTGCATCGAACCAGTCAACATAAGTAACCGGTTGTTGATTATTCCAATCTTCGCTATTTTCAGGCATACTATAATTCATTTCTTTACAAAAAGTTTTATAATCACCTACAGTAACTTCATATTTTCCGATGTAAAAATCGTTGATGTTTACCTTGTGAGCCGGGCTTTCATCAGGGCTGCCTGAGTTTCGGCCCATCATATACTGCCCACCTTTAACAAAAATCATATTTCGCGCCCCGTCGGGAATCAATTGAAGACTCACCTTAAAAACTACTTTTGACGCAATCAGGTGATTCATCTCATCGAGAACATTCCAGGTTATTTTTTTTCCGAATCCTCCTTCAATGTCAAATCCTATATCACCGCTTACTTTGGTTAAAGGCATCGAATATGTTTTTCCTCCGTCAATGGAGCAAAATAAATTGACATTAAACCGATCATCTTCATTCGACCCGGTTATATCATACAGTACCTCGATGGCAGAACCTGCTTGTTTTGAACTTACATTCACCACTGATATGCCAAATCCGGGGTGCGTTAACAGGAGCAAAAAGATTATATAAAAATATTGGTAGGACATGGTTGAATCTTTATCCAAAATTAATTAATATTCTTTAAAAAAAACAGTATTAAAATATTTTTATAATTTTGAAAGTAAGGAACTTATCAACCACCTTAATTAGTGTTTTTTGAAGATTAAGTAAATTATTGTTTTACTCAGATGAAGACATTCCTGATAATACTGATTATTAATATTCCTATCTTATTATTTGGTCAGGGCACCCAGTTTATTGTGGAGTCTTTTCAGCTGGACTTAAATGACCTTGAAGCCAATCGTAATCCGGTTTTAGATGTAAATGACAAAAAATGCGCTTTGATTAAAATCCGTACTGATTTGGGCGATATTACCGTAAGTTCAAATAATGGTATTGTGGAACAAAAGAAAGTTCTCACTGAATATTGGGTATATGTTTCGTTTGATGAAAAAAAGGTGAATTTTTATAAAAACGGATTTTTACCATTAAACTATGATTTACCATTATCATTGGAAGAAAGCAAAGTATATACCCTTTATCTTACTTCAAATAAAAGATATTCCATTATAATTCAAACTGAACCTCGTGATGCGGCTGTTACTTTTGATAATAATAAAATCAGTGAACCGGGCATAAGCAATGTTTCTCCAGGTAAACATATAGTTAAAATAAAAAGTGATGGATATCTTCCTGTAAATGACACCATTGTGGTGGGAGAGGGTAATATCTTTTTTAGCTATACCCTGCAAAAAATGGAACTTACTATGGTTACCATAACTTCGGACCCAAGTGGTTCAGCCATAATAGTTAATAATGAATTTAAAGGAACAACACCGAGGCAATTATTTCTTTTTCCAGGTTCTTATGATCTGCAGGTTAATAAGGAATTTTACAAGGGAATAAAACAAAATATTAATGTTAAACTTAATGCTGATAATACTTTTAATTATATACTTTTAAGTAATACTTCACAAATCGGGGTTTTTACTTTTCCCAACGATGCCCAGGCTTACCTTGATGGTAAACTCATTACTGAAAAATTAAAAATTGAAGGAGGTGAGCATCTGCTTGAAACTAAAAAGAATCTTTATTTAACCGATAAAAGAATAATCAGGATACGAGCCGGGGTTGATACCACTATTACCATAACTTTAAAACCAATAATGGGTAATTTGCAGGTTTCTGTTAACCCACTGGATGCTACCTCGAAACTTTTTAGAAATGATGTGTTGATCAATACATGGTCGGGAGCTAAACGGATTGAGGATCTTCAAATAGGAGGATACAGGCTTGAAGTTGATGCCAAAAAGCATCGTAAAGTTGAAAAAATGGTACAGATAAAGGAGAATGCCACCGAAGAAATTTATATTGATTTATCAGCCGAGCGTATGATGTCAAGGAAAGGCAAATTAGCTGCCGTTGGGCTTTCAGCCCTTATTCCGGGACTTGGTCAATATTATTCAGGGAGTAATCTTAGGGGAACTATCTACTCAGTTACCGGGGTGGGAACCGGGGTATTAGCCTTATATTACCATTTAGAGTTTAATAAAGCATTAAGCAGTTATTCTGTAGCAAAAACAGCTTACGATAATGCTGTATTAATAAATGAGGTCTCAAATGCGCGGACTAAAATGTACAGTGATTATGATAATTTGGTAAAATATAATAAAATGAGGCAATTATTACTGGTATCCTGTGCCTCAGTTTATGGCTTAAACCTGGTTGATGCCATTTTGTTCGGACGAAAAAAGGATAACTCTACTGCAAGTCGGAACGAGAAAAAAAATGACTTGGAAATAAACCCAATAACCTTAGGAAACGGATTAGGATTACATTTAAGTTATACTTTTTAAGGATGTTGAAATACTTTAAATATAATTTCTTTTGGTTGCTGCTACTAATCGTTTCGTGTAGCGAGATTCCTGATAAATACCCATGTAACAACGATAAGGATCCCGACTGTGAAGGTTATGTTCACCCGGGGGCTTCCATTTCAAACAATATAACAAATGGCGAGGTGTTCGATACCAATGTGGTTATAATTTCATGGTACGGTAAACAGCTTAATAGTACTTTTTCATATAGATTATCCATATCAAATGAATGGTCGGGTTGGAGTAATGCAAAAAGCATTATTTACAATTGCCTGCAGGATGGCAATTACACTTTTTATGTGCAGGAGGCCTATGCCAACGGTGATATTCAGTCGGGCTTCACTGAAATAAATTTTGTAGTCCATTACATAAATATGCCTTCCATTGTTCTCGAAAATCAATGTATTGATGCTGAAATCAGCCATGAATTTGAGGTTGACATTTCGCTGGAAGAGATTGATAAGGAGGTGATGGGAGTGTACCTTTTAATCTCCTTCGATAGTGAAAAAATTAAACTTACTGACGATGAAGTACTGTTAAGTTTTTTAAGCAGTTCGTTGAGTGACCTGGTATTTATACCAACAGATATAACACAAGCCAATAACGATGGTTTACTGGAAATTAATCTGGCGCGTTTTGGGGGGCAGCCCGATCATTCAAACCCCAACAAAATAGTAGCTCTTATGTTTCAGGCCATGGCAAAAGGAAGCACCATGGTTATGGTTCAGTCAAATTCTGAATTACGCGATGCTAATAATGAGGTCATTAAAATAGACCGGTTCATTAATTCTACCATAAATATTCAGTAATATGCTTTTATGTTAATTCACTAATAATAAAAATTTTATATTGATGAAGCCCATAATAAAAATATCCTGTGTGTTGTTTTTATTTGTATTCGTCCTTCCTTTTAGGATGGTTTCGCAACCTATTCCTTCAAATTTAAGCTGTACCTATGAAAATGAAAATATCATACTCCATTGGGATACTTATCCCGTAACTAATCTTTATAAAATTAATATCTATCGCGAAACCCAGTCGCCTGCCTCTGTATTGATAGACAGTGTAATGGGAGCTCCCATCGATACATTTTATGTAGATTCGGTTTTGACCAAAGAATATACTTATTATTATCGTATCACTGCGGTTGATAGTTCAGGTAGCGAAAGTGGTTTTTCAAATGAAATACATTATGATTATTTTTTTAAACCACAAATGCATAATATAGCTGTTAATTCGTTGCACTGGGGAAATAACATGGGAGACGAAGATATGGGAGTGGAGACATATATTTGGGTTAACGACCCGCAAGGCCTTGGTGATATCGACTCTGTAAAGGTAAAATATCCTGATAACAGTAATCATGAACTTTATGACGATGGGCAACATTCTGATAATGGCGCTAATGACGGAGAATATTGTCTGGATAACTGGGATATTTCCGGTTACCCTGAATTGGGCGTATACACTTTTACTATTTCAGATAAATCAGGAAACATTACAGAAATAACCGACACACTGAAAAATAATATCGATTACCCGCATAACGTATCACCAATTTATAACTCAGTAACTGATGTTGCTACACCAACCTTCACCTGGGACATAGTTGACGGGGCAACAGGATATTCGGTTTGGGTAAATAACAAGGACAATCAAAATGTTTGGAGTTCACCTACTTTTACAACAAATTCCGTTCAGTATAATTATAATGGCACAGGTCAGTCATTGGTGGACGGAGAACGTTATTCCTGGGGTGTAGATGCTTATCTTGACGAGGCTCACAGTTGGAACCATTGGAATTACTTTTTTTATTCATCAAATTCCAATAATCCCGTTTATAATAATATTGAATTACATTCAAGGCATTATGGAGATGATCAGGGAAATGAAGAATATGGTTACATGATTAATATTGAAATCGGCGATCCACAGGGACTTTCAGATATTGACAAGGTTACAGTAACTTCCCCGTCAAACGTTGTCTATAACTTGTATGACGATGGCCAACACTCTGACGATTATGCCAACGATGGCAAATTTTCAAACCATTTTGGTGGATTAACACAGCCCCCACCTATTGGGAATTACCTTTTTACCATAACCGACAAATCTTTTGATACCATAAAGGCAAATGATTATTTGGATACGGTTATTGATTATCCCCGAAACCTAATACCCGCGAATAATGAGGTTATAAATACTGTAAATCCTAAGTTTCGATGGTCGAAAATACAAGGAGCCGACCATTATTCAATTAATGTTTGGGAACAAAATCAAAATTGTTGTTTATGGAGTATAGGCATAGGTGACCGGGATTCTGTAGTGTATAATGAGAATGGAACCGGTGTCGATCTGTTTCAGGATAAAGTGTATATGTGGAATATTTATACCGATGTAAAAGATGCTGAAAGCTGGAATAATGGAAATGTATTTATTTATTCTCCAGCACCCGAAAAACCGGCCATTGTAAAGCCCCAGCTGCAATCAAAAAAATATATAAATAATGATGGAAGCTACGATACTGGTCTTGAATTTAACACAAATGTATATGATCCACAAGGTTTGAATGATATAAAATCTGTACAGCTTTTCTCACCCTTTGGTTCAACTTTCGAGATGTATGATGACGGACAACATAGCGACGAAGGTGCCAATGACGGATACTATGCCAGACAAATCTGGGGTCTTAGTTCGGTAAATCTTCAGGGAGCATATAGTCTTATAGCCAAAGACAATTCGGGCAATGATTCGGTAATAGTTTTAAATCTGGATAAAGTACTTGAGGTGCCTCAAAATCAACAGCCTGTCAATAATTCTGTAATAAGTACTGCCACACCTACATTCAGTTGGGATGCCGTCACCGGTGCTGATTATTACCAGTTAGCAGTATTTGATCAAAACAAAAACAGAATATGGGGCTGGGTAAATATTACAGGAAGTACTTCTGTAGTGTATAATTTTGACGGGAACGGTACTGCTCTGAGTAATAATAGCATGTACTACTGGCAGGTTCAGGCAAGTTCAAGCCAGGGTAGTAGCTGGCGTGAATCGTATCGGTTTGTTTATTCCTCCGAACTTACAAAACCAATAATTGTGTCTCAAAAAGTTCAGTCAATGCATTACGCAAGCCCAAATGGTAGTGAAGATTACGGGTTTTCGCTTAAAACTAATGTATTCGACCCTCAAGGTTTGAATGATATTAAGTCAGTAGTGGTTACTACTCCTGATAATGAATTAATTACATTGAACTTTAATGAAAATGACGGGGCTTTTGAAGGTGATTTCTGGAATTATTCAAGTTTAAAAACAGGAACATATACTTTTTCAGCCACCGATAACTCTGGTAATATAACTACCGGAACCGATGTGCTTGATTATGTAATTGATCTGCCAAAAGTTATAAGCCCTGTTGTTAATGGAGTGGTTGCTGGTGCAACTCCTGTTTTTCAATGGGAAACAGTACCTGGTGCTACCAGCTATAGTATGCGAGTTTGGCTTGATGGTTATGGTGATGTTTGGGGGTGGATTAATACTACTGAGAATCAGGTGACTTATAATTATAACAGCCAGGGTCAGGATTTGCATGATGGCAATATGTATGGATGGGAATTAAGGGCCACAGTTGATGATGCTTCAAGCTGGGTTAGTCCTTTAAAATTTGCTTATTCAACTGATGCAAATAAGCCCGTATTCGGTAATTATGGTTTAAGTGTACAAAACAGTATAAGTTATCTGAATAATCCAAACTATGGTTATGATTTTTGGATTGATGTTACCGATCCGCAAGGCTTGAGTGATATCGACCAGGTTTGGGTCGAAACCCCGTCTGGTGAAAACTATACTTTATACGACGACAATACCCATTGTGATGATGTTGCCGGCGATGGAAACTATCGTTTTTGTAATTGGCCAAACCAAAGACCTCAGGCTGGCAATTATACATTTAATGTACGTGATAAATCAGGAAATACAAATTCAAAAATCAGCACTGTTGATGTTATCCTGGATTGTCCGGTTATTAAATCCCCGATAAACGATGGAACAGTCCAAAATAAAGATTTTAAGATTGAATGGGAAAAATTACCGGGAGCTACTTCATATACTGCATATGTTGAGGTAGGTGACGGAAGTAATATCTGGTCCTATGGTATTGATTCTTCTTTTTCATCGGTTAATTATAACGGTCCCGATTTGGTTGAAGGTCAGGTTTATAAACTGAATTTGTTTGCCAATTCCTTAAATTTCTGGTCGCATACTGAAGTAATTTTCACCTATCAAACGAATCCGTTAATTATTGTTGATGGCAATAAGGATAGTTTTTGGGAAACAGCCACCGGCCATATTCATATTGATGCCTCCAATTTGGTTTGGAGTGAATCCGACTATGATAATGATTGTTCCGCAGATGTTTACCTGGCGTATGATAACTATTTTCTTTATGGTTTTGTGGAGGTTAATGACGATGTTATGGGTGACAAATACGATTGGTGGTGGGATAATGATGCTTTTAAAATTCTGTTGGATAATGACCCGTTTACACTTGCCTCTGATAAAAATGCCAGCGATGTTGTGCGTATAGAATATACAGCCCGATCTGATGCTGATGACCCTCGAAATGGTCCGGGCAGCAACATGTTTGTCCGAAATATTAAACCGGGTGGTTATACCCTGGAATTTGCCATACCTGCTGGTAAATTAATTAATACCAGCCCTGACCCGGATGAGCCTTTCAATTTAACCGAAAACTACAAGGCAGGTTTCCTGTTTGGGTTGGCCGATGAAGATGATACACTGAATACCCGTGGCCGGGAGGCTGAATTCTATTGGGGAAATGAAACGGTTAACCAAAATTCGGAAAATAACCTGTCAAATTATGGAAACATAACTTTATTAGCTAATAACCAGGTTGAAATATCTCATAAAAACCTGTTAATGGATGATAATTCACCTTTTATTGCCTCTCACCGGTTAAGTTTACAGCATTATTTGTCAGATGGTGATCATGAACGATGGACTTACAAGTTTTATTTAGAACTTAACGATCCACAGGGGTTAAGTGATATCGATTCAGTTTGGGTGACCTATCCCGATAATTCAATTCATTTATTATCAGATGACGGGAATAGTTGTGATGGTTATAAGAATGATGGTAATTATGGATGGTGTACAGGCGGAGATGTTGAACCGCCCTTTGGGTATTATACTTTTCATGCAATCGATAAATCAGGTAATTTAGTATCTGCCACCGATTCTATAAATTTTATTCTGTCTATTCCTGAAATTACTTCAATACAAAATAATGAATTCGTTTCAGATCAAAACTTTAGTATTGATTGGAACCTGGTTTCCGGTGCAACAAGCTATACGGTTGAAGTAGACGATTTAAACCAGGGAAGAGTCTGGAATGTTGACCTGGATTCAGATCAATCTTCTGTTTTGTATAATTTTGATTCAAACGGGCAGCCACTTGAAAATGGAGTAATTTATCAGGTTATTTTATATGCGAATTTAGATAACATACAATCATCAACAATATTAAGGTTTGCTTATGCTCCGTCGGCTTTAGTGACTATTGACGCTGCGAAAGATGCATTCTGGGATAGCCAGATTGGACATATCCACATTGACACTTCAAATATGATTTGGTGCCTCGAAGGTTATACCAAAGATTTATATGCAGATTTATATGTGGCTTATGATTCATTGTTTATGTACGGTTTTATCAGTGTTAACGATTCAATTCTGGGGGACAGACAGGACTGGTGGTGGGACAATGATGCATTTAAGCTGATATTTGATACTGATCCGTTGACCCTGGCCATGCATAATAATTATGATGACCGGTTATTTGTGGAATATACGGCACTTGAAGATCTGGACGACAGGAGAAACGGGCCATATGCAAGCTTATATTCCCGTTGGCACGATGCAAAAAGGTATACTGTAGAATTTGCTATACCGGCCTATAGTCTGATAAATTATAATGTTCAACCCAATGAAAAAGTTTTGTTGCAACCAGGTTACCAGGGAGGTTTTTTATTTGAACTGGCTGATGAAGATGATACCAATAATCAAAGAGGCCGTGATGCTGATTATGCCTGGGGTAATATTACTGCAACTTCAGGCTTTGATGAAAACCTGACACAATACGGCAAAATGACTTTTCAGGATAACCACAATATAGAATTTTCGAAACAGAACCTGATTTTACCTCCTCAAGATCCCTATATCCTGGATGCAAGTCTTAACTTCTGTCATTATTTGGATGAAGAAGGAAATGAAGTGTACAATTTTGACCTGAATCTTACTGCTAATGATGCCCAGGGTTTAAGCGATATTGATTCGGTATGGGTGGAATTTCCCAACGGGGAAAATTATTTGCTTTATGATGATGGTAATTATTGTGATAATACACCCGGTGACGGGTATTACAGGCATTGTTTTAATTATAATAAATCGGTTCCGCTTGGGTATTATACGTTTTATGTTCGGGATAAATCAGGGCATCAGGCTCAATATCTTGATTCAATCAACCAGGTTTTCGACTATCCTGATATAATAAGTCCGGTGAATAATAGTATTGTAACCAATCAGGATTTTTTAATTAAATGGAATTCGCCTGTAGGAGTTGGTGCACATTGGATTAACCTTGCCTGGGTTGATGAAGATAATAATTCATACTGGTTTTGGAGCAATTATATTCCCGAAAATCCCGGTTTGGATTCAATAACATACTCTGGCGGGGAACTTACGGTGGGCGATGTATACTTACTCGACATTTCAAATGAACAAACTTATGCCAAGGTAAAATTTACTTTCCGTGAAAACGACCGGAAAATTATATATGTAAATGACAGCAGTCAATTATCCATAAGTGATGGTTCAAAGGATTATCCTTATAAAACAATTCAGACAGGTATAATATCTTCAATAAACGGTGATACGGTTCTGGTTTATCCGGGTACTTATTATGAAAATATAAACATCAATAGCCGGGACATAGTATTGACTTCAAGATTTATTGAATCGCAGGATACTAATTTTATATATAATACAGTAATTGACGGTGGGGGAAATGGATCGGATATAACCGCGAACAATACCGAAAATATGGTTATAAATGGATTTACAATAACCGGGGGTTATTCTGATAATGGCGGAGGAATTCAACTAAACGATGTCAAAGGTCAGTTAAGCAATTTAATTGTTACTGAAAATGATGCCGACAAGGGTGGTGGCCTTGGAATTAATCAGTCTGAAGTGGTTATCTCCAATTCAATAATTGAAAATAACTTATCGTCCAATGAAGGCGGAGGAATAACAATATGGGGCGACAAGCTGACACTGTTAAACTCTCAATTACGCAATAATCGATCGGGTGGGGAAGGACCAGCTCTTCGGGCTTATACAGAAGATGTAACCATAAAAAATTCATTAATAGCTGACAATTCCGGATCATATGCCATTTGCACAAGTGACGCAACTATTATTAACAGCACTGTTGCAAATAATTCCGGGGGCGGTTTAAAAACCGACAATGCTCCAATGATCCGAAATTCAATTATTTATGCAAGTCCTGGTACATTTACCAGGGCAGATGTAAAATATTCAATTGTTCAAACCCTTAGCACGGGCGAAGGAAATATTAATTCCGATCCATTATTTACAGACAGCGATAAGGGTAATTATCATTTACAGCCGATATCTCCGGCTATTAATAGCGGAATGGCTGATACTGCCAATTTTGGTTTGGGTGATTTTGATCTGGATAATAATCCCAGGATATCATACTCAACCATTGATATGGGAGCTTACGAATCTACCGGAACTTTAACTAAATTTTTACCACAAATTACGGATGCCGGTGGTTCAAATCTTTCCGGAGTAAATATTAAGGTATACAGTAAAAATAACCTGGTTTATGAATCCAATAATTCTGATGAAATATTTTTAGCCCCGGGTACCTATACCATCAGGTTTAGCCTGCCGGGATATTTTTGCCGGTCGTTTTTTGACAGATACATATCGGGCGTAAATGATAATTTGAATTGCAGTTTGGGAATTATTGGTGATTACAATGTTGATGGGCAGCTTAATGGGAATGATATTGCTGACTTTATTGATGCATGGAACAACAAGGATATCACCATTGAATTTGGTCCGGTTAATGGAACCAGTCCTGTGAATTATGTTGTGGAACCTGATGATCAGCTTGACTTTGAAGATTTTATGGTTTTTGCAAAGGTATGGAACGATACCAAACAAAAATCAATTGACATCAATGAACTTGAGCAAAAGTTTAAAATTACCGGTGGGGCAACGGTAAAATTGGATGCAGACCATGAAGATACCTATAGTGTGTTAGTGGATAAGGTTTCAGATTACAAATTTTCGCATATACTAATCCAGCTTCCCGAAGGTGTAGTTATTAAAGAAATAACCCGGGGAGAAGTTTTTAAAAACAAGAATGTTATAGAATTGAATTATAACCATTCCAGTGAAAACATTTATGAAGTCAATCTGGGAGTTTTAAGTGATTATGTTGATTTTAGTAATAGCAATCTCATTAATTTTACTGTACGTACCAGCGGCATGGTGGTTCCGGATAAAGATCCAATTATTTATTATGACATAAGACAAAAATCGGGTAAAATAAGTACTGGTATTACTAAACCTGATATTCCTGGCATAACTTCGGAATTTATTTTATCACAAAACTTTCCTAATCCTGTTTTGGGAGCGATAACAAAAATTACATTAAATTTGCCTGAAGATCAGCATGTTTTGCTTAAAGTTTACGACGTTAACGGAAAATTGGCAATGACTTTATTAAATCAATTTATTACTATCGGCAAACATACTATTGACTGGAATACCTCAGGATTAGATCCGGGTATTTATTATTATTGCTTAACAAGTAATAACTATTCGGCACAGCGGAAATGTATAATTTTAAAATAACCTGTATGAAATTCTTTGGATGTATTTTGTTGGGGTTACTAATGTCCTGTATTTTAAACGCGCAAACAGTCGATGAGATTAAAAATTCCACAGATTATATCTGGGGATCGGGAACGTCGCAAAATGTGCGAAATGCCGATAAAGAAGCGTTAGAGGCATTAATTCAAAAAATCAGCTTGTCGCAGGCTGATCGGTTTAAAAATATAACCACTAGTAATGACGAACTAAAAAATATCATTGAAACATATCATAATACAATTCAGCAGCAAACCAAGCGAATTGCAAACGAAAATTCAGGAAAGACAGAGGTGCTAAGGTATATTTCTGAAAATGATTTAAATAGTTTATTCGAAGGAAGAAAAAATAAAATACTGGAATACACCAAACTAGGTGATAAAAACCTTGATGAATTGCAAATTGCCGATGCACTGCGTTATTATTACTGGTCGCTGGTTTTGTTGCGAACACACCCTTTGAACAGTGAATTAAAATATAAATCCGAAAAAGATAATGAAACGGATTTGTTAACCGAATTGCCTGCCAAAATAATTGCCATATTCAATAATATTGAGATTCATGTTAAAAGTATTGATGATAATAACAACTCGAAAGTAAAGTCAATTTATTTCGAGGTTAATTATAAAGGCAAACCCGTTGAGAATTTTGATTATACCTATTGGAATGGTAAAACATGGACAAATCTGGTTAGTTCAAAAAACGGAGACGCATATGCTGAATTCCCCGGACCTGAAGGCAAAAGTCTGGGATCGTTGCGCATTAAGGCTGAGTATATTTTTGAAAGCAAGAGCAAAATGGATCTTGAGCTTTATAATGTAATTCAAAATACCGATATACCTTATTTTTCAAAATCAGAAATTGATGAACCATTTATGAAGGTAATTGGTGATGACGTTTCGCTTACAAAAGATAACACCAAAACTCAGGTTCAGCAAAAAGAGATCCCATTAAAATCGGAAAGTCAGGTTGCAAAGGATCAAAAACAAGCTTTATCAGGCGAAAGCAAGGAGGTTGATAACTTGGTTAGTGACGTAGCCGATGAAACTCCTTACCGTAATTTAATCGATAAGTTTACCCAGAGTATTGAAACCAAAAATTACAGCTCTTTAGATGCTGATTTAACTGAAAATGGCAAAGACGGGTTCGACCATCTGATTAAATATGGTAATGCTAAAATCATTGATAAAAACCCGGAACTAAAGTTTATAAAATTCGAAAATAGTGTTTTGGTTCGCTCATTACCTATGATTTTTTCATTTAAAAACAACGACCGGCAATTTGTTGAGGATGTTACTTTCACAATAAATAAGGATTTAAAAATTGATAATATCGCCTTTTCATTAAGCCGTAAAGCCCTCGATGATATTATGTCACATTCAAAATGGCCTGAAGAAAATAAACTGCAGTTAATCCAGTTCATGGAAAATTACAAAACAGCATATGCCCTTGAAAGGATAGATTATATTGAATCCATTTTTTCAAACGATGCACTTATCATTATTGGCCGTGTTCTTGAAAAGGCTGAACCATTGGATGGGATGTACGGGAATTTTAAAAATGATATCGAATATATAAGGCTTTCAAAAGCTGAATATATAGATCGTTTGAAGACTGTTTTTAATCAAAATGAGTTTGTCAATATCCAGTTTGAAGACAATGAGATTCGGAAAAAAAATAATTCAGACGAATATGGTATTCAGATAGTTCAGAATTATTATTCCACTAATTATGCCGATAAAGGTTATCTTTTCCTTTATATCGATATGCGCGACTCCCTTCACCCGCGTATTTTAGTGCGAAGCTGGCAACCTGAAAAAAATGCTGATGGCTCTGTTCCAGGCTTATCTGACTTTTTTTAAGAGTAATTTATTTTTTATTAACAGGTGCTTCTGACACTTTGGTACAGTATCAATGATCTGCTGAACAGTTTTGCGAAAAATAAATTGAAATATTATATTTACTCAAAGATAATATGACAATTGTAATCATTACGCGCTAAACAAAACTGATTATGAAATCTATTCCAATATTTGCAGCCTTAATATTACAGCTATTATTGTGGTCTGGCTGTTCTGATTTTAATGAATCTGATAATCAAACCTCTGCAAATTCCGATTATAATGTTGCAGCAACATATCAGGTTAATTTTATTGGGCAGTGGATGAATGAAGGTAAGCGTGAAAACATTGTTCGCGATTTTGTCCGTGAATATGAATTTTTACATCAGGATGTTAATATTAACCTGAAATTTCCGGAGGAAATTGGATACGACAGGTATAACCAGCAAAGTACGCTCGATTTTATGGCAAACCTGTTAAAGCAGCCTACACCTGATTGGGATGTTGTACTTATAAACGATGATGTTGAAGGAATTGGTAATCATATTGGTGATATGGGTTGGGCTAAAAAGTACCTGGTTGATTTCAGTGAATTCCGGGGCCTGGCAAAAAATACTATTCCTCAAATTGATCTGGACAAAGTTAAAAAACGTTGGGGTGGTATAATTCCCGGACCATTCCTGGAGGGGCAGTTTTGGGCGCTATGGACCAATAAAAAAGTGACTAAAAAACTGGGTATAGAGGTAAAACAATTTGAAATGACTTTTGAAGATTTCCTTTCCTGTATAAAAGCTGTTGACCAATACAACCAGGCAAATAACGACCATATTGTACCGTTCCAGGAAACTTATGACTGGACTACGGCTTTTACCATCGCCATTAACCTTTATTTATCGGAAGTTAATGACATGGACGAAGTTTATAGTGATGTTATTACAGAGAAAAAGCTCTCAGCGTGGTATAAAACCCTTCAGGCTCTCGAAAAGTTGTCGCAGTATCATATGATTGAAGATAGCTGGAAAACGATGGTTTGGAATGATAATAAAAATAACCTGATTGATGAACAATGCCTGTTTTTTTCAAATGGTTCGTGGATGTATAATATCTGGGATTCGTATGATGATTCAAGAGTTATGAATTGTGTACCGAATGAATATCCGACCTTTAAACCGGCAATTATGTACCCCTCAGGTTATCCAATTATGTGGGGAGTTTTAAAAAGTGCTCCACACAAAGAGCAGGCTATAAAGTTCCTGTTGGCAATGAATCAGCCGTCGATGGCTGAGCTTTGGGTTAGGAATACCAAATGTCCGACAGGGATTAAAGGAAATCTGGCCGATGTAAGTTTTGGATCGGATCAGTTTGAAAGTTTTGCCAATTATATTCAAAAAAAATACGGCTCAAATTCATTTAAAATGCAGGAAAACAGCAGTTTGATTTTTGGAAAGAGCCGTATGAATGAGCCTAATTATTTTATGGATGTTTTAACCGGAACCATGACTGCCGATGAGGCAATGCAAAAAATCAGGGCCAGCCTGGCGGAGGAAATACAACCCAACTAAGTTTGAAAACCTTTAATTCGGAAAATATTTTAAGAATTTTGTCACTGACTTCAAGGCGGTATAAATGGATGGGATAGTACAAGTTTCGTGCTTTTTGTCGGCAAGTTAGCACATATGAGAACGATTTCGCAAATCATAATACTTCTGATTTTGTCTACCCAGACAGTTTTTTCTCAGGACTATAATAGTGTTGATGAAATTGTAAAAGGCTATCCAAATTCCTTTAATAAGCCGGAAAAACTAGCTGATTTAATAAATAATGATTTTAAAACTTCTGAGACAAAAACAAGGGCAATTTATACATGGATTGCGTTAAATGTATCATACGGATTTGATATAAAGAAGAAAATAAACCATTACACTTACAAATCGCAAGAAGAGAAACTTCTGAAAGAACAAAAGTTGAGAGAGGATTTGGCTTTAAAAACATTAAAAAGCAAAAAAGCTGTTTGTGAGGGATACGCAACTTTATTTAAGATACTATGCGATTTGACATCAGTTGAATGTGAAATTATAAGAGGTACGTCAAAAACCAAAAATATCGATATTGGTAAAATTCCAAAAAGTTCAGACCATGCATGGAATGCTGTTTATATTAACGGAAAATGGAGATTAATTGATGTTACCTGGGGTGCCGGTTATACAGATAATAAAAGCAGACATTTCATTCAGGATTTTACTGATATATATTTTTTTACCGACCCCGAAATTTTTTTTTTAAATCACTATCCTAAAAACCCCGATTGGATATTAATAAAAAAAACAAATAAAGAGTTTGCTGACTTGCCATTATATTATCGTGACTATTTTAAATCTGAGATTAAAATTATTAAACCTGAAAATGGGATAATTAAAGTTAAAAAAGATAGTAATATTCAATTAATAATGAAAAATAGTAAATATGAAACAGTGAGTTTTAAATTTAATAATGAGAAAAAATCACAAAAAATTGAGCCAAAAATAGATGGCGATTTATGTTATTATGATATAAAACCGGGTAAGGGAATGTATTTGACTATTTATATTAATTATATTTCTTTTGTTGCATATAAATTGGAAAGAAAATAGAGTAGAAAATATATATTATTAAAAACATTTAAGCGTAATTTTAGTACGACTTTCACGGTTTTAAATCAGTTAAAAATGAAAACAGTATTCTGTATTTTAATTGTAATGTTTATTATCGGGTGCAAGAAAGAAAGAACCGAAATTCCACCCTTCATTAATAATGATCTCAATGTATATTATTCTGAAGGAAGTGGATGGACTGGTTGGGGGTACGAGTTGAATATTGATTCGACTGGGGTAATGACTATTCATGAAATTAGAGAAATTCCTGAAACATTTGAAAGAACTAAAAGATGCGTACTTTTAGCAAAAGAAGCAGACTCGCTTAAATATGAAATTGAGAATTTAAGTGCCATCAAACTTAAAGATTACGGTTTTGGACCTGATAAACCTACAGATTATCCGTCGACTTTTTTTAAGTATAAATTAAACACTAATTCGGACTCATGTGGCATTTACGTCCCTGAGCCGGGTGAAATACCAGATGAATTATTAGTAGTGCTAGGGAGAATAAGCAGGTTAAGGATAAAGTATGATAAATGAGGAATGAATACTGACTATAGTATACACTAAATTAATTTTCAATCACGGGGTTTTGTACGTATTCTGATGGTGTTCGCCCAAATTGCTTATTAAAGCATTTACTAAAGTATTTTGGATCGGAGAACCCTACCATATAGGCCACCTCGCTAACCGGTATTTTTTGTTGCTGGAATATCATTGCAGCCTTATTTAACCTGTGGCGCCTTACAAAATCAACCAATGAAGTATTGGTTAATGCTTTAAGTTTTTTAAGTACTGCCGAGTGCGACATATTCATTTTGTCAACCATCAGGGCTACATCAAAATCCGGATCACCTAAATTATCTTCAATAATATCAATTAGTTTTGAAAGGAATTTTTCATCAAGTGAAGTGATTGTAATGTCTTTTGGTTTTAACAATATTTTTTTACTGTATAAATCAATTAAATGCCTGCGGGTTGAAAGTAACTGGGCAACCTGGGCCTCAAGAACATTTAATGAAAAAGGTTTACTGATATAGCGGTCGGCACCTTTTTCATACCCATCAATAATATTATCGTCGCCGGCTTTTGCTGTTAGTAAAATAACCGGAATATGGCTGGTTTCCACCTCATTTTTTATCGTATCGCAAAGTTCAACGCCATCAATTTCTGGCATCATAATATCTGAAATTAACAAATCGGGGGTGTCTTTTTTAATTAAGCTTAAGGCATCTTTACCATTTAATGCCGTTCTTATTTTGTATTTTCCGTTAAAATGGTTCGACAGAAAACTAAGCATATCAGTATCATCATCAACAATCAGAAGATATGGTTTATGGTTGCTTTCATTTTCATGATTAACGTTCATATTATCATTGGTTTCCTGAATTTCAGGCAGTAATTCGTTGATATGTTTTCGTTTGTCAACAACACTTAAGTCTTTTTTCAGGCTGGCAGGGAAATGTTGCTCACCAAGTGGAAGGTAAACCTTCATAGTAGTTCCTTTACCTTCAGTACTTGAGGCTTTTACGGAACCCTGATGTAACTCAATATATTCTTTTACTATTGATAATCCGATTCCCGATCCGCCATGTTCGGTTTTATTACTGTTCTGGCTTTGATAAAACCTATGGAATATGTGGCTTAACTCTTTTTGCGGGATACCAATTCCATTATCTGTAATTTCGATTAAAAGATAATTTTGAACGGGTCTGTTATTTTTAAATCTTTTAACAGATGTAACAGTTTTATTATCTGTTACAGTCAGCGATACAATTATTTTTCCTTTGTTTTTTGAGTATTTGAAAGCATTCGACAACAGGTTGTACAATGCTGTGGTAATCATTTCTTTATCGATCCAAATGACTTCGTTGGCCAGGTTTTCGTCAGGATTAAATACAATATTTATAGCTTTTCGTTTGGTTTGATGACCAAAGTACTCAAGTATATCCTGTACATATGGAATAATTTTCACCTTTTCGAAACCCGGTTCGAGCAGCCCGATATCAATTTTTCGCAATTGTAGTAATTGGTTGGTTAAGGTAAGCAGCCGTACTACATTTTTACGGATCAGATTTATACTTGTCCGCGTTTCTTCATCCAGATTTGCCTGGTTGATTATACGTTCAAGCGGACTGTATATAAGGGTTAAAGGAGTTCTGATTTCATGCGAAATATTAGTAAAAAACCGCATTTTTGATTCAGTCATCTCTACTATTTTCTTCCGTTCGAGGGCTTCAATTTTAAGCTTATTTTTTTCAGTAATGGCAATTAACGAATACTTTCGGAAGAAAAATAGTAATATCAGAATAGTCAGGAAATAAAATACAAAAAATATAGGTTTTCGCCAGAAGGGCGGCAGAATAGTAATGCTTAGTTGGGCATAATTATCGTTCCAAACCCCGTCGTTATTGGTTGCCTTTACCTGGAATATATAATTTCCCTCATAAATATTTGTATAACTTGCCGAGTGAAGGTTATTACCAATAATTCTCCACTCATCGTTAAAACCGACTAACCGATAGGCATATTTTACATTAGCTGTGTTGGAAAAATGCATGGCCGAAAACTCAAGTGAAAATTCTTTGTGTTTAGGGCTTAGCGTAATATGATGGGTATTGGTAATATCTTCGGTAAGAATTACTCTGTCGCGTACTTTTTGGTTGGGTCTAACATCTTCATCATAAACTTTTAACGATGTGATAACCACTTTTGATAAATAAGGATTAGGTTTTATCTCCTCAGGATTAAACTGAGTTACCCCGTTTACACCTCCAAAGTACAACTCTTTATTGCTGGCTTTATAATAACCGTTAGCATGAAATTCATTAGCCTGCAACCCATCGGTTGAAGTAAAATTGGTAAACTTTTTCTCAACAGGGTCAAATTTTGAGAGACCGTTTAATGTACTTATCCATAAATTACCCTCAGCATCATCCAGAATACCATATACAACATTATTAGGCAAACCATCGCTTTCATAATACGCCTCAAATTTGATTTTGCCCTGCAATACAGCTTGGTCTCCGGAGTTCTTTGGTATTATTACTTTGTTGAGACCATTACTGGTGCCCACCCAAAAATCTCCTTTTTGAGAACGAAAAATACAGTTGATATCGTTATTGCTGATACTTAATGAGTCGTCGGGATTATATACATAATTAACAAAATTACTCTGTCCCTGGTTTAGTATGCTTATCGGGGCTATATTAATGCCACCTCCTTTGGTACCCACCCAAAGATTATCTTCATCATCTTCGGCCATACATAAAACGATATCGTTGCTAAGGCTCTGATAATTATTATCGCCTGATGAAAATTTCAAGGTACTGTTATCTGAAATATTAACTTTCCCAAAACCATTTCCCCAGGTTCCATACCAGATATCATGATAATTATCTTCAAAAATTGAAAAAACAAATCCACCAGTGGGTATAATATCAACCTTTTTGTTTTGATGAATCCTGATAAGGTTATTTACTGCCATACCCACCCATAGATTTTCCTCATTGTCGGCGTATAATGAAATTATTTCGTTGGTGGGCATATTAACCAGTGAATTAAACGACTCATTCGCTTCATATTCATATATTCCGCCGGGCTTTTTAGTAAGTTTATTTATTCCGTTAAAGGCGGTTCCAATCCAAACCGTGTTTTTCCCATCACCTGTTATGGCTGTTACCTGGTGTTCAAGGTTCGATTTTCCTGAATTATAGTTAACCTCAATATGTTTAAATTTTTTCCGATATAAATCAACCGTATTACACCCCCGGCTTTCGGTACCAAGCCATAAAACTCCGGTGTTATCAATAAGCAACGAATTGATTACATTATCTCTTATGTACCCAATGGTACTGTTACTCGAAAATACTTTCAATTCACCGTTGGAGTTAATCCTGAACAGTCCTCCGCCACGTGTTCCTCCCCAAAGATTTCCATCGTTATCTAAAATAATCTGGTTAACCCAGTTTACATCCAGTTTACGGTTTTTGGGTTGCAAAATATCGTAGTATGTAGTAAAATTACCAGTATGGTTTGATGAATCGATAATTGCCAATCCCTCTGAACTGCCTATGAAATATTTGTTCTGCTTATTTTTTAAAATGGAAGTAATTTTGGTATTTCGTACCTTATACAAATCAATTTCAGTAAAAATGCGGCTTTGAGGATTAAATCTGAACAGGCCGTCTTCGGTTCCCAAAATAAATTGGGTGGGTGATTCCATTAAAACAGAAACAACGCTTACCATCCTTTTATTGGTAGATATCAACTGATGGGCTGAATTATTGTAAATGGAATTTTTTGAAAGGTTCTCGAAAGAATATTCACCTGAAATTGAATCCAGATAGCCTTTGTAAAATCCTGATGTTGTTCCGATATATAAATTATTGTTTGTATCCTCGTAAATTGCATTAACCGATACATTTCCGGGAATCTCCCGGATGCGGGTAAACACATTTTTATTATAAATATATTTGCTTAAACCACCGCCCCTTGTACCCACCAGGATATCGCCATTATGGTCGATTAATAATTTTATAATTTCATTGGCACTCAGGCTGTTTGTGTCTTCAGGATTATATTTAAATGAATTAAGTTTGTACCCGTCGTAACGGTTTATCCCGTATTTGGTACCCATCCAGATAAATCCATTATGGTCCTGAACCATGCATAATACTGATGATTGCAGCAAACCCTCGTCAGTTGAAATGGTATTGAACCTATAATCAGAAAAAAAACTGGTAGTTTGTGAGAACAGATGGTTTACGGTTAAAACCATATATAATATTGCTGTTCCAATGATTTTACCTTTAGTCAAAAGTTTGCGTTTTAAGTTATTATAATGTTGTTTTGCAAATATAACAATACAAAGATTGTGTTTTTAATTAAAAAATGCAACCGATTGCAAGTAATATTGCAAAAATTGTTATTTTTGCTTCAAAACAATAATTAATGGCCGAAAAAGAAGTTACCATATATGACATAGCAAAAGAATTGCATTTGTCGCCATCAACAGTAAGCCGGGCTCTTAACGATAACAAGTTGATTAATAAATTAACCCGCGAAAGGGTAATGGAATATGCCGATAAGGTTGGATATCAAACGAATACATTCGCATCAAATCTTCGGAATCAGGATACAAAAACCATTGGGGTAATTGTACCTAAACTGGATAGTAAGTTTATTTCACGATGTTTGGCCGGAGCTGAGAAAATAGCTGCAAGTAAGGGGTATAGCCTTTTAATCAGTCAGTCGCTCGAAGATATGGAAAAAGAAAAGTCAAATGCGAAATCAATGTTTAAAAAAAGAGTGGATGGTTTAATCGTTTCACTTTCGCAAAGTACCGATTCTACGCTTCATTTCAAGCCTTTTGTATCAAAGGGTATACCCGTTGTATTTTTTGATCGTACGCCTGACAGTCCTGACTTTTCAACCTATATGATTGATAATTTTGAAGCCGGATACAAGGCAACCCAGCATCTGATCGACAATGGCTGTAGAAATCTGATTCATCTTACGCTGGAAACAAAAAGTTATACCTATGCCAAACGGTTGAATGGATTTTATAAGGCCATAGCTGATGCTGAGCTTCAGAACAAGGGGATGGTAATTGCTATGGATGTGCTTGAATTTGAATCGGGAAAGAAGGCTGCCAACATTATATTTGAGAATAAGATACAGGTTGATGGAATATTTGCAGCTAATGACCAGATGGCTATTGGTTGTATGTCTGAGTTGCAAAGGCTTGGCTATAACGTTCCTGATGACATTGCCCTGGTTGGCTTTAATAATGACCCCATTTGCGAAATTATATCGCCCGAATTGAGTTCTGTAAATTATCCGGCTTTTGAGTTGGGTTCCATGGTTACTAATCATTTAATTGAACATATTTTAGGAAATAGTAATATAAATCTGATCAATCACAACGTACTGAAATCAGATTTGGTTGTTCGTCAGTCATCAATAAAAAATATACCTCATGAGTAAGCAAATTTTTACCTTTTTATTGTTTAGTATCCTGTTTTTTACAGCTTCAGCTGAAAATGGATACAACCTTTGGTTACGCTACGCTAAAGTAAATGATTCTGTATTATTAGAAAAATATTCCAAGGTGTTGGATAATGTAAGTGTTTTAGGTAATTCAGCTACGCTCGATGCTGTTCAGAGTGAATTAAACAGGGGGATAAATGGACTTATTGATAAAACACCACAGGTTAACGGGAATTTTACTGCCAGTACCACTGTTTTAATTGGAAAGGCATCTGATTTGGCTGAAATAGCAAACATAGATGTAAAGGAAGCTGTTAAAAAATTGGGTGCCGAAGGATTTTTAATTACTCACAAAAAAAACCAGGATGCCGACCTGATAGTAATTACAGCAAATACGGATATAGGAGTACTTTACGGGAGTTTCAGGTTTTTAAACCTGTTGCAGGAGCATTCCAATACTGATACTTTGAATTTAACATCAGTTCCCAAAATTGAACATAGGGTTTTGAACCACTGGGATAATCTTGACCGGACCATTGAAAGGGGATTCGCAGGCTTTTCGATATGGGACTGGCATAAACTTCCTGATTATATTGATCCACGCTATATCGATTATGCCAGGGCCAATGCATCAATTGGTATAAACGGAACGGTGGTTACCAATGTAAATGCCAATGCATTGGTATTGACGGCCGAATATATTCAAAAACTGGAAGCATTGGCAGGGGCCCTCCGTCCTTATGGTATACAAGTGTACCTGACAGCCCGTTTTAGTGCACCAAAGGAAATAGGAGGACTGGAAACTGCTGATCCGCTGGATAAAGATGTTCAGCAATGGTGGAAAGCTAAGGCCAAAGAAATTTATGCTGCAATTCCTGACTTTGGTGGTTTTTTGGTTAAAGCCAATTCTGAAGGGCAGCCGGGTCCCCAGGATTACAATCGGACACATGCTGATGGAGCTAACATGCTCGCTGATGCAGTGGGACCATATGGAGGAATTGTTATGTGGAGAGCGTTTGTTTACAGCCACGAAGTACCCGACGACAGGGCCAAACAAGCATATAATGAGTTTAAGCCTCTTGATGGCAAATTCAGGAAAAATGTGTTGATTCAGGTGAAAAACGGTCCTATCGATTTTCAGCCCCGTGAGCCTTTTCATCCTCTATTCGGAGCTATGCCCGAAACTCCGTTGATGATGGAATTTCAGATTACCCAGGAATATACAGGTGATGCAACCCATTTGTTTTATGAAGCTCCTTTATTTAAAGAAGTGCTTGATGCCGATACCTATGCCAAAGGAAAGGGTTCAACGGTTGCTAAAATAATTGAAGGAAAACTCGATAATCATAGTACATCAGGAATTGCAGGGGTGGCAAATATCGGTAATGAAATAAACTGGTGTGGTCATCCTTTTGCCCAGGCTAATTGGTATGCTTATGGACGATTGGCCTGGAATCCGGATTTATCATCCGGACAAATTGCAGAGGAATGGCTTAAAATGACATTCACAACTAATAAAACTTTTATTGATACGGCTGAAACTATGATGTTAAGTTCACGCGAGGATTTGGTGAATTATATGACTCCTCTTGGGCTGCATCATATTATGGCCAGGAACCATCATTATGGTCCGGGTCCATGGGTAACAGGAGGAAGGCCTGATTGGACAGCAGTTTATTATCACAAAGCTGACGAAAATGGAGTAGGTTTCGATCGCTCAAAGACAGGAAGTGATGCAGTGTCGCAATATTTTCCTGAAGTAGCCAATAAATTTAACGATCTTAAAACATGTCCTGAAGAATATTTGTTATGGTTTCATCATGTTCCATGGACCTATAAACTTAAATCGGGAAATACATTGTGGGATGAATTATGTTATCATTATTATGACGGTGTTCAGGCTGTTGTGGCAAAACAAAAACAATGGGAAACCCTGAAACCCTATATTGATAACGACCGCTTTGTTCACGTAAGAGAATTGTTAAAAATTCAGGCTAAAGAAGCAGCCTGGTGGCGGGATGCCTGCGTATTATACTTCCAGCAGTTTTCCGGAATGCCAATACCGGAAGGTTTGTCGAAGCCCGATCACGATCTGAATTATTATGAGAGCATACAAAAGAGATACGTTCCCGGGATACGAGAGCGATAAATTTTATTTTTAGTAATTAAATTCAATATAATGAAGCAGAACAGGCTTGGGAAAAAAGGTTTTGAAGTTAGCGAAATTGGGCTTGGATGTTGGCAATTAGGTGGCGATTGGGGTGATGGAATATCAAACGAAAAAGGATTTGAGATATTAAATACCGCAGTGGATAATGGTGTCACTTTTTTTGATACTGCTGATGTTTACGGAGGGGGCAAAAGTGAGCGAATTATTGGTGAATTTTTAAAAAACACCGCAAAACAGGTAAGGGTTGCCACAAAATTTGGCCGTGGCGATAATGTCTATCCTGACAAATACACTAAAGATGTTATGAAAAAATCAATCATGGCATCCATGGAACGATTAGGAGTAGAGTCGCTTGACCTGGTACAATTGCATTGTATTCCAACATCGGAATTAGTTAAAGGACATGTTTTTGATTGGCTTCGTGACCTTAAAAGCGAAGGTTTAATTAAAAACTTTGGAGCCAGTGTGGAAACTGTGGAAGAAGGACTGATTTGTATTCAACAGGAAGGATTGTTATCGTTGCAGGTAATATTCAATATTTTTCGTCAGAAGTTAATTGGCGAATTATTTCCAAAAGCTCAGGAAAAAGGTATTGGTATAATTGTGAGGTTACCCCTGGCAAGTGGTTTATTGTCAGGAAAATTTAATAAAAACACAAAGTTTGCCGAATCGGATCATCGAAATTATAACCGCGATGGGGCTGCATTTAATGTTGGGGAAACTTTTGCAGGAATTCCTTTTGAAAAAGGAGTGGAGTTGGCAAATGAAATTGATAAGCAATTCAGACCCGGAAATTTGTCGATGGTTCAATTAGCTCTTAGGTGGATTCTGGATCATGAGGCTGTAAGCACCATTATTCCTGGTGCCAGCAGCGCCAATCAGGTAAAAGCAAACACCGGGATTGCCCGAATTGAGAAATTACCTGAAAGGCTGCATAATGACCTATATAATTATTACTCGAAAAATATTTTGCCAAACATCAGGGGTCCATATTAGAGAGTGATAACTGTATGGACTTTTAATCTTTTATTCTGCATTTTCACAAGCACGTTATCTGGTATTATGTTGTAACTGCTATATTTTTAACTGAATTTTCAAAATTTTTTGGCTAATTGGGATTGAATTCCTAATAAATTGATATTTCATAAACTACATCCTGTTTGTATAAAAATATTACTCCTTAGGGCCAAAATTATCCACCTCAATAATTCAGTAGTACAAAGTCAACACATTTTTACCCCCAAAATAGTCATATTCATATAATTTTGTGTAATAAAAGAAAAAGTACACCCTGTCAAGAACATTATTGATGAAAAATAAAAACAAAACATCATCGCTTTCATTCCTTGAGGTAACTATAGCTGTTGTTATTTCACTAACTGTTTTAATGATCCTTAAAATTTTAAAAATTATATAAGTTTTGTAATATTAATTTTCAGGAATAAGCATAGAAAACCATCATATAGAGTCTCAAATTTTTCTATTAGCCATTTTGTGTAAGTGCATGTTTTTATGAGCTTTCCTTATTGAAAAAATGAAAATTATGTAAAAAAAACATAGGAGAATATTGAATAAATAGCAATTTATTTTATATCTTAAACTTTACTTTAAACCTAAAATTCTATAATTATGAAAAAACTTGCTTTACTTTCTGTTTTAATTGTTTGCGCTTTTACTTTTCCTGCTTTAGCCCAGGATACCGTAGCATATTATGGTTATGAAACAGGCACCTCAATTGGTGATTTTACCGATGGTATTTCTATTTGGAATTCAACCGCTGCTTTAGAAGAGGTTTCTGATGATGCCAGTGGAGCTCATACCGGAGATGGATATCTGCATGTTACAATTGCTGAAGCACCTGCAAACCCATGGGATAACCAGTCAGTTATTCAAGGTGTTCCGGTTGAAGAAGGCACCTCATACCGTATTGGCATGTGGATTAAAGGAACCACCGGGGATTTACCGGCAGTTAATATCACAGTCGGAAATAATGATTATGGTCAAATTGCCGATAATAGCGGTATTGTAATTGGCGAAGATTACCATTATTACAATTGCATGGTCTATATTACAAGTAGTACCGATTTGGGCACTGGTGATCCTACCACATTCCGCTACCCGATTCACTTTTTCGAAGTAGGCGAATATTTCGTTGATGATGTAATTGTTGAAAAATCAACCATTGGCGGTATAACTTATAATAATAAAGTTATGGCTGTTAATTTTGGATATCCGCTTGATTATGCTTCCGTAGTATCACCTGGGGCTTTTACCATTACTGTTGACGGCGCATCAGTTACTGCTACCAGTGCAAAAATGGTAAAAGATGGTGATAATGTTGATCCTATTGTATATTTGGTACTTGATAGTTTTATTGATGAAGGTTCTGATGTAAAAGTAGATTACGATGGATCTCAGTCGTTGTATTATACCGATGCTGCCCCAACTGATGAAACTGGCGCAACTGCACTTGACTTTACAGGTGAAGGTGCTACTTATGATGAATGGCTTGAGATACCGGTTGGTATTTTTTCAGAAAAAACTAATAAACTTACATGTAAAATTTCGCCCAATCCGGTTATCAATCAGTTAACTATTCAAAGTGCTGATGCCATTCAATCCTATGAAATTTTTGATCTTTCAGGTAAACGTATCATGGAAGCAAAAAACCAGCTTAAATCGAATATCAGCGTTGATGTATCGGGTTTACAAACCGGTGTTTATATGTTACAGGTTAAGGACTCGAAAGGTAATATTTCGTCAGCTAAATTTATTAAGTAAGAAATAACTTCATAAATAATCTATACTAGTAGCGCGTTCATAAAGTTCTGTTTAAATACTCATCGGATGACTTATTTATAAACCAGTAGCCCGAGTCATCCGATGAGTTTTATATTACTTAATGAACCTTCTACTAGTTTATATTTGAGGCTTTCCCATGATAAAATGGGAGAGCCTCTTTTTTATACGATATTATTTCGTGGCATTCTTCGGATCACTTGAAATTTAGGTATAATTTATTGCATAAACACTCCTGTTTGAGTAATTATATAATTATAAATTTTGCAGATACGGTTTTAACCCGAGAAGGGAAGCATAATTCAAAGGAAACAAAAACCCCGGAGCATTCTCCGGGGTTCAGTTTGTAAAAATATTTTATTACAATACTTTTTCCTAATTATAACCTGGATTTTGATAAGCAGCAATTTCTGCATCGCTCATTTCCAAACCATCAAGCTGGCTTTGTGGAATAGGACGCAGGAACAGGTAAGGTTGTATATCACGTGTAAAAGTTTTTGCAGTGTGATCGCCTTTTGCTGCCCCGCAAATATCATATTGACCTCCGTATTCTGGTTCTCCCCATTTTTGAGTACGAACCAGGTCATACCAGCGATAACCTTCAGCATAGTATTCACGTGAACGTTCAGCTAAAATATAGTCGATATCAATGGTTGCTGGTGTGGCAGCAATCATATCTGCACTATGGTCTTCAATTTTCTCTTTATTACCGTTATTGTCAAAACGCCATTTACCGGCACGGGCACGAATAACATTAATCAGGTCACGGGCACCTTTCCCGGCAACAGTAGTTGCACCTTCAACCGCAGCTTCTGCAGCTATAAAGTACAATTCTGAGAATTTGGCGATTATAAATGGACGGGTAATACCACCATTAGGTGAACCATAACCACCGCTATTATCTGTGCGGTAAGTTCCCAGTTTATAAAGACCCGGGTAAGCCACTCTGCTGATTCCGCTTGGTCCAATTACCCAGTCAGATCTGCCGGGAAGAGTACCGGCTCCAACGTTGCTATCACCAGCTCCTTTGTCAGGATAAGTAATAGGAGTTGCGGGTTCTTCATCCAGGAAGGTAAGGATTGGATCACCAGGATAAACCTTCATGCCATTGGCATTAATAAGATACTGATAAGGATTATCCGAAGCTTTATTCCAGTTTCCACGATATACAGTGGTGAAGGTTCCATCGTACCTCGAGTCATTTGTTTTGTCAGCAAAGGTTTTTGTGATGGCACCAATGGTTGGAGCCATACGGATCCATGGCCGGCCTAAATGTTGTTCAGCTTCACGAACTACAGAGTTAACTTTATTTGGAGGTGTTGAATCATCAAAACTGGTAAGTTCAGTGTAATTCCATGTCATCATCCAAACAGCAAAGTTATCACCGTCAGCACCACTGGCATAGGTTAAACTCTGTCCGTTATAATATTCGTCATTTTCAGTATAATCAACCCATAAAACCTCTTCGCTGTTACGGTCATTGGCACCCAGGGTAAGGTCATAGAATGTAGGCTGTAAAGCAAAAGGTCCGGGATCATCAATCGCACCAGAGGCAATATCATACGCTTTTTGGAAATAATATGCAGCATCGTGTCCATCAGGATCAGTGCGTGGGCAATCAGGATAAGTTGGAATACCTTTTGGATTTTTAAGCCACCATGCATAGGTCAGGTAAGCTTTTGAAAGGAACAAGCGGGCAGCAGTTTTAGTTACACCGCCTACCACACGTGGATCAGCGGGTAAATCCTGTTCTGCTTTAATCAGGTCAGGAAATATCCCAAGTGTATAAACCTCTGGAACAGTATTTCGAACCGAGGTTCTTGCAGTCCCTGAGTTGAATTTCATTGGGCCTGCTCCTAAATCCAAAGGAACACCACCAAAATTCTGTACTAACATAAAGTAGTTATATGCCCTGAAAAAATAGGCTTCAGCAATCAGATCATCTCCAATTGTACCCACCGCCTGGGCATTTTCAATAATACCGCTGGCAGTATTAATAGCCGGGAAAGCAGCACTCCATAGTCTACCTTGTACACTGTTACTTGCCGTAAGATCAACTAATCCGCTAAAATCATAAATCTGGAAATTACCATCGGCGCTTTGTCCATAAGTGGCTTCATCAGTGCCGTTAAAGCATCCATTATAATAATAACCATTTGACACATATTTACGCTGTGCAGCGTAAAGCGCTGTAATACCCCCCCGTACACCTTTCTCGGTTTTAAAATATTCAGGGGTGTAAATACTCCGGGGCTGTTCAACCAGAATATCTTCACAACCAAACATCAACAATATTAAGGCTGTTGCTATTATAGTTTTTATATGTATATGTTTCATTATCATTAATTTTTAAAAGGTTAAATTAATACCAAACAGATAGTTATGAGTTGATGGGGTATTGGTACCAACAATCAATATATCGCTATTATAAGAAGCTACAGCTGAATTTTCGTTACCACGTGAGTTGGTCTGAGGATCTAACCCGGATTCTTTGTGGTAAGGAGAGAAGAATACAAACGGATTTTGTGCAGTACAATAAATACGGAATTTATCAATTCCAATTTTATTAATCCATTTTGCATTTAAGTTGTAACCAAGCGAAATGGTCTGTATCTTCAGATATGAGGCATTGAAATAACCCAACGTACTTCCGTATTTAGGATTATCACCAGTTACCGGTCCTGCAGGATCTGGATATTTAGCTCCAGTGTTTTCTGGTGTCCAGTAGTCCACTTTAACATTGTTCCGGCGTCCCGAAAGCATATTCAGGTAGCCACTTGAACTGTACAAAGTACTGATTAACATACCACCTCCCTGAAACGCACCCACAGCTGAAAGGTCAAATCCTTTATAGGAAACGCGGGTATTAAAACCTCCCATAAATTTGGGATCAAGATTCAGAATCTGGCGGTCATCCGTATTGATTTTTCTTACAGGGTCACCATTTTCGTCGTATTCACCTGTATATTTTACTCTGATAGCTCCGGGAGCAGCAGTAGTTTCATACATTTTCATGTTGGCATCAGATTCCTGCCAAAGTCCTATGTTTTCAAAATCATAAACTACATTAATGGGATGACCTACAAACCAGTGGTTGGCAACATCTTCTTCCTGTCCTGAAGCCAGGGCAACAATTTTATTGTTGTTTGAATAGAAGTTTACTCCGGCTTCCCAGGTTATACCGTTATAGTCGTCTACTATAGTACCGTCTAAGGCTAATTCAATCCCTTTATTCTGTGTTTTACCAATATTTCCGGTGAAACCGCTAACTCCTGATGTTGGAGGTAATCCAAGGTAAAGAAGAAGATCTTTGGTATTGGTTACATAATACTCAACCGTACCTGATAAGCGATGGTTAAAGGCTGCAAAGTCTACACCATAGTTCATTGTTTCAGAATACTCCCATCCCAGATTTGGGTTAGGCAACTGAGTTACATAGGCTCCGGTTTCATAAACATCGGGTCCAAAGTTATATGGAGTCGTGGTTAACCTTCCTAAAGTTGAATAAGGTGCAATCGCCTGATTTGAAGTTTGTCCGTAACCCACGCGAATTTTTAACAGGTTAAGGGCTGTAATACTTTGCATAAACGATTCATTACCGATATTCCACCCTGCTGATACGGCGGGATAAGTATGCCACTGGTGGCCTGTGGCCAACCTTGAAGAGGCATCTGAACGAATAGTAGCTGTCAGCATATAGCGTTCGTCATATGAATACATCACACGACCCATCCATGATTCTAATCCGGCTACCCAGTATTCGGTATTTGGACTGTTTGGATCAATAGTTATATCACCGGCAGCTGATCCCAAATTATAGTACAGGAATCCTTCTTCAGGAATATTTGTTGCTCTAACAGTTGATTTATTGTAGTTGGTTTCCTCAGCAGAATATAATCCAACTACATTTATCTTATGCTTATTGGCAAAAAGACGATCGTAGGTTAATAAGTTTTCAATGGCCCAGTTTGTATTAACTGAATGACTTGCGCTTGCTGATGATAGATTATTTTCATCAGAACTGTTTACACCTTGTCCGGTGAATGATCCGGAATTACCGGTTCGCATATTCAAACCGATGTTGGCACGGTACTTTAATCCTTCAATACCGGGGATTTTTACCTCACCGTATATGTTATTATAGGTACCATAACCTTTTTGTTCACTCATCCATCTGTTACCTAAATCATTCACCACATCTCTTGAGTATACCCAAACCTGATCAGCCGGCATATTCACAGTTCTTTTAAAGGTACCGTCAGCATTATATGGGTTAAGCAGAGGTGAATTGCTTAATATTCCATACATCCCCACTTGGGTACCTTCGGTAACGTTATAGTTACTGTTTGTGGTTAAACCAATTTTAAAGTATTTACCCACTTCCTGATCAATACTGGCGCGCATTGACATACGACTGTATTGTTGAGTAGGAATAACAGCTTGATCTTTATAGTATCCTAATCCCAGGCTGTAGCTACCTTTATCGTTACCTGCTGATAAACCCACATCGTGGCTTTGTACCATACCGGTCCTGTAAAATAAATCCTGCCAGTCAGTATTTGTTCCTCTTGATTCGTCAAGAGCATCGTCATACTTGCCTGCAGCATCACGTAAAGCAGCAAATTCATCGCCATTCATCATTGGAATTTTAATGGCCTTTTTGAAACCTGAATAAGCATTATAACTAATTCTGGCCTCTTGTCCTTTTTCACCTTTATTAGTTGTGATAAGGATAACCCCATTTGCACCACGTGATCCATAAATTGCGGTAGCAGAGGCATCTTTCAGAATATCAATACTCTTAATGTCATTTGGGTTAATATCCCCGATGGTTCCGGCAAAAGGCACACCATCAAGTACTACCAATGGATTGTTGTCTCCACTTAGTGAACGGGTACCACGGATCCGAATCTGCATCTCGGCACCCGGCTTGGTTGAAGTTTGCGACATTTGAACCCCTGCCATACGACCCTGTAAAGCCTGGGTTATATTTGAAGAAGGTATATCGCGCATTTCGTCACCTTTAATGGAAGCAACAGAACCGGTTACAGCCTCTTTACGTTGCGTACCATATCCTACCACCACAACGTCTTGCAATGAAACCATATCGGATTCAAGAGAAACGTCAATTTGTGTTTTCCCTGCTACCGGAACTTCCTGATTGGTATACCCGATAAAGGTAAATACCAATACCGCATCTGCGTTCGGAACATCCAGTTGATAATGACCATCAACATCGGTGATGGTTCCCTGAGTTGTGCCCTTTATGATAACGTTTGCGCCTGGCAAGGCCATATTATCAGAGCTTGATCGAACAGTACCGCTGACTTTTACCTGTGCGAAGGTAAAACCGCAGCTTACAATTAAAATAAATCCTATTAGAATTCTTTTCATAAAAAAAATGTTAATAGTTAAGAATTGAATTGGTTTTGATTATTACTAATATTTGTATGGCTAAAAAAAAATTAACCATTATTATTTGTGTTGTTTGAGTTTTGTGCATGTATTTTCCCCTTTTGATGTAATTTACTAAAAACCGATTGATTTTATATCAACTTTATAAAATTAATTATCCTTCAATCGATTTATGTGTATAAAAAAGGATGGATAGGGTTATAAAATATTCAAGGTGTAATAATTTGCAATATGGGTGGAATAATCTGTTATTTAATTTCCAACATTGATGCATAAGGCCTGACATCCCACAGGTAAAAATTTTTAAATGGAATTTTATAAAGTGTAGCTTTCACATTTTAAGGATCAATTATTCATGTTTTGATATGCTAAAGTCAAATTAAAAATGAAAATTATGATTTGAAAACAGTAGTTTTTTTAAAAAGACAAAAAGTCCACCTTCTGTTAGAGTTAAAATTATATAAATAACATATAATGAGTGTTATATGTATGGATTATTTAATTTTTTTAAGTTATTATGTTTTAGGTGGAATGAAGAATTTATTATAATTATAGCCACTGTAGATGTAATTCATTTAACAGTCTGAAAAACAATTAACAACAATTTGTTTGTTTGTTTAAAGTGTTATTTTGGTACCCCAATAATGCAAAAAAGTCTACCTTAAAAATATTTACCTATATCCTTCTTTAATTTTACTCCTTTTTAATTTATCTTTCAGCTACATTTGAATATGGTACAACCAAAAAAATTGAAGTTTAAAAATTTAATACCTGTTTTATGAATAAAATTTCGCAAAAAGTTCCCTTATTAGAAAAGGTAGGATATAGTCTTGGTGATTTAGCAGCTAATCTGATTTTTCAGACTTTAATAACCTATTTAGCTTTTTTCTACACGGATATTTATGGGTTAAAAAACAATGATGCATCAATAATTATGTTATCAGTGGGGCTTGTGGCCGCGTTTTTATTTAACCCGGTTATTGGTGCCCTTGCTGACAGGACTAATTCGCGTTGGGGTAAATTCAGGCCCTGGATACTTTACACTGCACTTCCCTTGGGAGTGATGGCTTTACTGGCATTTTCCACACCACATTTTTCGTATAAAGGCAAATTAATTTATGCAGCAGGAACCTATACCTTATTGTTGTTGTCGTATGCAAGTAATAACCTACCCTACGCGGCATTAAGCGGCGTGTTAACAGGAGATATGCGTGAACGCAACAGTATTTCATCCATACGGTTTGTCGCTGTTCTTTTTGCGCAGTTTTTTGTTCAGGTATTTATGCTTCCCATTATTGAATATGCCGGTGGAGGAGATAAAGTGGCCGGTATTGAGAAAGTAATTACATGGATGGCTGTTATTGGCACCATTTTATTATTGATTACTTTCTTTTCAACCAAAGAACGAATTACTCCAAAACCCGAGCAAAAATCTTCATTAAAAGACGATTTATCCGACTTGATTAAAAACAGACCCTGGATTATTATGCTTACGCTGACCATCCTTGTTTTTGTTACGTTGGCTATGAAAGGCGGGTCGTATGTTTATTATTTTAATTATTATGTTGATAAAGCTGCGCTGTCTTCCTTTATTGGTCCTATTTTAACATTCCTTTCGCATATTGGGATGAATTTTTTTAGCTCCGATCCTGTATCTGCCGGTTTTGGTTTATTTAACGCCGGGGGTATTATTTTTATGCTTGTCGGATTATCACTTTCAAAAAGATTAGCTGATAAGTTTGGTAAACGTGATGTTTTCGGTAGTGCTTTATTTATCTCTACTTTATTTATAATATTATTTGTTTTCTTCAAGCCTGAAAGCGTAGGAATGATGTTTGGCTCACAAATTTTACACGGTTTCTTTTATGGGGTTACCGTACCCATTTTATGGGCTATGATCGCCGATGTTGCTGACTACTCTGATTGGAAGAACGGACGAAGAGCCACGGCTATAATATTTTCAGCTATGATGGTAGGGTTAAAAGCAGGTTTATCCATTGGAGGTGCTCTGGTTGCCTGGATTTTAGGTTTGTATGGCTATGTAAATAAGGAAGCCCTTGCAGCCGGGCAGGAGTTAATTCAACCTCATACAGTTTCAACCGGAGCAAAAATGCTGGTTAGTATTTATCCTGCAATCCCCTTTTTAATTGGAGTTGCATTATTGTTCTTCTATGTTATCGATAAAAAAATGGAGGTTAAAATTGAATCTGAATTAGAGAAACGAAGAGTGGATACAGGTAAATAAGGAACCCATATAAAATTTATTATTATGTCAAAACCAAGATATTTAGTAAAGAATCTTTACACAGCAGACCCGTCAGCTCATGTTTTTAACGGTAAAATTTTTATTTACCCATCGCATGATATTGAATCGGGTATACCAGAGAATGACAATGGTGATCATTTTGATATGCGCGATTACCACGTTTTTTCAATGGAAGATATAGATAGTGAAGTAGTTGACCATGGAGTAGTGCTTGATGTTAAAAATATTCCCTGGTCGGGCAGACAATTGTGGGCACCGGATTGTGTCGAAAAAAGCGGGAAATATTACCTGTATTTTCCTTTAAAAGATAAAAACGATATTTTTCGCATAGGTGTTGCTGTAAGTGATAAACCTGAAGGACCTTTTACACCAGAGCTAAGGCCAATTGACGGTAGTTTTAGTATCGATCCGGCAGTTTTACCCGATAATAACAATGATTATTACATGTACTTTGGTGGTTTATGGGGCGGACAATTGCAGCGCTACCGTAATAATAAAGCCATTGAATGTGGAGCAGAACCTGCTGATAATGAACCGGCATTATGCGCCAGGGTGGTAAAATTATCAGACGATATGCTTGAAATGGCAGAATCACCACGTGACGTGTTAATTCTGGATGAAAATGGCAAACCTTTGAAAGCATCGGACCATGACCGTCGTTATTTCGAAGGACCCTGGATGCATAAATATAACGGGAAATATTATTTCTCATATTCTACCGGTAATACACACAGATTGTGTTATGCCATTGGCGACAATCCATACGGGCCATTTACCTACAAAGGAGTAATTTTAACTCCTGTTGTTGGGTGGACAACCCATCATTCCATCTGTGAATTTAAAGGTAAGTGGTACCTGTTCCATCACGATAGCAGACCATCGGGTGGAAAAACATGGCTTCGCAGCATAAAAGTAGTTGAATTAAAATACCGTCCTGATGGAACAATTGAAACTCTTGACGGTATGGCCGAATAGTTTTTTGAAAGTTTAATTGAGCCCATCATGGGTAAAAAAAATCAAGCATCGGGGATGAATATTATTTTCATAGTTCGGTGCTTTTTTTATAGGAATTTGTTGCTTATAAAAACCAGAGAAAAATTATCAGGTATAAAAAAGCAACATAACTTTTACTGTAATAATCAATCACAAAACAGATACACCAATGAAATTATTCAGATCAACATTATTAGGACTATCATTTTTATTTGTTCTTACTTCAGGCTATGCAAAGGTAACTTTGCCTCGTCTTTTAACCGATAACATGGTTTTACAACGTAATACACCTGTAAAGATATGGGGTTGGGCAGCTCCGGGTGAAAAAGTTGAAATTTCGTTTATTGATACTATCTACCAGACCACTACTGATAAGTCAGGAGAGTGGTATGTGATGTTGGCCTCTCATCATAAGGGTGGACCATATACCATGAAAATTAAGGGTTCAAATAGTGTTGAATTAAAAAATATTTTGTTGGGTGATGTCTATCTGTGCTCAGGACAGTCGAATATGGAACTTCCCATGCGGAGAGTAGCACCTTTGTATGAAAAAGAGATAACTAATGCAACCAATAATGAAATCAGGTATTTTGCGGTACCCCAGTACTATAATTTCAAAGGGCCACAAAAAGATTTACCTTCAGGCAACTGGGAATTGACCACTCCTGAAAATGTTCTGCATTTTTCGGCCATAGCCTATTTCTTTGCTCTCGAATTAAATCAAAAATATAATGTTCCGATTGGCCTTATTAATAATAGCCTGGGTGGTTCGCCGGCTGAATCATGGTTAAGCGAGGAAGGTCTGAAAAAATATCCTGATTTGTACGCCGAGTTATTAAAATATAAAAATGATGCTTATATAGATTCCATTAAAAAAAGTGATAGTGAAAGAATTGGAAATTGGTATGCCCAATCAACGGCAAAGGATGAGGGCTACAAAATTTATGGCCAAAATTGGAAGCAAAATACCCTGAATACCAACGATTGGCAAACCATGGAAATTCCCGGGTACTGGCCCGAAAAACAAAACGGGGTGGTTTGGTTTCGTAAAGTAATTATTGTGCCCGAATCGATGGTTGGAAAGGAAGTTGACTTAAATATGGGACGAATTGTAGATGCCGACTCTGTTTTCATAAATGAGACTTTTGTGGGAACTACCACTTACCTGTATCCACCACGGTGGTATACGGTTCCTGCCGGAGTTTTAAAGCCGGGTAAAAATACCGTCGTAATCAGGGTTATAAACAATGCAGGAAAAGGCGGATTCGTTCTCGGTAAGCCTTATGAACTAACCACTAAGGATGATACGGTGAGCTTGCAAGGGGAATGGAAATATAAATTTGGAGATATAATGGAGCCATTAGCCCCGCAGACATTTATCCGATGGAAACCCGCCGGACTGTATAATGCCATGCTAACTCCCCTTACAAATTTTAAAATCAGTGGCGTGATTTGGTACCAGGGAGAATCGAATGTAGATCGTCCAAAGGAATATGTAACCCTGTTTCCTGATGTAATTAAATGCTGGCGAAAAGATTTTGGTAATGATAATTTACCCTTTATGTTTGTACAACTGGCGAATTACTTAGAACCGGTGGCTGAGCCGGCATCCAGTGACTGGGCGTTAGTTCGCGAAGCTCAGGCTAAAGCACTGAAACTTAACAATACGGCTATGGCAGTGGCAATTGACCTGGGCGAATGGAATGACATTCATCCGCTGCATAAACGCGAAGTAGCACAACGATTGGCTTTGGATGCTGAAAAACTGGTTTATCATGAAAACAATATACTTATTTCCGGTCCGGTTTATAAATCCATGGAAATTGATGGAAATAAAATTGTACTGACTTTTTCAGATACCGGATCGGGGCTGGTTGCAAAAAATGGTGAACTAAAAGAATTTGCTATTGCTGCAGCTGATAAAAAATTTGTTTGGGCCAATGCAAAAATTGAAAATAATACAGTTGTACTTTGGAGTGATATGGTTCTTAAACCCGTTGCAGTAAGGTACGCCTGGGCCGACAATCCCGATAAAGCTAATTTATATAACAAGGAAGGATTACCGGCTGTACCTTTCAGGTCTGATGATTGGTAAAATTTTATCATGTATAATAATAAAAACCGGCGCCTTGCCGGTTTTTTTTGTTGTATAACATAAAATAAAAACTATATGAATAATGTAAATAAATAAATAAAACGTATATTTGTACCGTAAAAGTAAAATTATGAAAATGAATTCTGATAATCCGAAATACCAGGATATATTTAAAACAGGAAAGGAATTATTCTGGAAGTTTGGTGTTAAACGTGTTACCATTGAGGAAATCTGCAAAGAAGCAAGGGTGAGCAAAATGACCTTTTATAAATTTTTCCCAAACAAAATTTCATTGGCCCGAACCATTTTTGAAACGGAGATGAATCATTCGCTGGTTAAATTTGATAATATCGCAAAAAGTGATCTTCCATTTACGGAGAAAATCAAGGAATTTTTCCGGCTGAAATTTGAAAGCACCAAAAATATCAGCGTTGAATTTATATCAGATATCTATAAAAATCCAGAATTAGGCCTTAGGGAAGATATTGAGCAAAAAACTCAGGAAGTATTCAGGATTTTTGTGGATTTTTTAGTGGATTCACAGCAGAAGGGGCTGATAAGGAAAAACATAAAAATTGATTTTATCCTGAACTATATAAATCAGATGATACAAATGTTTGATAATCTTGAATTTGTAAAGAAATATGAAAATACCCAGGACCTAATTATGGAGGCGATGGATTTTCTTTTTTACGGCATTCTAAATAAAAATGAAGACAATTAAATTTATAATTATAATAATCTTTTTCCTGCTTTTTGGTAAAGCTGAAGGGCAGGTAATTGACAGTGCGACTTTTAAAAAATTTCAATTTAAAGGTCAGGCTTCGGCTTACATGCATTATAACCCTGATAATGAATTGAAATTATGGAATGGCGTTCGGTACATTCCACAAATAGATTATAAAATACCCTATTCGAAAAATAAGCTTATCGATTTTGAATTTTCATCGAACTTGTACGGAAATCTGGGTACCAGTTTTTCAGATACCTTAAGTACTTACCGAAGGATGAAACCTTACCGGTTATGGGCACGATATTCGACTCCTCAAATGGAGCTTCGGATAGGGTTGCAGAAAATTAATTTTGGTTCCGCCTCAATTTTACGGCCACTCATGTGGTTTGACCAGGTTGATCCGCGCGATCCGTTGAAGTTGACTGATGGAGTTTATGCATTATTGGGCAGGTATTATTTTTTAAATAATGCCAACATATGGTTGTGGGGATTATATGGCAATGATAATCTTAAAGGTTGGGAATCATTTATTACCCAAAAAAGTATTCCTGAGTTCGGCGGCAGGTTTCAAACACCGGTGCCCAAAGGTGAAGCCGGATTTACGTATCATCATCGTCAGGCAAGTACTGCGAATTTGAATGACTCGGCCTTTTTAATTGAAAATATTCCTGAAAACCGTTTTGGTTTCGATGCCAAATTTGATATGGTTGTTGGCTGGTGGGTAGAAGGTTCATGGTCGGATTTTGATCAAAACCTGGGTTCTTTAACCAACCAGGAAATTCTGAATGCCGGGGTGGATTATACCTTTGGACTGGGAAATGGGTTAGCTTTAACCTATGAACAATTGATAGCTTCAGCCGATGAACATCCTTTTGCATTTGACAACACGCTCACTTTTTCGTTATTGAGCCTTTCTTATCCGGTAGGATTGTTTGACAACTTTAGCGCTATAATTTATTACGATTGGACAAATCACAAAATGTATAATTTTTTGAATTGGCAAAGACAGTTTAATAATATATCAATGTATCTGATGGGTTATATAAATCCAAAGGATTACAATATCCCGACGCAACATGCCGCTGAAAATTTGTATGCGGGTAGTGGAATACAATTAATGTTGGTGTTTAACCATTAAAAATTATTGTAGGATGAGAAAAGTTTGGAATACAAATTTGAATTATTCACCCTCCTAATCTCCCTCAAAGCCTGCCTGACTGTAGGCAGGGAGGACTGTTTCAAACCAGCTCTGGCGCTAAATTGGAACAGTATCCCCTGGAGGGTCTGTCTACCGACAGGTAGAGATTATAGGGGTGAATTATTTATTAATTACTCGCGAATACTTAACCTAAGACTGACGATATGAAATCCATAATCTTCTTAATGAGCACATCAACTAATGAGCACATCAACAAATAAACTAATGAAACAAAATAATCACAACACAATGGAAGACAATTTAATAATCAAAACAGAAAAACTCACTAAACGATTTCCCATGGGAAAAGGTGAGTTTACCGCACTGAAGGGGATCAACCTGCAAATGGGTACGGGTGAATTCGCCGGTTTAATTGGCCCCAGCGGATCAGGAAAAACCACATTGCTAAATATTGTGGGTTCTCTTGACACTCCCACCGATGGTGAAGCCATAGTGCTTGATCAATCTATAGGCAAATTAACGGCAAAAGGAGCTGCACGGCTGCGTAAAGAAAAGCTGGGATTTATATTCCAGAGCTACAACCTGCTACAGGTTCATACCGTGTATGAAAATGTTGAATTTCCTTTGCTTTTGCTCGATTACTCAGCATCCGAACGTAAAAAAATGGTAATGGATGCCCTGGAATGGGTGGGTTTAACCGAAAAAGCCAAACAAAAACCACCACAACTTTCAGGTGGTGAATGTCAACGTGTGGCAATAGCCCGGGCTATGGTTAAAAAACCTTCGCTGGTACTGGCCGATGAACCCACTGCCAACCTGGATGCTGAAAATTCTCACAACATCTTAAATACCATGGCTAAACTTAACCAGGAGCTAAATACAACTTTCCTTTTTGCAACACACGACGAAAAGGTAATTGGTTATCTGAAACGCAAAATTTACCTAAAAGATGGTTTGGTGGATCGCGATGAATCAGTATGACAGTACACAGTACACAGTCCGAAAAAAGGACTTCATTTTAGGGAATTACACTGAAGACTGAAGACTGAAGACTGAAGACTGGAGACTGAAAATAGAAACTACAAGTTTGAATAATAATATTTAATCATATGAAACTAGCACTAAAACTAGCATACCGGAATCTCATTGGAGCGGGTTTACGAACCTGGCTTAATGTGATTGTGCTGTCGTTTGCTTTTGTGATGATCATTTTTGCCAAAGGATTTTTGGTGGGATGGGATCATCAGGCAAAAACAGACATGACAGCTTGGGAAATTGGCGGCGGGCAATACTGGCAAAAGGCTTATGATCCTTACGATCAGTTTACGCTTACCGATGCGCATGCTAAAATTCCAAAGCAACTTAATGAAGAAATTAGTAATGGTGATATGGTTCCTGTTTTAATCTCTCAGGGAACTATCTATCCCGAAGGTCGTATGCGATCGATTTTAATTAAAGGAATCGACCCGCATCAGCAATTACTGGCATTACCCACTCAAAAACTGGATACAGCGGTGAGTGCCATTCCTGCCATCATCGGGACTAATATGGCAAAAAGTAATAATTTAAAAAAAGGTCAGTATATAACCTTACGATGGCGTGATGCCAACGGCACTTTTGATGCTGCTGAAATTCTGATTTGTGGAATATTTAAAACCAATGTACCTACAGTAGACGGTTCGCAGGTTTGGATCCCGCTTGAAAAATTACAATCTATGCTTGGGTTGCCCGATGAAGCAACTATACTTACCTATCGCGATAAGGACAAAGTACGTGAACAGATTGCAGGCTGGAAGGTCATGACATTTGAAGATTTAATGGCTGATATTGAAGCTATGATCAAGACCAAATCTGTCGGGCAATCCATATTTTATGTAATCCTGATGCTACTGGCCATGCTGGCAATTTTTGACACCCAGATACTTTCTATTTTCAGAAGGCAAAAGGAAATTGGAACGTATATAGCGTTGGGCTATACCAGGGGCGAAGTGGTTGGTTTATTTACACTCGAAGGGGCCATGAACGCTTTGCTGGCCGGGATTGTCGGGGCAATCTATGGTGTTCCGTTATTCATATGGCAATCGCATACAGGTATAAAACTGCCCGTTGATTCGGCAGATTACGGTTTTACTATTGCCGATGTGATGTATCCTGTGTATAGCATGGGACTAATCGTAACCACCACTTTTATTGTTTTTATGACAACAGCTGTGGTAAGTTACCTGCCATCGAGAAAAATAGCTAGAATGAATCCAACTGAAGCATTAAGGGGGAAATTACAATGATACGTTTTTTATTACAGGGCTTGCTGCGCGATAAAAGCAGGAGCCGTTTACCGGTTATAGTAGTTGCCATTGGAGTTATGCTTTCGGTGTTCGTCCATGCGTATGTTACCGGAATTATGGGTGATATGGTGGAACAGACCGCGCGATTCTCCGGAGGGCATGTTAAAGTTATGTCACTGGCTTATGCCGAAAATGCCTCACAGTTTCCCAACGACCTGGCTTTGGTTGGTGTCGATGAAATTAAGAATAAGTTAAAAAAGGAATTTCCTCAAATGAGCTGGGCCACCCGGATAGACTTTGGCGGATTAATTGATGTTCCCGACTCTGATGGTGAAACAAAAAGCCAGGGACCGGCAATGGGTATGGGTATCGATCTTTTATCGGGTAATCCTGATGAAATTAACAGGCTGAACCTGAGAAAATCGCTGGTACGTGGTAATTTACCCACTTCGAGAGGCGAGGTTTTGTTGAGCGATCAATTTGCCCAAAAACTGGGGGTTAACCCGGGAGATGAGGTGACCCTGATCGGTTCGACCATGAACGGGGAGATGGCTTTTTATAACTTTAAATTATCAGGCACCTTAAATTTTGGAAATACTGCGATGGATCGTGGAACGGTGATTGCCGATATTACCGATATTCAACAGGCACTTGATATGCAGGATGCTGCCGGCGAGATTCTGGGCTTTTTCCCGCAAGGATATTACAGTGATGAATTGGCGAAACCTGTAGTCGATAAGTTTGCGCAATTATTTCCGGCGAACGATGATGAATACAGGCCTGTAATTAGGAAATTGAGGGATGAAGGAAGTATGTCAATGTACATTTCATTATCACAAAGTATGGGAACCATTATTACGCTGATTTTTATGATTACCATGTCCATTGTATTATGGAATGCCGGATTGTTGGGAGGATTAAGGCGATATGGTGAAATTGGAATCCGTTTGGCTATTGGCGAAGAAAAAGGCCATGTGTATAAAACAATGCTTTATGAATCAGTAATGATAGGAATTGCCGGAACACTGATAGGTACAGCAATCGGACTGTTTTTTGCGTGGTTACTCCAAAAGTATGGTCTGGATATTGCGCAATTTACCAAGAATTCGACTTCTGCGGTTATGATGCCCAACGTTGTAAGGGCCCGAATAACACACACTGATTATTACCTGGGTTTTATACCGGGTGTACTGTCAATGCTGGTGGGTACTATGCTGGCCGGAGTAGGAATATTCAAAAGAAAAACGGCTCAGTTGTTTAAAGAATTGGAAGCCTGATATAAGTAATTTTTAGAATCGTTTTAAAATGTTTATTTACTGACTTTCAAGTTTTGAGAATTACTTTTATATAAAGCTTCTTTCCCTTCCAGGGAAAGTCCCGACAGGGGAAAGGGTCAAAAGAACTTAATTCCATAGATTAAAAAATTTAAAAATGAAATACTTAACTTCAATATTAGCAATTATAATTTCTTTTAATCTTGCTGCCCAAACAGCCGATGAAATTATAAACAAAGTAGATCAGAATATGTCATCCAAAAACCGGGTGTTTGAATCATCGATGACCATACATGGTAAGCGGAACAGTCGCACTATAACTTCAAAATCGTATTCGGTTGGCGATAAAAAATCGTTTACCGAATATTTATCTCCGGCCAGGGAACAGGGCACCAAGATGTTAAAACTCGAGGATCAACTCTGGATTTATTCCCCATCAACCGACCGTACCATACAGATAGCCGGCCATATGTTACGCCAAAGCGTAATGGGTTCCGACCTGTCATACGAAGATATGATGGACGATCGCAAGCTGACCGATATTTATACGGCAAAAGTAACAGGTACTGAAAATATCGGTGACCGGAAAACCTGGGTTTTAGAACTGGATGCCAAAGTTAATGATGTGGCCTATGCCAAACAAAAACTCTGGATCGACACTGAAAGGTATGTTCCTTTACAGCAGGAATTTTATGCCAAAAGTGGTCAGTTGCTCAAGCGTTCCACCCTGAGTGATGTTAAGAAAATTGAAGGGCGCTGGTTCCCGACTACCATTGTCTATAAAGATATGCTGAAACAAGGCGATGGTACCGAGTTTAAAATAACCAGTATTAAATTTGATCAGCAAATACCGGAATATATTTTCACAAAAGCTTCGTTAAAACAATAAGCGATATTTATTTCTACAACCCCCTCCTCCTTAGAATATGGTCTAAGGCAGGGGGAGGTATTATAATGATGAAAATTCCATATTATTTCCTTCTGAATTCTTTTAGAAAAGAGAAGGTATAAGTATTGCCAACTTCTAATTTTAACTGGAATGCCGGAACAAGAAGGCCGTTTTCTTAATTTTTGCAATAAGAAAATTATATTTGTATAAATTAAACTACAATAAAATGCAACAACCCGTTTATCTCGACTACAATGCAACAACCCCGGTCGATCCGGAGGTTTTAGATGAAATGCTTCCTTTTTTGAAAGACTGGCATGGAAATCCGTTCAGTTCCTATGCTTTAGGACAAAAATCGAAAGCAGCGGTAGAAAAGGCCAGGAAACAGGTGGCTGAACTGATAAATGCTGAACAGGAGGAGATTGTTTTTACCAGCGGGGGAACGGAATCTGATAATTTTGCGATTCTGGGGGTTGCCATGGCAAATCAGGATAAGGGAAAACACATCATTACTTCAGCCATAGAACACTCGGCCGTAATAAATACGTGTAAACACTTGGCATCGCTGGGCTGGGAAATTACTTATGTTCCTGTTGACAGTAAAGGTTTAATTGATCCAAAGGAGGTTGAGAAATCAATCAGGGAGGATACCGTGCTTATTAGTATAATGCATGCCAATAACGAAGTAGGCAGTATCCAACCTATTGATGAAATCGGGATTATTGCCAATGACCACAACGTTATATTTCATACCGATGCGGCACAGTCGGCCGGAAAAATTAGGATTGACGTTGAAAATGCGGGTCTGGATTTACTTACGCTGGCAGGCCATAAACTTTATGCACCCAAAGGTATTGGGGCTTTATACATTAAAAAGGGAACCCAGATTGCCAATTTAATGTACGGTGCAGGGCAGGAAGGAGGCCTTAGGCCCGGAACCGAAAATGTGCCCTATATTGTTGCACTGGGAAAAGCCTGTGAAATAGCGGTACGTGATTTTGCTGAAAATGTCCGGAATATGCTTGATATGAAAAACAAATTGCGCGATGGCTTAAAAGAAAGATCAAAAGATAAAATACACATTACCGGACCGAAAAATAAATGTTTGCCCAATACCTTAAGCATCGCTTTTTTGGGTAAAGCATCTCATGATCTGTTAAATGAAATTAACGATGAAGTAAATATTTCTGCCGGTTCGGCCTGTCATGCAAATTCCGTTGAAATATCATCGGTATTAAAGGCCATGCAGGTTGATTTGGAAATAGCAAAAAGCACCGTTAGAATTTCAACCGGAAAACATACCACCGAGGAGGAAATAAATACTGCTATTGAGATATTTAGTAAAAAATTACTAGATAATTGAAAGTGATGATCTTAAGGAAATAAAGGCTATTGCATACCAAGGATTTCAAAAAAAGCAAAAAAGCAAATTCATAATTGGGACTAATCTTTTTATGGTCAATGGAATGATCCCGAATACTTCGCCTAAGTTTCGTGGTTTTTAATTATCAGTAATCAATGATCTGATTTTTTTGTAAAAGTAGAATTATTTCTACTTTTTTTTGTAAAAGGTAGAATATTTACTACCTTTGTGTCAATAAATTTCGTTATTAATTAACATACCTTCTATGAAAGTAGTTAAAGTAAGGGAGATAATCCAATTACTTGAAGCGGATGGATGGTATTTGTACAGACATAAAGGATCAAGCCACAGACAGTTTAAACATAAAACCAAGAGTGGAAAAGTTACAGTCAATGGTAAGTTGTCTGCAGATATCACAGGAGATTTGTTAAAAAGTATAGAGAAACAATCGGGGCTTAAGTTTTAGCCCTGATTGTTTACTGTTTGAATCATATATTTCAAAAGCTTAATTCTTAAAATTATTCAAAACTTAAAATCGTACACGATGAAAACAGTAACAGTAAAGGTTGGAATAACTGATAACAACTATTCTGCTATTGTAGAGGAGTTGGATGGGTTTGTATGTACTGCAGATACTTTCCCTGAGTTAAAAAAGGAAGTTGCAGAAGGTGTTGAATTTCATCTTGAGGGAATGAGAGAGGATAATGATCCTATACCAGAAATTTTTCAAGGTGAATTTGAATTTAAATACAAGTGGAGTACTGAAAGTTTGTTAAATTATTACCAAGGAATTTTTACAAACGCTGCTCTTGAGCGTATTACGGGTATTAACCAAAAACAATTATGGCATTATGCTCATGGGCAAAAAGAGCCTAGACCTGATACAAAAGAAAAAATTAACAGTGCCCTCCATAAGTTAGGAGAAGAACTGTTAACAGTTGAACTTTAAAACCTAAAAAGCTTTATATTAACCCAGCCATTTGGTTGGGTTTTTAATTAACCAATCTTCTTTAAATTTCTTGGTAAATATCAATATTTTAAATTAGTTGAATCCATACTCCGCCTTCCTTTCAATAAAAGGAGGGAACTATATGGTGCAACTATTTAGGCATCAGTTTCAGATTAGTAGAAAAGAGCCCCTCTCTTTTTAAAAGAGAGGCGGGGGAGAGATAAAAAAAGAAATACCGGGTGTTAAAAACAATCAATCCAAATTAAATTTTAAAAGGAAAAAGACTGCAATTCTGCACCAAGATTATGTATAGCTTTTTCGATTTTTAATAATTGTTTTTGGCTTGGATTTTTTATGCCCATAGCATATTGACTGATTAAACTTTGATTAATACCCGATAATCTGGATATTGCTGCCTTGGTCATTATGCCATCCAGCCATTCGAAAAAAGCTTTTGAATCCAGTTTAAATATTAGTTGATAATCTTTTTGTAGAACTTCAGGAATTTCTTCATCCAGCTCTTTTAACAACTCTAGATGTTCATCGATAGCCTCAAGCATTTTTTGTTTCGTTTCGTTATACGTTTCACCAATAGCTATAATTCCTGCAAGGTTTTCCATATAAGCTGAATAGCCTGAGTCAGTTTTTTCCATAATCACCAATAATTTCTCCATAGAACGTATACGTTTTGGTTAAAATTCCTATTACAAATATGCTGACCTATTTAAGTCCGGCCTGCTTTAAAATGCTGTTTTCAGTTCCTTTTTTAATATCACCGCTTAATTTACCTGCTATAGTAACTAATCCTTTTTTTGTGGGGTGCTTATAATGACGGTGGTCACCTTTTATCCTGACTAAGTACCATCCATCATTTTCAATAACAGAAATTAGTTCCTTAACTTTTGACATTAAGTTTAAGAATTAAAACTGATTTTTAAATATAGACAAAGGTAATAAAAGTATTACCAATATTCAACAAAAAGTAATAAAAGTATTACTTTTATGTTATTCACATGTACAATCCGAAGGACTAATTATACGAATGGTTAGATAGCTTTCTCTGCCTTCAACAGCCTCACATAATTCTTTAAATAAAAATGTTCTTCGAAAGCATTGAAGCCTGAAGTCTGCAAAATTTCTTTCCAGTCACGTTTTATGTAATCAAATGCATATTTACACTCAATGGCTTTAAAAACCACACGATGGTGAAATGGCATAGCGTGCATGTCGAATTCTGCAAAATCGAGAATGCAAAAGGCACCACCAGGTTTTAAGTAATTAAGCACATTTTGGATAACAACATCGCGTACAGGATGGGGAAAACCATGAATTACAAAGCTGATGAATATCTTATCGTATTTTTTATCGGATTCAAAAGGCAGGTCGATCCGCTGATTTATAAAATTAACCCGGGTATCCTGGTCGAACTTTGATAAAAATTGCTGCTCCATTTCCGGGGCAATGTCCATTCCGGTAATGCTTCCTTCGGGGCCAAGATATTTGGACATCAGTAAAGCGTTACGTCCGGTACCACAGCCCAGGTCAAGAATCTGGTCGGCCGGGTCGATTCTCATATCTTCAATCGCCTTGTTGATGAACCGTTTGTAAAGGCCTAATGAACCAAGGTTCATCATCTTATCGTAGTTTTTTAAAATAAAAGGAGTAAGCTCAACTCCTGAATCGGGATAAATTTTTTGTCTCATTTTGTTTTGTACTTGATTTTTTTACCATAAAGTTCCAAAGGTACGAATAAACCAGGGGTTTATATTATAATAAAAAGCTTCGTACATGCTATTTCTTTGAGCTGATTTCATAACGATTATAAATTGACTGTTGATAGTGAAGCATATACCATTGATGATATTCAGTTTACCTACGATATTGCAAGCTTCTTTGATTTTTACAAAGTAATTAACGCAAAGGCTTTGAGCGAGCGGATAGGTATGAATCAAAGTTTATTGGCACAATACCTAAAAGGCATTAAAAAACCATCAACCAGTCAGTTAAAAAGGATATTACAAGGAGTACAGCAAATTGGACGTGAATTATCAGAGACTAGTTTTTTGTTGTAATGAATAGTATTTTCAAATTGCTGCAGCCTTGTTTTTTATTGTCCGGTTTGTATGCAAAATGTATGCAAATAAAAAAGCCACTCACATTTTGTATCTGTAAGTGGCTTATTTTCAGTACCGAGAGGCAGGCTTGAACTGCCGACCTCAGGATTATGAATCCTGCGCTCTAACCAGCTGAGCTACCTCGGCATGCTTTTTTGATTAGCGGGTGCAAATATAACACATTATTTTAATTCGAAAACAGTAATTAAAAAAAATCTAAAATTTACTTATTGGGCAAATTATATCTGATAATTCTGGAGATATAATGTAATAATTCTCTTTTGTTATTATGTTTAATTTATTAGGTTTTACGGGATTCCGAAAATCATACTCTAAATTCCGTCAATTAATGTTGTTGAATATAATGTTAATCCAATCTTTTTTATATATATTGCAAAAAATCACCCTAAGAATTGAATATGGCGAAAGAAAAATATCACTTGGAATATAATATTAACTCCTCTCAAAAAATACTGTTTAGTCGTCTTAGCACTGCCGGAGGATTAAATGAATGGTTTGCTGATAATGTGAGTGTTCAGGGAAAAATTTTCACGTTTGAATGGGACGGAGTTGAGCAGAAGGCTGAAATGGTGAACAGGAAGGATTTGCGATATGTACGTTTCCACTGGCTCGATGATGAAGATGATAAAGCCTATTTTGAGTTTAAACTGGCTATTGATGAGCTAACCAGTGAAATAGCCCTGATTATCACCGATTTTGCTGAACCCGACGAAATTGATGATTCCAAAGAATTATGGGATACCCAGGTTGCAGAACTTAGGCATATTTTGGGATTATAACCTTTGTTAAATAATCAACTATATGTAATATTGCAAATTCCTTCGTAGTGGGGAATTTTATGTAATCCGGCATTTGTCAGCTTGTTTAAGTTGGCATTATTGTTGGGTTACAAGTTGAGCAGATAAAAACCAAAATTTGTAAAGTGAAAAAATTACATTTTTTTATTATAAAGTCTTATATCGGACCTTTCATTTTAACCTTTTTTATCGCCCAGTTTTTATTGCTCATGCAATTCCTTTGGAAATACATAGACGATTTAGTGGGTAAAGGTCTGGATGTATCAGTTATCACCGAATTGATGATTTACGCTTCAGCCAGTTTGGTTCCGTTAGCACTTCCATTAGCGATCCTGCTTAGTTCAATAATGACATTTGGAAATCTTGGCGAGCACAATGAATTAATGTCATTGAAATCGGCAGGGATAAACCTTTTCAGAATTATGCTTCCTTTAATAATCCTGGTAAGCATAATTAGTGTGGGAGCTTTCTTCTTCTCCAATAATGTAATGCCCTATACAAACCTGAAAATGGGGTCGTTGCTTTATGATGTACGAAAGCAAAAGCCTGAAATTTCTGTTAAAGAAGGTGTTTTTACCGATTTGCTCGACAATTATGTAATAAAAGTTTCGCGCAAAAATAAAAAAACTTCCATGTTGTACGATTTAATGATATACGATCATACGGATAAACAAGGAAATAGAAAGGTAACTATTGCCGATTCGGCTACCATGGTGGTAACCAGTAATAATAAATTCATGATACTGACCATGTACAATGGTCGCAGTTACGATGAGGTTTTGGAAAAGAATAAACGACGCGAAGAAAGAGAACATCCTGACCAGATTACCGAATTTGAAAAAGAGCGGATTTTGATCGATATGTCGGGATTGGGTTTTGAGCGGACTGACGAAAATCTCTTCAAGAATAATTATCAGATGCTTAACCTTTCGCAATTGGAAAACGCAGTCGATTCACTGAACAAGGGTTATGTACATCGCGAAAAGGTTTTTGTTAAAAGTCTCGAAAGGAGTAACTATTTTAAACGGCTCAATTTAGGCTCATCCGATAGCACATGGTTTAAAAGGAAAAGTACGAACCTGGCCACTCTCAATATTGATAGTCTGTTTAACAGTCTTCCTGTTCAAAAACAGCACATTGTTTTTGAACAGGCTAAAAACTTTGTGCGAAGTACCCAATCGTTTATTAATACATCATCGAATGAACTTACCAATAAGATGAAATGGATAAAAAAACACGAAATAGAATGGCATCGTAAATTTACCCTGTCATTTGCTTGTTTTTTACTGTTTTTTATTGGTGCACCTTTGGGGGCCATTATTCGAAAAGGTGGGTTAGGAATGCCTGTGGTGGTGTCGGTATTGTTTTTTGTTCTTTATTATGTAATTACCATAAGCGGTGAAAAATCGGCCAAAATTGGTGAATGGCCTTCCTGGTTGGGAATGTGGATTTCAGCATTCATTCTGTTCCCCTTGGGAATGTTTTTAACTTATAAAGCAGCCACTGATTCGGTTATTTTGAATATAGAAACCTATCTTGAACCAGTAAAGAAAATTTTTTCTATAAGGAAACTTTTAAAAAGGGTATTCAGGAAAAATAAGATTGAAATTGAGAGTAAAAATGAAGATACCAATCCCTTTGAGGAAACAACAAAACCTGAACATCAGTGAAGATCTTGATTTTATGTCATAAAATGCCATATCCGGCCAACGATGGAGGGGCTATTGCCACCATGAATATGATTCAGGGTTTCAGGAAGGCTGGTGATGATGTTTCTGTTTTAGCGATGCAAACTCATAAACATTCTCATGATGTGGAAAGCCTGCCCGAACAAATATCACGTGAAATTAGCTGGAATCAGATTTGGGTGAATACACGTATCAATATTATAGAAGCGATGATTAACCTCGTTTTTTCAAGGTTGCCATACAATGCAGTCCGGTTTATTTCAAAAAATTTCCAAACACAACTCACCACCTTGTTGCGACAAAACACCTATGATGTTATACAGCTCGAAGGCCTGTATCTTGGGCCATATATCGATATATTAAGGAAATACAGTAATGCCCTGATTTCGTTGCGGGCACATAATGTTGAACATGAAATATGGAACAGGTTGTCTCAGAATGAATCCATGCCTTTTAAAAAAGCCTATCTGAAAATATTAGCTCATAGAGTTAAAAGATTGGAATATAGAATCTTAGATAAGATTGATCTACTGGTACCTATTACGGCACGCGATGGTTACGTGCTAAACTTTAAAGATGAAAACCGTATATATGTGTCCCCCACAGGTTTGAGTGAAAGTAAATTTAAAATGAGTAAACCCGAAAATGAAAAAACGTTATTTTATCTGGGTGCTCTCGACTGGATCCCAAACCAGGAAGGGGTCCTATGGTTTCTTAAAAATGTTTGGATCTATTTAAAGGAAGATTTTCCCGATTGGAGATTTTTGGTAGCTGGTCGGAATGCTCCTGAGAAGTTCATTAATGAATTAAAAAATTACCCGGTTAATTATATTGGTGAAGTGGCTGATGCCGATGTTTTCATCGATCAAAATAATATTATGGTAGTTCCTTTGCTTTCAGGAAGCGGTATGCGAATAAAAATTATTGAAGGGATGGCCAGGGGTAAATGTATTGTAACTTCGGGAATCGGTGCTGAGGGTATTCCGGCAAAAAACGGTCACGAAATATTTTTGTGTGACACACCTTCTCAATATTTGGCTGTGCTGAAAAACCTGATGGAAAATAAACATGATTATGATAATTGTGGTAAAAATGCTTTTATATTTGTCAGGCATAATTATGACAATACAGTTTTAATAGGTGAGCTTAGATCATTCTATTTCAAACATATAGCTAGTTAATGGATTATCTGAAAATATTCTTCTGGATACTGATTTTTTTTATTTTTTACCCCTATGTGGGTTATCCCGTTTTGCTCTGGTGTCTTTCAATATTCAGGAAAAGAAGGAAGGATTCTTCTTTAAATAAAGATTATGAACCAACCGTTACTTTATTTGTGACGGCCTATAATGAAGAAGATTTTGTAGATGCTAAAATAGCCAATTCACGTATTCTTGATTATCCGGCAGATAAACTTGAATTTGTCTGGGTTACCGATGGATCGGATGATAAAACCAACGAATTATTGTCAAAATATCCCGAAGTTAGGGTATTGTTTGAACCTGAACGCAAGGGAAAAATCAATGCTATGAATCGTGGAATGGATTTCATTGATTCCGAAATTGTAATTTTTTCCGACGGCAATACTTTGCTTAACAAAAACTCAATTCGGGAAATCGTGAATGGTTTTAGCAATAGTAAAGTGGGTTGTATTGCCGGAGAAAAGCGGATCGAAATAACGCAAAAAGAAGATGCCGCAGCAACTGGTGAGGGATTGTACTGGAAATATGAATCATGGATTAAGAAACTTGATTCATCTAATGGTTCATGCGTAGGCGCTGCGGGTGAGCTGTTTGCCATCCGTAAAAACCTGTTTTTCAAGGTTAGCCCTGATACCATACTTGATGATTTTATTATTTCGCTGACTATAGCCATGCAGGGATATAAAATTGATTACGCTCCTGATGCCTATGCTACTGAAAATCCGTCGGATAGTATTAAAGAAGAAATGAAACGAAAAATCCGTATCGCTGCAGGTAGCGTACAATCACTTATCAGATTAAAAAGTCTACTGAATATTTTTAAATACCGGTTTCTTTCGTTCCAGTATTTCTCTCATAAAGTAATGCGTTGGATTGTAAGCCCTTTAAGCATGTTATTATTGATTCCCTTGAATTTAATACTTGCACTGCATTTTTATGAATTTAAAATTTTGCTTGGAGTTCATATTTTATTCTACCTGTTTGTTTTACTTGGGTGGATTTTTAAAGATAAAAAAACAGGATTGGCATTTCTGTTTCTTCCGTTTTATTTTTTTATGGCCAACCTGGCTATGTACTTAGGTTTTATAAGGTATTATAAAGGAACACAATCCGTTAACTGGGAACGGGCAAAAAGAGCTGTAAAATAGACAGGCTTACCTTTTACTTAACATTTGTTTCAAACAGGATTCTTTAAAATATTTAATTACTTTTGCAGCCTGAATTAAATGTACGTTTGGTGATGGATGATAGCAAAGAGTTGGAAATCAAATTAAACACAATCGAAGAAGCAATAGCTGATATTGCCCAGGGTAAACTGGTGATTGTTGTTGACGATGAACACCGTGAGAATGAAGGTGATTTTGTTGCTGCGGCTGAGCTTGCTACACCTGAAATGGTGAACTTTATGGCCACGCACGGCAGGGGTTTAATTTGTGCTCCAATTACTGAAGAAAGGTGCGCAGAACTCGACCTCGATTTAATGGTAGGCAAAAACACCTCTTTACATGCTACGCCATTTACCGTTTCGGTCGACCTGATCGGTCACGGATGTACTACTGGAATTTCCACTCACGACAGGGCAAAAACCATATTGGCATTGGTGGATAAGGAAACGAAACCTGAAGATTTAGGCCGTCCCGGGCATATCTTTCCGCTTAAGTCTAAATCACGCGGTGTATTACAGCGTGCAGGACATACTGAGGCTATTGTCGACCTGGCAAAAATGGCAGGTTTAGCTCCTGCCGGGGTTTTGGTCGAAATTATGAATGAAGACGGTTCTATGGCCAGGTTACCGGAATTAATGAAAATTGCAGCAAAATTCAATCTTAAAATAATCTCCATTGAAGATTTGATTGCTTACCGGTTACAGAACGAAAGCCTTATTGAAAGAGGTGAAATGGTAAAACTGCCCACTGAATTTGGGAACTTTGAGCTAATCCCGTTTCTTGACAAAACCCTCAATCTCGAACATATGGCGTTGGTAAAAGGTAGCTGGGAGCCTGGCGAACCTGTTCTTACACGGGTGCATTCATCATGTATGACGGGTGATATTTTTGGCTCGCTGCGTTGCGATTGTGGACCACAGTTGCATAAGGCCATGCAGATGATAGAAAAAGAAGGGAAAGGGGTTATCGTTTACATGAGTCAGGAAGGCAGAGGAATTGGACTTTTTAATAAAATTAAGGCTTACAAACTTCAGGAGCAGGGTATGGATACCGTTGAGGCAAACCTGGCTCTTGGATTCAATGAGGATGAACGCGATTATGGAATTGGTGCCCAAATACTTAAGGAATTGGGAGTTACCAAAATGAAGTTATTGACGAATAATCCTGTAAAAAGGATTGGGCTCGAAGGTTTCGGGATCGAAATTGTAGAAAATGTTAATCTGGAAGTTCCTGTAAATCAGTATAACCATTTTTACATGCAAACCAAGCGCGATAAAATGGGACATTTTCTTCATCTGGCTCCAGTAAAGAATAGGGAATAAGCATTATTAAATGCTGTAAACCCAGTATCTGATTCTAATTTATTAGCAATTAAACTTTCACTTTTAGGTAAATCTGTCATTTTACGGTTAACCTGGATTGCTCCTTTTTTTTTTTTGCTACTTTTATAGCAAATTATATTGCTATGAAATTACGATTGCCATTACACAGAAAAATGTTCTTATATCTGGGTCCTACTGCTTTATTGATTTTTGGTAGTGCTATCGGATACATCGGAGTAAGGGAAAAAAATAATGCTTTGAGCGAAACTATTAAAATGGCTGATATGGCAGCTCAGGATTTTGCCACGAATATCAGGTTATCATTAAATGTTGATGCTGATATTTCGCGTGGTGTAGCTCAATCGCTGAATTCCTTCGACGAAATTCAGGAACCGGCACGTTCCGGAGTAATTAAAGAGGCTTTAAGAAATGTGCTTACGCAGAACAATCAGATGCTTTCATTCTGGATGTTTATTGAATTAAATTATATCGATCCGAATTATACAAAGGATAATGGCAGAGTAGGATACACTTATTACCGGGATATAAATAATGCAATAAAGTTTAAGCAGGATACTCTTGATACAGGAAAAAATATTGCTCAGGCATATGCCGCAATGAAAAAGTCGAAAGTTGAAACTGTGCTTGAACCTTATACTTACAGCTACACTGGAAATAAGCATGATGAAATTTTGGAAACAAGCATCTGTATTCCCATTTTAAAAGATGGAAATTTTGTGGGTTTACTGGGCACCGATCTTAGTCTCAATAGGTATAAAGATTTATTAAACAAGTTTAATTTAGGTAATGGAAGTTACTCCTTCCTGGTTTCAAACAAGGGAATAATTATTGATCACCCTGATGCAAAAGTCCTGGGAAAAAGTTTTTCTGAGGTTTTCTCTGAAACTGATCAGGATAATTCGGTGAGTGAAAATATTGAACAGGGCAGGGAATTTTCCTATAAAACCATCGACTCAAAGGGTAATGAGATTTATTGCACTCATGTTCCTATCATAATCGGCACCACAGAAACTCCCTGGAGCCTTGCGGTATGTGTACCATTCAATAAATTTACTGAAGCTGCAAGGAGAGTAATTATACTGGCTATTTTAATTGGTATTATAGGAATGCTGGCTTCCATGCTCGTTATCTATTTATTAGCAAGAAATATTACCCATCCACTTAAAATTGCTACCCGTGTTTTAAAGAAACTATCGAAAGGGGAAATTGACCGCGAGGATAAACTTAACATTGAAACGGGTGATGAGTTAGAGGATATTGCTATCTCGGTTAACCAACTCATTGAGGGTTTAAATAATACTGCTGAATTTGCTTTGACTATAGGAAAAGGTGATTTAAATGCCAGTTTTGACAAATTAAGTGATTATGATAAATTAGGTAATGCTTTGTTGGAAATGCGCCAGAGCTTAATTACAGCAGATGAAGAAGATAAAAATCGTAAAATTGAAGATGATAAACAAAACTGGACTACGCATGGTGTAGCCAAATTTGGTGAAATATTAAGACAGCATAACCAGGAAATTGAGGAATTGTCATTTAATATAATGAGTAACCTGGTTGATTATGTTGATGCCACACAAGGCGGTATTTTCGTAAGAAATGAAGATGAGGAGGGAGAAGTTTATTTTGAGCTTACCGGTGCCATTGCTTATGACAGAAAAAAAACCATGGAGAAGAAATTCAGGATTGGTGAAAGTCTTATCGGCAGGTGTGCTTACGAGAAACTTACCATTTATATGGAAGAAGTTCCTGATGATTATGTCTTTATTACATCGGGGCTGGGTGAGGCTAATCCTCGTTCCGTTTTAATTGTTCCTGCTATTTTGAATGATGAGATTTATGCCATTATTGAGCTTGTTTCGTTTAATAAATTTCAGGATCACGAAATCAAATTTGTCGAAAAAATCGGAGAAAGTATAGCTTCAACTATAGCCAATGCCAGGGTTAATTCACGTACCAATAAATTGCTTGAACAATCGAAACAACAATCGGAAGAATTAGCAGCCCAGGAAGAGGAAATGAGACAAAATCTGGAAGAGTTACAAGCCACCCAGGAAGAAGTGGCGCGTTTGCGCATTGAGGAACAGGAGAAAAATCGGGAAATGCTCGAAGAGGTGGAAAAAACCAAAGCAGCCTTATTGAAAATTCTCGATCATGTACCTATAAAAATCTTCCTGAAGGATAATCAGGGAAGAATGTTAATTGTAAACAAAAAAGTATTACAAGTTCATAATGCCAAACCTGAAGATTTATTGGGTAAAAGTGATTTTGATTTTGTTGAGGATAAAAAAGTTGCCCAAAAATTGTGGGATGCTGAACAGGATATTATCAAATCGGGTAAACCGGTTTATGAGCGTCAGGTTGAAACAATCAATAATACAGGAATGATTCTGGATACTACCAAATACCCATTCTATATCGATTATCTGGATGAAACAGGTATTTTGGGAGTACAGCTTGATGTTACCGACCTGGTTAACCAGGAAGAGATTATTAAAAAACTGAAGGAGGAGCTTGAAAAACTTAAGAAATAATAATTTTTCGTTATGTTAGATTTTACTGAAGTCGGACTGAATCAAATGGTGGTTCATAGTATTGGTAACCGGGTTGAAGAAGAAGGGATAAGGCTGTCGAAAGCTGAATTAGACATCGCCGATAACACTGTGGAAGACATACTAAAGCAGTATTTTTTATCCCAGTTTAAATCTGACTATTTTTTCAGCTTTTCGCATGAATCTGATATCCAATTGAATGAAGTATATAATTATGCACAGCAGGTTTTCGACGACCCTTCAAATTTTTATGAGCAGTCGATAAACCTTGCGAATCATCTGTATCAGAGTTCAAATCATCCTAAGATAAAAACCGGTGAGTTTTATGTAGTCCGCTTCTCCGACCTGAATGTCGATGGTGAATTGGTTGATGGATTGGGATTATTTAAATCTGAAACCAAGGATACATATATCAGGGTTTATCAAAAGAATGAGAATTTTGAACTGGATTATGAGAATGGGATCAATATCAAGAAGCTGGATAAAGGTTGCCTGATATTTAATACCGAAAAGGAATTTGGATATAAAGTCTCAATTGTTGATTCGACAAACAGGTTAAACGATGCTGCTTACTGGCGCGACGATTTTTTAAAGATTATGCCCCGTGAAAATGAGTTTTACCAAACCAACCAGATTATTGATATTTGTAAGGGATTTACAAACCATGTGCTGACTCCCGAAAATAATGTGGATAAACAGGAACAAGTAGCTTTTGTAAAACGGGCCGAAGCCTATTTTAATAATACTGACGTGTTTGATAACGAGCAATTTAAACAGGATATTATTGGCGATGAACAAATAAGTGATGCTTTTGAGGAATACAAGCAAAACTTTGAGTCACAGCATAATTTAAGTTCGGTCGACCAGTTTGAGTTGTCGGAACCTGCCCTGAAAAAGGGCAAAAAATATTTCAGGAGTGTAATAAAACTTGATAAGAATTTTCATGTGTATGTGCATTCAAATCCCGATTATATTGAAAAAGGTTTCGATAATCAGAAAGGCTTAAAATTTTATAAACTGTATTTTCACGATGAAAATTGATTGGTTCAGTTTTCAGTAGGCAGTTGCTTCGACTCCGTTCAATGAACCTACAACGAACACATATATAAAGTAAAAAAGGTTGCTGAGTGGAGTCGAAGCAACCTGCAATATAATATAAACCTAAAGATTAAAGCAATGGCAAGTATTCGTAACCTTAAAAAAGACATCAATTTCGTGGTATCAGAATTGGTAATCGAGTGTTTTACTCTTAATTTGTTAAATCCCGAAAAAAATACAGACAACCTGGCCGAGATAATTTCAGAATCGGTAAACATGAAGACGTTTTTGATTAAAAAGATAAATAATTTGCGAAATGAAAAGTCTCAAAACAAGATGTCGCAAGCTAAATTAATAAGAACTGAATTTCGCGATAATGTAAAAAGTCTGGTCGAAAAATTAGAAAGCGTTGAAAAAGCGTAACTTTTTTGATCATTGATATACATAAACCTGAACAATAATTCTAATTTTGCAAACTTGTAATTTTTGAAATTTTTACGATATGATTAAAATAACTTTTCCGGATAATAGTGTTAGGGAATTCGAGAAAGGAGTTACCGGATACGATATTGCAAACAATATTAGCAGCCGTCTTGCTAAAGAAGTTCTGTCGGTTACGGTTAATGGCGATGTAGTTGATCTGATGAAACCCATTACCCGGGATTCAGCTGTAAAGCTTCACAAATGGGACGACGAGGAAGGTAAACATGCCTTTTGGCATTCATCGGCTCACTTAATGGCTGAAGCCTTACAGGAATTGTATCCGGGAGTGAAATTTGGGATTGGTCCGGCTATTGAAAGTGGTTTTTATTACGATGTTGATTTAGGCGATGGTCGCCAGATTAGCGATACCGATTTCGTAAAAATTGAACAGAAAATGATGGAACTGGCCTCTCAAAAAAATGATTATGTAAGGTCAGAAGTATCAAAAAATGAAGCTTTGAATTATTTTGGCGGTATTCACGAGGAATACAAAGTGGAGCTGATCAATGAGCTTGAGGATGGTACCATTAGTTTTTACAAACAGGGAAGTTTCACTGACCTTTGTCGGGGACCGCATTTGCCAAATACAGGTTTTATTAAAGCTATTAAGATATTAAGTGTTGCCGGTGCCTACTGGCGGGGTGATGAAAAACGCAAACAGCTTACCCGTGTTTACGGAATTACTTTCCCTAAAAAATCGATGCTCGATGAATACCTTGTAATGCTTGAGGAAGCTAAAAAGCGCGATCATCGTAAAGTAGG
>JBJKSB010000072.1:0-46105 GCA_046704385.1 Bacteroidales bacterium | reverse complement strand
AGATTTTATCTATCCGATGACTAAAGCTAATGCAGCAGATGGAGCTTTTTCCATAAAGGTATTTCTTATCTCAATGTTTTCATACTTGTTGTTTATTTACTTTTGCAAACTAACGATCCGATGAGTTTTTAAACGTAACTTTATAAACAACCGCCAGGATTTAGAAAAACAGATGAAGGAAAATATTTCGAATTGCAATTAAATGATCGGGACTTAAACCGATATTAATTCTGATATGGTTTTAATGGGTACGCCGGTTTTGAATGACACCTGTTCCATGGTCATTCCTGAATTGTACCATCTGTTTATAAAAGTAGTCATTGATTCCCCAATCTCGATAAGATGACCATCAGGGTCAAAAAACCTTATGGTAAATTGCCCCCATGATTCTTCGTTTATTTCGTGCAGAAACCTGATACCCTCTTTTTTCAATCGGGCAAACACACTGCTTATATTTTCCGTTTCAAAATATAATTCAAACCGGTTGCCATAATCAGGTATTTCATCTAACCTTGACGGGATAATATGATTTTTATCTATTTCCCATATAGATAACCCACCTGAAAAATTTACATTTTTGCCAAAATCGTGTTCAATTTTACAATCCAGAATTTCAGTGTAGAATTTTTTTGCACTCAGTATATCCTTTACAAAGATAACAGCTGAATAGTATGACAGGCCTTTCATTGCGGTAATTTGATTATTGGGTTCGTTTAAATTAATTCGTATACAAGTTACTACACTTTTATTAGTAAAAGAATAATTTATTTGTAATTTAATAGTTACAAACTAAATATTTTAATATTAAATGAATCGGTACAGCAAAGTAGCTTTAATAACAGGTGGTGCCAATGGAATTGGAGAAGGAATTGCTGAGAAATTTGTTGAAAATAACATACAGGTAATTATTGCCGATATTGATATTGATATAGATAATGGCAAACAGTTTGTCAGCCATCACCCCGGGCCTGAATTTTTTCAAACCGATTTTAGCTCCCCTGAGTCCATATCAACACTATTTAAAAATTTAAGCCGCAAATATTCAAAACCGGACAGAATTTTTATATTGATGGCGGAATGACAAAAAAATGATTTATGAAGAATGACCTGGTTGCTGTTTAATGGTTTCTTGTTACTTTTTACTTGCAGGTTACTGAGCTGCTTATTAAGCATATAGTCGAAATGAGTTGAAGTAACCGGCTACTTACTGCTTACTACTTACAGCCCACTGGTTACTGGTTACTAGTATAAAGTTCATTAAGTAACATAGATTCCTCGGATGACTAAGTTGCTGGTTTATAAATAAGTCATCCGATGAGTATTTAAACAGAACTTTATGAACGCACTACTAGTTACCTACTGCCAACCCGCACCCTTTTGTTTCCTGAAGGAAGCAAGCCTTTATTCCATCGACCTTCTTACGCTATTAAACAGGACATATTTTCATCTTCTTGTGTATGTTCATGTTATCCACTGTTTACGGTTTACGGTTTACTATTTGCTTACTGCCTATTGAAGACAGGCGACTGAAGACTGGCGACTGAAGACTGGTGACTGAAGACTGCTCTAATATCCATAAACCTTTCCTATGAAATCATTCATGCTGACTATGAAAACGCATACATTTTCAACAGCAGGGTCAGAGTACTTAAAATCTTTATTTTTAATATATTGATTCATAAAAATATTCAAAGCCTCAATTTTTTGGCTTTTTTCGGTTAAAAATTCAACCCGGCCATTTACAATTACACTTTTATAGCTCATACCATAACTACAGGCAACATTTTCGGTGATATGAAACAATTCATGATCGGCAGTAAAATTTATGCAAACATTCGGGTTCGATTTTAAGATGTCCAGCTTCTTTCCTCCGGGATCGCTGTGCAGGTAAATTATCCCGTCCTGGTAGCCAAAATTAAGCGGTAAAACATAAGGAAGGTTATTAGAATCAACCATTGACAAATGACAAATTTCACATGCCCTGATAATAGGTTCAACTTCAGTAAGTTTATATAAAAGTGTGGTTTTGCGACGTCTCATCAACATATATATTTTAAGTACTTAAATCTAGTACAAATATTTGATCCAATAAAACAAATCGATTAAAACCCTGTTGTATATCAAAATAAATTACCAATATAATCAGAATCTATAAAGTGATAGAATTTGCGAATAGAATTTATATCGATCAATCAAATTTCATTGCTTTACTTTGTTTCGAAAATAAATAATTTAATAATCATAAAATATAGAAATCATGTCAATATTAGTTGGAAAAAAAGCTCCAAAATTTAACGCAGCAGCAGTTGTAAATGGTGGTGAAATCATAAATGGTTTTTCGTTGGATCAATACTTAGGTAAAAAAGATGTAATATTTTTCTTTTACCCTGCTGATTTTACTTTTGTTTGCCCTACTGAATTAGTGGCTTTTCAAGCCAAATTAAGCGAGTTCGAAAAGCGCGATGTAGCCGTTGTTGCCTGCTCAACCGACCAGGAATTTTCACACTGGAAATGGTTACAAACTCCCAAAAACCAGGGCGGTATACAAGGTGTAAAATATCCGATAGTTGCTGATCCTGCCAATACAATTGCCGAAAACTTTGGTGTTTTAGCCGGTAATTATGAATATAACGACGAAGGTGAAATTACTTTTGTAGGTTCGGCCCAGGCTTACCGCGGACTATTTTTAATTGATAAAGACGGGGTTGTTCAACACCAGGTAGTAAACAATATGCCTTTAGGACGTAGCGTTGATGAGGCTATCAGGATGGTTGATGCTTTACAGTTTTTCCGTGAAAACGGCGAAGTTTGCCCTGCCGACTGGCATAAAGGTGAAAAAGCTATGAGTGCAACCCAGGAAGGCGTTGCATCCTATTTAGCAGAGAAATAATTGTTTTGTTTGTTATTTAATGATAAAAGAAAACCGTCTCAACATTGAGGCGGTTTTTTAAATATTTAGAGTTCAAAATTGGAAAATTGAGGGAAATATATGAACAACTCAATCTTTCCAATTTTCCACCTTACTATTATTCCATCTTTGCAATGCAGCATTCCAATTTCATCAAATCGACCTAATCCTAAATTATCTTCTCCAATATCATCAAAAACAACGGAAATTTTTTCACTTCACCACTTTCAGTAGTCTTTTCAATATTTAAAAATAATTTATAATCCACTCCTTTAAATCCAAATCCCTCCAGTTTTTTCTCAAGTTGTTCCCTGTTGAATCCATGATGAACATGCTTACTGTCCTCTGCATTATGAAAATCGCCCTGCTCCTCAACCAGATCAGCTATACACAAATAACCTCCGGGTTTTAAAATTTTTTGAAAAAGATAAAAAGTTTCATCCAATTCCTTCACATGATGCAACACCAATAAGGAATAAGTGATATCAAAACTATCCGACTGAAAATTAAAACCGTTTTCCAAAAGCACCGGAGAAAAATGATTAACGCTCTCCTTCATAATCTTATCCTGAAGAACTTCAATCATGCCTTTTGAAGTATCGGCAAGGGTAATATTTTGAAACTGATCTTTCAGACAAAAACTTAATAATCCGGTTCCACAACCAAATTCCATAGCATCTTTTAAATTCTTATCAACAGCAAATTCACTAATACGATCTGCCAGGACTTGTGCTCTCTCTACTTTTTTGGGATCATCATCCCAGGTTTTTGCTCTGCTATCAAATGACATATTATTATATTTAAAAAAAACGCCCCAAATATAATTAATATCGGGGCTCTGCTAAAATTATTTTTATGTTTGATAATTTATATTTAATACAAAATTAAGGATGAATTGTTCAAAAATAATGCTGATTTGGATTTTAGAATTATGATCGAACTGAATTGAAGCTCCTCGCAGTGCTCCGTCGCAGAAACTTGTGCCTTAGCTGGCTACGGCGACATACGGGGTAGTGTAAGCGACAAACTGAGGGGAATGCGCTCACCGGATTCAATAAAAATATCAGATATGTTTCTTATTTGAATGAATCTAACCCTAAAATTCCTCAATCATGTTCAACATCTTAATGGTAGCCTTAATGGCGGCCATGGTCTGGTCAGAATCCAATCCTCGGGTGCGGAATTCCTTGCCTAAATTCCATGTGATCACTGTTTGTACCAAGGCATCGGTTTTTCCTCCGGGAGGAATTGAAACCGAATAATCAACCAGGCGGGGTAAAACTTTATTTAAATTCAGGTATATTTTTTTAATAGCACGCATAAAGGCATCATACTGGCCATCGCCCCAGGAGTGTTCCTCATAAATATCGCCACCGTTAAACTGTATTTTTACCGAGGCAACAGGTTTTAATCCCATCCCGGCACTGAAATTATAATTTATCACTTTAATTTTTTCCTCAATCGATCTGCTGCGAAGGACATCGGAAATGATATAGGGCAAATCCTCTCGGGTAACCATCTCTTTTTTATCCCCCAATTCGATAATATGCTGGGTAACCCTTTTCATCGATTCATCATCGAGCTCAATACCCATTTCCTCGAGGTTCTTTTTAATATTTGCCTTACCCGAAGTTTTTCCCAGTGCATAAGAACGTTTCCGTCCAAACCGTTCAGGTAGCAAATCATTAAAATACAAATTCTTTTTACTGTCACCATCGGCATGAATACCAGCGGTTTGCGTAAATACATTTTCGCCAATGAGCGGTTTATTAGTGGGTATTCGGATTCCTGAATACATTTCAATCATCCGGCTTACAAAATTCAGTTTACGTTCATCAACGTTTATTTTAAAATCGGTGTGGTCATTAATAATGGCTATTACACTCGACAAGGGAACATTACCTGCACGTTCACCCAGCCCGTTAATAGTGCCATGTATACAGTTAATACCTGCATTTAATGCGGCATAAACATTAGCAGTAGCCAAATCGTAATCGTTATGGGCATGAAAATCGTAATTTAAATCGGGCTGACGTGATATAGTTTCCTTAACAAATTTATAAGTCTCGTCAGGATTTAAAATTCCAAGAGTATCCGGCAACATAAAACGGTCGATACCACAATCACGTAATTCGTCGAGCATGGCAAATACATAATCACGAGAGTTGCGCATTCCGCTGCTCCAGTCCTCCAGGTAAACGTTAACCCTCAATCCCTCGCTTATTGCCGTTTTAACTACATTTTTAATATCATCAAAATGCTCCTGAGGTTCTTTTCGTAATTGATATTTACAATGATTAAGTGAACCTTTGGTAAGTAAATTCAACACCTTACAACCAGCATCTTTAAGCCAGTTTATTGAATTAGTACCATCAACAAAACCCAATACTTCAATTCTGTCAATATACCCATGACGACCAGCCCATGCGGTAATTTTTTTTACCGCATTAAATTCACCTTCCGAAACTTTAGCCGAAGCCACCTCCAAACGGTCAACCTTTAAATCCTGCAACAGAATTTTTGCGATACTCAGCTTTTCATCATCGGTATATGAAACCCCCGACATTTGCTCCCCATCGCGTAATGTGGTATCAAGTAATGTTATGTTCATAATTGTGTTTTTGTATGCAATTTATATTTTGCAGGTATTCTATTAAGTCCTGACAAGGTATAACCCTGTCAGAACCTTATTGTTTTATTTATTTTCGAATGCTTCAATTTTATCCTTTATACTTAACAGGTAATCAATATCATCGTATCCCTTAAGCAGGCATTCTTTTTTGTAACTGTTGATTTCGAATGATTCCTGTTTCCCTGAATTAACTATGGTAATCGTTTGATTTTCAAGATTCACTTCTACTTCAGAACTTGAGTCTTTCTCGATTTCATCAAATATTTCGCTAAGGAACTCAGGCGAAACCTGAACAGGAAGCAGCCCGTTGTTGAGTGCATTGTTTTTAAAAATATCAGCAAAAAAGCTTGAAACAACTACTCGGAATCCATGATCATAGATGGCCCAGGCAGCATGTTCACGGCTCGAACCGCTTCCAAAGTTTTTGCCTCCGACCAATATCTTTCCTGAATATTTTGGGTTATTTAACGGAAATGATGGAATAGGGTTATTGTTTTTATCGTATCTCCAATCCCTGAAAAGGTTGTCGCCAAATCCTTTACGCTCGGTTGCTTTTAAAAACCGGGCAGGAATTATCTGATCCGTATCAACGTTTTCAATGGCTACCGGTACACATGGAGTTTTTATGGTTACAAATTTATCTATCGGCATTTTAAATCATTTTAATATTAAAACATAAATTTTTAGCTAAACCGCCCGGCTAAATTGTCCTGGGGTCGGTAATTTTACCCGTAATAGCTGCAGCTGCTGCGGTTAACGGACTTGCAAGCATGGTTCTTGAACCCGGTCCCTGACGTCCTTCGAAATTACGGTTCGAAGTTGCAACAGCCAGTTTCCCTTCAGGAACTTTATCATCATTCATAGCCAGACAGGCTGAACATCCGGGCTGACGCAGTTCTATACCTGCAGCGGCCATAATTTTGTCCAATCCCTCTTCAATAGCCTGTTTTTCAACCTGTTTACTTCCAGGAACAATCCATACAGTTACATCATCTGCTTTGGTTTTTCCTTCAACCGCTTGTGCAAACGCACGAAGGTCTTCAATACGGCCATTGGTACAACTTCCTACAAAAACATAGTCTACCTTTGTACCTAAAATCGGTTTACCGGCTTCCACTTTCATATAATCAAGAGCCTTTTTATATGTCACATCATTCTGTACGGGAACAGTTTGCGTAATTCCCATTCCCATTCCGGGATTCGTACCGTAAGTAATTTGCGGCTCAATGTCAGCAGCATTGAATTCCAACTCTTTATCAAAAACTGCATCTTTATCAGAATATAATGTACGCCAATAAGCCAGTTTTTTGTCCCACTCTTCACCCTTGGGAGCAAATTCACTACCTTTCAGGTAGTTAAATGTAGTTTCGTCAGGTGCTATTAAACCACCACGGGCACCACACTCAATACTCATATTACAAACCGTCATCCGGCCTTCCATGCTCAGGCTGGTAAAGGCTTCACCAGCATACTCAATAAAATAACCGGTACCACCACTGGCTGAAATTTGTGAAATAATATACAGAATCAAATCTTTAGCTGTTACTCCTTTACCCAACTTACCGTTAACGGTTATTTTCATTTTTTTAGGCTTAGGCTGCATAATGCACTGGCTGGCAAATACCATTTCAACTTCACTGGTACCCACACCAAAGGCAACACTTCCAAATGCTCCATGTGTAGCCGTGTGACTGTCGCCACATACTATGGTCATTCCAGGTTGGGTAATACCCAATTCGGGTCCAATAACATGAACCACTCCCTGATATGGATGATTTAAACCATATAATGCAATTCCATGTTTTGTGGTATTTTCAGTCAGTTTATCCACCTGCATTTTCGATAGCTGATCTTTAATCGGCAGATTCTGATTTATTGTAGGCACATTATGGTCAGGTGTAGCAACCGTTTTTTCGGGGCGAAATACTTTTATCCCACGGTTATCAAGACCTAAAAATGCTACCGGACTGGTTACTTCATGTATTAAATGTCTGTCGATATACAACACATTTGGCCCACCATCAATACTTTCCACAATGTGGGCATCCCATACTTTATCAAATAATGTCTTTCCCAATTTACTTAGGTTTTAAAATGTTATAAATCATCTGAATTTTTATAATCAATTCAGAATTACTGTTTTACAATTTTATGCTAAAAAACATACAAAAATAAGAACTTCGATTCAAAATCCAACTTAATAAGCATTTTTGTTACCCGATTTAGTGATCCAAACCTAAAAATAAACGCATGAGAAAGATTTATTTTCGAAAAGAACATCTATGTCAACTAAAATTACTCAAATTTAAACGTCACAAAATTTGCCATCAACATAGTTTCCTCAGGGGTTTCATTACCTAAAATCATAGGTTTTTCCTCCGATAGAAACAAATCAAGTTTCAGTCCGTCTAAAAACTCGCTTGGACTAAAAAACTCAGCAGGAGGATGAGAATGTCCTAACAACCTATCGGTATAATTCCGTTGTGCACTAACTTCCTCGTCAGTTGCTACTGATTTATAATTTGGGAAACCAATACATAACATTCCTCCGCGTTTTAAATTTTTATTCAAAAAATCCTTTAGATCGCCAATAAATTGTTCTTTATTTTTCAACGCCATATTACCATACGAAAGCGCTATTTCATGGGCAGCACTTACCATTAATATCATATCAGCCTTCCATGGAAAATTATATTTCAACACCTCATTAAAAGTTAATTGAATAACCTGATAATCAATGTTATTAAGATCGGGAACTTCTTTGGCATTTTCTGAGGGCTCCACATTTACGATTCGTAGTTTTTTACCGAAGGCATCCACTAATTTTGCGCCAACTCCGGGGCCACCACCTAAATCAATAATGCTCATATTTTCGAAAACCAACTCTTTTAAATGCTTTAATACCAACTGATGAACAGAGTTTATTCTTTTAACAAAAGAGTTGGCATAATCGATATCCTCAAATTTTTGAAAACTTTGCATGACCCTAATTTTTTGCAACTAAAAACAATCGTTTAAAAGGAAATAAAACCTTTCCGTCTTCCTGATCCGGATAATCACGACGGATACTATCAAATACAAGATCTTCAAATCTCTTCTTCTCCGTTTCATTATCAAACAACTGAAGATAAGGCCGTAAGCCCGTGCTATGTATCATTTCGAGCACTAATTGATGCGAATTGAATACATGTATGTAACTGGTTTCCCACAATTGGATTTTACTAAATAATCCCGCCATCATATTATAATAAGAACCAGCCGGATGAATGGTAAATAAATCTGAGACCTTGCTCAAATCGGCCGACCAGTTGTTTTCCAATGCAATCTTTTGAATCGATTGCCCCAAAGGCATATCAAAAAACAAGGGTAACTGAATGGCCATTGTGCCGCCAGTATTCAGCATCAGTTTAAATTTTCTGATCAAACCGGCATGATCGGGTATCCATTGAATAGTGGCATTTGAAAAAACGATATCGAAGCCTTTTGGCATTACATCCTTTTCAGCATCCATTATTTCCCACTTTTGATCGGGATAGTCCAGCCTGGCTTTTTCGATCATGGAAGAAGAATTGTCAATTCCAAGTATCTGAGCTTTTGGCCATCGATTATATAAAACCTGTGTACTATTGCCAGGGCCACAGCCCACATCAATAATCTTTTGTGGATTTTCAGAATCAATGCGCGCAACCAAATCAACGGAAGGCAACAGCCTTTCATTGTGAAATTGCAAATAGGCATTTGGGTTCCAGTCTTTATTATTCATAGTGTATAAGCTTTAAGGTTTAACATATTGATTAATAACATGCGATTCCTCTGAGTCTTTGCGCAAATAGTTCATTCATAATCACCAATCAAAAATAAAACTTGTATTTATGATATAAAAAGACTTATTTTATCATTTATTAATACTTATCAGGTATAATTAAAATGGAATTAAGACATTTGAGATATTTTTTAAAGGTGGCTGAAGAAAAAAATTTTAGTCGGGCCGCTGAAAAACTTTTCATATCACAACCCCCGCTTAGCAGGCAGATCATTGAACTTGAAACTGAAATTGGTGCCCGGTTATTTAATCGAAATAACAAAAAAGTGGAACTCACCGAAGCCGGCAAATATTTCGAAAAAGAAATTACCGAAATATTGCAATCTCTTGATCGGGCTAAACTTAAAACGCGCAAAATTGCAGAAAATATAAGCGGGGAATTTCGTATTGCTTATATCAGTTCGACCTTTACAGGAGTTATCTCCGAACTTGTAAAATACTTATCGAACTTTTACCCTTATGCTAATTTTAAATTATTCGAGATAGGTACAGCCCGTCAAATACAGGAACTGGAACAGGGAAAACTCGATTTATCCATACTGCGGGCACCACTGCAATCGACTAAAATAACCACACACCACTGGTTCAACGATGGCTACTCCCTGGTATTTAATAAAAATCTTTACTCTATTAAAACCGATCATGACATTGAATCATTAAATGATGCAACTTTTGTTTTTTTTAACCGCGACTTTGCCCCTCATTATCACAATTCGCTAATCCAGATTTGTGCACTTTATGGATTTTCACCTAATGTAGTCCACGAATCAAATAATATAAACTCTATCATCCAACTGGTACGAAATGGTTTGGGTATTTCAATAGTTCCTGCCAGTCTGGCAAGAGATCACACCTATAGCGAACTTAAATTTTTAAAACTAAAGCGCACCAACCTGTTTACCGAGGTATTGCTGGCAACGCCAAAAAATCAGGAATCGGAAATTGCCTCAAAAGCCATTGAATTTCTGAAAAATTCAACCCAATAAACATTTTTTAGCCCGGCAGGTTTACTTTTTAGATAAGTTTTTGCAACTTTACATTACAGCTTAAGAAGCTTAAATTCCTGATCTGATTAAGTATTTTAACGATACTGCGAGACGTTTTCAGATTAACTATAAACAAAAAAATACGCACATGAAAAAGGCACTATTTTATCTGGTTTTAGCTACAACAATTTCCTCCGGGACAATGGTATTTGCACAATCCAACTATTACGGGGTTTCGGGAAACATGGTAGCAGGTGATTTTGATAACGATGGTTTGATTGACGATATTGCTGCCTTTAATACATCGGGCGAATTACCCGTTCTGATGCTTTGGACAGCAGATAATGGCTGGGTTGACGAAAAAGAAGCTTCGTGTAGGTTGCCGTTTGATTTTATCGGGCCCAAAGCGCTTAATTCAAAAATTGTAGCAGGCGATTTCGATAATGACGGTTATTTGGATGACCTGGCCTCAATTTATGAAATTGACACCAATAGAACCGCAATTACTGTTTGGTTGAACCAGAATGGAAAATTCCTGCCAAGCCGATGGTGGTACAGTGGAGATTTTGATGCAAACCAGGTAGCTCAGACTATTGTGGCGGGCGATTTCGATCATGACGGTTTTGTTGACGATATTGCAGCTTTTTACGATTACAGCCAGGCACAAACCAAAGTTTTTGTTTGGAATGGTAATCGAAAAGAATTTTCATGGCCTGGAACCTGGTGGGTTGGCTCCGATTTTAACTCAACCCGCATACAGGGAACAATGATTACCGGCGATTTTGATCACAATGGTTTCCAGGATGATATTGCAGCCTTGTACAACTATGATGACGACTACTGCAAAATTTTTGTCTGGACAACCAACGGAAATAAATTTAATTGGCCCTACACCTGGTTTGCAAAAGAAAACTTTGCTGCCGGAAATGCCAAAAACAATGTAATTGCAGGCGATTTTAATAACAATGGATATATTGATAATATTGCCGCATTATATACTTGTGACGAAGAAACATCAAAAATCCTCGTTTTTGAAAGAAACAGCAAAGCATTTGCCAATCCGCAAGTTTGGTGGTACGGAAACCAGGAAGCCTCCCAAAGCAAAATGCGTTTAGTTTCAGTAGATATGAACAACAACACAAAATCTGATCAAATAACCGGATTACTTATTAATAATAATGAAGCAACGCTGACTACATGGACTGCATACAATCACAAATTTTCGCTTCCTGAAAGCAGTTGGCAGGGTACCGTAACAGGTATTGATAATAGCGGACAAAAAGGCGGCTGCTTATCCAAGGCATTGGCCGAATCGTTTAAATTATATCCTAACCCAAACCATGGACAATTTACTATCGACATTCCTGTTACTAATGACGGTCAGGTTGAAGCAAGCATTTTTAATGTTTTAGGAAACAAGGTTTATTCATTTAATACCAACAGTGGTATTTCAGCCCCGGTTAATTTAACCGGATTAAAACCGGGCAACTATACCGTGCAAATTACAGGTTCAAACTTCACACTCAACAAAAAGTTTATTGTACAATAAACTGTATACTTTTCAATAAAAACCCCGGTTCAACCGGGGTTTTTTAATATAACCATATACAACAAAATCTGCATAAAACATATGAGGTAAAATGGTATCTTTATATTGTACTACATATTCTTTTTCCCGAACATAGGATATTCCTAAATTTGTAAACTCAACCTCCAAAGCATCCTTATAAACGATTTATAAAAAACCTGGTCCTAATTGATTATGTATTCCATACAAGCACCAATAATCTTTAGCTCTCAGTATTATAATAGATACCATATTCTCAATTCTTTAATAAAAGAAATTCACGGGACGATTGGTCAACACAAAATAAACACAAATTGTTTGCTAAGCAAACATTATTTATTTGTGAATTCGTGGTTAAAATATTTCCATGTCCTATTTATATTGATATTTACATTGCCTCAAAATAATATTTAACCCGTTTCGTAAAGCGAATATTATTATTGTGGGTGTCTAAAAAAACGAGTAAGTTTGATAAATGAACAAAAATGATTTTTAAACAGGCTATTTCACCCCATTTTATGAATATCAGAACCGAAGGAATAATAATTTAATAAAATGAAAACCGTCTGGTATATGGTTCATTAAGTAACATAAAACTCATCGGATGACTAAGTTACTGGTTTATAAATAAGTCATCCGATGAGTATTTAAACAGAACTTTATGTACGCACTACTAGCTTATCCAATAAACAGATTATCTCAAAGCAATGTTAACTGAATTTCAAAAGTATATTTCCAGGAATAATCTTATTGTTGAAAATGACAGGATTTTACTTGCAATAAGTGGTGGAACCGATTCAGTTGTACTTTTACATTTATTCTCAAAATTAAATTACTACACTGAAATTGCCCATTGTAATTTCAAACTACGTGGAGAAGAATCAGATGGAGATGAGCAATTTGTCAAACATCTGGCTGAAAAATTTGGAATCAGGGGTCATTATATTTCGTTTAATACACGTGAATATGCCCAAACCAACAAGTTAAGCATCGAAATGGCAGCCCGCGAGTTGCGTTACAACTGGTTTAACGAACTTTGTGATAAATTCGGCTTTACCAAAATTGCAACCGGCCATCATCTGAACGATTCCATCGAAACCCTTTTTATAAATATGGTGCGAGGTACCGGCATTAACGGATTAACCGGTATAAAACCGATAAACGGGAATATTATCCGTCCCTTGTTATTTGCCACCCGCGAACAAATTGAACAATACATAAAAACCGAAAAACTGGAATTCCACACCGACTCCTCTAACCTGGAAAATGAGTATGTCAGAAATATTATCCGGAACAAAATAATACCGGAGTTAAAAGAAATTAATCCTTCGTTGGAATCCACCATGCGGCAAAATATGGCCCGATTCAGTGAGGTATCAGAAATTTATCAGGAGCAAATCAATAATATACGGAATAAACTATGGGTTGTCGATAACGATCGCATTACCCTCTCCATAACAGAACTTAAAAAAGCAGAACACCCGGCTGCCTTTCTGTTTGAAATGCTGGCACCAATGGGTTTTAGTACTGACTCGGTTCAAAATATTGTGGCCGGCCTGCATACTCAACCAGGTAAAATGTTATATTCCAAAACTCACCGGTTGCTCATCGACCGTGAATCGATTATTATTGAAAACATATTGGTCGAAACAGAATTCCTGGAAATAAATTCACCGAATGAATTTGAAAAAGCACCTATCAATTTTAAAACTCAGCGCTTTACAATTGATGAATTCAAACTGATTAAAGACAGCTGTAATGCCTTTCTGGACGCTGACAAATTAAAATATCCTATTTTATTCAGAAGCTGGAACGAAGGAGACTTTTTCTTTCCGTTAGGCATGAATCATAAGAAAAAGCTGAGTGATTTCTTTATCGATCAAAAAATTGACCGGTTACAAAAAGAAAAAATCCGTGTACTGGAATCAAATCATCAAATTGTATGGATTGTGGGAATAAGAATCGACAATCGTTTTAGGGTAACTGAAAGAACTAAAAACGTATTACAGCTTACAATTCAATAGAAAGCCCGTCGTAGGCAGGAGAAACATTGGCAGGTAAAACTTTATCCAAATCTTTATAATTAGAATGCATATGGCTGATATGCGTCAGATAAGTTTTTCGCGGTTTAAATTCTTCGATGGTATCCAAAACTTCCTCAAGGCCCATATGCGCAATATGCGTTTTTACCCGTAATGAACTTAACACTAAAACATCCAGATTTTTAAGCTTTTGTTTTTCGCTGTCAGGTATCGTCTTTAAATCCGTTAAATAAGCAAAATTGTTAATGCGGTAACCGTAAACAGATAACAGATTGTGAAAAATTTTAACCGGTGTAATGGTCTCGCCGTTTATTGTGAAATCATCGTTATTAAGCGAATGAAGGTCGAGTTCCGGCGATCCTGGGTATTTATCATCACTAAAAACATAGGCGTACTCATGCTTAATGCAATCGAGCACGCGGCTTTCGCCATAAATACTCATAGCCCTTTGCATTAAATAATTAAATGCCCTTAGATCGTCAAGCCCGGCAGTATGGTCCTTATGTTCGTGAGTAAGCAACACCGCATCAATATGAACAATTTTTTCGCGCAACATCTGCTGACGAAAATCAGGCCCAACATCAATCACAAACTTATTCCGCTGCGTTTCAATAAACACAGAGCTGCGCAACCGGTTATCCCTGATGTCATCTGACTGGCAAACCGGGCAATGGCACCCGATTACCGGTATCCCGTGTGAGGCACCTGTGCCTAAAAATGTAACTTTCAATGCTTGGTTTTATTTGTAATGGCTACTAAGATATATAAATTAAAATTAGTGTCCGGCTAATTTCTTTGCCATTTATTTGTCCAAATGAACCGGACTAATATCTGTAATTTAATGCAATGCCTCGCTTACTCACTTATTTGAGCTCCATCTTCACGGGGTTAAGTTGAGTAGCCCTTTCAGGGCGCAATTATTTATGTCTAAAGTGAATCGAATCGACACCCTGGTTAAATCAATTATCCCATTTAAGTAATGCAATCAATGTCTATAATTCATAAGATTACATTATTTATGTATCTCAACGCCACCTGGTTTTAGATACCCAAAATAATCACTAAATTTTTATAAAATTCTTCGATATTTGTAAAAAATATGCAGATGAAAGGAAAGCTATACTTAATTCCCATCACCATGGGCAAAAGTTCCATACAAAGTGTAATTCCGGCCGAGGTAATTCAAAAGGCAATTACGCTAAGGCATTTTATAGTTGAAAATATCAGAACCACACGCCGCTACCTGCGACAACTTGATAGCCAATTCCCAATTGATGATACACAGTTTTATGAATTAAATAAGCATACCACACCTGAACAAATTACTACCTACCTGGCACCGCTACTAAATGGGAATGATGTGGGTGTAATTTCAGAAGCCGGCGTTCCGGGTGTAGCCGATCCGGGTGCTGCTGTGGTTGAACTGGCTCATAAAAACAAAATCCAGGTAGTTCCTTTTGTGGGGCCCAGCAGTATTTTGATGGCTGTAATGGCCTCTGGATTAAACGGCCAGAACTTTGCGTTTAACGGATATTTACCCATTAAACCCAATGAAAGGATAAAACATTTAAAATTCCTGGAAAAACGATCAGCCCAGGAACAACAATCCCAGCTGTTTATTGAAACCCCCTACCGTAACAATGCCCTGCTTACCGATATTTTAATTCATTGCAATGCCAACACCAAACTTTGCATTGCCTGCGACATCACCCTGGAATCCGAACTTATTAAAACCGATACTATTTACAACTGGAAGAAAAAAAAGGTGGATTTGAATAAAAGGCCAACAATTTTTGTGATACAGGGGTAAACTAACAGAAGGTTCATAAAGTACCATAAAACTCATCGGATGACTAAGCGATTGGTTTATAAATAAGTCATCAGATGAGTAATTAAACAGAACTTTATAAATGCATTACTTATTTTATATTCATAGCTTACTTTTTAAACCCCAATTTAATTCTGCTATAGTTTTGACCGTTGTTTTTGACAAAGGAATTCATTAGCTTTATAATCATTACCTATTCATAGCTAGAATGTTTTCACCAAACATACCTTCTTTAGGATATGTAATGGCCAAATCATCTTTATTACAACTAAATAAGCCGAGTACTAAACACATTAGGATGACCGAATAATTAAGTAAAATCCTTTTCATAAATTAAATGTTATTGATTAAAAAGCATTAGATGAATTATTATGATAAATGGTTGCCACCCCTGTATGTGTACTTTGCTTTCAAATTTCCTTAATATTCCTAAACATATAGTATTTAATACCTGTATTTATATATTTGTATAAAGATTTGGAGGATATATGACTAAACTAACCCGCGAATTTATTAAAAGCTTACCTAAAGCCGAACTTCATTGCCATTTGGATGGTTCAATGAGAGTTGAAACTATTATTGACCTGGCAAAACAATACAAGGTAAAACTCCCGAAAGACAACGTTGATGAATTAAGAAAATACCTGGCTGTAGGTATGGAATGCCAAAGCCTGGAAGAATATTTACGTCCGTTTGATGTTACCTGTTCGGTGCTTCAATCGAAAGAAGCGTTAATAAGGGCCACTTATGAACTGGCTGAAGATTGTTTTAATGAAAATATCTGGTATCTCGAAATCAGGTTTTCGCCCATTCTTCACATTAACAAAGGCCTGAAACTTACCGAAGTTATTGATGCCGTGCTTGAAGGAAAGTATAAGGCCGAAAAGAAATTTGATATGAAAGTGGGGATCATTATTTGTGGCTTACGGCACACCACACCTGATGTATCTTTAACCCTTGCGGAACTGGCCGTTGCTTACAAAAACCGGGGCGTGGTGGGGTTCGACCTGGCTGGTGCCGAAGATGGCTTCCCGGCAAAAGAGCATAAAGAATCGTTTTACCTGATCATCAATAATAATATTAACACCACGGTTCATGCGGGCGAAGGTTATGGTCCGGAATCTATTCACCAGGCCATTCATTATATCAGCGCCAACCGCATCGGGCACGGTACCCGCTTACGCGAAGATGGCGATTTACTGAACTATGTAAATGATCACCGGATACCGTTGGAAATGTGCATTACATCGAATGTGCAGACCAAAGCGGTAGATAAATTTGAGCATCATCCGGTTAAGTTTTATTTCGATTTGGGATTGCGTGTTACCATTAATACCGATAACCGTTTAATCAGCGATACCACGCTAACCGATGAGTATATGCTGGCCATCAAACATTATCACTTTGATGTGGATGAACTAAAATACCTGATTTTAAATGGATTTAAATCGGCTTTCCTTCCGCTTAAGGAAAAAGTGGAATTAATACACAAAGTAACCAAAGACCTTGAAGATAAAGGACTGATAATTAAGAAAGATTATATATAATCTAAATAACTACTACTTATGAGAAGAAGTATCAGGTACGATACTTCTTTTTTTATGGTGTGGGCTAAAGCCCGTAAAGAATGTAGTTTCTTAATAATCCGTTGGCTGAAGCCAACGGCAAATGTTATATACAAAAGACTGGTTTACCAAAATTTACCTTCTGCTTTAGCTGACGGATTAAAGCTTATATAAAATTTTTCCGGGCTTTAGCCCATTGTTCAATTATTATCACTACGTAAAAAGGTGCAAACACTTACTTATGATTATCTGCCCCGTAAACAGCAGCACCAATAATACCGGCGCTGTTTAAAAATGTGGCCGGAATAAGCTCCGTTTTTAAATCGATAAATTCCTGAAACTTATCCATTTTCTTACTGATGCCTCCGCCAATAATAATTAAATCGGGATAAAACATCTGTTCGTAGTAATTGAGTATTTTATTTAATCGCCGGCCCCATTTTTTCCAGCTTAAATCTTCGCGTTTGCGGGTGGCATCCGAAGCGTACTCCTCAATGGTAGTTCCCAAAAATTCGAGGTGCCCTAATTCCGTATTTGGAAATAATAATCCATTAACAAAAAAAACAGTTCCAATTCCGGTACCCAAAGTTAACAACAGCACTTTTCCTTTATGGCCCTTACCCCCGCCAAATTTCATCTCGGCAATTCCGGCTACATCTGCATCATTAGCCACGTAAACATTGCAACCGGTTTTTTCCGACAAAAAGGATTCTATTTCAATACCAATCCACGAATCGTCAATATTTGAAGCAGTTAAAACTTCTCCATTTTGCACAGCTGCCGGAAATCCTATGCCTACATTTCCATTCCAGTTAAAATGTTTGATTATTTCACCAATTACCCGTGCCATGGCATCGGGTGTGGCCGGGTTAGGTGTCGGTATACGGAACCTTTCTGATAAAAATTCCCCTGTTTTAATATCTACCGGTGCTCCCTTTATACCAGAGCCTCCAACGTCAATACCTAAAACTTCCATTACATCAATATTTGGGGTGGCAAATAAAATATTTTATTTATTAAATTTATTAAAAAAGATCATTTTTTTCTTAAATATCATCAAAGGTATATAAAGTACCTGCTTTAACCTGCTCGCCCTTAAATTCATTATAAAAAAGAGACAATACAGGCAATTCAGTACAGTGTGAAGGCATAACTACCTTTACCTTATTTTGTTTAAAATATTCTAATGTTTGATACGTATATTTATCGGCAATTTTTAAATGAAACCCGCCAATTACACCAAACACTCGCGATTCGCCGGTAATTTTTTTGGCATACTCAATGGTATTGCAGATTCCTGCATGCGCACACCCCGAAATTAAAAATATCCCCTGCTTCATCTTTACAGCAATTGCCGAATCGTCCCATACATTATCAACTTCACCATTTTTAAAATAAAAACCCGATTTCCGTTTTTCAAATCCCAACTTTCGGGGTATTTCACCCAGAAAAACCATTCGTTCCGAAATCCAATAAGGATCTTTACTGTTCTTGATTTTAAATTTAGATTTCAATTCATCAACCTGTGTAATTCCAACCGGTTTACGCATTTTACCCGAATACCTTTCCAAATTATAATCGGGATGACAGATAAGATTCTTATGGTTTAAATAATGCAGTCCATTGCCATGATCAAAATGCCCGTGACTTAAAACAATGGTTTCAATATCATCAATATTTACCTCCAAATAATTGGCATTCTTTATAAATAAATCAGACTGACCGGCATCGAACAGAATTTTTTTATCATATTCCACGATATAAGAAAGTCCGTGTTCCGCACAAGTATCCCTCCCGGCAGTGTTGTCAACCAACACATATATTTTTAATTTCCGATTCATTAAATTACCATGAGTATCTATCTAATAAAATATATAAACAAACTGAAAATCAATTAATATCATAACTAAACAGTACGCAGCTTGAAAACCGGGCCAATTGATTTTAGTAACAAAATTTTTACATCTCACAATAATTTATTTACCCTGTAAATTCAATTTAACTGAAGTGTTTTTGATACTGAAAGAATCCGTAACGGCAACTTCAAGACCCCAATCGTGCAGTGTTTCAAAAACCGGATTTTTTGGATCGGTCATATCCATATGCGAACAATCGCCGTTGGGAACAATACCCCACGACCAGGCCAGCCATCCTATCTGATACGCCTGGCAGTATTTCAGAATATCTTTATAATTAATACAGCATTGGCATCCCACAGATTCCTCTGAAAATTCACCCACTACAAAGGGCAGGTTCAGTTCAACTGCTTTAGCAAGAACCGGTTTAATTTTATAATTAACATTCCAGGCGTGCCACGAAAGAATTACATTGTGCAGGATATCAAAATCCAGTAATTGCTTACCATATTTTAACAAGGTTTTTTCATTTCGCCCCCAACCATCGGCATCAATCATCAGGGGAGTCCGGATACCAGCCTGGCGCAACTGGGTTATAGCTTTTTCATAGGTTTGCAAAAAGTCGGGCATCTCTGTTTTTCCTGGCTCGTTGGCGATATTCAATATCAGGTATTTTTCAAACCTTTTAATCACTTCAAGGGTTTCAGGTTTACACCAGTAATCTACACATTTTTGAAGGTCGCTATCCCATTTTCCGGTAGCATCCCAAACCGACCATATGGGAATTATATTTTCCCTCATGCAATTTTCAATATTTTTAGCGGCTTCAGCAGCCGGAATATCGGTTAACCAAAAAATACGTACCGCATTGGCACCGGTTTTGGCAATTTCAGGATACGTTTTTTCTCCATAACGATCGGGACTGTAAACAAACATGGCATTTACGCCCCGCAACACGATTTTATTTCCCTGGTTATCGACTATAAACCTGCCTTTAACTCGAATGCCAGGAAGGTTTTTGGTAATGCAGGAAGTTGCCAGAAATAAAAGGATTAAAAGAAGGGATGGTACTCGTTTCATTGTGTCGGTTTAAATAAATAAAAATACAAAATCGTTGGAAGCTGACAATAAAAAATTTGGAAAGGAATAAAAGTTAAAAATAAACCTGCCTGTCTGAATGACTACATCTGGCAGGTTTGATTTTTGTTATTTGAAAATTTGGTTTATTCGAAGAGACAATAATTACACCTGCTGTTCCTTCCACTTACCTTTTCGGAACTGCAAAAATGCCAGTATAGCCATCAGGCTTTCAGCTGTTATTATGGCAAAAAACACTCCAAGTTCATCCAAACCAACTTTCAAGGCCAGTAAATAGGCCAGTGGAATTTCGACAAGCCAAAATGCTATGGCATTCAGTTTTGTTGGAGTCTGCGTATCGCCGGCACCATTAAATGCCTGTACCATAACCATTCCCAAACCATAAAATATAAAACCGAATGATACAATGCGTAAACATTTTGACCCGATGTTAACCAGGACCGTATCACGGGTAAAAAGTTCTATAAAAAAGTCAGGTACCATTATAAAAAACAGACTTAGCAGACCCAACATCACCATATTTATTTTTGCAACTTTCCAAACAGTTTGTTCGGCACGGTCGGGCCGGTTTGCTCCAAGGTTTTGTCCAACCAGGGTCGATGCCGCATTGCTTAAACCCCAGCTTGGTAATAACAGGAATATTATAATCCGGATGGCAATAGTGTATCCGGCAACGGCTTCGCTCCCGAAATGCGAAATTACCCGTACCATAAAAATCCAGCTGGTTGTGGCAATAATAGTCTGCCCGATTCCACCCATTGATATATGAACCAGGTGCATAATCTTTTCCCAGTCAATTCTGATTCGCAAACCGTTCATATTAATACGTCCGGTACCTTTAAACAGGGTATATAACTGAAATATTACCGCTACACCTCTCCCGATATTGGTAGCTACTGCAGCTCCGGTAACACCTAATTCAGGGAAAGGCCCAATTCCAAAAATCAATAAAGGATCGAGAATAATATTTAAACCGTTGGCTATCCATAATACTCGCATGGCAATAGCCGCATTTCCTGCTCCTCTGAAAATGGCGTTGTTAATAAATAGCAGCATAATGACTACATTACCTCCAAACATTACCATCGGGTAACCGCTATTTAAGTTTACAATTTCGGGGGAAGCTCCCATCAGGCTTAGCATATTTTTAGCAAATACCATTCCGGGTACACCAATCATAATGGATAATATAACACCGGTAATAATAGCCTGTAGCCCTTCCTGTGATGCTTCATGGGTACGTCTTTCGCCGATACGTCGTGAAACGAGTGCAGTGGTTCCCATTGCAAAACCAAAGGCAATAGCATAAATTATTGTTAAAACAGATTCAGTTATGCCCACTGTAGCAACAGCTTCAGCGCCCAGTTTAGATACAAAAAATATATCCACAACGGCAAAAACCGATTCCATTATCATTTCAAGAACCATGGGAATGGCTAACAGGAAGATAGCCTTTCGGAGAGGAATTTCTGTAAAATCGCGGTCGGAACCTGCGATTGCTTCTTTAAAGGCGATCCATAGGTTTTTTAATTTTTCGCCTTTGTAACTTAATTTATTAATTGCTGATATATAATTTTTAGCCATGTCGTTTTCGTTTACTTATTTTACTTCGATATCCAGTCACATTTTTAATCATACAAATTGAATTTACACCTGTTTTGGGTAGCACATCGGCTACAATGCTAAAACTAAATACATCATAAGTTTTCATAATAAAATCCTCCGATTTTTAATTGGTTAATAATTGAATAAGAAAAATTTTGTGATTTTTAAAACAAATATCAACCTACCATCCCATTGGAATAAAAGGGACCAGGTTGAGTGTATTACAATATGATATTTGTTTATTGAGTTTCATAGTACGCAAATTAACGCCAATTATTTTTATTGGCAAAATATTTTTTTGCGATTAATTGATTCTATTAGTGGTATAATAGTGGCTATACAGTTTTATGAATAATTTTTCTATAAAGTAGTTTTTAAAACAAAATAAAATTTACTACCCTTGTTCACTTCGCTTTCCACCCAAATATCTCCCCCATTTACTTTTATAAAATCATAACAAATTCTTAATCCCAACCCACTTCCCTTTTCATTATTTGTTCCGGAAGTCTGAATTTTTGAATTCGTATTAAATATTTTGTCAATCACTGATTCAGGTATACCCATACCCGTATCCGAAATACAAACCTCAACCCGTGAATCAACAGGGCGTGCATTTAAATTGATTTGTCCGCCATCGGCTGTAAACTTAACTGCATTACTTAATAAGTTTCTGAAAATGGTCGAAAGCATGTGTTCATCTGCCATCACAAAAGCATCCGCATTAATTTCATTTTTAACCACTATATTTTTTTTACTAATAATTTCCCCAAGCAAATCAATAATTTCATCAGAGAGCTTTCGCAGATAAACAGTCTTCATATTCTTTTCCAGCCGCCCTGATTGCATCTTTGACCAATCCAACAAATTTTCAAGCAATCCGTTAAGCGTAACCGCAGAATTATGCGCTGATTCAATCATTTTTAACCGGGTATCATCAGAAAATTCATGATAATGTTTTAATAAAACTTCCGATAATCCCATTAACCCGTTAAACGGGCTCCGCAAATCGTGTGCAATAATGGAATACACCACATCGCGATGATGTTGTGATTTTTTCAACTCCTGCGCCTGCTTGAGCAATTGTTTTTCTCTTGCATTTGAAAAATCCAAATAAAAACCCACACCAACAGCTGTTGCCAGATAGCATATTATGATATTAGTATCCTTAAAAAGTGTGATAAACTTATCCGGAAGGTCAATGATATTATCGAAAGCAACAGGCAAAAATTCAATAACCAGGTATAACCCAATGCTTAATCCAACAAATAAAATAAGATAAATTTTTTCATGGATTGACCAGATAAATACATGAATTATGGCCGCCATTAACAGGTATACCTGAAAACCAGGAAGTTTACCAAAAATAATCATGGAAATAATGGCAATAAAAATCGTTTCAATAACAGAAAGATATAGTTTCGCTGCAAAATAATGCTCCATTCTGTTTAACAGGATTACTCCTGATAACAAAACCAGGAATATTAAAAGGAAAATTATTATGGGTTTAAACAAATTAATATCGAGCAACGAATAGCTTGACACATAAATTACTATGGTGGCTATAGTGATATAAGCAATTATATTGGTTAATCTGATTCTTCTGATTTCATCTGAAGAAAGTTTTTTCGATGTTAATTCCTTCTTATATCTCTTAAAGATTTTCATAATATCCAAATTCCGAAATTCATCAATGGAGTATTTAGCAGAGTTTTTGATGATTCGGCCTGTTAAATATAACCATTGCTTTTGAAAAAAAACAGATAATTTCAATTTTTATATACAACCCGGTTAGTATCCTTTAAACCCTGTTTAACTATAATTTTAGCCCCGGTTTTTTCATAGTTTAGAAATAGTTTACTATATTCGTAAGCACCTATGTACTTTTTACTTAATCGCTCATGCAAAGATTCATACCTGTTCTTTTATTATGCCTGATCCATTTTTATCTGTTTGCAGGAAAAGGTGAGATAAATTTCGTTGAAACTTCGCTAAACCTTGAAAACTCAGGTGAGGCATATGTAGCATATACGGTTCAATGGAAAGTTATAAGCGGCGAAATGCATGGCTTTTTTTTTGAAGGTAATGAAAAATTAGCTATCAACGGTTTTTCTGATCAATCGTACGCCATTGATGATTTTGGAAACCGTTATAACCTATCTATAAAGAAAATAAATTCTGATAAATGGGATATTATTCTGGCTCAGGAAAAAGGGGTTAACCAGGGAAATCTTACCTATGTGTTTTATTTTAAAACCAATTTTGCTGAGGCAGGATATCTGGCTACGACCACAACCGATGCCGGAAAGCAACTGGTTGTTTTTAACTGGTCGCCGGTTCAATGGGACGAAGCCTACCACCAGGATCATTATACTTTAAAGATTATCCTCCCCAAACATGTTTACCAATCGGGTGCCGAACTGCGGAATAAAATGATGAGCGAAGATGGCATTATGACGGAGAAATTTATGAATGAAGATTACCGGATTGATTATCAGCAATCGGAGTCGGGAAACCTAGAACTGATTATTCATAAAGATAATCCGGGTAACCGTTTTCATATGCACACCCAATTTTATATGCCTGCATCGTGGTTTAACATTAATGCACTCCCCGTAAATAAAACCGGAACCAGCGCGAGAACCCAAACAACCGACAACTACCACAACAACAATAACTTACTAACACCAGGATTGATCATTTTATTTCTTGTTTTTGCAGGAATTATTTTATTAAAACAAAAAAACCTGGTTAAGGCCCAAAAAACCATGGGCGAAATTAACTGGAACAAACTCGACTGGACTCCACCAAAACTGTCGTTTACTCATTATCATAAAGAAGGAAAGATTTGCACCGATTTAACTCCTCTTGAAATAGCCTTTTATCTTGAAATACCCATTAAGAAAATTGTCAGCGGTATGGTAATGGCCCTTGAATCGGAAGGATACCTTGAAGTGATAGAACAAAATCCGATTAAAGTGAAAACGCTGAGAAAAAATGATCTGGAAAATCTGGGCGAATATGAGCAAAAATTGTTTTATGCTTTTGCCGATGACGGAATTTTATCGCAGTCGGAATTGGAAGACTTTATGAATTTTGCTATCCGGAATATTCAAAAAAAGGCCTGGGATTGTGACGTTGAAGCTACAAAGAGTTTTTACCAAAAGAAAATCAGCGAATTTGAAACGGAACAAAATTACAAGTATCGGACACATTCTGCTGATTACTCCTGGTATTACTGGTATTATTATGCACATCCCAATTTTTTACACTTGCATCACCATGAAGATCCCTATCGATACGAGAATAATATACCCCTGGAAACTGATCATATTATCCAGGGTGCGGTTCCCCTGGATGTTTTAAACGATATTAACGTTTGTCACGATGCCTGTCACAGCGCGTGCCATTCAGCATGTCATAGTGCCTGTCATTCGGCATGCCATAGTGCCTGTCACTCGGCATGTGTAAGTGGAGGATCACATTAAACCAAAGCCCATGGAACCAACGCAAACCAAATACTGGATCGATGAGTTTATTGAAAATGTGCGGGATTACATTTATGTTCGTCCTGATGACAATTTATTGATTAAAAGGCCCAATGTGGCCACAAAAATAAACGAAACCGGCACATTTATTTTAAGTTTCTTATTAAACGGAGGTACTTACGAATCGCTATTGGATAAAACAGGTCAGGACAAGGCCCAGCAGATTGAGAATTTCATGTTGGTCATTAAAAAATACCTGGAAGGGAATCTGGCAGAATTCGATCAAAATAGTGCCATTCAACAACAGGCATTTAATCTGAATTTTACTGATCTTCCGGTTCTGTCAGAACTGGCTCTGACTTATCGATGCAATTTAAAATGCCGGTTTTGTTATGCCGGCTGTAATTGTACTGTTAATCCTACCGGCAACCATAAAGAATTGTCGCTAAAGGAACTAAAAAAGATTATCGATAAAATTTATTATGAGGCAAAAGTACCTTCTATCAGCTTTACCGGGGGTGAGCCCACATTAAGAAAACAGGTATTACTGACGCTTATTGAACATGCCAGGAAACTGGGTATGCGGGTAAACCTGATTTCAAACGGCAACCTTATTAGTTATGCGTATGCCAGGGAATTGAAAAACGCGGGGCTCAATTCAGTGCAAATAAGCCTCGAAGGAACAACACCCAATACCCATAACCGGTTAACCCAGATAAAGGGAAGTTTTGAAAAAAGTATTGCTGCCATTGCCTATTTAAAAAAGAATGACGTTTATGTACATTCAAACACAACGTTAAACCGGCTTAATCTGCCAGAATGTTTTGAATTACCTGATTTTGTAGCCAATGTTTTAGAAATTGACCGGTTCAGTATGAATTTAGTTATCCCGACAGGAAGCACACAAATAAATAATGATTTGATAATTCCATACGCTGAAGCAGGAGAAATTATCAGCAGAATTTATGATGAAAGCCTGAAATATAATGTGGAATTTATGTGGTATTCACCAGTTCCCATGTGTATGTTCAATACCATCACTCATAACTTGGGAAACAAAGGGTGCAGTGCCTGCGACGGTTTATTATCTGTAGCACCCAACGGTGATGTTTTACCTTGCTCCTCGTATGATAAACCCGTAGGGTCATTAAACAAAAAGAAATTTAAAAAAATATGGAACAATAAAGAAGCTGTCAATTTCCGAAAAAAGGAATTTGCACATGCGCTATGCAAAAAATGTGAACATTTTGCCTTGTGCAACGGGGCTTGCCCATTATACTGGCGAAGCATGGGGTATGGGGAGTTGGAGGGGATGTTTCAGTGATCAGGATGTGCATCGGTAATCAGTAACCGGTTGCTTCGGCTCCGCTCAGCAACCTTGAGCAAGTGACAAGTTGTAAGTAGCAAGAAACAAGAAACAAGTAACAAGAAACAAGAAAATGAGTTCAATACTACTATCAAAATCCGAAGGCGATATCTTAATTTTTCATATATGGAAATCGCTTAAATATGGGCAGAGGCTTTTATTGAGTGCTGCTTTAATTTTAATTGGGCTGGCACTGCAGATTGACCAGGTAACTGTATTTCCGGGAGGATTTTTAATAATTGCAGGTAACTTAATTTTATTAACCAAAGGATACGATAACCGCCTGAATAAAGCTATTTTTAAAGCCGATGCAGACTGGAACAAAATTTCTCAGGAACAATTAACCGAAATTATAACCCTGAATAAAAAAATGAATGCCTGGGATTTAAGCCCGGTTGATATTTCCAATCCGCTGGGAGCCGTTTTATTTATTGTATTTCTTATAGCCGCACTTGTTTTATTGGTTGTGAGCACGCCCGGTCTGGGAAAAGAAAGTGGAATTTTATTATTCGATTTGGCTGTACTTACCCTGCCCCATTGGTTTACTGGCATTAAAAAAATATCTACCACACCAAAACTGGTCAATAAAATAAAACTTATACAGGATTTAATAAATGACAAACAGGATATACTCAAAAATCATAAACTGGAATACAATATTTTACTTCAGGGAAACAATGAAAAATTGCCTAAAGACGTAAAATTCAGAATTGACATCAACAATGCACCTGATAATTTCCTGGGAGTTTATGGCCAGTTGAATATGAACAACATCCAGGGACATGACTATCCCTACTTTTATGTGGTTTTAGTGGCAAAAAAAGATTTCGGTATTTTACCCTATGCCAAAAAAATTACACCGGAAAATAAAATAGTAGTAGAAACCCAGAAGGGAACCGATGTGGATGTAATCATAATCCGCCAGTATACCACCCGCACCAGTGGCTATCATACAAAACCAAAAGATATGCAGCGAATTCTGGAAAAAGGAATTATTGAAGCTGAGAAAATTATAAAAATGAATTAGTTGGTGCAGGTAACTAAATTATTACTAACCAATAACTTTATCTATTTTTTCATTTTTATAAATTTACCTACACTTTTTAACAATATTATTTTATATATTTAACCGTACTAACCAATAAATTATATACTTATGGCAAATGTAAAAATTGACATATCGGTTGATATGCAAAAATTAATGGAAATTCAACCTAAGGGAGGTGAAATAACTGACCAGAGCATTATTCAAATGACACAAACCGGTGGACATTTTGATGCTGCGACCCAAAACACTCCAAAACTAATTACAAAGGCAGAAGTAAGCTCAAAGATTAAATGGAAAATTAAAAGCAAAAACACTTCAGACAATCTGGACTTAATTGATTATGTGGGCGATAGCAATATGTTAAAGGTTTTTAAAAACAAACCTTCGAAAAAAGCAGAGGATGAATTTGACGGAGATATTCAGGATCAGGAACCTTCTGATAATATTATTACTGAATATACATTTACTTTTTGTAACAAAAAAAATCCTTCAATTATTTGGAACTGGGATCCTGAGATTGTTTTTCCTTATCCCCCTAAATAAAAGTTATATAATCCTAAAATGCACCATAGTTAAATGACTTAACTATGGTGCTATTATTATGAATAGTAAGTTATATACAGCCATTATATTTGGTATTATAATATTTATTGGTCATGAATTATTATATTCTGCCAATAATGAGGAATCCTTTGAAAAATATTACAAACTTGTTTACCAGGAAAATAATAAAGAAGATGCACTGAAATATGCATTTAGAGCTCTGGAAATTGCACAAAATTCAAATAATGATTCCTTAATTGCTTCTGGTTTATTTGCAGTCAGTAATATTTATAAGGATTTAGGAAATTTACCTTCCGCATTGGATTATTCATTAAAAGCCAAACCTATATATGAAAAAATTAATGAAGAGGATGGCAAAGTAATGCTATACCTTCAAATTGCCAGCATATACATTGGGCTAAAAAACTTTCAGTTGGCAATATCCTACCTAAAAAAAGCCTACCAAAACATACAAAAATATAAGCAACTTTATATCGCAATTAATCTTAATTTGGCAGATATTTATAGGAAAATAGATGAATTTGATACGGCATTATATAGGCTGGACTTAGCTGAAAATTTCATAAAACAACAAAACAATGATGTATATATAGGGTATTTTTATGCCAATAAAGGACTTCTCTATGCTGAATTAAATAAAACTTTTAAAAGCGATTCATTGATCAAATTATCTGTCGAAAAATTCCTTACATCAAATGATTTGCGTCCTCTTTCAGAAACATATTTGGATCTTGCCAAAATAAATCTAAAATTTAATAGAAAAAATAAAGCCTTACTTTATGCAGAAAATACTTATAATATTGCAGACACTGTAAAACTATATAATCTGACTACAGAAAGTTCAAGAATTCTATCTGATTTATATTTTGAGAAAGGTAATTACCTAAAGGCATACAAATTTTTGAATATATCACTTCACTCATCAGATAAATATTCTGCTGATTCAGCATCATCCAAAATAGCCGAAATGCGCGCCGAATTCGAGATTTCTCAAAACCAGGCACAACTTAATTATTTAAAAAAAATAAGCCAGGTAAGAACAAAACTTCTTCTGTTGGCTGTTATTGCGTTAATCTTAATTGTTGCACTTACGCTGTTCCTTTTCCGGTTAAGTAAGAAAAGAAAAGAGGCAAATAATTTGCTTAAAGAGTACAATGAGGAAATAACCCAACAAAATGAAGAAATTACCCAGCAAAATGAGGTAATTAATGCCCAGCTGGAGGAAAAAGATATTTTAATGAAAGAGATTCATCACCGGGTGAAAAACAACCTACAGATAATTTCCAGTATTATAAATCTACAAAGCATGCGGATCAGTGAACCCGATACACTTGAAATATTTGGCGAGATGCAGCGTCGTATAATGGCCATTTCGTCAATACACCAAAAACTATATCAGGGAAATTCGGTTACCCAGATTAACATGAAAGAATATCTTTCGGAGGTGGTGGATGCCACCCATATTGCTTTTAATAATGCCAACCTCGAAGTCAACTACGAAATTGCGGTCCAGAATGTAAACCTTAACATTGATTATGCTGTTTCGCTGGGTTTAATTGTAAACGAACTGGCCACCAATGCTTACAAATATGCCTTTAAACCGGGCAGGAATAATCATCTGCTGATTGGCCTGCAAACAACCGATGATCAGCATTGTATTTTAACTGTAAAAGATTCCGGCCCGGGACTTCCGGAAAATTTTTCTTTTGACAAATCGAAATCGTTGGGTTTGCGGATGGTTTCCTTATTAACCAAGCAGTTAAAAGGACGCATTTCTTTCGAAAATAAAAACGGCACTTCTTTTTTAATCGATTTTGAGGAAGTTAAAGCTAAAACCGAAAAAATCTAAATATTCAATAAAATTATTAACTTGTGCTGCATTTTTGAGCAAAACAACTTTAATGAGCAACGTAAAAATCCTGATAGTTGAAGATGAGCTGATCATTGCTGAGGATATCCGTATGCAGTTGATCAATCTCGGTTATGAAATAACGGGTATGGCCGTCAGCTATAACGAAGCCATTGACAGTATAATGAAAGATTTACCCGATTTGGCGCTTGTTGATATTAATATTGACGGCAATAAAGATGGAATTGAATTAGGGAACTTTCTAAGGAACGAAGCCGATATTCCTTTTATTTACCTTACCAGCCATGCAGATAGCAAAACCGTAACCAGGGCAAAAGAAACCCAGCCCGACTCATACCTGTTAAAACCTTTTAAAGCCGAAAATTTATTTACTTCTATTGAAATTGCCATTTCCAACGCCGTAAAATCAGGGGTTGGCAAGGGTAATTCTGATACTTTAGACAGCGAAGAGATTCAGGATTATATATTAAAAGACTGTGTTTTTATACGCAAGGATAACATATTTGTGAAAATTAAACTCAGCGATATACTTTTTATCAAAACAGAAGGTAATTACCTGGAATTGTATGCCATTGATGGTAAAAAGTATCTTATCAGAAGTACCATGCATTATTTCAGCAGTTTTTTAACTGATAAAAACTTCTTCCAAACGCATCAATCTTACATTATCAATCTCAATTTTATGGAAGAATTTTCACCCGCACATGTCAAAATTCAAACTCACGAAATTCCATTATCGAAAAGCCGTAGAGAAGAATTATTTTCAAAAATGCGTACGTTCTAGCAAAAAGGCCCCAGACGGGCGTCCGGGACCAATTTAATAGGGATGGGAAAGCATGAATTGAAACAGGCTAATTGTACCAAAAGAACATTATCTTAATCTTTTAATGGCACAACCTATTTCAAAATCGTGAAAAACTTCTATAAATTCTATATCGTGAAATTTACTGCGGTTATTTAAATCATTATAGATACCAACAATACATCGGGTTGCCGAATGAAAATCTGCAGGTAGATTATTTATACTTAAAGTATTGGTAGTATCTAAAACTTCTGAATCTATCTCATCAGGCTTTTTATCGGAATCGTAAATGAATTCCGCTATTATACCCTCGTGGGCCTTCTCTTCATCTTCGGCAAATACCAATCGTTTCAGGTTTGGTGAATCCGATCCGGGGATTTCCTTAAGTGCTTTAATTCGGGAATTTAAACTTAAATAATTGGCAAAATCGTTCATTAAATCCACTTCAGTTAGGTGCCTGAAGTTACCATTTACAGGCGAAGCAGTTTTACACCACCTGGTCAATTCCTGAGCTAATTTATCTAGCGTAACTGACATCATGAATTAGTTTTTCTCGATTAACTGAAAACGACCTTTAATAAAATGCAGCGCTTCATCCTTACTTCCATAGGTAATGCTCACAAAACATCTCCTCTCGGTTTGTTCGCTTTGGCTTTCCAGCAACTTAATCTCACCATCAATAAAAAAATTCTCAAATTCCTCATGGATAAACTGATAAGTACCTTCGCTATCAAAATAGTATGTCCTTGTCATATCCCCATTTCTCTCCGTAAATTTTGGATTCAGCGCTACATTGAAAAAACAATTACTCTTTTCGCGGTTATTCAGGTCGAAAGCAAAAGTAAAAACAGGTTCAAGTTTGGTCATCCTGGTGGGTACCTCAAATCCATAAATTAGCTTATTAACCGAAGTTAAATTCTCCATTTGCTTAAATCTTGTTTGAACTTCCATCATATCATTTTTTATAAATTGATTGCTATACCAAACTTACTTCAACCCAAACTTTTTTCCATAATTTTGTGATACTTGGTCAGAATCCTGTGGAATTTGGTCAGAATCCTGTGATATTTGGAAAAAATAATTATGTTAATTAAACATAATAATTCCAATTTTATTGCTTTTTTACTACTTTTTTTTGAAAAAAAATAAATGAAGTTATAGATGATTAATAGGCCCGGTATTTAGACCGGGTAAATAATAGGATTGCACTCAATATTCTTATTCAAAAGGAACCCGGCTTAAAAGCCGGTTCTATTGAATTTGTAAAATGTTTTCCTGAAAACTAACGTCAAATTTGCTATTTGGTATTTACCCATTTAATAGGTAATTGGCACTTCCTGCTTATCGATCACACGGAATGCACCTTCAGCCAGAGCCTGCATCTCATTTTCGCCCGGATATACATGAAATTCGGTGAGCGTCCCCACATAATCTTTTAGATCGTTAATAAACCTTTCGTTATATGCAATTCCTCCGGTAATGATAATAGCCTGTGCTTTTGCCTTTGATGCAGCAAAATAAGCTCCCAATTCCTTAGCCACTTGGTAAACAAAAGCTTCGTAGATTAATTGTGCATTTTCATTCCCTGAATCCATCATTTTAAAAACAGTCCTGATATCCTCTGTTCCGAGGTATGCTTTAAACCCACTGTTTTTTGAAAGCAACTTCTCTACTTCGTTCCGGGGATGATTATAACACAAATCTATAATACCGCGCGATGGCAATGCTCCTGCTCTGTTTGGCGAAAAAGGTCCCATTCCAAGCAAGGCATCATTAACATCCAGTATTTTACCAGCTTGTACAAGGGAAATGGATATACCTCCGCCTAAATGAGCGATAACATAATTGGTTTCATTAAAAGGAATATGTTGTATTTGTGCAATTTTGCGGGCAGTCATTTTCATATTTAACGGATGTCCCCGCCTGTTTCTAACAATACCCGGCACTCCCGATATCTCAGCTTTTGGCATGATATTTCCGGCCGATACCGGATCAACCGAATAACATTCAGGCAGGTTAAACTTTCCCCTGATTTTATCGGCTAACAATGAACCCAAATTCGATGCATGTTCTCCATAAATACCCAAACGGGCATCATTTAAAAAATTTTCATTTACCAAATAGGTACCACCTTCAAGTGGTTTCACAATTCCACCACGTCCCACAACTCCTACAACTTCATACAAATCTGAAATTTGATTTTCTGCAACAAATCTTTCAAGTGTTTTAAAACGATAATCCAATTGATCACTGATTTTTTCAAATCTGTCGAGTTCCGACTGTGGATGTATCAATGAACTGGAAATAACTTCACCCCTGCGATTATAAAGGGCAACCTTGGTTGAAGTTGAACCTGGGTTAATTACTATAACTACTTGTTGCTTCATAACTAAAATTCGAATATTGATTTGCGCTCACCTGAGATAACGAAAATGCTGTGAAACTGGTTAATATTTTCAACATTCGAAAGTTTTTCCTCAATAAATACCTTAAACTCCTGCATGTCGTTCACCATAATTTTAAGCATGGCATCGTAGTTACCTGATATATAATAAAACTCCATTACTTCAGGAAAAGCAAGCAACTCCTTTTTAAAATTCTCAACCACAATCTTTGTATGTTTATTCATGGATGCCATTATAAACACAATGGTCCCCTTGCCTATCTTTTCCGGATCAATTTCTATTTTGTACTTTCGGATAATGCCACTTTTCTCCAGTTTTTTTACTCGCTCATAAACCGGTGTATTCGATAAATGTATTTTACCGGCCAGCTCCTTGGTAGTAATGCGACCGTCAGTCTGAAGAATCCGGAGAATCTTCTTATCGGTTTCATCAATTTTAATTTTCTCCATAATTTGTTGTTAAATGAGAATTTTGAACTACTACAATATAAAAACCAGACTAAATTAATATATATTTTCTTTGTTTTTATATTTTAATAGTTTATTTATCCTTGTTTAAGATATTTTATAGAATCATTGCCGTGCTTTTTGTAATTTTGACAGTACATAAAATTTAAAATTTACAGCCATGATATCTGATTTAAACTCCGTATTTTCGAACATGGTAAACCGTAGTAAACGATCAGCCATTCGTGAAATATTAAAACTGACTCAACAACCCGACATCATTTCATTTGCCGGTGGTTTGCCAGCCCCTGAATCGTTCCCGATTGACGACCTGAAGGAGATTGTAAACCACGTGCTATATGAAGATGGAGCCGCCTCATTACAGTACGATGCAACCGAAGGCTTAATGGAGTTAAGGCAAACACTGGTTGAAAAGTATCGGAGCGAAGGTGTAAATTGTAATGTTGAGAATTTAATCGTGACTACGGCCTCACAACAGGCCCTCGATTTAATAGGTAAAACATTCTTAAACAAAGGAGATAAGGTAATTTGCGGATTACCCAGCTATCTGGGTGGATTAAGCGCCTTTATGTCGTACGGAGCACAAATGGTTGGAATTACACTCGATGAATACGGAATGAGAGCCGATAAGCTGGAAGATGTACTTAAAGAAATGAAACAAAACGGCGAAAAGCCTAAATTCATATACATTATTCCCGACTTTCAGAATCCAACAGGTATTACCATGCCTACCTGGCGACGAATTGAGATACTGGAACTGGCACATAAATATGATGTGCTGATTGTTGAAGACAGTCCGTATCGTGAAATAAGGTTCGAAGGCGAACACCAACCTCTGATGTATCAGCTGGATAATTCAGGCCAGGTAATTACTCTGGGCACTTTTTCAAAAATTGTTGCTCCAGGTTTTAGGATTGGCTGGGTATTAGCACATCCTCTGGTTTTGGATAAAATTGTAATACTAAAACAATCTGCCGATTTGTGTACAGCTACCTTTGTACAAAAAATTGCAGCCAAATATATGCAAAGTCCACGATTCGATTCTAATTTAAAACAAACTATTGATTTGTATCGTCACCGAAGAAATCTGATGCTTCAGGGCTTTAAAAAATATATGCCTAAAGCTGTAACCTGGACCGAACCTGAAGGTGGTTTGTTTCTTTTCCTGTCGCTTCCGGAATACATGGATGCCGAGGAACTTTTCCATAAAGCAGTTGAAAAAAGGGTAGCATTTGTTATCGGTAAAGTTTTTTATCCAGATGGAACCGGAAAAAATACCATGCGCCTTAACTTTTCTTTTGCTGATGACGACCGGAACCGCGCAGGTGTAATAAGGCTGGCAAAAGTGATTGAAAACGAAATCGCCCTTCATAAAAGTAAAAATAAAGAACGACCGATGGCGTTGTAGGTTACTTCGGCTCCGCTCAGTAACCTTTTCGGCCTAAAGAATAATAACTCCTGAAATTTGCGATACCTGATGGGTTACTTCAATAATGGATTCTGCCGATTCCATTAATACTTTACAGGTAACGGAAACATATTTCAGATTCTCAGTATGTTTATAGGAAATTTCTCCTTCAGTGGGCAATAACTTAACTACTTTATTTACCCGGTTATCGGTGTTTGGCACAATGAACTTAAACAAATACAATAATGGCCAGGTACTGTTTTCAACTAATAGTTCCCTTAATTTTTCATAATGCTTTGAATCCATAATGCTTAGTTTTTGTCCCAATCTATTTAACGATCAATAACGGTATGTGTTACCTAAACAGAATTTTTTTATTTTAAATTGAATCACAGCAATAATAAAAACATTCTTGGAAAACTGGAATATTGGAAAAATGGGACCATTCATCAAATGTTTACTTATATATTCCAATTTTCCATCTTTCCATCTTTCCAATATTCCATCTTTATACTTAAAAATATTCACTATGAATCGACATCTTAAACCGTTTCTTAAATAAGTCACCTAACATTAGGTTTTCAATTTAAGAACCCGACTGTATAAGCGACGGAGTTTGAATCGTTCAAAGTAAGCAATAACCTTACGTAATACTCTGAAATAAAGTGTGATAAAAAAGACAAAGGTCATCAACCAAACTACAATCATATTAAATACAGGCGTACTTATTTTCAGGTTGCCGAATCGTTTAAAAGGAGCATAAAATTGTGCCCTTCCCCATTTATTAACGGGATCTTTGAATATAGGATGCCACTTTTGAATGTATTTTTCACCATCAAATACAATTTGCTTTGACTCCTGCTTTGCCAACACCCAGTTTGCAAGGGTTTTATTATAATACTTTTGCTTAAAATTCAGCAAACCTTCATTTCCACCATATTGTTTCAACAACAATTCATAAATACTATCCTTGTTCCTGGTGTAATGCAAACAATTATTATTGTATAAATTAAATAAACTGTCAAGTTGATTATTAATACGGTCATGGGTGACTTTTGTATAATTCCTTATAGAAAAAGAGGAATACTTTTCCTTACCGCTTTTAAATCTTAAGCGACCATTTTCGGATACAATTTCATTGTTGAGCACATTAATATTAAAGACAGCATTTGGGTTATCATGATGATCGACAGCAAACTGAGCCTCGTTATTTCGCATCTTCAATTCAGGAATTAACAGCCCCGAATAATAATTACACCTGCTGGCCTGTTGTTCCAAATCAAAGAAATTCTTTTCATAATCGTTATTCATAAACTGGTTAACAGCCAGGGCTTCGTAACCCCATCGGGCAGTCATAATATCACCAATTATGGGAACATAATCATCGCTGGAAATGGAGCTGTGTAATTTATCAAATTCTACAATTACACCACTAAATAACATTTGAGGAACTAAAATCAGGGGAATGGTTATATAAATAGAAACCACGGTATTCAAACCACTGCTTATGTTTAAACCCAACATGTTGGCAAAACACGATACACTGAACAGAATCAACCAGTAACTCAGGGTCAGACCATGAATTTCAAGAATATGATTACCGATTAAAACAAAGCTTAGTGTTTGTAGGGCTGAAATTGAAAACATAACTATGACCTTGGCCCCAAGGTAACTGAAACGCGATAAATTTAAAAACGATTCACGCTGCAATAATTTCTTGTCTTTAAATATTTCCTCAGCGCTTACATTTAACCCGATAAATAAAGCTACCACAATACTCATAAACAAAAAGGCCGGTAAGTTCACATTTTCAGAAAAGAAATATTGCCCACCCGATTTCCCGTTAATTATGTATTTGGTAAAAAACCCCAGTATCATAGCCAGTATAGGGGCTTCAATAAAATTAATCAGCAGGTATTGCTTGTCTTTAATTTTCGAAAGTGCATCGCGAAGGAAATATATTTTAAACTGCTGCCATCGTTTAGGGATACTAAATAAGTTCGGAGGAAGTTTTTCTTTCACATCATCACTCAGCTCGGTCTTCCATTTGAATTTATCTTCAAAATTAATTTGGTAATATTTATACCATTCGTGCGGTGGGATTTTTCGTTCACGTATCAGCCTGCCATCGGGAGTGACCTTACGAGCCTCAATAATTCGTAAGGGCTGCTCGGTTTTAACATTTCCACAGGTATAACACTCGCGTTCCTCCGGATTAACATAATGTGCCATCTTTTTAAAATACACAATGGCATCCATAGGGTTACCATTATGGACCACCCTGCCCCCTTTATCAATAATCAGTAATTTATCAAAAAGCTTGTAAATATCCGACGACGGTTGATGAATATTTATAATGACCAAACGCCCCAGAATAGTTTGCCTTTTAAGTAATGATATAACCTTTTCCGAGTCCATGGAACTTAAACCCGATGTGGGTTCATCCACAAATAAAATACTGGGTTGCCTGATTAATTCCAGGGCAATATTTAGACGTTTTCGTTGTCCTCCGCTTAAAATTTTATTTAAGGGACTTCCCACTACAAGGTCTTTAGCCTCAACCAAATCAAAATCTTCAAGAGCCTTGTTTACCAGTTTTACAATTTCTGATTCCGACTGCCTACTGAAACAGAAACGAGCATTATAATAAAGATTTTCGAACACCGTAAGCTCTTCAATAAGCAAATCAATTTGAGGCACATAGCCGATTACTCCTTGTAAATACTCACTGTCCTTTTTAATGTCGTAGCCATTAATGGTAATGTTACCTGAATGTAGTTTTAAATTTCCGTTTAATACATTTAACAACGTTGACTTACCTGTTCCACTTCCGCCGATAATTCCAATTAATTGGCCGCTACTGGCAATCAGACTAAATTTATGTACACCCACAAGCCGTGGATTGAAATTATGCGAAACATCAACGGCTTTGTACAATATACGGGCATTGTCCTGCCTTTCCATAAATAATGAAGCCACCCGGCCATAATATACCGGAGCCATTCTCGAAGTTTTTATTACTGAGCCCGAAGCAAATACATAAGCTTTTTTGGGTTGAATGTTAATGCCATTCAAATACAGATTTCGTTCGCCCGAGTATTTAAAAATAAAAGTATTTGTACTTTTTATCTGGAGCATCCAAACAACCACCTGCTGCTTTTCATTATAAATGTGTTTGAATTTGCTGTTTGCATGCGATTTATTACCACTAATCAGCAAAAGCGACTGTTGATCAGGAATATTCCTGGGATCGCCCAGGATAAATATTTTAAGCTTCAGATAATCGTCAGCATCAATTTTCATATTTTTTGCCAACACATCAATAATCTGATTTTCAGCACCCCCAACTTCATCTTCAAGGTTCAGAAATTCTAGCAATTGGACAAAAAGCAGCATTTTAGGTGCTTTTTCCATCTCGTTGTTCAATTTCTCACAGATATGGTTGATCTGGTTAAGATTTGATATGCGCCCTTCACCACTACCATTGCTTTCCTGCATAAAATCGACACCATGGTATGCTTCAAGATAATTATTGTATAACTGCAGGTATTTTTGAGCCAGCTCTGTGTTAAACTGTCTTTCCAGATAATCCTTTATCTGTGCATGTGCCCGGCCTGTTTGCTGCTCCTTATTAATATCGGTTAGCAAAGCAAAAAGTCGCATCAGTGCGTCTAACAACAGCTCGCTCATATGTTAATTCGTTTATTTAAAAAAAAGGGTGATCTGTAAATCAAATCACCCCGACATTTATCTTAAAATTTCATTATTTAACGATAGCCGATCTTACTTCGGCAACCTCATTGGTAATATCAATCATTTGTTGTTGGGTTATACTACCTTCATCAATACTGTTATAGGTGGCATAAAGTTTTTCAAGCATCTTGCCGGCACTGGCCACATCGGCATTCGATTCATTATCTTTAATAATACCCATCAAAGTTTCAAGTGGCGCTTTTTGATCCATAATAATCTTCACCATCTCTTTATTATTATAAGTATCTTCCGAAATGTGTGTGGCAATATAAAGACCTTCAACCCATGTACCCGTTAATACCAATACTGACACCGAACCACGATTGTTTTTATTTAAAAATTCATACGTTGAATAAAAAGTGTTGGTAATTATTTCAATTATGGTGTCTTTGTTATTCTCTGCAGCTTCAATTTTTTCAGGTATGGTTTTATCAATAGCATCTTCAAAACCCAGTTCCGATATAAGTTTATCTGATGCATTCATATAATCCATAGCAATTTGTTTTTGATTATAGGTACTGGCATAACTTAAATCGGCACCGTAAATACCCAGGTTTAAAGCTTTGCTTTTTTCAGTAAAATACTTTTCAGCATCCTCGGCTGGGTTTGATATAGATAAAATATAGGAAGCACCAATCCGGTTTAGCATTTTGGTTACCTCAAAAGCTGTGGGTAACGGATATACAAATTCAGATACATCAGACTTAATTTTTTCTTTCTTAATACTGCTGACTACAGAACTATCATCCTGAACTTTCTTCGATCCCCCTGAACAAGCTGACAATATTAGTACAGAGGCGATTAAAATTATTGACAAAAGGTTTGTTAACTGCTTCATAAATATTTTGGTTTTTAATTTTTGTAAATATACTTCAAACTTAACATTATTCGGACTCAAAAAAGTAAAAATTACCGAAATATCAAAACAAAATTACTGACAGCGTACAACCGGTATTTGTTAATAATATTTATCGAAATAGCCCTTCAGTTTCCCGGTTCTTGTTTTTTATAAGCTAAATAAACTCTATTTTTGGTTTTGTTTTAAATTGGTTGGTGCGCATGAAATCAGGATATAAGTACATTTCGGCATTATTTGGACTGATTATCTTTAATCTTAATCTTTCTGCACAACCTAATCAGAAAACACAGATTGTTGAACAGAAAAAACTTATATCGGATCAACTCATAAAGTACACAAACGATAGCAATTTTAATGAGTCAACCGGGTATAACAAAAAAGACTCAACGTTTATTGATTCTGTAACAATAAATACTTCAACCAAAAACATTGCAGTATATTTTGATTCTCATTTTTCATACACACCTTTTCGGGATAAAATTATTGATCGCATTAACAATGAAATCATGTCGGTACTTGCCGATGAGTATATTAATTACAAACTGAATCTCTATTCTGACGGACATCTTTTACAAGATTACATTCCCAATTATTACAGAAAAGCCAAAGCGGATTGGGATCAAAATCGCCGGAGATCGAATTTCAAAAGGAAATCGTTACCGGTAGTAACTAACCTCTCCCATCCATTTACAAAAAAAACAGAATTGTATGATTTAAACATTGCACTTTGGCCGAGTCACGGATGGTATTACGAAAGCAGCCTTGACAGATGGGAATGGCAACGGGCACGCTTTTTAACAACAGTTGAAGATTTATATACCACATCGTTTACCATGAATTACCTGGTACCCATGCTTGAAAATGCTGGTGCCCTGGTTTTTCTGCCACGCGAACGTCACTGGCAAACTCATGAGGTTGTTGTAGATAATGATTCCAGCACCGGAAATAGTAAATTCAAAGCTAACCTTGATTACACAGTTATTGATTCAGGTTTTGCCTTAAAAAACGGACCTTTAATCGATGAAAATCCGTTTCGGTTGGGAACGACATTAAAATTTAAATCACAAAAACGAGGAAATAAAACAATTGATTATATACCTGATATTCCGGAAGATGGCATTTACCCGGTTTATATCTCTTATATATCTGATTCAATGAGTTCTACCGAAACTCATTATACAGTTTTTCACGCCGGAGGCAGTACTGAATTCAGTGTAAATCAGCAAATTGGTGGCGGAACCTGGATTTTTTTGGGAAATTTCGACTTTAAAAAAGGTATAAATCCTGATATCGGTAAAGTTGAAATATCGGCTGTTACCGGCAAAAAAAGCGAAATTATAACCGCTGATGCAGCTCGCTTTGGCGGCGGAATGGGAAATATCAGCCGTAACGGACAGGTTAGCGGTCGTCCACGATACCAGGAAGGTGCCCGGTATTATTTACAGTACGCCGGAATGCCCGACACCCTTGTTTGGCACTTAAACGACACCAACGATTATGCCGATGATTACCAATGCCGCGGCGAATGGGTAAATTACCTGATTGGCGCACCGATGGGACCGAAAAAAGACCGGAACAATAAAGGTTTAGGCATCCCGGTAGATATGTCGCTCGCGTTCCACACCGATGCAGGAATGGTTGGCGGAGATTCAGTCATTGGTACCTTGTGCATCTATAATACAAAAGTAGATTCGAATATTTATCCCAACGGCCTGTCGAAAATGGCATCGCGCGATTTGGCCGATATCATTCAAACGCAGATAGTTAACGATATCCGGCAGAAATACGATCCCGAATGGACACGTCGTGGAATGTGGGATAAAGCCTACAGCGAAGCAACCCGACCAAATGTTCCCTCTCTGTTGTTGGAATTTTATTCACATCAGAATTTTAATGATGTCCGGTTTGGCAAGGAACCTGCCTTTCAATTTGATGCAAGCCGTGCGGTTTACAAAGGGATTGTGCGTTTCCTGTCCACAATGTATGGGTTTGAATACAAAATACAACCGCTGCCCGTTACACATTTCCAGGCAAAACTGGAAAACAACAACATTGTTTTACAATGGAAGCCGCAGGTCGATCCACTGGAATCCACAACCACAGCAGACAATTACATTGTTTATACCAAAATTGATGATGGTGGATTTGATAACGGAGTTCTCGTAAAAAATCCCAAATACTCTCTTTTAAAAGTAGAAAAAGGAACTTTGTATACTTTCAGGGTAACTGCTTTAAATAAAGGAGGCGAGAGCTTCCCGTCTGAAGAATTATCGGTGGCAATAGCAAAAAAATCAAAAGGAACAGTGACCATAATTAATGATTTTGACCGGGTTGGAGGCCCGGCCTGGTTCAATAATGAAACCCATGCAGGTTTTATGGACGAGTTGGATCAGGGAGTTCCCTACCAATACGATTTTCACACAGTGGGTTCGCAATACGATTTCGATAAAAAATCGCCCTGGCTCGACGATGATTCACCAGGCTTTGGCGCTTCCTTTGCCGATATGGAGACGGAAATTGTTCCCGGAAATACCTTTAATTTCACTACGGTTCACGCCAAATCGATTTTAAAGGCAGGGTATTCAGTAATATCGGCCAGTAATGAAGCTGTAGAATCGAATGAATTTAAATTAGACCCCAATACTATTGTTGATTTCCTGACAGGCGAAGAAAAAACCTGTTATCTACCAGGCAATGATTCAACAAAACATTATGAAGTATTTACTCCCAATATGCTGGATGCCGTTAAAAACTTTTTGAATAACGGAGGAAAGATTTTTTTGTCAGGCGCTAATATCGGCACCGACAGTAGATTAAACCAGGAAGAAAATGTAACCCAGGATGTTTTAAAATATAAATGGAGAACCAATCATGCTTCGCGGACCGGTAAATTTCACTTTACTGATAATTCTTTTGCTGACAGGAATGATCAGTATCAATTCAACACAGGTTATAATCCAAAAATTTATACCGTTGAATCGCCTGATGCCATTGAACCAGCCAATGCTGAATCAAAAACGCTGATACGATATAATGAGAACAATATGAGCGCAGGCGTAATTTATCAGGGCAAATATAAGGTGGTTGCATTGGGATTCCCATTTGAGACCATTTTGGGAGAAAATCAGCGCGACAGCATAATGGCTAAAATCCTCGATTTTTTAAATCATAATTAAGATGAGTGCGATTGACATATTTATAACAAATGATATAACTCCCGGCTTTGAATCCCTGGTAAAGGAACTTTCAGAAAATTCGCTGGTATCATCCATTTTTATTTTAGGCGAAGTGGATAAAACTTTTAACATTCCTAAAATTAAAAATCTGATATCCGGGCCAATTACGCAAACTGAAACTATCAAAATAATTGCAGAACAGACACAAAGCCGGTTTTGTATGCTCATTTTAAATAACCAGGAAATAAAATTGGGGTTAAATGCACTCGAAAGGTTTCATACAGTAGCCACTGCCACCGATGCCGGCTGGTTGTATGCCGATTATCATGAAATTACTGATAATAAGACCATACAACATCCTTTAATAGATTATCAAAAAGGAAGCTTGCGGGATGATTTTAATTTTGGGCGTTTGATATTCATAAGGTCATCCATTTTAAAAAAAGTGGTTGAAGATTTGCAAGAAACTTTCCAATTTGCAGGAATTTACCAGTTAAGGCTTGCCATTAGCCGTTATTCAGAACTGGTCAGAATTCCTGAATTTTTATACAAGGTTGGCGAATTAGATCAACGAAATTCGGGAAGTAAAATATTCGACTATGTGGATCCGAAAAACCGTAATGTCCAGATTGAAATGGAAAAAGCCGTTACTTCACACCTTAAAGCCATAAACGGCTACCTTCCACCCAGAAATGAACCAGTCAATTTTAATGTTGAATTTCCGGTGGAAGCGTCCGTAATTATCCCGGTAAAAAATCGCGAAAAAACCATTGCCGATGCTATTGAATCAGTTTTAATTCAAAAAACCGGTTTCCCCTTCAACCTTATCATAGTTGACAATTTTTCCTCTGATCAAACTTCTGAGATTATTAAAAAATATCAAAGTCAATCGTCCAAAATCATTCATATTATTCCCGAACGCACTGATTTGGGAATTGGCGGCTGTTGGGAAATAGCAATCCAGGATAAAAATTGCGGTAAATTTGCGATCCAGCTCGATAGCGACGATTTATACAAAGATGAAAATACTTTACAAAAAATAGTGGACACTTTTTATAAGGAGCAATGTGCCATGGTAATCGGAAGCTATCAGATGACCAATTTCAAGCTGGAAGAGATACCGCCCGGACTGATAGATCACCGTGAATGGACAGATGAAAATGGACACAACAACGCCCTCAGAATTAATGGTCTCGGTGCTCCCCGGGCATTTTTTACTCCGATACTCCGCAATGTTCATATCCCCAACGTAAGCTATGGTGAAGATTATGCGTTGGGATTAACTATTAGCCGCAGCCACCGTATTGGTAGGATTTACGATTCGCTATACCTTTGTCGCCGTTGGGAAGATAATTCAGATGCAAACCTTAGTATCGAAACCATGAATAAACATAATTTTTACAAAGACAAATTAAGGACAATTGAATTGATGGCAAGGGTACAACTTATGCAGAAAAATAATTAAATTAACGTTTGGAAAAACCTTTTATCTCCTGGCATTTTATGAATACCATAATCGAAGTTAAGAACCTGATCAAAACACAAAAAACAGAATGGAATCTGTTAAAGGAGAATTATGAAGGTTTGCGAGCCGTTAAAATTAAAAACTTTCAATTGGATGGTTTCACCCTAAAGGTTCAGTTTAATCCTAAACGATTTACATCAACATCTTCCAAAGTAGATAAAAAATCAATAGAGGAACGGGAATGTTTTTTATGCGCACCAAACCGTCCAAAAGAACAGAAAAAAATAAAGTGGGGTGACGATTTTGAAATTTTATGTAACCCCTATCCTATTTTCAATGAACATTTTACAATTTCGCATCAAAATCATTTACCCCAGGAAATTGAAGATCAATTTGGCAATTTTCTGGAACTAAGCAAAAGCCTGCCTCATTGGGTTACATTTTATAATGCGGCAAACTGTGGAGCCTCAGCTCCGGATCATCTGCATTTTCAGGCCGGAAATATGGGAATGGTGCCTATTGAAAACGATTTGGAAGCGTTAATTGAAGATTATGGAGAAGAATTAATCAACTGCCCGACGCTGATTATAAATGCGGTTAACGATGGCCTGCGTAAGTTTTTTATATTCGAATCGCCAAATAGGACTATAATTGAAAAAGCGCTGCGCACAACCTACCATATTACTAAAACAGCCACCGAACAGGAACCTATGATTAACATGGCCAGCTGGTATCAAAATAAATGGATCGTACTTTTATTTATGCGAGAAAAACACCGCCCGTGGCAATATTTTGAGGAAGGCGATAAAAATATCCTACTGAGCCCTGGTGCTGTTGATATGATGGGAACACTTATAACGCCACTCGAAAAAGATTTTAACAAAATAACCCTGGAAGATATTAGCGATATTTTTGATCAGGTATCGATGAATGCTGACTCCTTTGAAGAAATCAGTCATCAGATAAAAAGCAAGTACACTTGTGTATAGCCCTATGCTTCAAAATAAAATTCCATACATATCGGTCGGTATTAAAAAAGGAAAATCAATATCCTTTACACTTGTGGGATCATATAAATCTGGCCAAAGAGAATTTACAGGAGAATGGAGAGCCACCCTGGAAAAATCCACTATTATTCTAACCCAAAGTGACTTTACATACCGGTTTGAAGACGTGCTTGTTTTTGAACCCGATGATTTTAAACAAAACCGTTTTGAAATACATGAAGTTACCATTGGCATAGATTTTCACTGGCAACAACAACAAAACCAGCTTTTCGACGGAAGTCTTAAATTGATGATAATTGATGATGAAATCCAGGTAGTTAACCTAGTATCCATCGAAAATTATTTACTGAGTGTTATTTCGTCGGAAATGAATGCCGCAAGTTCTTTAAACCTGTTAAAAGCGCATGCCGTTATTTCACGCAGCTGGGTTATGGCCCAGCTTGAAAAACAGGCAGAAATTGATCAGCATGCGCATCTATATGTTTCTAACCAACAAACAGAAAATGAATTAATTAAATGG
>JBJKSB010000071.1:0-106000 GCA_046704385.1 Bacteroidales bacterium | reverse complement strand
TCTCCAAACCTTCCAATAATTTAGGTATTTCACCCATTCCTTTCATATAAAGCAATGAACAAACCTGAACAGCATCGGCACCAGCCAGAATCATTTTAATAACGCCGTTCGCATCGTGAACCCCTGTTGATGTTGCAATATCAATCCCTTTAACTTTATCAGAAATAATAGCTGCCCAACGTAATGGAAATCTGATATCAGCTTCACGCGAAAAAACGCCTGAACTAACCATCTCCATATTTTCGATATCAATATCGGGTTCATAAAACCGGTTAAAAAGTACAACCCCCTTAGCTCCCAGCCCTTTTATATTATCAACAACATTAATCAGGTTTGTAAAATGGTAACTTAATTTAACAGAGACAGGTATCCTGGTTTTTTTTACCATTTTCTTAATAATATCATAATACATTTTTTCAATATCCGACCCGGTTTTTTTTCGGTCATCGGGTAATATATAAATATTTGCCTCTAAGGCATCGGCACCGGCATCTTCCAGCTGTTTTGCAAAATCGGTCCATTTTCGGTCCGAATAACAATTAACGCTGGCAATTATCGGGATACTGACAGCCTGTTTGGCCTCCTGAATCAACTTCATTTGCTTTTCGATATTATTAGCAGTAACATAGCCCTGAAGGTAGTCGAAAGCTTCAGCATTATCTTTCCCCTGGCTTTGATAAAGGCCGGCTTCATAATTAATCTGTTCTTCAAAAATTGATTTTAGTACTACAGCGGCAGCACCTTTTTCTTCAGCTTCCATTATTTTTTGAAGTGAACCGGTAATTCCTGAACTACTTACTATAATTGGGTTTTTAAGCCTAAGCCCCAGGTAATTTGTTTGTAAATCAGCCATATATAAACACTTGAAATTTATAATTAAAAATTTGCAACAATATCCTATAAGAATTTATTAAGGTAATCCCAATAACCTGCCAGCTATTGTAACGATTGAATATATTAATTGTTTGCTGATATTTATATTTAACCAAATTATTCACTAAGTTAATGGTAAACCCGGCTTCCAAAAATATCACTTCCGATTCTTATCATGGTGCTCCCCTCCTCTATAGCAATTTCAAAATCGGCCGACATGCCCATACTAATCTCCTTAAAAAAATCACCCGTATTAAAATAATGATGTTTGAGATACTCAAAAATGGAAACAAGATTTTTAAATTCATCTCGTACCTGGTCAAAATCCTCTGTAAATGTTGCCATTCCCATTACCCCACAGATTCGAACGTTTTTAAAGGCTTTATATTCACTGCTATTTAGTATTTCCACTGCTTCATTTAAATCAAGGCCAAACTTAGTGTCTTCCTGTGCAATATAAAACTGTAACAGACAATCAATTACCCGCTGATTCTTAATAGCTTCTTTATTAATTATTTCTAATAAATTCAAACTATCAATCCCATGAATTAAATGTACAAAAGGTGCAAAATACTTTACCTGCTTGCTTTGTGGATGTCCTATAAAATGCCATTCTATATCTTTAGGCAAATCGTTATGTTTTTGTTTCAAATCCTGTGGCCGGTTCTCACCAAATGCCCTATGGCCGGCATTATATGCCTCCATAATCATTTCATTGGGCTTTGTTTTTGAAACGGCCACTAATTGAACATTTTCCGGAATTTGTGAAATAATTTTTGATAGATTTTCTGAAATACCCATAATTTAAATCCTTATCAATAATAGTAAAATGATAAAAACAAATTTACAGAATTAAACAGCAAAGTTTATAAATACAGTGACTCTATTTAAATTTATGTCAGTCTATAATCTGGTTTTTATTGATGTCTAAAATCCAAACACTTGCAAGTATTTGTTATTCTGTTGTTTATATACTATTTTATTAAACATGTTTTAAAAATAATATCAAATTGTAATTTAGAGGTCACAAAACTTAAGGCATAAGGGTTATGCTGACAAACCACACTAAATTTATCGTTTATGCTTAAACTCATTGAGTGTCCGCGTGATGCATTTCAGGGTATTAAAGAATTTATTCCCACAAAAATCAAGGCAGAATATATTAATAGTTTATTGAAGGTTGGTTTTGATACCATCGATTTCGGAAGCTTTGTATCACCTAAGGCTACGCCCCAACTTAGTGACACAAAAGAAGTGGTTAAACTGCTTGATTTATCTGATACCAAAACCAAATTACTGGCCATTGTGGCTAATAAAAAGGGTGCCATGGATGCGCTTGAATTTAATGAAATAGATTACCTGGGTTTTCCGTTTTCCATTTCAAATACCTTTCTTAAACTTAACATCCGTTCGACCTATCAGGAAGGAATGAATAAAATTCGTGAAATTAATGATGTAACAACGCAGAAGAACAGACAATTAGTGGTTTATATTTCAATGGCTTTTGGAAATCCTTACGGCGATCATTGTTGTGAGGAGCAATTGTTTGAAACAATTGAATTTCTTGAATCCTCCGGAATTAAAATAATCAACCTCACCGATACTGTGGGTATGGGAAAAGCCGATGATATCGGAAGTGTTTTTTATACCATTATTAACAGGTACCCCGGCATTGAATTTGGCTTGCATCTTCATACACAATCAAATAATTATTATGATATAATTGAGGAAGCTTATAATAATGGATGTCGCCGATTTGATTCCGTCATGATGGGAAGGGGAGGAAATCCATTTTCAGGTCAACAATTGGTTGGTAACCTTAATACTGAATTGCTGATCGACTTTTTCTCCCGGAAAAAAATGATTACACAGATTAACAGGAACAATTATCTTTCAGCATATGCTAAAGCTACCATATTATTCGCCAAATAAATGTATCAGCCCTGATTTCTTATACTAATTTAAAAGACATTTCTGCTTATATTTATTGGCCTAACGGGCGATTAGCATAAGCATTTATGCAAATAACATTATATCAGCACGTTAAAACAATTGACGTGTATCATATTTTTACCCAACGTGGAAAGTAAATTATTGTGATTCATTCAATTGAAAAAAAGATTTAGGGAATGGAACTTATAATCTACTTTTGCGTAAACAAAAACTGAAAGCATTTAGTTAAAGTTTTTCATAATTGGTTTGGTTAATAAATAGTTAAGACCTCCAGGATCCGAGCTCCTGGAGGTTTTTTTTATCACGGTTCCTATCCGCCTTCACCATCCTGGTCTTACCCGTAAAATTCTTTTACAGCAAACAATTGGAACAATTAGTATTCTCAATTGATTAATTAGTATATCTGTTTCATTTTAGTTTAACTGTTACCTATTTCTTCTTTCCTGATACACATTGCCAAAATTCTGAAATTCCGGCACTACCGTTCGCAGCTTAAAATTGATAATTTTAACTCATCATTTATGTGAATTATACTTTAAAATTTGTGAGTATTAATAAGGTATTACCGGAATATCATCAAATGGAAATTAATTACGGTCAAAATCAGAGTATTGAGAATCCTTAAAATTCCTCAATTATAATAATAAGAGTAAAGGAACTGGCTTAAACACCTAAAAATATATTTCTTTACTTAATGGGATTTGTTTAATGGAATCAATTTTTCAGGATAAATAATGCTGATAAAGCAGACTATAATTTATCGTAAATTGAATTATATTTAATATCTGACTCGAAACTGAATGTTAATAGTCAATGCATTGACTACATTTTCTTTGTTATAAAAATTAGTATCATGACTTTAAAAAAGACAAAACAATTATTTGTGGCTTTTATTTCGCTGATTACAGCCGGCGTATTTTTGAATAGTGCTAACCTTCCGACCGAACTAACTGGCAGAATCAGGTATTCAATTGACAATTATGCCTGGAAATTCAAATTAGGAGAGGTTAAAAATGCCTATAAAAAGAACATGGATGATTCACAATGGCTTGACATAAAAATTCCACATGATTTTGATGGAGGCAGTGATGGAATTAACAATACCGTGTTTCAGGGGCGTTTTGATTTTGCCAACGATCCCGACAAAAGGTTAATGTATAAAGGACCGGGATGGTACCGTACTACTATCAATATTGGAGAAGAGAACAAAGGGAAAAAGATATTTATTGAGTTTGAAGCTGTTTCGCTCGATGCCCAGGTTTATGTAAATGGCAAAAAAGCCGGAGCACACCAAGGTGGATATACGGGCTTTGAAATTGATATAACTGATTTTGTAAAATTTGGATCACCTAATACTCTGGCTGTTAGAGCTGACAATACCAATAATCCAAAAATTGCCCCCTGGATGGCTGATGAAAAAAATTCGTTTCCTTACAGTTTTGATTATGCTGTTTACGGAGGAATATACCGCGACGTGTGGATTGAAATAACTGATCCGGTAAAAATTGAAAAAGTATTTAACACGCCGGTATGCGGAGGTCAGGCTCCGGCAGTTTTAACCATTGAAACCCGGGTAAAAAACTATTCAAATAAACCGGAGGAAGTTAATTTAAAAACAATAATTCTTGATCCGCAGGGAAATAAGGTATCAGAATTGAATACCACAAAAACCATAGCTGCAGGTGAAAAAATTACATTTAAACAAATGGAATCAAAAATGGGAAAGGTTCAGTTATGGGATGTGGATTCGCCAAATTTGTACACTGTAAAATCATCCATTAGCTACAATGGTAAAGAAGCAGATAATTATGAGAGTACCTGTGGTTTCAGATATTATACCCTGGCCAACCATACAGCCTTTCTGTTAAATGGTAAGAAAAAAAATATTCGGGGCGTAAACCGTCACCAGGATATGGAAGGGCTGGGTTATGCACTTCCAAACGAACAACACAGGAAAGATGCTGAGATTATTAAAAACGGGGGCTTTAATTTTGTTCGTCATGCCCATTATCCCTGTGATGTGGAATTTGCAAAAGCCTGTAATGAACTTGGTATCATGCTGTGGCTTGAAATCCCTTTAACCGGAAGCACCTCAGCAGATCCGGATTTTTTGTCCAATTGCAAATCGCAGCTAACCGAAATGATTGAAACTTTTTACAATTACCCGTCGGTAGTGGTTTGGGGAATTGGTAACGAATCAGATCGTTCGGGCGCTCCTGAGTCGGTATCGAACAAGGTATTTGGTGAACTGGTTAACCTGGCCCATCAGCTTGATAAAACACGCCCAACTACAGGTTGCAACTACGAATACAAATCAAACCAAAAGCTTGTAGATGTTTATGCACCCCAGGATTGGTCAGGATGGTATTCCGGAAAATTAGATATGTATCATCCTTCAACTATTATTGGTGAATATGGATCGGATATTCATTACCCCAACCACTCGGAACAAAAATTTGATATTCACACAGATTACGGATCGTCTGGTGATCCAAACTTCTGGTCACAGGAATACGGCGCGTTCTTACATGAGTATAAAGTATCGGTGGGCGAAGCACGTTCTGACAGTTTTCCGGGACAATGCGTGTGGGTGGCTTTCGATTTTGCCTCTCCCCGACTCGGCCGCGGAATGAATTCAATTCCCTACATGAATCAAAAAGGTTTGTACCTGCATGATCATAAAACTCCAAAAGATGTTTACTATTTCTATCAAAGCATGTATCGTCAACCTGATGATTATCCAATGGTTTATATTGTATCCAAATCGTGGACTGATCGCTGGAAAGAACCCGGAGCCAAAGATATATGGGCTTACAGCAATTGTGATTCGGTAACCCTGTATAACGATTTTGGCAGTTTACCTTTAGGAACCCGTATTAAAAACGCCGGCCCCAGAGGCGATACACGATTCCAGTGGGATTCAGCCTATGTTCAATACAATGTTTTATATGCTGAAGGCTGGTACAAAAACCAGATTGTAGCACGCGACACGCTGGTACTGAAAAATCTTCCTGAAAAGAAATAAACAATGTCAATTATTACCTAAACCCTGTGTTATGAAAAAACTACTTTCGATTACTATGCTGTGCCTGTTGTTAGTTCCGGCTTTTGTTTTTGCCCGATACACAACTAAAGGCCAAAATATCATTGATCAGCAAACTGGCAAAACTGTGATCTTAAAGGGCATTGGACTGGGAGGCTGGCTATTGCCCGAGGGATACATGTGGGGCATCCGCAAACTTGACCGGCCACGGCAGTTTGAGCAGGCCATTGTTGACCTGATTGGTAAAGAAGATGCCGCTGAATTCTGGAAATTATATCATGATAATTATGTAACCAAAGAAGATATTGAAGCCTTTAAAATGTGGGGAATCAATTCCATCCGAATTCCTTTACTTGCTTCACAGCTTCAACCCCGCGAAAACCAACCGGATAAAGCACCTTATGTTTATTCTGATGAAGGATTCCGATTCCTCGATAGTATTGTGGAATGGTGTACCGAATATAAAATTGGGGTAATTTGGGACATGCACGGTGCGCCCGGAGGTCAAAACGCTGAAAATATATCAGATAGTGACGGTAAAGCCCGTTTATGGACTGAAGCCGGTAAATACTGGCCAATGCTGAACGATTTATGGCTAAAAATTGCGAAAAGGTACCAAGGCAAAGAATGTATTATTGGCTACGATTTGCTCAATGAACCACTGTTAAGAAGATACGAAGGAATTTCAACCGATTTGCTTCGGGAAATATACATACAGCTCACTCAAACCATCCGCACGGTTGATAAAGAGGGTATTATTTTTGTTGAAGGCGACGACTGGGCACAGAATTTTGACATGCTTGAACCTATCGACTGGGATGATCATTTGGTGTTAGCATTTCATTCATACCCTCCCACCACAAATCAAAAAGGATTACAACGTTGGGACAATCTTCGACAAAAATACAATGTCCCCTTATGGCATGGCGAAACAGGTGAACAGCGCCCACCCTACAATATTAATGTTAAGGCAACCACTTTTTGTGATAGTGTAAACGTAAGCTGGGCCTGGTGGACACACAAGAAATTTGAGAATCAAACCCAACCATGGGAAATAAGCCGTACCAAAGGATTTGAGACTATTTTAGCCTACTGGAATGGCAACGCCGAACGTCCTGATAAAGAACAGGCAAAAGAATGGTTATTTGAACAGGCCCGTTTAACCAATACCCAATATTGCAAATTCCTGCCTGACATGGTCCGTTCGCTGGTACCGCTGAATCCATACAGTTATATTAAGAAGATAGGCAATACAGAAATCGGGATTATCAGCCAATCCTCTGATGTAGAAGTTGAAAATGGTTATAGTGCTGAAATACAGGTAAAAGCTTACGGATTTCCTCTTAATTATCAGTGGTTTAAGGATGGCAAACTCCTTGAAGGACAAACCGGAAGTTCATTGATTATCGGTAAAGATTTAAAACCCGGAACAAAAACAGTTTATGACGTTGAAGTATCAAATGAAACCGGCAAAGTTAAGAGTAAACCAATAACGGTTACCGGGCTCGATTTTAAAGGGCCATCTGTTACAAAAACAAAAACACCTCCTGTTATTGATGGAATTATTGATAAAGTATGGAACGATATACCGGCACAACAAATAGCCCACAGCATACAGGGCGAAATGCCTGAAACAAATGATCTTTCAGGTTATTTTAAGTTAAGCTATGACGATCAAAATTTTTATATTTTAGCTGACATTACAGACGATACTCTGATCAATTCACAGCGAGCTGGTTACCAAAATGATGGTATTGAGGTATATATTGATACTAAAAACGAAAAACCGGGCAGGTACACGGATAACACTTTCGCGTTTCGCTACGTTGAAGGTGATTCGGTTCTGTCAGCACAGCGAACTAAACCCGGAGAAGGAATAAAACAGGCACAATCAATTACCCCATCGGGTTATGTAATGGAAATACAAATCCCGTGGAAGTCCGTTGGTGGTTTTTGTGATGATTGTGAATTTATGGGATTCGATATTTCAGTTAATGATAATGATTCCAAACGGAGGGAATCTAAATTATCATGGCATTATGCCTACGACAATGCTTACAGAAACCCCGGAATTTGGGGAGTTGTTGAAATTAAAAAGTAGATTGAAGTTAATTATGAAATTTTATTTATTCACCTTCCTGAACATCTAATCAGTGGAGACCGAAGAAATTAAGGCTTGTATTATACCAACTAAATTCAATAAAATCTTAAACTAAATTGCTATGAAATTCAGAACTCTAACTTTTACGCTAATAGCTATGGTTATAGCTTTTAGCTGTACCAACAAAACCAAAACAAACACACCAACCTCCAAGATTTTTACCGACACTGTCAGGTATTTTGAAATGCAGAGTATTCCGGGCAAATTACAATGCGAAGCTTACGATATTGGCGGCGAAGGCATCACCTTTCACGATTCAGATACCATTAATTCAGGAAGCGGCAATCTGAATCCTTTAAATGGTGAATATTTGCACGAATTCCGTAAGGATGAACCGGTTGACATATCATACACGAAGGACAACGATGTGGACAATAATCCCTTTAACTTCGTTGAACCTGAGCTCGGTAGTCTTTATGTGGGGTGGACAGTGCCAGGTGAATGGATTTCGTACACCGTAAATATTAAAAAAGCCGGTAATTACCAGATTGGATTAATGTATACTGCCAATGCTGATGGTGCTATTGCAGTTACCTTAAACAACAACCCAATAACCGATACTTTGCATATTACATCCACTTACGTAGAAGCTGATACAGTAGCCTGGCGCCAATGGCATCACTGGAATTATAACGACAGCCTTGGTACAATTAATTTACCGGAAAGGATTCAACATTTGACAATTCATACTCTGATAAATGGAAATATGAACTATGACTATCTGAATTTCAAAATATTAAATTAATACATGTTAAGGCGGACTTTTTTTAAAGATTTGGTTTTACTTTCTACATTTCCATTTATTGCAAAGGCGTGCAAACCTATTATTGATAAATCAGAAAGCACCGAATCCCGGGTTGAACTGGTTAAAAAGGCTATGCTGAGCATGCAGCGGGCTTCATGGGAACAGGGTGTGGCAATGCAATCGTTGCTGGAATGGGGCGATGAGTCAAATGTAATTTTAATGGCCTATGAAACCGTTTTAAGACAAACTACTGATGGCCGGTTATCAGTACTTTATACTGATAATGGTGTTACCGATCCGGCTTCGAATGGTGAAGCTGTTTTATTTGCTGCAGAAAAAACTGGTGACCCTGATTTGAAATTAGCTGCCAGTAAAATGTTGGATTACTTAATAAACAAAGCGCCCAAATCTCCCGAAGGAATTATTTTCCATACCTTGAATGCCCCTGAAATATGGATTGACTCTATGTATATGGCTCCTCCATTTTTAAGCATTGCCGGAGAACCTGAAATGGCAGTTAAACAGATTGAGGGTATTCGAAAATTCTTATGGAACGATAAGGCTAAACTTTATTCACACCGGTGGCAATATGAACAACAATCGTTTATAAATGAAAAATTCTGGGGTGTGGGAAATGGTTGGGCATTAGCCGGAATCGCCAGGGTAATTAAAAGTTTACCAGAAAACATGAATAAAGAACGCAACAAACTTATAACCTGTATTACAGAACATTTGGATAGCATTCTAAAATATCTTCGCCCCGATGGTTATTTTCACAATGTAGTTGATGATCCGGCAAGTTTCGTTGAAACCAATCTTGGGCAAATGGTGGTATATACCATTTATTCAGGTATAAATGGAGGATGGCTCAATAAAAAATATCAAAGCATTGCTGAAACCATAAGAAATGCCGTCCTAAAGAAAATTGATAAATTTGGGTACGTTCAGGATGTTTGTGGTGCTCCCTGGTTTAACAGCCCGGGAAGGGCCACTGAAGGGCAGGCTTTTTTTATTTTAATGGAAGCCGCCAGGAAAAAACTAAATTTAAAATGACAGAAGAAATCAGAATGATCAGAAACCTTTTACTATTATTTATTATGGCTGGTATGCTAAGCTGCAAGCCAAGCCACATTAATAACGATGAATTAAAAGTCAGGATTGATCACGCGCTACAAACTGCAATAGACCAATATAAAGGAATGATTTTGGCTGCTAAAGATTCTTCTCTGCCTCGTACGGTGGAAAATAATAAACTAAAATCTGTTGGGATTTACGACTGGACATCCGGCTTTTTTCCGGCATCGTTGTGGTACCTTTGTCAATATTTCAATGATGCGGTTTTTCTGAATGCTGCAAAAAAATATACGCAATTACTGAAACCTCTTCAATATGTAATAAATACACACGACCTGGGATTTATGGTTTATTGCCCGTTTGGTAATGGCTATAAAATTGCAGGTGATACAAGCTATCTTTCAGTAATCGAAAATGCTTCCAAATCGCTGATCAGTAGGTATAATCCAAAAGTTGGTTTAATAAAATCATGGGATAACAAAGAGTGGCAATACCCGGTTATTATCGACAATATGATGAATCTGGAAATGTTATGCGAAACTTCAAAATTCACACACAATCCCGTATTTAGAAATATTGCTATAAACCATGCCAACAAAACTATGGCGAATCATTTCAGACCTGATTACAGTTCCTTTCACTTGGTAAACTATGATACTATCACTGGTGGAGTTATCAATAAACAAACGGTTCAGGGATACTCCGATGGATCAGCCTGGTCGCGGGGACAATCGTGGGGACTTTATGGTTATACTATGATGTTTCGTGAAACAGGAGATTCAGCTTACCTGGACCAGGCCGTAAACATTGCTAAATTCCTGATGCATAATCCCAATATGCCTGATGACGGCATACCTTATTGGGATTACAATGCCCCGAAAATTCCCAATGAACCGCGCGATGTAGCCGCTGCTGCCATTATGGCCTCAGCTTTAATTGAACTGAGCAATTACGCTCCAGATAAGGACTTCCTGGAATTCGCAAAAAAAATTGTATTCAATTTATCATCAGAAAAATACCTGGCACAGCCCGGAACGAATCACAATTTTATTTTGATGCATGCCACCGGGCATTTACCGGCCAACTCTGAAATTGATGTTCCTATAATTTATGCGGATTATTACTATATTGAATCGCTTTTACGCTTAAAAAATAAATTAAATTCATCGGAAAAATGAAAATCAACTCCTTACTAAAAACCCTGTTTGCGTTTTTAATGGTAAATCTGATGGTTACCGGTTATGCACAAACAAATACAGGAAAATTCGTTGATTCACGCGATAATCATGAATATAAAACTGTAACCATTGGCAATTATATTTGGATGGCCGAAAATTTGGATTACACAACCAGTGAAGGTTCATGGTGTTACGATAATAACGAAGATAATGGCTCCAAATATGGACGCTTATATAATTGGAAAACTGCTCAAAATGTTTGCCCTGACGGATGGCACCTGCCTTCTGATAGTGAATGGAAAGACCTGGAGAAGGCCGCCGGTGTTAACGAGGCCGAACTAAATATAATAGGGACGCAAGGTGATGGTAAAGCTATTAACTTAAAAGAAGGAGGAAAATTAGGTTTTAATGTATTGTTGGGTGGATATCGCTTGTGGTGGGACGGTTCATTTCATTACTTAGGTAAATATGCCGATTTTTGGACTTCAACAGAAAGTGATACTGACGAGGCTTGGTTAAGGGACTTCAGTGTAAATGATAATAGTATTTACCGGAACCGGATTGATAAAAAGTATGGAAATTCGGTTAGATGTGTAAAAAATCAGAAACTAAAAGATTGAAAAATATTATAAAATGGAACGTAAAAATTTATTACCCAACAGCTTAAAAAAGCTTGTTGCTTTTTTTGAAAATCTCCGCTTTTCGCGAAAAATGATTTTTATAATCACCTCTGTTTTGGCAACACTCTGGTTCCTGATAAGGGTAATTCCAAAACCATCAAGAGCTGCATACCCGTGTATGCGGGTAGCTGCCCCCATAATGTCATCGTTTATAATATGGCTTTTGACCGTATCAGGAGCCTGGTTTTCATTTAAAAAAGCCAAACAAAAACTACTTCAAGCCAAATACCTGGTTGGTTTTTCATTGGTGATATCAGGAGTAATTTTTTCTTTCTTACTGGTTTCATCCAACCCAAAAACTACAAAGGCCAATGTAAAAATTTGGTACAGCCCTAATCAACCTGTTGGTGAAGCCAAAGGGATAAATCCCGGTCGTGTTGCCTGGACTCACAGCGATGATATTGCCACCTGGGACGGAAAAACCGGATTCTGGTGGGAAGATAAATACATAAACCAGGATAAAGCTGATGGTTTATTAAAGGAATCAATAATTCAACTTACGGGTGAAAAAACTGCCAAAGATGCCTGGAAGGCATTATTTGTATCGTTCAATAAAACGAAACATGGAAAAGATGCCGGTTATAGCGAAGGTGAAAAAATAGCCATAAAAATAAATATGAATAACACCTATGGCCATGAAAACACGAATGAAATTAATACTTCGCCCCAACTTACTCTTGCCCTTTTGCGCAGTTTGGTTAATGATGCCGGAGTTCCTCAAAAAAATATTATTCTAACAGAACCAAGCCGGTTTATTACCGATAACATTTTCAATAAATGTCATTCAGAATTTCCGGACATCATTTACGAAGACAATGGTGGAGGCTCAGGCAGGGTAAAATCAACATATGTAACCGATGCACTCCCCTATTCTGTTGACAATGGCCGTTTGGCGCGAAACCTTGCTAAAAGCATTGTAGATGCCAATTACCTGATCGACCTGGCCGTATTAAAAGGACATGTAGGACAGGGAGTTACCTTGTGTGGCAAAAACTGGTACGGAGCCACCAGCATACATGCAGACTGGCATAAAAATGTCCATAATAATTTCGACCAAAATCGTGATGGCAGTCCACGTTACATGACTTTCGTCGATTTTATGGGCCATAAGGATTTAGGTAATAAAACCATGTTGTTTTTAGTTGACGGAATTATCTCAAACAAAAGTGTTGACGGGGTGCCTGCCTACAAATGGCAAATGGCACCATTTAATAACAATTGGCCGGGAAGCGTTTTTGCCTCGCAGGATATGGTTGCAATTGATGCAGTTTGTATGGATTTTATACTCAACGAATGGCCCGATGCTCCCGATTTGCAGTATTGCGATTCCTATTTACTTGAAGCTGCGCAGGCCAACAACCCACCTTCGGGAACAAAATATGATCCGGAGCGTGATGGAACAACCTTGAACAGTCTTGGAGTTATGGAACACTGGAACAATGCTACGGATAAGCAATACACCAGGAATTTAGGAACAGGAAATGGAATTGAATTGCTTTATTATGCTTTAAATTAGCCTTAACCGGTATCCAGATTTTTTCAAAGGCTCAGTGTAATTTTATTACATTGGGCCTTTTTATTTAAACAGTGTTTTTACCGGCCTCAAAAATCATGGGTATACTATCCATATTAATAGGTTCGCCGTTAAAACTTCCGAAGCGGTTTAAAACTTCAAATCCTAATTTGCCCAATAGTTTAAAAAGCTCCATTTCAGTTAATGGATATAATTGATGTTTATTATGAATTACTTCCCCGTTTAGCTTATCAGTAAGGGTCGAAATAAAATCGATCCTGTTTATACGACTAATATATTCATAATCTCTTTCAAATTTTATAATATTATTTTCGATAGTGGGAAGGGAATTAATATGTTCATTTAATACGCGGTCGTAATTCACAATTTGAATTAATAATTTACCTCCGGGCTTTAAAAGTTGTTTACACTGAAGCAAAAAAACTTCCATATCATTTAATCCATCAAGGTTAGCCAGGGTATTACCAAAACATATCAAACCATCAAACAAATCCGAATCAAACTGCTCGGTCAGGTTTAACATATTACCATTAGCAAAATGGACATTGGCAGGTCTGTCTTTTGACTGGGCAATTGCCAGCATCTTTTTATCAATATCAACACCTGTAATATTCATACAATGTTCTGCCAAAGCCAGGGCAAGATTTCCGGTTCCACAACCTACATCCAGCAGGTTGGCTTCGCTAATTTCAGGAATACATTTTTTTACAAAATCTACCTGATGCAAATTTGCCGGAAAGATAAAATCATAAACGTGTGCAATTGATTTGTAAAAACTCATTTCATTTGATTTTTGCTTCCCACTAATTTAGAATTTTATTATGGTTAATTAAAGTAACACTTATTATCATTTTATAAAAAATCATAAATCTTCTTTATATTTAGCGATTCAGTTTATTCAATAAAAATAATGAAGATTTTAATAAAGGGCCTGTTAATTTTATTTCTTATAACCGACCTAGGCTATTCATTTTACCAGCACTATCATATGCCCTTATTGGGTGATATTGCTGATATTGTGGTTCCTGCCCCGGACAAAGGATACTATTTGGTATTACACGACCCACTGGGCCTTAACGCTTTAATTAACCATAAAATATATCCAAATCCAAATCGATTTTTTGCTCATTTTACCACCAAAGAGTATCTGCTACATGCACCTAATTTATTGCAAGCCTTGGTTAACCCAATTGATAGCGTTTATCTGGCAGTTGCTCTTTTACAAATTTTTGTTCAAATTTTAATTCTGTACCTACTCTCCTCATTTATCTCAAAAATCAATAACATTTCTGATTTAAACTTTTTAATAGCTGCCGTTTTAATCACGCCCTTGTTTCAAACCCATGGATATAACAGGTTAATGGGTATTGTCGATCAATCAATTATTTACACCTTTTTTTATGCCTTATCATTAGCTCTTTTGTTGCTTTTTTTTAAACCGTTTTACAAAGAGTTATATCTAAAGGAAGAAGTAAATTGGTCGGTAGCTAAAATAGCAGCTTTTGTGCTGTTTATACCTGTTTTGTCATTGAATGGGCCTTTGGTACCTGGAGTAGTTTTAATAGCATGTCCAATAATTTTATGGATACATTTTTATCATTTTTATAAAACCACTACGGGTAAGAGTATAGTTAACCGTGCATCAATTGGCATTAAAGCTATGTCAAAACCGGTGTTGTATTATTTTATAGCCCTGTGTATTTTTAGTGCCTATTCTTTATATGTTGGCAGAAATAACTCATTAAATTTTCCCGAGTCTATTTCTTTGGGTGAAAGATATTTAAGAATTCCTGCCGGTATTTATAACCTAATAGTTCAAAAACCTGCCTACCCCATTTTATTCATATATTTAATTATCAATACTATAATTATAAAGACCAGATACTTTAACAATGAAGGAAAGAAGATAGTGCGAATATTTTCATGGATTGGGATTTTCAGTTTCGTATATATGATTTTACTACCATTAGGAGGTTACAGAGGTTACCGGGCAAATATTCTTCGTTATGATACTATTATGCCTGTTACCCTGGCTCTGATCTTTGCTTTTGGGTCAACATCCTTATTTTTAATAAATCAATTGAAAGGCAGACCAAAAAATCTTTATTTGATTTTTTTATTTCTATTTTTAGCTGCATTTAGTAATGCCGACAGGCTTGATACTACAGGATATAAATGTGAAAGAGCAGCTTTAGAAGAACTGGCTCACTCCGATGAGAAAATTGTAAAACTATCAGGCAACTGCCCGATCATGGATTGGGAACCAAAATACAATCCAAATGAAACACGATTAATTTGTAATTTACTTTATCACTGGAACATCACAACCGAACCCAAATTGTATTACAATCACGAATAAAATCTGTCGGGTCATTTACGCTGAACTATTCCATATTCGCCCGGCTAATTTCCTCATTCACCGTTTTTTAGTATAATATTAATAGTATATAAGCAACTTTTGTACTGTTATTTCGTCTTTAAAGCGATAAAACCCTTAAAACCTTTGATATCATGATTACCAGTCCTTACAAATTGAACATCCGCGCTGATAACCCGGTGCAGTTCTATGACGATCTTGCTGAATTTACAGGGAAAGTTTTACTAAACGGCACAAAAACACTTGAAAACTTAATTAATGATTATATTGAATTTTCAAGAGTGAAAAATTTTAAAATCAGACAACAGAATGAATATGTAGCGGAGTTGTTAATGGCAGGTATTTTTTGGAAAAATTATAACAAATACCTGTCTATTGATGCCTTGTTTTTTCACCCGCTTTTTAATCAGCTTTATAAAATCAGGAAAAAATATAAAAGTCTGAAAAAGCGAGTTGACAACTATCGGGGTCAATTAGCCTATAAAATCCTGGCAACTGAAAAAAATAAAGAATTTCCAATTTACGAACGTCTGGAATATCTGTTGCATTGGCTCGACTGTACCAAAGAATTTAACCAGGAAGTTGAAAGGCTTTCGAATTGGAAACTTTTCCTGGAGAATAAACATGTGGATTATCAACATGAATTCTGGACTAAAGTGGAGAAATTTACCCATTGGTTTGAGTTCGAGGCAGAAAATCACCTGGGAAAATATACCCGTACCTGGATCGATTTCAGGTTAAGCACAATAAATAATTATAAAGGAAAAGAGAATTTCTTTTTCTGTACACGACAGCCAAATGAATATCATTTGAACATGGTAGCTGCTGAAATTATGAACCAGACCCTCAGGCCCGCCTTTCATCAAACTAAAAATAAAATTGTTTTGTTGCCTACATGTATGACAAAAAGCAATAGTTGCAAAGCCGAATTGGTTGATAATCAGTTAAAATGCATGCATTGTACCGAAAGCTGTAATGTTTCAAAACTTACTACCAACCTGAACAAAAGGGGAATAAAAACTGTACTAATACCACATTCCTCAGGGTTCTCAAAATTTTTAAAACCCTGGGAAAATTCGACAGATACCGGCCTGGTTGGTGTTGCCTGTACATTGAATCTGATTACCGGAGGATATGAAATGCAAAAATTGAATATTCCGTCACAATGCGTATTTTTGGACACTTGTGGATGTAAAAAACATTGGGTTACAGGAAACCCGACCCATTTAAACGAAAAACAATTAGATAATTTATTATTGAATGAACGAATCAAACAGCCCGCTTATAGCTCTTGTTGACCAGAATGATAAGGTAACAGGGTACTATAATAAACTAAAAGTGCACGAGGAAGGTCTGCTTCATCGTGCATTTTCTGTTTTTATATTCAACAAAAAGGGCGAAATGCTGATACATCAGCGGGCACGTCATAAATATCACTCACCTTCACTCTGGACGAATGCTTGTTGCAGCCACTTGTTAGAAAATATGGAAATGGAAAATTGCATTCACGATCGGTTGCTTTTTGAAATGGGCTTTGATGTCCCTGTAAAATTTCAATTCAGCTTTACTTATCGTGAAACTTTTGATAATGGTTTGACCGAGTATGAAACTGACCATGTTTATTTTGGATGTTGGGACGGAAACCCGGAAGTAAATCCTGATGAGGTTGCAAACACCCGGTGGATCACGTTTAACGATTTAATAGTTGATATAAATAATAATCCTGAAAATTATACCTATTGGTTTAAGTATATCCTGAATAACTTCGAATCGGATCTTAGAAAAGGATTATGCTGACAAACATTGCAAAATTTACGACTAATGAAGGGTTCATTACTTAATCAAATCAGCTTTTATCGGTACATCTATCAATTTGAATTATTGACAATTAAATAAAAAAGAACTAAAATATTAGGTTGGCTGGTGCGATTAAAAATTTTTAATTGATAAAATAACATGAGAAATTCATTGTTTTGTTTGCCGCATTTTAATTTAATTTGCATTCTGAAATCTTTTAGGGCATGAATGAGGAACAAATTGTTGATCATTTTAATGAGCTTATTAAAAATACGTTGATGGATCATCTGGATATCAGATTTACCAAAATTGGATCCGACTTTATTGAAGCCACCATGCCCGTTGATTCCAAAACCATAAACCCTGCACAAATTATACATGGCGGTGCTCTGATGGCTCTTGCTGAATCTGTAGGCAGCGCTCTTTCCTATCTATTCATAGATACAGGGAAACAAGATGTACGAGGCCTTGACATCAATGGAAATCATGTAAAAAGTGCATCAAGAGGACGGGTAACTGCCCGGGCAACTTTAATACATAAAGGAAAACAAACTCATGTTAGTGAGATTAAAATATTTGATCAGGAAGGCAATTTGCTAAATATCAGCCGAATGACAAATATGATAATTGATAAAATGTAATAGTTTGACTGATTATATAAATAACATCGATTTTATTAAAAAGGCAATCCATTGTGGAATACCTTTTGCCATTTGGTCGTTTCCCGGATCAGTGAAGGTCGACCGGGCATTCTGCAAACCTGAGGATATCATAAAGACTTATTCGCCTAAAAACATCGATAATCATAAAGGTTTTGTATTTGCACCTTTCCAAATTTGTAAGCACCTGCCTATTTATATTATTCCTTTTGGAAGTAATACCAAAGACATTGATTTTAATTGTGAGACTCCACGAAAAAAATTAAAAGGGAACAAGAATAAATTTACTGCTGATATTGATTTTTCTAAAAACCTTCATATCAACCTGGTTCATGAATTTTTGTCGACTTTTAACAAAACGGATATTAAAAAAGCAGTATTATCAAGAAACAAATGGCATTCAAAATACAATTTAAATCAAATGCCTGAGTTATTCGAGGCTTTAAATAATAGTTATCCGAATGCATTTGTGTATCAGATTTATATTCCTGAAGCAGGATATTGGGTTGGTGCGACACCTGAATTGCTACTTGCCGGGAATAATGGTACAGCTTCAACGGTTTCGTTGGCGGGTACTCAGCCTTACAAGGATATCAATGAAGTAACCTGGGATCATAAAGAGCAAGTTGAACAGGAATTAGTTACCGAACATATTCGCAGGGTTTTAACTGATTTTAATATTAATGAAATTACTGAAATAGGTCCTGAAACAGCTAAAGCAGGACAATTGGTTCACATAAAAACCCGGTTGGATTTTCCTAAAAATATTATCCGGCAAAAAATCGGGCAATTTATTGAAAAACTTCATCCCACACCAGCAGTATGCGGGCTTCCAGTAAAAGATTCGCTGGAATTAATTCTGGAAACTGAAGGTTACGACCGCGAATACTATACCGGCTACCTGGGACCCTTCAATCCCGATGGTGAAATAAGCTTATATGTTAATTTAAGATGCCTGCAGGCTTTTGATAATGGCGTGGTTCTATATGCCGGTGGAGGAATTACCCAGGAATCGGATGCCGAAAAAGAATGGGAAGAAACCAGGCTTAAAATTCAAACCCTGGAAAAAATACTCGAAACATTATAATTATGTTATACCAGAGTAGCAATAAAAAGATGGTTCAAATACTGGTTGAACAGTGCTACACTTTTGGTATTAAACACGTGTTTATTTCACCGGGTTCACGAAATGCACCCTTAATTATCGCTTTTGATAATCATTCTGAATTTACCTGTTATGCTATTCCCGATGAACGTAGTGCTGCATTTTATGCCCTGGGGTTAGCCCGTCAATTGGGCGAACCGGTTGCTGTGGTCTGTACATCGGGTACAGCCGTTTTAAATTACGGACCGGCACTTACTGAAGCTTATTACCAGGAAATCCCTCTAATCACTATTACAGCTGACCGACCACCTGAATTAATCGATCAGGAAGACGGACAGACTATCAGGCAGTTTAACATTTTTAAGAATCACATTAAATTTTCAGCTAATTTACCTGTTAGTGAAACAGATGTTAATTTACAGAAAGGAAAATCTGAAATTATTAAGGCTTTAACTAAAGCCATTGGTTTGCCCACAGGACCAGTTCATATAAATATTCCATTTATGGAACCCTTGTATGAAACTGCTGAAATTGAAGTTAAGAAAGATACCAGGCATAATCCCCATTCAAAATCGAAAATACCTGATCATATAAGGAATGAATTTATTGAAGCCTGGAATGGCAGTGATAAGATTATGATTTTAGTTGGAGTCAATAAACCTGACAAAATTGTAAACCAGTTAATTGATAACTTAATTTGCGAAAAAAATATAGTTTTTATTGCCCCACCCACTGCTAATATTGAGGGTGAAAAAGTAATAACGACACCTGAAAATCTGTTTCTTTCGCTACAAAAAGACGAAGGTAAAAACTTTGCCCCCGATTTGCTGATTACTATAGGTGGACCAGTTGTTTCAAAGGCAACCAGAAATTTCCTTCGTCAACATAAACCCCGGTTTCATTTTGATGTGGATCAAAATCCGATGCGGGTAGATACTTATCAATCCTTAACGGATAAGATAATGATTGATCATGTTGATTTTCTGAATTTTGCCGATGAACTTGATAAAAAAGAACCGTTATTTTTAGCCGATTACTTATCTAAAAATGATATAGTATTAACCAAAAGCCGTGAATTTTTCAAGTCAACAGATTGGAGCGATTTAAATATTTACGATATATTTTTCAAACAATTGAATTCGTCTGTCAATTTGCATCTGGGCAACAGCACACCAGTAAGGTATGCTGAATTTTTTCCAAAACACGATAGAGTAAATTATTACTGTAACCGAGGAACCAGTGGCATTGATGGATCAACATCCACCGCAGCAGGAAGTGCCTTGGCATCCAGTGAATTGACAATTTTAATAACAGGCGATATAAGTTTTATATACGATTCAAACGCATTTTGGAACCGGCATGTTCCTAAAAATTTAAAAGTCCTGCTTATTAACAACGAAGGTGGAAATATTTTTAAGGTAATTCCAGGTCCACGGCAAACCGAACAGATTGAAAGTTTTTTTAATACGCATCAAACTGCCAAAGCTGAAAAAATTTGCCAGGCTTTCGATATCAGCTATTTAAAAGCTTCAAACCAAGTTGAATTAATTGAGACACTCCCCTTATTAATGACTTCACAAAACTGTACTGTTTTAGAAGTTTTTACATCTTCGGATTTTTCAGCTGAAGTTTACCGAAAATTAGTTACGCATCTGAAAAACAATTAAAATTCAAGCTATCATTATCATTACTTATTCCGGTTATAAAGGCATAAACTTTCGTTTAAAGTTTCCCCGAAAACAGATAGAGCAATTATTGGTTGATAAATGTCCGCCCGGACATCAGATGGAGCTATTATCAGTTAATAATAGCTCCACCGAACAAAAGTGACGCGCTAATATTCCATTATTCCAAAATGATAAATCTCACAAATACAATTTCGAATAATGATTATGATTTAGAATGCGGTCAATTCACCTATATTCTGGTTATATTTGATGTCGTAAAATGGTATTAGGTATTTTGAAAAACTAAAACAATAATTTACTTTGCCGGTTTAAATTATACATAATATAGAGATAAGTATATGAAAAGGAACTGGACTACAATTAAGGAATACGAGGATATTAAATTTGAATTTTTTGAAGGTATCGCAAAAATTACCCTAAACAGACCTGAAGTTAGAAATGCATTCAGGCCTGAAACCACCATGGAAATGAGCGATGCCATGAGTATTTGCCGTGAGGATCCCAATATTGGCGTGGTAGTATTCACCGGCGAAGGAGATAAAGCATTTTGTAGCGGAGGCGATCAAAAAGTAAAAGGGCGTGCAGGATATGTTGGTAAAGATGGTATTCCCAGGCTAAATATTCTGGACGTTCAAAAGCAAATAAGGAGTATTCCAAAACCTGTAATTGCCATGGTAAATGGTTATGCCATTGGTGGTGGACATGTACTTCATGTAATGTGTGATATTTCATTAGCTTCTGAAAATGCCATATTCGGGCAGACCGGCCCTAAGGTTGGCAGCTTCGATGGTGGTTTTGGTTCCTCGTACCTGGCCCGTCATGTAGGACAGAAAAAAGCCCGCGAGATATGGTTCTTATGTCGTCAATACAGTGCTCAGGAAGCCTTAGACATGGGATTAGTGAATAAAGTTGTCCCTCTGGATCAGCTTGAAGATGAAACCGTTCAGTGGTGTAAAGAAATACTACAGCACTCTCCTATAGCATTGCGCATGATTAAAGCCGGGTTAAATGCAGAATTGGATGGACAAGCAGGAATACAGGAACTAGCCGGAAATGCCACCATGTTATATTATTACACCGATGAAGCACAGGAAGGTAAAACTGCATTTCTTGAAAAACGCAAACCCGATTTCAGTAAATATAAACGTCTTCCATAATATGGAACACTGATTTAACAGATTTCTATTGATTGTAACTGAAATATCTTTAAAAGGATGCTTTTAAATGAATAAAACTAAACTCAAAGCCTGGATACACGCAGCCAGATTACGAACTTTGCCACTGGCTGTTTCCGGGGTTATACTGGCAGGTTTAATGGCTTTTAGCGAGCAAATTTATCGTTACGATATTTTTTCCCTTGCCTTAATCACCACGCTGCTCCTTCAAATTTTATCCAATTTAGCCAACGATTACGGTGATTTTACGCATGGTACTGATAATGAAAATCGCGTTGGGCCTGAGCGAGCTGTTCAAAGTGGACTTATAAGTCCTAAAGAGATGAAAATAGCAATATACCTGACCGGATTCATGGCTTTGGTTACAGGAATTTTGTTATTGAAGGTATCACTTGGAAATTTGTTTAGCTTAACTTTTTTTGTATTCATGTTAGCTGGGATTGGCGCGATTGGAGCTGCTATAAAATATACGGTTGGGAAAAGGAATTTTGGCTATAAAGGTTTTGGCGATATCATGGTTTTTATCTTTTTTGGCATTGCCTCGGTTTGGGGAACTTATTATTTATTTACCCAACGATTGAGTGGATGGGTAATTCTTCCGGCAACCTCAGTTGGATTGTTAAGTACCGGTGTTCTGAATATTAACAACATGCGTGATGTGGAGAATGATAAAAATTCAGGTAAAATGACACTGGCCGTGCGCTTTGGAAATCGAGTCGGCAAAATTTACCATGCCCTTTTAATCGTACTTGGACTGGTACTTTTTGTGATATACCTGATTGAGCTTGGCAAATTCTACACCGTTTTATCGCTAATTATACCTGCCATACCGTTGACAGTGCATGTATCCAGGATAATTAAAAATAATGATCCTAAAAGTCTTGATCCTGAACTAAAACAACTGTCACTTTCCACGCTTTTAATTTCTGTTTGGGTTGGTATAGGATTACTTTTGTAATATGTTAAAAGCACAGTATTATCCTTATAAATTTCATTTTATTACTCCGGGTGGAACGTCGCGAGGTGTTTTAACCGAAAAACCATCGTATTTTATAAAACTTTGGGACGATGAAAATTACACGATTGCAGGTTGGGGTGAGGTTTCCCTGATTCCGGGACTTTCGTCTGAAAATGAGAAAGATATTGAAGAACAACTTTCTGCTTTTATTAGTAACCCAGATTCCTTTAACGATATAAAAGTATTGGATCCATTTCCTGCCCTAAAATTTGGCATTGAAACGGCCAGATTTGATTTAGAAAACGGAGGAAATCAAATCCTGTTTCCATCTGACTTCACAGAAGGAAAAGCCGGGATTCAAATAAACGGACTGGTTTGGATGGGCAGAAAAGATGAAATGCTATTCAGAATTGATGAAAAGATCAGGCTGGGATTTACATGTATAAAACTTAAAATTGGTGCTATCAATTTTGATGATGAATTGCAGTTACTGAAACATATACGTAAATCATTCAGCGCTGGTGATCTTGAAATAAGAGTAGATGCCAATGGTGCCTTCAACCCTGATAATGCTTTACAAAAATTAGAAATTCTCTCGAAATTCAATTTGCACTCTATTGAACAACCTATAAAATCAGGACAATGGGAAAAGATGCAGGAACTTTGCCTAAAAACTGCGTTGCCTATTGCCCTTGATGAAGAGCTAATAGGTGTACTACCCGGTAAAAAAGTCGATCTACTCGAAACCATCAAGCCACAATTTATAATATTAAAACCATCTTTAATTGGAGGTTTAGCTGAAACAATGAAATGGTCTCGTCTGGCTGAGGAAAGAAATATTGGCTGGTGGGTAACGTCGGCGTTAGAAGGTAATATTGGATTAAATGCGATTTCGCAATGGACGTATTTGAATGGATCAGATATGCCCCAGGGACTTGGAACCGGGCAGGTTTATTCCAATAATATTGATTCACCGCTTGAAATAAAGGGGGAAAAGCTTTGGTACAATCAAGCTAAAAAATGGAATATTCCATTAAATAAATAAAAAATAATAGCAATCGTGAAAATTGTCATTAATAACCATTCAATAGAACTTACGCCCAATATTCAGCTCAATGAATTAAGAAATTTGCAGCCCAATAAAAAATGGTGGAACGATATAATTGATTTTATAGAGGAATGGGCGAATGATAAACCAACGGTTGACTTAAAAACATCTGGATCGACAGGTGAGCCTAAAATTATTCATGTTGAAAAATCGAAATTGTGGGTTTCGGCTACAAAAACCTGCGATTATTTCCAATTAAACGAAAGTTGTTTAGGGTTACTTTGCCTTTCTGCCTCTTATATCGCCGGCAAAATGATGCTGGTCCGCGCCATGGTTTCCGGTATGAGGTTGATTTGTGTGGAACCCTCGCAAAATCCAGTAAGCAGCCTAAGTGAAAAAATTGACTTTGCAGCCATGGTACCCATGCAAGTTTATGAGAGTTTAAAATGCCCGGAACAATTCAATCTACTTAACTACTTAATTATAGGAGGCGGACAGGTTCCGCGATCGTTAATTAATGAATTGCTCAAACACAAAGTAATTGCATACGAAACCTTTGGTATGACTGAAACGCTTTCTCATATTGCGGTCAGGCAAATTGCACCTGAACTAATCGATTATTTTGTCCCTTTCAACGGTGTCTATTTAAACCAGGGATTTAATGATGTTATGGTTGTTGATTTCCCGGAATTAGGAATTTACCGCATGAAAACCAACGATATTATTGAAATAATTGATAACCAGGGACTTTTTAAATGGAAAGGACGTGCTGATTTTATTATCAATTCAGGCGGTATTAAATTTTCACCGGAAGAAATTGAAGCTAAAATTGAACACTTGATATCAAATCGTTTTTGTATTTCCAGTGTACCCGATGATAAGTTAGGCCAAAAAGTTGTGCTTGTTATTGAAGGAGAGCCGTTCGAAACTTCAGAACTTTTTGATAAGATCAAAGAAATCCTTCCTCACTACTCTAACCCTAAAGAAATAAAATTTCTAAAGAACTTCCCTTTAACGGAATCTGGTAAAATAAAGAGGAAGGATTTGGTAACCTTTATTTAGAATTTATAGTTTATACCAATTCCAAATTGATTGTAATAAATACCTACATTAAAATCACTTGACCCATCTAAAGAAATCTCATTCGTTTTAACTCCGGTTTGTCGATCTTCGTTCCAATTGTTTGTTTTACTTTTTGATTTGCCAAAATATATAGCGGCAAAAGACAATTCTAAATTAACGTGGTCATTAATCTTAAAACTTAAAGCTGGAGTATAAGCGAGATTTATGCCTTTCTCCTTTTCAATACTTTTTGATATATAAGTATCACTAGTATAACTTTCTTCAACATTATTCACTCCATTTTCAAAGTAAAGAGTTAATGTATTACAAAAGCTAATTTTCTCAGAAAATGATTTGTAATATTTTATATATGATCCACCAGTGAGACCAAAATATTTTGATTGCCTACTGTAGTTTGATGAAAGATCATTCCTATAATTATACTCTGTATTATATTTATTTATATCAACGCCAGCAGTTATACCGATTACTATCTGACTATTAAGATAATATCCCACCGATGGGGTAATGTTTATATCTGAATATTTATTATTATCAGTTAAAACGTTAGGATTATTTTTATAATCGTTATTCTGATAGTAACACCATAGGTTTCCACCCAGAGTCCATTGTGCATAAAGGTTGACTGAATTGAATAATACTATTCCAAGCACTAAAAGAGCAATGTTTGTTTTCATGTGAATAGAATTTAATTAGTTAATTAATTGAATTTCGTTAACAATAGTTAACATAATTCAATCATCATGCCATAAATAAAAAAGAAATCTTTCAGTCTATAATTTTGAGGCAATTCATTATAGCAATTGAAGAAAAAGGCCGGTTATTTAATTAATAACAGGCCTTTTCAATATACTGATACAATTATTATTTATCCCTAAAATATCTTACACTCAACCCAATACTCTTCTCACCTTTTTCAAATTCTGCAGCTCCTTTCAAAGTGCTTATCTTAAAATGACATACATTATCATCACTTTCCTGTGTACTACAACAAAAATGGCCACTGGCACCCAGACTGTTAAAGGCTCCGCGTGCGTTGCGCAACCCACCATTTAAACCGTCAAATCCGCTTTCGCCACCTTTTTTCAATTTATCTACCAAGTGTTTGTCATTTCCTCCTAAATCCTGGATCAGTGTTTCCCATTCCTCTTTACTTGGTAAATGCCAACCAGCCGGAGTCATTTTTTGTGCGGTTTCAAAGTCATATAAATATCCATAAATCCCCACATTTTTTTCTTCTCCCTCATATGACCATGAATTTCCATCATTAGGAATTCTTTTGAAGTTTTCGGCCATAAGAATCTGATCTCCTATTTTCACTACCCGATAAGCCAAATCATCTCTTTTATCAGTAAAAGTTCCATGACCACATTTAACGCAAATTCCATCAACCAGTTCATGATGCCCTTTACGATTAGTTCCACAAACAGTGCACGTTTCACAATCCATTCGCCAGTCATGAATATTTTCACGCGTTGCACCACATTTTGAGCATTTTTCACAATCGTGCGACCAGTTGTGTTGATCAGGAATAACCGTTCCACATTTGGCGCATTTCTCACAATTGTCTTTTAAATCATGGTGATCGCTCCTTACTTTGCCACATTCGGTACAAGTACAACCATCCCAAACGTGAAGCCCTATATTACATTTAAATGACATATTACCTCCTATAATTTTGATTGAATATTTTATCTAAATATAGGAACATCATTTATGATATTCAATGATCAATTTAATTTTTCCGAAATCATAACAAAGATTTTAAAAATTTGATCACTCGAATAATGTATTAACCTACTCATAATCTGGCAAAGGCATGTTTTACCGGTTTCATTTTTTGTGCAGGATTATTTTTATAGTTACCGCATTTTTCAACGGATAAGTCAAATGCTTTAATAAGCCGCTCAAGCTCTTTTGACTTTAAGCATAAATCGCTGAGTATTTGATTGTTTGTTTTCATATTTAAAATGATAATATATTTATCAATTATAATGATAATAATATAATCAAATTTTTATATTTAGCAAACAACCAAAGCATTTTTTTTATAAAATATCTTAAAATCATAAAAAAACCCCTTGCAAAAATAATTTACAAGGGGCTAATTCTAAACAAAAATCGGGACAACAGTATCTGCCCTGATTTTATTTTTTATATCATTCTATTCAAGAATAAGTTTGTTTAATGTGGTTTCTTTTCCGTTATCAGCCTTAATAATGTAAATACCTTTATTTAAATCGCTCAAATCAATTGAGTTCATTTGGTTATTAAGATTCATTGATTTTACTTCTTTACCCAGAGTATTGTAAACCTTAATACTTGCCGGCTCATCTAATTTCAGGTTAACCAAACCTGTTGAAGGATTCGGGAAAATTTCAAGCATTTTATTTACTGCCGTACTTCTAACTGAAACACCATCCTGGTCAATCAGGCTGAGTTCATCAAATAAAAAGTCGAAGGTTGGATTATCATCACCTGCAGTATTCCAGCAACCAGCTTTGATAGCCACATACCAGATATTTGTTGAAATTGTATCAGGAATTACAAAGGTAGGTTCTGTTAATACTTCATCAGCAACATCATCACCATTTCCTTTTAAAGATAATTGCATGGTTGAAAGCAAGTCACCATCAAGTTCTGTAAAATCACCATAAGGAGCAGCCATCCAGCTGTTGTTGGAATAAATATAATCACCAAATCCTGCACCATAATCTGTATCAGGATTAGGTTCAGTCCTTGATAAAATAACTTCAATCCAGGTATTTTCAAGAGCATCTGCAGAAATATTCTTAACAAATCCTGTAAATGAGTAGGTATCTCCAGGTACTATTGTTATTTCCTGCCACGTAACACTCCGAGTCTGACCATAACCGGTTAGTTCCAGGCATCCTCCGGCTCCGCCTGTCGGCATATCTTCAGTATAATTAAATGTTGGAGTTACTAAATCAGCAGCATCAGAACCATTAGGGGTTGAAAATTGCCAAGCCTGATCGTCTTCCATGTTTCCACCAACTAACAGCTCCTGTGCCTTAGTATAGGTCAGAGCTGCCATAAAAAATAGTGCTAATAGTAAATGTTTTTTCATAATAAATCAGATTAGTTAATGATAAATTTAAAATTCACCTGTTACTAAAGTAATAAAGCTTTTATATATTAATATGTGACACTTGTTAAATAAAACCGATACAAATGTTATATTACCAGTGTAAATGTTAATTAAAGTAGTATATATATGATAACTGATTTGTACAAATTGGGCCGAAGGACAGGAACAATTTATTTTGCTTTTACCATTCTCACATTAATATTATCTTACAGATAACAGTTATTTTAAAATGAAAATACTCCCTGCCTTTTCCCTTTGAATGTCATCATATCCCAATACTTTAACCGAGTAATAATAGACACCAGCTGGAAGTTCCACCATATTATCAGTCCCATCCCACCCAACATTAATATCCTGCGTCTGAAAAACCTTTTTATTATTAGCATTATAAACACTAAAATCCAACAATTCTTTAATTCCCCAACCTTTAACATAAATTACATCGTTAATGCCATCATTATTCGGAGTAAATGCATTTGGTAAATCAACTGAATATTTATAATCAATACTTATCTGGACAGAATCATAAACAGAAAAACATTCATTACGATCCATAACGATAAACTTATATACTGTTTTTTCAACAGGCTTGGCAAATACTGAAAAACAATCGACACAACTGATATTATCGTTTGGACTCCATTTAAAATAGTCACCACCTGATTGTCCTGCGCTTAATTCTACCTCATCGCCGATTATTATCATAGTATCATTGCTATAAACAACAGATACTGGTTTTTGCTGCACAAAAATGGTAACTCCGGCCGTATCAACACACAAATTTGAATCAACTACTTCTACAACATACCGTCGTGTTGAATCAGGAAAAACGCCGGTAATTGGAGTAATATTATTTGTTATTTCATTGTTTGCTAACCACTTATAACCAACACCTCCCGTAGCTACTACTGTTGCTGTATCATCCCTGCAAATAATCATATCATCACTCAGTATTATTGTTGGTAATGGATTTACCAATATATTTTTAAAACTGGAATCATTGCATCCGGAAGTATTTGATACCAATAATTTAACTGAATAGTTTCCAGCCCGTGTAAACGTATACGCCGGATCTTGTGAAATTGAAACTCCTCCTTCTTCGAATTCCCAAAAATATGAGTATGCACCTACTGCATTTTCAGCAAAATTCACAAGATGTGGTGCACAACCCATGCTGTCATCAACAACATATGCACTTATTAAAGTGGGTACAAAGGTTTTTTTGTTTATAATCTTGTCACAAGTGCCAGCCGAGTCGCTCTTCAGATAAAGTGATACTTCATGTTCTCCAAACTCATGAAACTGCAAGTCAAAAGAATAATCATTAATAATTTCATTATTACTTAATACCCATTCAAAATAGTAAATATTAGTACTATCAAGCATACTCATTGTGAAAGGAACATCTTTGCAGGTGGTATCTTTAAGATTAATTGCTGCGTATGGGCCCTTAATTTTAACCAGATTTTCAACTAAATCAGTATCCGTGCAACCATCCACGGTAGTGACTTTCAATGAAACATTAAAATTACCTGATTGGTTATACGTATGTAAAGGATTTTTAACTGCTGAATTTTGGCTCTTGTCACCAAAATCCCAGTTCCATGTAACAATACTATCTCCAAGGCTATTATCTGTAAATTCGACCAATGCCGGGTAACAGGATACGTTATGGATTTTTAAATTAAAATCTGCTTTAGGTAAACCCACCACTTTCAGGTATCCGGGAAAAGTACTCAAAGTATCACAACCCAAGGAATCGATCATATAGAGTGATATGTCATATTTACCCGTATCGGAATATGCATGAATGGGGCTAAATTCATCGGAAGTTGTACCATCGCCAAAATGCCAGTCACATAAAATACCCATCCCTGGAGAATTGTTTACAAACTTTATAGAATCTTTTAAACAAACCGTTTGTTTTCCAATTGTAAAATTTGGCATGGGCCTCGATGCCAATACACTTCCTGCTTTTATCATTGTATCTTTACAACCAAGAGCGTCTTCAGCTACAAGTTTAATATTAAACTGATTATTTTTTTGAAATTTATGTTGCGGCGTAGTTTCATTTGAAACTATTTCGTCACCAAAATCCCACTTAAATGATTTCCATAAAGTATCGGTTACTGATAGGTTTGTAAAATTTACCAATAAAGGAATACAACCAATGGAGTCGTCCATGGTAAAAAGGGCTTTGGGTTTGTATGATTTAATAGTTTTACCGACTGTTGAGACACATCCGTTAGCCCCTTTTACAGTAAGCACAATTCTGTGTTCTCCTTTTTCCAAAAACTTAAATTTAATGGCATCATTCGAAGGAATTTCTTTATCATCAAAATCCCATATATACTTTACAGATTCATTTTCATAGGGAAAACTTACTTCATCAATGGACGGTTTGGGATCGAAATATACAGAATCATCAACACAAGCATGAATATTATCAATATTAAAATCCGCTTTTACATCGCTGACATTAATAATTCCATTTACCTGAAGTGAACAACCTGTTCGATTATTTTCGGCTGTTAAACCTACCATGTAGTAACTTTTATTTTTATAAGTATGTTTTACTATTAAATTTTGAGTAGAATCTCCTGTACCATCGCCAAACCGCCAATAAAAACGATCAAAATCGTTTATTTCATTTGCAAATGTGAAATCATGGGGTTTACTACAATCAAGCTGGTAGCTTAAATTACCGGCAGGACCTTTAACATAGGTTATACCCTTTACCTCTTTAACTGAACCTTCATCAAAACAACCATTATAAAAAACAGTCAACCTGGCTCCAACGTATCCGGTATCTAAAAATACATGTTCCGGATTTTTTTCCTTAGAATTAGTTTCATCACTAAATTCCCATTTCCAGGCATTTGCAAGACCAGTCTCTCTTGATTCATCGAACAATTGAACTTTTTCCGATCCACAAATTTCATCAGGAATATCATATGAAAAATCTGCCACCAATGGTTTTCCCGTTCTAATTGTGATTGAATCAGAGTTTGTGCATCCCGATTCATTAATTACATTTAAAACAACCTGTATACTATCCAGCTCATTAAATTGATATACAGGATTTTTTTCAATTGATTCAACTGTTCCTCCAAAAGTCCACTTAAATTCTGATATAGTGTCGTTTAAATCAGTCGCCACCGATTTATTTTGAAAATTGATGGTAAGCGGTGCGCAACCTTCTATCAGGTTTGTATACTGACTGGAATCGTTTGGTGTAAAATAGATATTTGGCAAAATAACAAACACACTGCTGTCAACAATTAAAGTATCATAACAGCCAGCTTCACTTGATACAATTAAAGTATCAGAATATAATTGCTTCAGATTTTTATTAATAAATGCATTTTTTACATAGGTAACTTCCGGATCAACCTGGTTTGAGGTTTTACCATTTCCAAATTTCCAATTCCATGTTGATGCCCCGATAGATGCATCCTTATAGGACACAACAGCTGGCAATTCACATAAATGATTTTTATTACTTACAAAACCAGCTTTAATTGAATCGACGGTAATTGCCTTAATGATTGTATCAGTACAAAAACCATTAAAAGTTGTAATTATCTTTAAGGTAAAATTTCCTGAATTTTTATAGTGTTTTACTGGATTTGAATCGGTTGAATAGGTTCCATCTCCAAAATCCCATTTATAGTTATTAATTCCTGTCGAAGTGTTAATAACCGGCAATAACGTATTTCGGCAAATTATATCTTTATTAATTTGAATATTTCTGTATACTTTGTTAAGTATTACATAATTGGACTTTTCAATTGAATCAACGCAATTATTATTATCTGTAATTACGCATTTAACATTATATGAACCAAAGTCCTGATATTTATGATACGGGCTTTGTACGTTTGAATATCCGTTATCACCAAAATTCCACAGATACGATTTGGCATTTTCTATATTTGAAACCTGATTAAACCTGACAGTCAGGGTATCATTACATGAAATACTTTCGGTGGAAGAAAAATCCACCGATGGCTTTGCATATGCCGTTATCAATGAGTCTTTATATATTATATCTTCACAGTTATTATTGTCGGTTACATGCAACATTAAATTATAATTTCCTCCTTTTACATAAGTATTATTCACAATAGCACTGTTTGCAGAATGATTATCACCAAAATCCCATAAATAGTTTTTTATAGTTGTATCAGCCAAAATAACAGCCTGTTCAAAAACTACTGATAATGGGATACATCCTTTTGATGGTGTTTTTAAAATAAAATCGGCAATAGGTTTGTTATGGATAATAATATAATTGGTTTTTATAATTGTATCACTGTTTAGCTGGCCATCAACCGTTATTAGGGTTACGGTGTATTTACCCGGTATGTCATATTGCACCGCCGGATTCATAATATCTGATGTTTGCCCATTGCCAAAATCCCAATTATATTGAGTGGGCTGAATGGTGCCGCTATAATATGTGAATTTCACCAACATTGGCCCGCAGCTCACTGAATCATCACAGTTAAAATACCCTTTAACCTGTGACAAAGCTGGTAAAGCAAGCGCAAGCAAGCTTATAATCAATATTAATTTATGACACAACCGATGCATATTATATAACTAAAATACCTGACATGGTATAACATATTTCGGCGGATTTGAATTAAACCCGTTAAAAACTATACCCATTTCAAAAACCTTATAATTTAAGAGTGAACTATTGTTAATGCCTAACGAAAAATCATAATTAAGCAAACACGTTATTTTATAAAATTTAAATCCTAACTGTGTTAAAACCAAATCGGGATACTCGTTGTTTCGTAAACTTAAATACGAGGCAAACGAAACCGATTTTACCGGTATTGAAAACCGAAATGAATTTAATCCCAGCACTGCTCCAATTTTGTGTTCTATAAAATAATCTGAATTAAACATATAATATTCAGGCTGCAAACTTAAAAGGTTGTTCAACCGATGCAGGGTGTTTAAATGCAATAACATTTCGATAGGTTTTCGTTCATCCTGTAGAGAAAAGGAATATTTAGGCTGGTTTAAATGAAACACTGTTAAGCCAATCCTGCTTTTATAATTGATTAAATTAAAGTCGTAAGCAGCACCTGCTGTGGCATCAAAATAACTGACATTATTAACCGACAGTGGTTCGGCACTGGGTGTCAATACATCGTAACCTCCTAAAAGGTGGTTGTACTGATCAGGGAATATTAACTGATTGGCATCAACCTGTACCTGTACAAAGCTGGCTTGAAATCCGGCTGAAATATTACCTCCAGGCATTCTTTTCTGGTATGCAATTGTACCGGCAAATTCAAAATCACTTACCGGGAAACCCACATAGCTTGAGCGTGCAACTATACCACCCATTTTAATTTCGTCCGGGAACAGAAAGAATTTATAATCGCCACCCAGCAAAATTGCATTACGTTGCTTATTCATTAATGCCCTTTTTGTGCTTAGAACATTATAAATATTCCAGTCAAACTCGTTATCACCAATAAGGGATGGATTTATCAGCCATTTAGTGGCATTGCTGCTATAGTAGGAATTAATCTGGGCTAAACCCCGAGTGCTTATTATCATAACAGCAAATACAACAAGTACCTGTATTATAGTTAACCGTAATATTTTTACAATAAACAGCCGCATCGCTGATTGTTATTTGTTTTTACTCAGTATTTTAAATTCTGTTCTTCGGTTTTTTTCCCGTCCCTCAACATTATCAGTACCATCCGGATTCGTATTCGGATACAGGGGAAACGATTCGCCATAACCATGGTAGCTTAACCTGTTTGAATCTATGCCCTTTGATATTAAATACTTTACCACATTTTTTGCCCTTAAATCTGATAGTTTATAATTATATTCCAAACCACCGACGCTATCAGTATGCGAATTAATTTCAATATTTAATGCAGGATTCTCGAATAACAGGCTGAGTATTGAAGAATCAATAGCCTGTTTTGCATTTTTGGTTAAATTGCTGCTGCCAAACTCGTAATTGATATTATTAATTTTAAGCGCCTGCTTTGGTAAAACAGCAAGGGTTAAAGGTTTTACAGCAATATCCTGCTTGCTTTTATCATCAATATCTTTGGTTGAAACTTCCAAACTGCTTTCAATGGTATTATCATTAAAAAAGAACAATTTGTATTCGTTATCAGGTTCTGCTGCAAATGAATATGAACCATCATGGCCAATAGTGTCGGTGGCTATGAATAATGAATCGTCGGCCAATTTATTTGCATACAGATATAATGCAACCTGTAGGTTATATTCAGGCAATGAATCAGGACTGCTCATTTCTATCCCTTTATTCAGATATTTCTCAATTGACGGATCAATGGCCGCCATTAAATTACCTTTTATCATCACCCGGTTGGTACTGTTTATATGAAACGAATTAATATCGTAACAGCAATACTCATCAGCTAATTTTTTACTCCCGGTGCGGTTCGAAACCAAGAATCCATCCACCTGATCATGATTTAAGATAAAATACATATCGTCGGCGTTGGTACAAAAAGGATATCCAATATTGCGGACAGTACTCCAGCTTTTTAAACTTCCGGTAGATTTAAAAATATCATATCCTCCAAAGCTATCTGGCCTGTCTGAACTAAAATACAAGGTTTTAGTTTTATTATTATAAAACGGTGTTACTTCGTTATACTTTGTATTTACGTGGCTCCCCAAATTTTTTGGCGAGGTAAAACTATGTTTTACTCTATTGTAAACTATATACCAAAGATCAATTCCCCCCAGACCACCTGGCATATCTGAAGCAAAATAAATTACTTCATAATTACTGTCATAGGTCTCACCGGTTGTTGGGTGTGTAGCTGTGTATTGAAGATTATTAATACCAAGATCGATACTTTCAGGCATGCCATATCTGTATTTATTATATGTGCAATAATATAATTTGCATACATTATGGTTTAACCAGTTCTCGCTGCATTTTGTATAATAAAACCGATCACCATTTAACGAAAACGCCCCATTAGCAATATAATAATTTTCATCGTTGACAACCGGCGGTAAAATTTTCCCCTTGTACCAGTTGCTATCACTTAAATAACCATAAAAAAGCTTATTTCTTGAAACAACAACTGAATCATAAATTGGTATTTCGACCACACGGTCAAGGTTCATCGATGAAAAAATAATTACTGAATCGTTTAAGTAAACCGGCGATGATTCCTGACTTTTTGTGTTTAGGTTTTCTAAATTTTTAATGGAAACGTCTTTGGGCTCATACATCGACTCAATTGCCGCTTTACATCCAACAATTTCCTTTGCACTACTGGTTGATAACGACTTGTTTCTGGTTTTCTTTCTGCATTGTTCAAACAATTTAATGGCTTTTTCATATTCGCCTGAAGCCTTTAGGCATTGTCCTGACAGAAACAGCAATTTATCGCTTTTCCAGCCGGATTTAGCCAGGTCATCAATCAAATCTAAAGCCTTTGCATACTGTTTGTTTCTGAAATAGTATCCAGCCAATTTTACTTTAACCTTATTATTACCAGGCTTAATTTCAAGGTAATGCTCCAACATTTCGGCTGCTGTTATATAATCAGACATTTCAGCAGATCGGGAAGCGTATTTAAGATATTGATTATTTCGCAAATTGACATTTTGTGCGAATATTTTCCTGCCTCCTACCGGAGTATATAACCAAAGTACTACAAGGGCTAATGTCTTAAAAATATTTCCATTAAATTTGAACATATTTCAGAATCAATCAAATCCCTTGTCGCTTGAGTGAAGGTATTCCACAACTACAGCAACACAACCCACACTCTTTTTGTACCGTTCATTTTCATCTTCACTTTCGGGAACGGTGACTTCGATAATCAGGCGTTTAGATTTTTTAACATAAAACTGTTTCCAAAGCATATCATCTTCCTCCACCGAACTATCATAAAGTATAGTCTTTTGTGGATTATCTTCTCTTATTTTAAAGAAAATACCTTTTAAATTGCGGTCCTGACAAATGCTAACGCTGTACTCATATCCGCCATAAGTAACCAGGTAAAAACTTGATGTCTGTCCTTTTTTGAATACGGTACTTTTCGATTGTCCGCTATATTTAAACGGCGGGCCATAACCATCACATTTGTTTTCATAATCATAACAACTTTTCTGACCTTGTGCCATAAAGAATGTTACACAAATTAAATTTATAATGAATAATTTTCGTAATAGCATAGTTATATTTTTATTCAATTATTGATTTCCTGTCTTTAAATATAATTTCCTTTATCTGGTTTAAAATATCTTCAGATAACACAAAGCTTTCACCTCCATCAATAACCAATTCCCCGGTTTTGGTTTTACTAACGGTTGATTCAGCTTCATCTACATCTATGGAATTATATACTTTCTTAATTTCGGAAATCATGTCTATATATACTTTTTCGGACTGATTATCCATATTTTTCAACAGTGACTGGCATAAATTATCAAAGGCATATTTTTGATCTGCAACCCTTTGCACTAACGGTTCCTGCTGATTGTAATCAGTAATATAATTTAGTAATAAATAAGTGCTTTCAATAAACGCTCCTAATGAAATTAAGGCTAATGTACTTTCATTATTATTGTTTTCAAGGTATACCACAATTTTATAAAAAACATCACCCGAGAACATTGCCAGGGAATCAAGGTTATCCATGTTATTATGCATGCGTTCAACGAAGTTTTTTGAAAATGCGCCCTCAATTTCCAGATTATCAGTTAATTCACTTATGGTATTTATATAAAGATATGTTTTTTCCTGGCTGGGGAAAACTGAAAGGTAAGCCAGATCAGAAACATAAACCCCAAGATTTAGAGCCTGTTTATCTGAACTTTTATAATATTTTAAACGATCTGTGGAATTTACAATTCCAGGCAGAAATTTTAGATCAGATTCCTCAATCAGACCCAATACTTCATCAGGAGACGGAAATCTGTAATAATCCATTTTAGTGCTAATACTATCAGCATTGACCTCAACAGCTAATTTATCAGTTGAATTTTTTGCCGAATTATTTTGTCTACAACTCACTAACTGAATACAACAAGTAAGAATGACCAAATAAATTAATTGACGAACATGTTTCATATTTCAACATTTTAAATTCATAAGTTATATTTCGATTAATTAATACTATATTCTTTGGTACTGCCAATGGTAATTCCCAGACACTTAACGTTATCGCGATCAATATTCAAACTGGTTTTTTGTACCTTAACCTCAATTAAAATCCTGCGAGTAATGGTATTTACAAATTCAATATGGCTTAATTCCGATTCAAATCCTGAATCAAAAGTTCTTTTAGCCAATTCAACACCTTCACTTAACAGGCGGTACTGAATTTTACCTAATTCATTATCAGGGCAAAATCTTATTGAATATTCATTATCAGAATAAAGAACAGCATATATCCTATAAACTTGTCCCTGATACATTTCTATGCCAACTGATTGAGAGCTGATTTCGTAATTCCAGTCTATGGGTAATTTACAATTTTTTTCTGAAAAACCATTACAGTATTGTGCTTTAATATTGATATTCAGGCTCAAAATCATCAGCATAATTAAACTTAGATTTTTAAAAAAGTAATTTTTTTTCAAACCTCCATTCATATCGTAATCTTTCATAGCTTTTGTTTTTAGAATTTTATTCTCCTAACATTCACGAGTAAAATAATATAGAGTATTAAATTAAAGAGCCATATGGTTATAACGTTGAATAAAAATGTTCCTATTTTTAAATTTCCTAATATTTTAACGGAACTATAGAATTGGGCTCTCCCATTCCTTTCAGGAGGAGATTCAAATACAGGCTCATATTTTTGAATAATTTTCTTTTGGGTATTTAGCAATTTGCTAATTTCTTCTTTATTTAAAACAAATTTCTCTATCTGTTCATTGGTATAATCTTCACGCAAAGTCTCTAATCGCTCTTTTCCTACCTTTGTTTGCAGAGAATTATAAATCATATCCTTTTCTTTAATAATCTTATGAAGTTTTTTTTGAGCCATTTTTTGTATGGCCTCTAAATACGATATTATAGATGAGATATCCTGATTTGTCAGATTATCTGCGGTAATTTTATCTAAAAATTCAGGTGGTTTCAAACCTATTTTTGAATTCAATTTTATAACCTCACAAATCATCAATTGCTTTTGATTTGTCAGAGATAACCCATTAACCGTAGTGTCCTCTGGGTGAATATTCTGGCCTATACTTAATAGTTCCGGTATCCAGTAGTTTATAATATATGCGTACTGACTTTTTTGCCGGTCAGTATCAAAAAATACACGTTCGTATTTGTTATTTTTAAACTGTTGAACCAGCAAGGCTTCATAACCCCACCTGGAAACCATCAGGTCGCCAATTACAGGTACAACTTCTTCGGAAGTAATATGTGGATTTAATTGGTCGTACTCAACAATTACACCACTTAATATTATTTGAGGAACCAGAATCAAAGGGATAGTAATATATATGGCAACAATACTTTTGAAATTTGCGGAAATATTTAAACCAACGAGGTTCCCAAAAATTGATAATGAGAAAAAAATCAGCCAGAAAGACATTAAAAAGCCTTTAATTTCAAGAATAAAACAAGTTATTATTACAAATAAAAATGCCTGAACTGCTGAGAATATGAAAAGAAATAAGACTTTAGAGTTTAAATAACTTGATGGGTTCAGGTTTAAAAAACGTTCTCTTTCGCGTATTTTTCTATCATGGAAAATATCTTCGGCGCTAATAATCAGGCCAACAAACAGCGCTACAATAATAGCCATAAGGAAAAAGGCCGGAATATTTCCATTATAATAATAAATGTATTTAAGTGTACCAGCTGAATCGCGATAGAGATGCCTCATCAATAAACCCAGAATTAAAGCGAGTACAGGAGGTACAAGAATACCTAACAAAATAAATTGCCTGTCTGCAATTTTCGATAAAGCATTCCGTTTAAAAAAAATATTAAACTGTTTTAATCTTCCTGGTAGTGAGGTTTCTGGCTTATTTACCGTTAATATTTCGGGTTTATCTGTATCACGAATATTCATAGTCTCAATAAATCGTTGATACCATTCGTTTGGTAATACTTTTCTGATTTTTGTTTTCTTTCCAAACTCATCAACTTTAGTCAACTCAACCAGCTCCAAAATCTGATCCGGATTCACGGTTCCACAGCAGCTACACGTACTTTCACCTGCTTCGACATGTTCCGTTTGTTTTCTGAAATATTCAACCGCCATAACAGGGTCACCATTATATATAATATAACCTCCCTTATCAATTACCAGCAGTTTATCGAACTGTTTGAATATTTCTGAAGATGGTTGATGAATATTTACCACTACAATACTTCCTTTATTCGCTTCAAGCTTTAATAAATCAATAATTTTTTCAGCATCGGATGACGATAAACCCGATGTGGGTTCATCAACAAATAGTACTAAAGGGTTACGAATAAGTTCCAGTGAAATATTTAAGCGTTTGCGTTGTCCTCCGCTTATTACTTTTTTTAAAGGGCTCCCAACCTTTAAATCACGAACATCCCATAAATCAAGATCAACTAATATTGAATCAACTTTGTTTCGTATTTCAGGCTCTGATAAATCCTTAAAGCTTAGTTCTGCATTAAAATACAGGTTCTGATATACCGATAAATCCTCAATCAACAGATCATCCTGGGGAATATATCCTATTATTCCTTCTGCTTTTTTCCTATCCTGAATATTTATCCCGTTAATTAGTATTTTCCCTTTATCGGGTTTAATATTTCCATTAAATAAATTAAGCAAGGTGGATTTTCCGGCTCCACTACCTCCCATAATACCAATTAATTCTCCACCATTGGCTTTAAAACTGAATTCATGTATTCCTGCTTCGGTGCCCGGATAAATATATTCAGTATTTATTGCTTGAAAATACAATATGTTTTTCGCCCGGGCTGATCTAAAACAGGCAACCAATTCGCTATAATAAAGAGGTAAAGCACCATCGATTTCACCCATTATCAAAGTGCCTTTTTCAAAAACATATACCTGATCGGGGAAAATAGGTTTACCCAAATAATTTAAGCTATGTTTTTTTTCGCTATACTTAAATAAATAGGTACCTGTCGATTCCAGGTTCAGAACCAAAATTTGAGTATTTAATCCTTTTTTATAAAAACCGGGAATCTCCGAAAGGTTAAATAAACTTTGTTCGCCAATAAATATTAAATTCTTTTCGCCTTTTATATTGTAAATCTTGTTATTTATGAATTGTTTCAGATTAAAATATTCATCAGTAGAAATTTTCAGGTATCCAGCAACAGCATCAATGAGTTCATCCAGTTTGGTCTCGTTAGTTGTTATTGTGCTCCAGTTTTTATTAAGTTGAATTAAATTGATAAGCACCAGTACTTTTTGTTCCTGCCGCAGATCACTATTTATTTTGTTACAAATAATTTCAGCCTGCTGCAAACAATAGGGATACCTGTCCTTAATTTCTGATTCCTTTTGTAATAATTCATTTAAAAAAGACTCCAGATACTGCAAATATTTTTTAACCAGGCTCTTATTTAGTATTTTACTTAAATAAAGTTCCTTGTAAAGCCTGGCCATGTTTTTATCAACATCCTTATCCAGGTAAGGAATCAATGCAAATAATTGTATCAAAAGTTTTAGTACTGTTTCATTCATGGGCTATGAAACCAAAAGTTAAATTATTATGTTGTATTACAGGGTGTTGGATGTTGATCATTTATTCCAGCCGTACAAAATTTATTTTTACGAAAGCTCCTCCATCATTTGAATTTCCAACAGAAATATCACCCTTATGAGCATCAATAATAAGTTTAACCAATGCTAAATCGACACCCATATTATTATTGATATGTTCCTCGCCTGTTGAAAACAACTCAAATGGATTGGCCAGTGTTTTTTGGCTAAAACCCACACCATGATCCCTGATCTTGATTATTTTTGAACCTTCATCTGAATCAAATTTAATTTCAATACGGCCATTTATTGGTGAATGTTTTAAAGCATTTTCAACAATCTTGGAAAGGGCAAGTGTCATCAAATCGTAATCGCATTCAATTTTTTCCTGGGCCATATTACTACTAACATCTACGGTAATATGCTTTTCATTGATTAAACCGATAAGGTTGATTAACACAAATTCTATCAGTTTTTTAAGTTTAACTTCTGTTACCATTAATCTGTATTTTCCGGTTTTTAGCTGGGTTATCTTTAGTGCCTGATATGAAAATTTTTCCAGTCTTTTAACTGATACGTCCAGAATATCGACAAATTCGGCCATTTTTTTTGTGGCTACCTCCTCTTTAATTAAATGAAGAGCCCCGACAATGCCATTTAAAGGTGTCCTGAGTTCATGACTTATAAGGTGAAGAAACTGGTTTTTTGTTTCGTCCATTACCTTTAATTCGTTGTATGCTTTTTTTAATTTTTCATTGGATTCGTATAGTTCCAGTGTCCTTTCTTCTACCTTTTTTTCAAGTGCGGAATTTAAAATATTTAACTCTTCCCTGCTTTTTTTTAGTTCAACCTGCGTTTTTACTCTTGCCAGTAATTCGTTTTTATCAAATGGTTTTGTAACATAATCCTGCGCCCCAATTTCAAAGCCCTTAAGTATATCTTCACGGTTGGTTTTTGAAGTAAGAAAAATTATGGGGATATTCCTTGTTGCTTTATCAGCCTTTAATCGCCGGCACACTTCATAACCGTCAATTCCAGGCATCATAATATCAAGTAATATCAAATCGGGTTTGGGATCTTTTACTGCCAAGGCAAGCGCTTTTTCCCCGCTTAAAGCCACCATTCGCTTATAATTGCCTAACAACGTCCCCAAAGTATCAATGTTTTCAGGTGTATCGTCAACAATTAATATTTTTATTGATTCATCCATGGCTTAAAATTTAGTTTTTATTGTTTCAATTAAAGTATTCAGGTTATAAATAGTTTCTTCAAAATCATATTCATTAAGACTGGCTTCAACATTATCCAACTGTTTCCCTATTTGGCTATTCTTATATTTCTTTAATTCCGACATGGTGTTTTTTGCATCCATATCGTTATCTTCCAATTGTTCTTTTAGTTTACTTGTCAGTTTTAACACTATTTTTTTGTCAAATTCAATCACATTAGTTTCCTGATTTTGAAGTCTTTTATTTTCAATCATTTGTGCGTAGTCTGAGGTTTCGCTCAAAACTTGTTTTAGTACTGATTCAAAACGGATCATTAACCCGGGCAGTTGATTAATATTTGCTTTGAGCCCTTTTTCCAAAACCACCAGTTCTTTATACAATTTTTTAGCCCCAAGGTTACCACTAACCCCTTTTAAGGTATGAACTTTACGATAAATCAACTCATGGTTGCCTGCGTTGAATGCTTCCTTTATTTTTTCAGTAAAATTGCTGTTATTTTTGTTGAATTTAACAAGCAAACTACTGTATATTATTTTGTTGCCATATACTCTATGCAACCCATCACTCGAATCAATAAATTTGAATTTAGGTATAATATTTTCATCTCTATCAGAAACGGGTTTCCGTTGCTTTAGGAAAGACAGATCACGCTTCCGTTTTTTAATATATCTTGCCATTGTCCCAAATAATTCATTAGGATAGATGGGCTTAGTAATGTAATCGTTCATTCCTGCTTCGAGACACTGTTCTTTAACCCCGGTAACAGCATCGGCGGTCATGGCAATAATCGGGATATTTCTTATTGTTTTGTTTTTCCTGATTTCAATGGTGGCTTTATAACCATCCATTACAGGCATTTGGATATCCATAAAGATCAGCTCATATTTATTTGGGTTTTTTGTTACCATTTTTACAGCTATAGCCCCATTTTCAGCTACATCTACCAGGCAATCAGCCGATTCAATCAACTCCCTGGTTACCTGTTGGTTTAATTCGTTATCTTCAACCAACAATATACTGGCCCCTCTAATAATTTCAAGTTGCCTGGGTTCAAAATCGAAATTACTGTTACTCAAAGTCCGCATCTGATCTTTGCGCCCGAAAGCTTCCATTATTGTATTAAATAATACAGAATGACTAACCGGTTTAACAACAATCGCCGAAAATTTGAGCCGTTCTGCTTCATGGTAAATCTCATCCCGCCCATAAGCTGTAACCATAATGATGATTGGAATGGTTTTTATATTCTTATTTTTCATTATGGCCTCAGCTGTCTGAACACCATCCATTCCAGGCATTTTCCAATCAATAAGGGCTAATTCATAGGGCTCTTTAGATGACTTTTCAAGATATTCAATAGTTTCATTCCCTGTTTTTGCAATATCAACTTTAAAAGTGAACGATTCAAGAATATCTTTGAGAATATGGCATGCTGTTTCATTGTCATCGCAAATAAGTACTTTCAATCCGCGCAGGTCAATTGATGGTCTCAACTGATCTAACTTCTGGTTTTTTTGAATGCCGAATTTTACGGTAAAAAAGAATGCAGAACCCTTACCCTCCTCACTTTCCATCCATATTTTGCCTCCCATTAACTGGGTTAATTTTTCGCATATTGCCAATCCCAAACCTGTTCCCCCATATTTTCTGGTAGTAGAGCTGTCAACCTGAGAGAATGATTTGAATAAACGGTCGATCTTTTTCTTTGGAATACCGATTCCGGTATCACGAACAGAAAACTGTACTTCTACCATTTTATCATCTACAGACATACACGATGCTTTAATCACGATCTCACCTTTTGGGGTAAATTTTATAGCGTTATTTGCCAGGTTAATCAATATTTGATTTATCCTTAGTGGATCGCCAATTAATGAAAGAGGTACATCTTTATCAATTCCAATAACCAGTTCCAGGTTTTTTTCGTGGGCTTTATAGGTAACAACATTGGCCAAATCCTGGAATACCTTTTCAAGATCGAAAGGAATGAACTCAATTTCCAGTTTACCGGCTTCAATTTTCGAAAAATCCAGAATTTCATTAATTATTCCCAGCAGGGCTTTACCAGAGTTGTTTACTTTCGAAATATAATCATGCTGTTTCTTATCAAGGTTCGTCTTCATCGCCAAATGACTTAATCCTATGATTGCATTCATCGGGGTACGAATTTCGTGACTCATTCGTGCAAGAAAATCGCTTTTAGCACGGGTAGCGTTTTCTGCCTCTTCTTTAGCAGCTACCAGACTACTATTCAGTTTTTCCAATTTTATTTGAACTTCCTTCTGTTCTGTAATATCCAGGATAACTCCTATCATCTTCAGTGGGTTTTCATTACTATCCCTGATAAGCGTACCCATAGCATGAAAAACACCAATTGTGCCATCCTCAAATACAAGCCTGTATTCCTCATTGTAATCTCTTAAACCCATTCGGGCATCTTTCAGAGCCTTATTAACAACTGCCTTATCATCAGGATGTAACCTCTTTTGCCAAATATTGTCAGCCCTCTTTTCAAACAGGTTTATACGGTACATTTCATAAATCCTTTCATCCCAGTTAAACTGATCGTTTACCAAATCCCAATCCCACACTCCTATCTTTCCTGCATTGGTTGCAATTTCAAGGCGTTTTGAAAAGTTTAGCAATTCTTCTTCAATGACTTTTTTTTCAGAAATATCAATCGAAATACCTGCTACTTTTACTGCATTGCCTGCTTTATTACGCTCAATAGCCCTGCCTATATTTAATATCCAGGCCCATTCTCCATTTTTCTTTTTAAAGCGTATCTCTGATTTATATAATGTGCCTTTGCTCTTAATATGCTTATTTAATGCTGCAATTGTTTCATCTGCATCCTCGTGGTGTAGCATATTCAGGTATTGTTTATAAGATTTTGGTATTTCTTGTTCATTATAACCATATTGTTTGAAGAATGCTTCAGAATCATAATTTATAGTATTCATGACGATATCAACAACCCAATAGAAAGCTCCCATTGATTGAAGCGAAAACCTGAATTTTTCCTGATTTTCAACGATTTGCCGCTCGGCCATCTTACGATCGGTAATATCTAAAATCCAAACCAACAAGGCATTATCATCGAACAGAGCAAAAGGAAGAAAACTGGCCAAAAGGTCCCTTATTTCATGCTTTGCGTTGTATCCGCGCAATTCATAATTCAGCACCTTACCCTCCTGTGATACTTTTTTTAACATTCTATCACGTACTCCCGTATCAACATAAAGATCAGGTGTTTTATCGCCAATTTCTGTTCCAAATAACTCCTCGAACTTTGGATTTTGAACCTTAACTTCACCATTTGAGGTTATTGTAAATGCAATAGGACTTGAATTGAGGACATCTTGTAGCATAACCTGAGACTTTTCCATTTCCATTTCAGCTTCTTTCATTTCAGTAATGTCCTGAGTTACTCCATCCATATACCACATACCAGTGTCATTATCAAATCGCATAACACCCAAGGCGTGTATCCAGATTATTTCCCCATCAACCGGACGTTTAAACGGATAAATTGCATCATATTTATCAATCCTTCTTTCAATGGTAGCGTTAAAAATTTCATTTACATTTTCAGCTGATATAATATCAACTTCAGCCATTCCTTTATACCATTCGGATATTAAGTAACTTTTATTCGGATTCGGAATCATTCCAAAAATAGAGGTAGCCCGATCCGATTGTGTATAATAACCTGACCCGTCAATGGGCACTTCCCAGAAACCTGCTTTGGTAAGTTCAAGCGCACGATCCGATAACAAATTAATGCTTTTTAATGAAGCTTCAAGAGCTTTACGTTCTGTTATATCAGTCGAAATCCCAACCAAACCAATAATTTCACCATTTTCATTTTTCAGGGGAACTTTGGCTGACCAATAGCATTTTATAACGTCTTCAGCATTAGGGACATTTTCTTCCAATGTAACTATCTCACCTGAAGTAAATACTTCTTTATCAATTTTTGTTATATTTTCTGCAATGTCTTTGGGCATAACATCAAAATCAGTATTTCCAAGCAATTGTTTTTCAGAAATACCTGTAGCTTTTTTATATTGGCTATTGGCTAATAGGTAGCGACCTTCAATATCTTTCATATAAATAACCGACTGGACATTGTCAATCATTGTACGCATAAGCTGTTGGCTATTTTTTAGTGCCAATTCTGCCTCTTTTCTTTCGGTTATATCGTTAACTATCGCCGTAAATAATTTTACTTTTTCAAGTTCAACTATACTCAAGCCTATTTCAAGCAATATTAACCTGCCTGATTTATGTTTACCATAATTCTCAATTCGTTTGTTAATGATTTTTGCATTTCCGGATTCCAGGTAGTTTTTAATATATGTTTTAAGTATACCAGCATATTTATCCGGAATTATTATATCAATATCCTGACCGATGATCTCATTGGTCGAAAAACCAAATATTTTTTCAGCTGCCAGATTAAAGGTTTCAACTATTCCATTTTCATTTATAGTTATAATCCCGTTAGTTGAGGCGGCAAGTATAGCATCGTTTTTATTTTTGGCTTCTAAAAGTCTGGCTTCAGATTGCTTACGTTCCGTAATGTCCAGTGCATATTCAATCATATGGATTACTTCACCCTTCTCATTAAAAATAGGATGACCATGTACTTCAACATTGGAAAGTATTCCATTTTCATCTTCATGAATATGTTCAACAACCACTGATTTTTTCGTGGTTTTAACCATTTGCAACGGGCAAGGATGAGCATATGAATTACAGGGAACATCTGTTTTATGTGACAAAGCATAACAGGTTGTCACCTTATCTCCTGAATTTAATTTTTTGGCTGCATTATTTGCCATTAAAATGGAATAATCGCTCACATCTACTACATAAAAAGGATGATTAAGTGATTCAATGGTTGAATTAAGCAACTCTGTTTGATGTAAAAGCAGACTTTCCCTCTCTTTAATTCTTGCTGTTCTCTCTTTAACTCTGTGTTCCAGATCAACATTAAGTTCGTGTAATTTTTGCTCTGTAATTTTTTGATGGGTGATATCTATATGTGTCCCAATGGTAATGTGGGTCGGCTTATCATTTTCATCACATAGGGTACTACCCCGTGACCAAATCCATATCCAGTCGCCGTTTTTATGAAGCATTCTTAATTGATACTCAAAAAGGCCGACCGAACCTTTTTGCAAGTATTCGGTAAAGTAGGTACTGGCCTTTTCCCGGTCATCAGGATGTATAAGATTAGTCCAGGTTTCCTGCAGGTTTGGTTTGCCGGAAAGATCATAATCGTCCTCAGTTCTTCCCAACATGGAGAAATATTCTTTGCTACACCACATAAAGCCTGTTTCACTATTATATTCCCATGCCCCGGTGTTAGATGCTGAGATTAATCCCTGATAACGGGCAGCCTGCATGTTGAGTTTGGTTATCAACTCCTTTAACTGGGCATCTCTTAAAAAGATATTATTTGCCATCAATTCCAAAGTAGAAGCAATTGAACTTACTTCATCTTTACTAATGAGGTTCTGCATATTTTCTCCACTGATTGAAATATACTTGTGCGAACTCCCTTCAATAATTGCCAATGGGTCAATTATTTTTCTTCTTAATAACCGGTATCCTATTAATGCTATAGATATTGTAAACAATATCATTAAAATTATTGACCATAGTAAAAGTCTGTTTCGTACCAGTAGTAAATTAACTTCAGCAGAAGTACGTGCATCAACCTTGTCATAAAAATCAGCAATATTTTGCATAATCACTGATTTGACTTTCAGATATTCCTCACCATGTACAATATGAAGCGCCCTTTCTTTATCCGGTTTTCCATGGATGGTAAATTCATTATTATCATCCAGAAACAGGCCTTCTACCGCATACATAGCTATTTCTTCAAGCGAAATCAACCTATCAGATTCTTCTTTAGCATTTGTAAGCATTTCCCGTTCGTTATCGGAGAATCCCAGTTCAAACATTTTGCTTTCGATACTGTACTTTTCACCATCGAATTTGAGTTGCTCTTCCCCTGCTAAAACACGATCCCAATACGAAAACCTGTAATTTGCGGGATGTTTTATCTTTCCATTAAGGATATCAGCGATATAATGAAAATATTGTTGATATATTGAATCGCCGGTAATAGTATATAATCTGATCATTTTGGTAAAATCATCGGAGGAATTCCTTAGCTCGTTAGCTAAATCAAGCGATCTGCTTTTATTATCTTCAACCAATTTCAACTGGTTTGAATTTCTGATCAGGATACTCAATAGTATCCCAATTAATACAACCAAACCTGATAGTACTGTAAATATAATTATAACAGATTTCCTAACGGTATACCTTGAAATTATAAACTTTGATAATAAAGAAAACAGAGCAATTCCAGCAGCAAAAATCAGTATCAAAATTATTTCGTGAAGTAACATTTTTAATAATTTTATAAGTCAAAATATACCAAAGATGCTCATTTCATTACACGGTGTTCTATAAAATAAAATCAGGGTTTCGAATACAAAATCAACATAAGTCCGATGATCTCCATTTTCTTTTCATGGTTTATAAGAATATTTTGATTTTAACGACAAATACCTGAGTAACGTTACATTTTAATTTCTATGATTTCAAATTTTTCATGCAAATGGTCAACGAAAAAAACTATTGGTTTATCGTCATCCATGATGTTACTTTTTAATCAGCGTTTCTAATTTACTAAAAAAAAAGAATTATGTAAAATATTCTTACAATTTTCGAATGTTTTGTAACAGTGCAACTGTTTGTAGGTGTTATAAAGAAAATTTGGACAATGAAATATCCAAAAATGAATATCGAATTTAACTTTGCTGAGCCAGATTTGTGGTAGTTCCTGGTAGTAATAAATTAGTACAACTAATAGTCTTTATTTTATATAATTTAAAGTCAGGTTTCAAATTGTAATTCACCAAAGTACTCCGGCATGTGATAATTGGGTAAATCAGAGTTAATTGGATTCCAGGTTACAAAATGCGGGATTAAAGTTTCGTCGCCGCATTTGTAGAAATTTGCTGAGGCGTTTAGTCCTTCCAGAATTAAAGCGGAGTGAAAAACAAAACATTCTTTTGGGATTATTAGCATTAATTCCCAATGATGGCCACCGTTTTTTTCATCAAAAGGACTGTTTCCTAACGATGATTTTATGTGAATACGTTTTACGATTTCGGGATCGATTTTTGTCCTGTTTTTTCCCGGAACTCCAAAGCCAAGATAAGGAGTACCAATACAATTAAACTCAAAATTGTAATAGTACTCATTTTGGTCAGGCGATATAAAAAACTCCACACAGCTGTCTTTATAAACGTCACTGTTAATTTGAGTTTCTTTTGCCCGAATGGTTACTTCGGTTACAACAAATTTTAACCAAATTTTATCGCTACAATAGGCTATCTTAAATTTTATAACCGGTCTGTATGGAAAGGATGGCCAATTTATACTTTCAATACGTTGATAATCGGTATGTGAATCGAGTAATTCCTCTGTTTTTACAATATCATCAACAGGTTTGCAGTTAATTTTCCTTACCGCTAATTTACTTTGTATTTGTGTTTCCGAAATTTTATTCATTGGTAAAAATTTCAACTTTACCACGGAAAATATAATTCATTAAAAAATCGACGTATGCAAGTAATTTGCCAAATAATTCTATATTTCAAGCCGTTTAACCGAACAGGCATTCCTGCCTGTCCGGTATATCCGGGTTGGTATAACGAAACAAAAAATTGCCTGCCTGAATAATTTAACATTCTCATTTTCAATAGCTTTTATTTTTTTTCATGACTGAATATAGAGTGGTTGAATTTTATCTCATTGGTAATAATGCCGGAGAATTCCTGTTCTTTCGCCAAATATAATTTTAGAAGTACAACCTGGTTTAGTCCGCGGATTAAGTTGTGGTCTTCATACCTGGCACCATAATAGCTGTCGTTATTTAAATAGTCGGTAATAAACCGTAAAGCCTGCATATAAATCATAAACTTTCCGGCGAACATTATAGAATGTTGCTCAGCTTCAGAAAGTTCATCTTTCATTTCGCTTAAATATCCTTTAACAATGGCCTTAAAAAAATCTGTCCTTACTTCAATTTTACTAAAATTCTTTTCTTCCTCGCTAACCGGCGAAAGATAAGTTCTCATCATATCTCCAACATCACTAATAAAAAAGCCTGGCATTACCGTATCAAGATCAATCACACAAAGCCCGGCATCATTTTCATCAAAAAGCACATTGCTTATTTTTGTATCGTGATGCATTACACGGAGTTTAAATTCGCTTGAAGAAACTATTTGGTTGTATGCTGAAACAATATCGTGGTTTTCCATTAAAAAACGGATGGCTTCATTTGCGTTTTCCTTTCGCAAGGGGTCGGCTGTTATAATGCTATCTGTAAATTGTTGATACCTTAAATTAAGATTATGAAAATCGGGAATGGTTATTTTTAACCGGCTGATATCTATGCCCGATAATAAACCGGTAAACCGGCCGAATTGTTTGGCAGCCTCATAGGCCTGAACCGGCTTCTGTAATTCATTATGTGTAACCGATCCGCCGACGTAACCAAAAAGTCTGAAATATTCACTATCCGAGCTTTTAATCATATCTCTTCCGTCCAGCGCCTGAACAGGTGAAGTAAACAGGTAATCCGGATGATTTTTACTTAAAAAATCACTGATTAAACGAATATTTGAGGCAATATCTTCGGGGTGTTTAAATACATTGTTATTAACGCGTTGAAATACGAAATCGCGGTTTGAGTTGATTTCCTTAATGATCCAGGTTTTGTTGATTAACCCGCTGCCCAAAGCATCCATTTTATAGGTACCAGCTTCAAAACCAAATGCTTTTAAAATAGTTGATTTATTTTTCATAACGAATATCCAATAATTAGCGTGCAGAAGCATCGAAATTAACTACTTCGTACGGTTTTAGCCTGAAAGTTATTTTTTTGCCAGCCTCGGCTTTTATTTCAGCTTTTTTTGAATCTGCTATCCATGGACTTTTAAGTATGTATTTTGTGGCTGCGTTTTCGGGTAGTTCAAAAGCATCGGCAATATCAATAGCAAAAGTTGCAGGTTTTGATGAAGGATTCCTCAAAGTCAACACACCCTGATTGTTGTTCCAGGCAGCCCAGCCATATACACGGCCTTTTTCAGGATCGCCTCCAATCCAATGGGTATCGGCAAATATCTGTTTGTTTGCTTTTGACCATTTTGCTGATTCTGCAAGTATATCCCAATCTTCAGCGTTTAGCAAATCCCAGCTGATATACAATTCCTGAATTCCGGTACCACTTCCAAAATAGGAATGTATTTCATTTCTGATATCTTCAATATCATAATTCATTTCACCGGGTTCACCATGCTTTGCAATACATATTCCATGCAGCATAACAGAATTTAACGGGAACAATGGTGCTTTTGAAACTATATTTTTAAAAGTTTCCCCATCACGATAAGTGATCCACTGTTCGCGTTTATTTCCTTCACCAGTAAAAGAAACATCGGCACTGCCCCGCCATATTGAATTTCCATACCATAAAAAGAAAGGTGACGGCCAGGTACCCACAGTTAAATTAATAAACAGGTCAGGATTAGCTGTCCTAAGTTCTCCGGTTAAGCGGAAAAGAGCTTCAATGTCTTTTTCGTACTTGTTTCCGTTAAGTCCGTTAGCTGAACCTATCCCGTCAAATTTAAAATAGGTAATCCCGTTCTGCTTTATACGATTCAGGCACACTTCCTTAAAACGAGAGTAATAATTTGGTCCGGCAAGTGAAAATCCATTGTCATTGGTTTCGAATCCTTGCGTTTTACCGTATTTCAGCCTTTCTATCTTCTCGGTATTATAACCACCCCAGGGAGAAATCCACATTCCGATGCCTGAATTATATTTTTTTGCTTCTGACGTTAAAAGATCAAATCCGTTTGGAAAACCTCTATTAAATTGCCATAGGGAAGAATTATCGTCCCAACCGTCATCAAAAACAAATCCCGATAAGGTAACACCACGCTTTTTGGTCAGGCTATCACCAATGTGACTGATTACATTTAGACATTGTTTTTCGTCGAGTTTTAATTTGCCAAACGAAATATCAAACCATGAATTATAATGCAGGTATTGCACGTAAGGATGGACCCTTTCACGCTCAAGATAATAAAGAAATGCACGCCTCATTTGGTTTTTGGGTGCAACTCCCATGGCGATGCTACAAGTAAATGGTTCGTTATCAGTAAGATTATTGTAGCGAGGAAGATGGAACTGGATATTTTCGGATTCACCCTTTTCCTGTAAAGATATTTTTGTCATCGGATTTTCACACGCAAAAAAGAAATTCCGGAAAGTCGCAGGCGAACCATCAACCGTTCCTGCTAAGACTTTTCCGGGAGTTAATAACTCAAAATTGTATTCTGAAACTTTTAAATCGGCTCGTTTGGTCGAAAAAATAAACTGTTGTTGGATATAATTGGAACCGTCACGCAGGATAGCTGTCCATTGCACGGCTATTGATTTGTCACAGGAAATAAATGTGGCTTTTATGGCTTTACCGCCCTGAGTTTGTGATTGCTGTCCGGACTTTTTATCAGGTATCAGTTTATACTCTTCCGGTAAGGAAGCAATTTTAAAATCTGAACTTCTAACTATTTTCCCATTAACCACCAAAGTAAAAAGCTCCGTGGTAGTAAAATCAAGCTCTGTATTTCCTGAAATATCGGAAAGTTTTACGGGGACCAATCGATCATTTTCTACCTGCCATGATTGTTTTAACACATTATTCCGTAACGCAAAGTTTGTTGAATCTAAAACCAGGTAGGCTTTCCCGGGATTATTACCCGGATAATTAATTGCATAAACTGGTAAAAATGCTGCGGTCAAAAGCAAAATAATTAATGAAATACGTTGCATATGTTTTACTATTCTTTTGTAAATTTTTGAACCAAATTCCTCTTTTGTGTAGTAATATTTAAAAGGTATATTCCCCCCTTTAAATTATTTGTGGGAACGGTGGCGATAATTGGGTAATTTAAATGATCAAAATATATAATTTTCCGGTACATCAATTTACCTTCAATCGTGTAAATTTTCAATTCAGACGACTCTTCATCGCTCTTTGTATAATATTTAATATGTATATTATCTTTTGCCGGTATGGGCCAAATCAGGATTCCATTTCTGGTTACCGCATGGTCAAATATTCCGGTAGTTGTTAAGGTAACAGAATCAGAATTTTCGGATTTTCCTCCAAAATTATAACTGCAAACAAAATACCCGTATAAAACCCCTTCGCTTAGCCCATCATCTATTAATTGATTCTCAATTCCCTGCAAATCAAAAGTGGTGGTATCCTTGTTCGTTTTATCAATTCGGGTCAACAGGTAGCCGCTACAATCGGTACACTTATCCCAGGTTATAATTAACTTGCTTGACGGTGAATTAACAGAATGCCTTACATCAAATCCCTGAGGTTTTTCAGGAGGCAACACCCGCTCATACAATGAACTTTTGCGACCTTTAAATGGCATAAAAAAATCATTATCACCAAAGTTAAAATGCTCTGCAAAATTTAAATAAGTGTTGGAATTATCGATATTCAGAATAATAAGCGGTATTTTGATTTCTAAATTATGTGTATCACCGCTAACGGAATCAATATGAGTAATTTTCACATATGAACCTGATTCGTAATGATATAAATTACCATCAGCATATTTATAATCGAACCCTGAGGTAAGCCAATTTGAATTATTTTCACCGGTAAGCGGATTATTATCAGTATCTATAAAAATATCCGGATTAACTATGGTGTCGGCCTGAAGCAAAAGGTTTAAATACATGTTATCGGTATAAGCCTTAAAAAAGAATTCCAGGTTTCGATCGGTAATAGCGTTAACAGGAGGTATGGCATTCCAATCATTTTCGGATCCGTCAGTTGTTATTACCGGATATTTATATTTTCCCGCACCGGTTGTCAGTAACCGGGGGGCTGAATAATCTGAATATTCATCATTTTTGGCCCGAACAGCCCTGTAATAGTAATTTGAATTTTCACCAAGCTGATCAGCCACAAAATATAAACTGCCTGACATGCCTCCAAGTACAGCTACTGTTGAATAGCCGGAGTTTATATCAGAACTTTGCTCAATGAGTATTAATGAACTGGTATCGCTTTCCTCAGGGGCAATGCTTATAATGGCATTTTTACCAAATGAAGTGATAAACAGTTGTGGAACACTTAGGGTATCTGAATGATTATCGGTTGTGCTTATAAAATATTCGTCACCAGCATAAAGGTCACAACTTGCATTATCATTAATGTGCAAAGTATGCATCAGCGAATTCATCCCCAATGTGCTGTTCCAGGTATTTATATTTGCCAGCCTGATGGAATAGTCAGGATTATTTCTTAGTGCAGGCTTCGGATCAGGTAAATTAAGATACACATCATAATCTCCGTTGGGTATTTGCGGGCTTATCCCAATTGTGGCAGCATATTGAAATGCAGTATTCAGTTCCTGCTTTCTTATTTCTGCATTTATTTGAGCGTAATATAACTTTCCGCTCGCTTTATTTCTTATAACAATTTCTATATCCCTTGGATTTATCGGATTTGAATATCCAACATTCTCCATTTTAAATGTAATGTTGAATGAACCATTTTGCTTCGATGAATCCTGAATGTGAGCGTTAATCAGGTAATACCGGTATCCCAGTTTTTTAACTATCTCGCTAAGACAGCCTGATTCATCCCATTGATTTATAGTTGGTCCATAATAATCCTGATTGATAAAACTCCAGTGGAATCGTGCCATTTCGCTGGTTGTGGTGTCACAATTCGACCGCTGCGCATAATAATCGCAGGTTTCTCCACCAACGGAAGTATATTTGGTATCCTGTTCCAGGTAATTTTTATCAAAAAAAATATTTCGATAGCTACCCACATCGTTATCAGAGGAAACGAAACAATCGTTGTGATGCGAAATTCTTGATTTCGGCGATCCCGAATATGCTTCGTCAAGGGTAACCGGAATTGAATCGAACATTCTCATTTTATAACCGACATAACGCAATTGAATCATCCTGTCCGTAGGAAAGGCATCAAGCAATTTATAAACCAGTTCCTTTCTTTTAGCCATGTCCTCATCGGTAACATTTGATGGCGACCCGGTAGCAAAATGATCGGTATAGTACCATTCTCCCCATGCACCGATAAATCCTGCCTGAAGAACCAGAATAACATCGGAATTGTCAGTCAGAATGGGCTTTAACTGGGCAATATGACTAAATACCCGCGTAGGCGTAGCATCGCCATAAGGAGCAGTCATTGAGGATGTATAAGCAAACCGTATCACACCCTTTATACCAGCTTCTCTCATCTTGTTAAAATCGTCCTTAATTTTTGCCAGGTAAGCTTCCGATATAGGCGAATCGACAAAATCTCTTAAATAAAATATTCGGTAAATTAAGGTATACCCCAAATCGCGATAATTCATCAGGGTGTTCAGGTCTAATGATGTGTTTGCATCATCACGTTCGGTGTATTTATAAAAACCTCTTTCCGGATTATTAAATACAGAATCGCTGTATTCATAGGTATAATTTGTAAAAGTCTGGGCTGTAACCACTACGGTTATACAACTTATTGTTAATAATATTATCAGTTTCTTCATATAAGGACTTCCTGTAATATAATTTTAAATTAATGTGGAAAATGTTTAGCGATACATTGTAGCATCGCTAAACATGGTTTACAAACTATTCTTAACCTATTACACTAAACTTAATTCTTCATCGTATAAATGGCAGGTGCAGTATCTGTCTCTTTTGGAGGCAGGGTTCCAACATTAGCCCATGCATTGTCGCTATTGGCTATAACTATTCCGATACTTCCGGCAAGTGGAGTTTTTGTAAACATATCTTTCAATAAAGAAAACTCAATTACTTTATTGGAGCCATCGGCCACATAATCAGACGACTGGTAAATAGCCTGCTGCGTAATAAAATCTTCCCATGGCCAGTTGCTGTCTGATCCGGTGGCGGTTTTAAGTACTGAACCTGCATCGGCTGATCCATCGGGGAACGGAACAATAACGGCTTCCATTAAATATTCAATTCCGGGCGATTTGAACCAGTTCCAATAAGCCCAGCCTGAGGCGGTGTCATTATCAGCATTAATATAAATCTGTAAAACTTCACCAATGGAGGCTGTTCCTTTAATATAAAAGTACAGAAAGTTTTCGCTATCGGTAACTTTGGCTTCAAGCAGTGTACGTCCTTCTCCGTCAGGATACGAGTAAAGTACAGGCACGTCTGACCAATCATCAAAGCTTCCGTCAACAACAACAGGTTCGCTTGAAACAATATCAACATCATAACTTACAGTGTTGGTACCGCCAGGTCCGGTAGCTTCCAATGTAACTGTATAGGTTCCATAGTCACTGTATGTATGAGATGGAGATTCATCTGTTGCGGTTTCACCGTCGCCAAAATCCCAGGCGTAAGAAGTAGCATCAGTTGAAGAATTTTCAAAAGCTACAGTAAGGTCATTTACTTCAAAAGTAAAATCTGCAACAGGTACAGGGTCTTTTTTACAAGATACAAAAGCGATAAGCATTCCAATAGCAAGGAATAAAAATTGCTTCTTGATTAACTCATTTTTTTTCATAATTTAAAAGTTTAAAATTAATATACATCTAAGGTTTAATTGTTTGTTTCTATTTTACATTACAACTTATTGTATTACATTCGCTTATAATAAGGAATCCTGTTAAGCTCGTTGTTTACTTTTATGGTTTTAGGGCCTTTGATGGTTTTTCCACTATCATCCAACCATTTACCTTTAGGTATAACCACCTGTCGGGTATCCGATCTGTCAAGAAACGGGGCAACCAATAAACTATCGCCCAGCATAAACTGATCGTCAATTTCTTCGTAATGACAACCCGGAAATTCATATTCCATATACCGTACAACCGGTTCGCCGGTTTGGGCTGATTTTTTTACCAGATTTATAATTAAATCAGTGTATTGCATTCTTAAGTCGACCGCCTGTTTTACGGCCTGAAAGTGTTTGTTATCCAAAACCCGCCAGGGAGCTACAGAAAACTGCATCATCGGCATAAATACATGGCATTGTGCCGAACGTACAATCAAATCCTGATCTACCTTCTTTAAATCTTTAAATGAACCCATCTCGCCTCCGCCAATCATATCAGGACACGTATAAGGATATCCCATAATTCCCTGCAAAAGAATATTTGGAATCAATGTGCGCAGGTCTTCCCAGTTATGTCCTTTATCTCTTAATCGTTCTGCAAGAGGTTGACCTCCTGCTTTCCATGTAGCCCGGTACTCGTTAAAATCATAATCCAACCCAATTTTTCCAAACAATTCGGTTTGCTGATTTGGACCAATATTTGCGAATGACGTACTATTAGTATAATATTCCGGATCACCGGCATCAAATTTAAATCCGTCAACTCCATATTTATTTTTCAGCAAATTAAGCTGAGCTTTAAACCAGGTTACAGCTTCCGGATTTGACAGATCGAGAACAGCACTGTAGCCGTTCCACCAACGTACAATTTTGGTTTCGCCAGTATTGTTTTTCAATAAGACATTTTTTTCTTCCAGTGCCCTGCCTTCAAAAGAGTCAGGACTAATAAACGGACAAACCCAAAGCATTACCTTAAAACCCATTTTATGCAACGAATCGATCATAGCAACAGGGTTTTGGAATCGTAAGGAGTTAAATCTCCATGTTCCGTAGTCTTCCTGCCAGTTATCGTCAACCATAATTACTCCGGGAGGCAGGTTATTTTTTATAATTGAGCGTGCATATTTCATAATGTCGGCCTGATTCTGGTTATACAAAAGCTCAATCCATGTATTATACTGAGGCCTTTTAAACATCAACTCATTTGGCGTTGAACCCGTTGATGGAAAGAAATTTTTACTGGCATACAAATAGGCATCTCGTAAAGTTGAAGCCGCTTTTTTATAAATAAACTCACCCGATGGTTTAACCAGGTCAATGCTATCGTTTTTTACTTTAATTTCAAATGGCTCAGCTGACCAGATAACTTTGCCTGTGCTTGACAGCAAAAGCGGCTGGGCCTGATTTCCGTAAAGATTTGCATATAAATTAGCTTCATAACCATTTTTTAATGGCTGAATGCTTCCCTGATTAATTATTCCTATCCACCAGTATTCCCCATTTTCGATGGGAACTTTTAATCTTACTGATGAATATGAGACACCGTGAGCTAATAGGATTACTATAAATCCTAGCAGGAATTTAAACTTATTGTATTGCATTATAATAACTTATGTAAATATTTTATTCCGGAATTTATACTGTTTAAAATAATTTAAACTCCTATTCATTTTGGATACAAGCTGCGTTGTATATCATTTCATTAAGTGGGATGTAATAGATTTGTCGTGGACCGTTAAACGGATATATGTCAGTTTCGCCATTCATATTTTGAGCGGATGGATAACTCCGATCCAAATCAATTTTATTCCTCATCAGGTCATCTCTTCGTTGCCCTTCATAAGCCAACTCAAGTCGTCTTTCTGCCAGCACTGCCTCCAAAACTGTTGCAAATCCGTGGCTGCTTGTCAGGTTAGCGGAGGTGATAAGTTCATCGCCAGAAAGTCCTGCCCTTTCCCTGATGGTATTAACATCATCAAGCGCGTTGGCATCTTGTGAAAGATGAGCAAAGGCTTCAGCCCGGTTCAGATAAATTTCCGACAACCTGATATATGCCGGAGAGTTCAGCGTTGGCCTGTTGGGTTCCTGGTACGAAAATTTATTTATATACATCCTTTTAAAAGTGGTTCCAACATAGGTATTAATTGTACCATCGGCATTTAAAACCGTATCAATTAATGCCCTGCGAATATCCTCAGGATATTTTGTTAATAGGTTAAGAAATGACTCCGAAGGGTAAACTTCGCCCCATCCTTTTCCGTTACTATCACCGTTGTACATTGAACCGTAGGATGCATCACCTTTGTCTTCGTCGGATGCATAATAAGTAATAAACATCGCTTCAGGAGAATCTGGAGTATTCCAGAATGAAGAAATATATTCATCTCTGGTAGCCAACCTGAAAGGACTTTCATTAATTACCTTATCAGCATAATATACAACCGAATCATACTGTTCAGTGAAAAGATATGCTCTTGATAACAGTCCCAGCGCAGCCCATTTGTTTGCATATTTTTTCGATTCTGAAATACCACCTTCGCGCATGGTCATCAGGCCAGCTGCCTGATGAAGATCCGAAATAATTTGTTTGTAAGTTTCTCCAACCGTGGCACGGGCTTTTGCATCGCTTTCGCCAACCCCGGTACGCAAAATAATACCGTTATTATCTGATCCCTGTGAAGGGGGAAAAGAAAAAATCCTGGCCATATCGAAGAAGATCATCGCACGGTAAAAATAAGCTTCGCCAACGTATTGCTTCAGGTTATCGCTTGATGACGGGTCAATTTTAACCTGTGAAATAATGGTATTGGCCTCAGAAACAATTTTATAACCTATAAACCACAGGTAAGTTGTGTTTAACTGGCTTGGAATATGCTGCCGGTTAAAAGAATACCACAAATTATCGGTGGTACTTTTAACAATCAGTACATTGTCGGAAGGAAACTCCGTTAATTGGTTCAGATGCCTGACATAAATATTTCTTGGATCATCGGTCAACTGTTCCTTCATCATCATTAAACAACCATTAGCCATTCCCTTTACGCCGTTTTCGTCTGCCGACAGGGTTTCAGCTGTCATGTCGGAATACGGTGCCAGATCGAGTTCGCAACTATTAAATACGAGTATAAATAACGGGATATATAAATATTTCCAAAACCCTTTCATCTGTATCGTTTTATTAAATTTTGAAAATTCCATTTTCTGTTTTATTTATGATTAAAAACTAACTTCAACACCTACAATAAACTGTTTGCTAATAGGATATTTAAAAGATGAAACCCCTGGTAACAGCCAGCTGCTTGGGAATAATGGCACATCGGGATCCATACCCGAAAATTTAGTCCAGGTTAACAGGTTATCTGCCGACAAATTAATTTTTACAGAACCCAGCTTTGCTTTTTCAACTATTGATTTTGATAAATTACAGCTAAGCGTTACATTTCTTAACCTCAGATAACTACCGTCTTCAAGGTATCTTGACGAGTATTCATTTGCATTATTATTTCCGCCCAATATGGGCTGTGGATGCGTTGCAATATCTCCTGGTTTTTCCCAACGCGACATACCATCCTGAAGCTTAAATGAATTGATATTCAGGTTTGCACCATCATTGTCAAGCTCCTGGCGTGTATAGTTATAAACCCGGTTACCATACACATAAGAGAATATTCCTGAAAGTGAAATACCTTTATAATTTAAAACGGTTCCAAAACCTCCCATAAATTTCGGGAATGGTGAGCCAGTTGATTGAAAGGTTGCTTCGTTATAAACTGAAGTCTTTTCTCTTCCGGTTTCAACCCCGCTCTCGTCATAAACGATTTTCTCCCATACGGGTTTGCCGTTGTCCGGATCAACACCTAACCATTTGGGCATGTACCAGTTAAATGCTGATGCTCCCGGTTCAAGAATCTGCCGCATTGTGGAAGCAGTAACCACTATGTTTTTAACACTTTCTTTATCCGATAATTTTACCAATTCATTATGATTGGCTGAGATATTAAAATTAACATCCCATGAAAAATCTTTTGTTTTTAAAACGGTTCCATTAATAGCGGCTTCGATACCTGTATTTAAGATTTCGCCCACATTTTTCCACTGAAAATCAAAACCTTGCGAACTTGGCAATGGATCGCGGAATAGCAGGTTCTTGGTATGTGTATTATAGTAATCGATGTTAATTTCCACTTTTTTAAACACCCCGATATCAAAACCGGCATTATAAGGATACGATGTTTCCCAGGTTAAATTATAGTTTCCAACATTTGAAGGATAATAGGCTGTTTCGTGATTATAAACCTCACCGCTTGAATACGAAGGAAAATAAGGATAATAATCGTCTGCAGGGAATGTTTCGTTTCCAACCGCACCATAACTCGACCTTAATTTAAGATAATTTATGCTGGGTATAGCATTCATAAACTCTTCGCTACTTACTAACCACGAACCGGAAACCGTATAGAAATTAGCATATTTGGTTCTGGGTGAAAACTTAGAAGAACCGTCTCTTCTCGCTGAAAAGGTGATAAAGTATTTTTTAGCATAATCATAATTGATCTGCGAAAGCACTGAAAATGTTGCTACTTCGGCTTTTGTTCCCACTGCTTTTTCAATTGATCCGGCAACTCCAAGTACTTCCTGTCCGGCTAAAACACCTGTTCCATTTCCACCGTAATTTAGTTCGCTCACAAATTTTCCTCCCTCTACGCCGGCCAAACCACTAATACTATGCTTATGAAATGACTTATCGAACTTAACTAAACTGGTATTTCCGTATGAATAACCAAAATCAATATCATTAAATATTCTTCCGTTAACAGCGGCTCCTTCGTATGACAACGGGGATTCAATCTCTTCATATTTACTATTGAAAAACGAAGTGGAAGTTCTTGATTCAATTTTCAGCCAATCATTAACAGTATAATTAAAGGTTGCACTTTGTGATGAACTAAGTCCATATGTATCATATTTATTGTATTGTAATGAATGATAAGGATTATTGGTAACATTGGAATACCATCCGGCATCCTTAATATCATAAACCAAATCTCCGTTCGAATCATACGGTGAATCCCATGGCATCAGTCTAAATGCTCCCTGCGATAAGGTCCAGTGCGGATACCGTGAATAATTATATTGCGTAGTAAAATTTGTTGTTACCGAAAAGCGATCGGTAAAGTAGTATTTTACTTTGGAAAGAAGGCTCATTTTCTTATAACTGGTACCTATTAAAGTACCGTTATCATCAACATAATCAAATGACAGAAAGTAATTTGTTTTGTTCTTTCCACCTGCTAATGAAAGATAGGCATTGGTATAGTCCGATGGTTTATAGGTATTCTCTATCCAGTTAAAGTCTTGCTTTAATAAAGTCTTTGGACGGATAACTGAAAAAAGAGCAGAAGGGTAAACCGATTTTTGATAATTGTACAACTCCTTACTATTCATCACCTGAAATTTTCCAAATTCGGGTGTATTGATGCCCCTCTTTACTTTTATTGTTATGTTTGATTTATCAAAAGCGCCGCTTTTTGTGGTAATCAAAATAACACCCGCCGCAGCTCTTGAACCGTATAGGCCGGTTGCTCCCGCATCCTTAAGTATAGAGATATTTTCAATATCGTTTGGGTCATAGGAGCCGCCAATTATTCCATCGACAACAACCAGGGGTTTTTGTGATGAAAAAACAGAACCCACTCCCCTAATTCTGATATCGCTAACCTGCCCGGGCTGGCCGCTGGTATTCTCAATCTGAACCCCAGCCACTTTACCTACCAGCATATCTTCAACATTGTTGGTAGTTACCTTATTAATATCATCACTTTTTAAGGAAACTACGGCACTTGAAATTTCTGTCTTCTTTTTATCAGAATAAGCCATAACAACAACCTCATTTAAATCAAGTATTTCAGGAACCAGTTTAAAAGTTACCCGGCTTTGCCCTTTTAAAGCAATTTGCTGATTTTCAAAACCGATAAAAGATACCATCAGCGTATCGTTTTCCGAATTTGTTTTGAGTGAAAACATACCGTCTATATCTGAGGTAGTTCCTGTTGAAGTCCCCTTAATAATAATGCCCGCCCCGGGAATCGGGACCCCGGTATTATCTACCACTTTCCCCGTTACCATCAAACCTTGTCCAAATGCCTGTGCTATTGTTAAAGTTATAATAGAAACCAGTGGTAAAAAGTTTCTTAGTAATTTCAGCTTCATAATTAAATGTGTATTATATTCTATTTTTTTCAGTTTAATCCAATATTAATAAATAGAGCAGTAAAATACAGACTATAATTAATAGTAATGCCAGGATCTGTATTTTAGATGTTTTGATTTTTTTGCGCAAACCCAAAATAACTTTCATGCTGTTTAATTTAAATGCTAATTGCTGTTCAATTTTCTTGAGTTAAAAATATAAATGAAGCCAGGCAAAGGCTTTAAATTATGTAACATGTTTTTTAATTCAGGTTACTATTTGTTTAAGGCTGGTAACAACTTCTTTAAATTCTGTACCATTACATTTTTTTTTAGTTTATAATATATATTTTTAAGAGGGCAATTAAAAAATGGATTGAAAGCATGAGGCAGATTTTCATACTAATAATTATAATAATTATTCAAATTCCTGTTAGTAACGGACAACAAACCGATCTTCGATTTGATAAAATATCAAGAAACCAGGGACTATCGCAAAGCGAAGTAAATTCCATTTGCCAGGACAGCGACGGTTTTATCTGGATAGGAACACTTGATGGTTTAAATAAGTTCGACGGTTACAATATTACTGTTTACCGAAAAAATTCAGATATCCTTAATTGCATCTCTAATAATTTTATACAATCTATTTTTGAAGACAACCATGGGAAATTGTGGATTGGGACTTATGGCGGCGGCATTAATATATATGATAAAGATAAAGATGAATTTATATCATATACACACGATAATAATAATCCCAAATCAATTTCAGATGATTATATAAATTGTATTTACCAGCTTAAAAACGGCGATATACTTTTTGGCAGCAGGAAAGGATTAATTGTTCTTGACTCGAATAATACTGAAAGTGGCAATCCCGCATTTATGAATTACTTTGATTTTGAAATTAATTCGGTAGCTGAGGATAATACCGGAATTATCTGGCTGGCAACCTGGCAGGGGCTCTATAAAGTAATATTCGACAAAAACCGAATACCTCATATTATTGATCAGTATCTCAATGATCCAAAAACAAAAGGCAGCATAATTTCGAACAGTATTCTTTCCGTTTTTAAGGATAAAGAAAGGACATTATGGGTAGGCACCGACAACGGGCTTGATTTACTCAGCCCCGATCAACTCCCGAACGAGAAGAATATAAGATTTCAACATTTTCAGTATAAAGAAAATTGTAAAAATTGCCTTCCAAACAATCAGGTATTAACTATTCATGAAGACAAATCGGGTAAAATGTGGATTGGCACACGAGGAGGCGGCTTATGCTCATTTAACAAAGTAAAGAAAGAATTTCGCACTTATACCGCTATAAAAAACAGCCCGTTGTCATTAAGCAATAATTCCATTAAATGTCTATACGAAGACCGGACCGGAATTTTATGGATTGGAACCCTGGGAGGCGGTGTAAACAAAACAGATTTACTTCGTAAACAATTTAGCAATTACAGGATAACTTCGGAAGATAACACACCAACTCCAAGTAATTTTATACGGGCAATTTACGAAGATGATAACCACTTGTTATGGATTGGAACCCTGGATGGTGGTTTATATACTTTCAACAGGACCTCTGATTCATTTACACAATTTAATTCAATTAGTGGCAGAAATGTTTTTTCAATTATCGAAGGATCGGATAATAAATTGTGGATTGGTACCAATGGCGGTATAAATATCGTTAATCAAAAAACCGGGAAAGTAGTTCATCATACTATGGACTATGAAAATCCAGACAGCCTTATCAGCAACTCGGTATTCTCCATTGTTAAAGATGATGACGAAACCTATTGGATTGGAACCTGGGGGGCATTGCATCATTATATCCCTGCTAAAGGCAGTCGTGCAGCTTATTTCGTCCGTTATACAAATAATGTGAACGATAGTAACAGCATTTCAAATAATATCATTCGACACGTATATAACGATCCGTTAAATTCAAACATTTGGGTTTCGACCATGGGAGGCGGATTAAACAGGCTAATAAAAATACCCGGTGAAAAATCTGTAAAATTTATTCAATACAAACACAACAAAAGTGTTGCGAAAAGCATTAGTAGCGACGAAGTGAATATGGTGGTAAGGTCAAAAGCCGGTGACTTATGGATTGCAACCAATGATGGTTTAAATAAACTGGTTCCCGATAAGGATCCGTACCGTTGCTCATTTGTCAAGTTTAAAGAGAAGGACGGGCTTTCGGGCAACCATGTTCAATCTGTTTTAGAAGATGCTGAAGGAAACTTATGGATTGGCACAAACAACGGACTTTCAAAATTTGATCCCAACTTGTTTGAATTCAATAATTTTGATATTACCGACGGTTTACAAAGCAATGAATTCTCGGAACATACTTGTTTTATTAACAAATCGGGCGAGATGTTTTTTGGCGGGGTGAATGGTTTTAATTCCTTTTTTGCCGACAGTATCAAAAAAAACACGAATAATCCGTTGGCAAGAATTACTGACTTTTTGATATTCAACAAACAGGTTCCCATTGGGAGTTACGATAAAAACAGGGTTATATTAGAAAAATCAATTACTCAAACGAAAGAGATAGTGCTTTCGTACAGAGATAATGTATTTACTATTGAGTTTTCTGCCTTACATTTTGCGTCCCCTGAGAAAAATAAATTTGCCTACAAAATGGAAGGCTTTAACGATAAATGGTTATACACCGATTCGAAAAACCGGAAAGCCACTTTTACAAATCTTAAAGGAGGTACTTACATTTTTAAAGTTAAAGCATCAAACAATGACGGTTACTGGCAAACCAAACCCACTGAACTGAAAATAAAGATAACACCGCCCATCTGGAAAACCTGGCAATTCTTTATCCTTTATATTCTGGTGATTATAATTATTATTTATGCCATCATTAAAGAGATAAAATCAAAAGAGGAATTGAAATCTGAAATTGCATTAAAAAATATTGAAAAAGAAAAGGCTGAGGAACTAAACCAGATGAAATTGCAGTTTTTTACTAATATTTCGCATGAATTCAGAACGCCCCTAACGTTAATAATGGCCCCAATTGAAAATTTGATTGATTCAATTGCCAGAAATAGTTTTTTAAAGGAACAACTGGTAATGATGCAACGCAACGCACAATATCTGCTAAAACTTATTAACGAGATAATGGATTTCAGAAAAGCCGAAACCGGATTTTGGAAAGTAAGAGCAAGCAAAAACGATATGGTGGCATTTGTTCAGGAAGTAGCCTTAACTTTTGAAAATATTGCAAAAAAGAAACACATTGCTTTTCAGTTTCAGGCTGAAAATGAAGAAATTGAAGCATGGTTCGATAAAGAACTACTGGTAAAGGTTTTAAATAATCTGATACATAATGCATTTAAATATACCTCGGAAGGTGGCCAGATTGATGTTTCCATAAAAAAGGACCAAGGCCCGGTACATACAAAATTCAACTATAAATACGAATTGAAAAGCGAAGGCATACAATTCGATAATTATGTATCTATAAAAGTGTCCGATAACGGAATTGGGATTTCAAGCCAATCCATCATGGATATTTTTAACCGCTATTACCAGGTTGGCAGCTCCGATTCCGACAGGCACATTGGTTCAGGTGTTGGACTGGCGCTTACTAAAAGCCTGGTTTTACTAAGTAAAGGCGAAATCATCGTTTCGAGCGAACGGAACAGTGGCACTGAGTTTATAATACGATTACCATTAGGCGATTCCCACTTAAGCGATTCGGAAAAAGCAAAAGACGATATTGGAGTTGAACCACATACAAACTACATTACAGACATTTCTGACCATAATATCGGTTTAACCGATAACGATTATGATATGCCTGAAAGTGAAGATAAATCATCGGCTCCATTGATCCTGGTTGTTGAAGACAATAACGATATGCGGCATTTTATTATGAAAAACCTTAAACGGCGTTTCAGAGTTTTAGAAGCACATAATGGTGCCGAAGGTTATGAAATTGCCACAGAAAAAATTCCTGATCTTGTAGTTAGCGACATCATAATGCCTGGCACGGATGGAATACAATTATGCAAAAAATTGAAAAAAGATATACTTACTTCACATATTCCGGTAGTACTGCTTACAGCTCTGAATTCGATCGATAATCAAATTGAAGGGCTTGAAACAGGTGCTGATGAGTACATTTCAAAACCTTTCAACTATAAACTTTTTGAAACCAGGGTTGACAATTTAATAATGTCAAGAAAACGACTGCGCGAACGATTTAGTAAAGAAATTGAAATTGAATCGAAAGATTTTACCCTGAATTGGCGCGACCAGGAATTTCTCGATAAAATAATAAAAATTGTACAGGAAAAAATTTCAGAACCCAATTTGAGCGTTGAGAACCTGAGCAAAAATGCAGGCATGAGCCGTATTCATTTTTACCGGAAAATTACTGCCTTAACGGATCAAACACCCAGCGAATTTATAAAGACTATTCGGCTTAAAGAGGCTGCCCGGCTTCTGGCTGAAAACAGGTTAACTGTTTCGGAAATTGCTTACCAAGTGGGGTTTACAGCTCCATCCTATTTCACCACGTGCTTTGGAAAACAATTTGGATTAACACCAAAGGAGTATTTAGCCCAGCATGCGAAGTAAGCATAAAATGCCAATAATAATTTTAAAATAAAGAATTCATTTTAAGCAAAGGCATAGCATAAAAAATGACTGTCCCAAAATTTCTTTTGAGACAATCGGTAATGATACTATCCTAATTAAAATTTTCAAAATCACCTTCAGATTCCTTATCATGGAATATATTTAGTTTCACTCCTTTATTTTTGCTGTTTTGATTCTCCTTTGAATGTCCTTTAGATATTTTTGACCTTTTTTGTTGCGAAGAAGTTAAATTTTCTCCGATTTTAAAGAATTCAATTATTTCTTTTAGTTGATCAGCCTGCCCTGACAGTTCTTCGGCGCTTGTGGCCATTTCTTCACTGGCAGCGGCATTTTGTTGAGTCACACTATTTAATTGTTGCATAGCGTTGTTAACCTGTTCGGCACCGTTACGTTGTTCAAGGCTTGCTGACGCAATTTCCTGAACCATTTGTGCTGTTTTTTCAATATCAGGAACAATCTCATTAAGTGTTGTACCGGCTTTTTCTGCAACACTTACACCATTTTTAGAAAGTTCATCAATTTCATCAGCAGCTACTTTGCTTCGTTCGGCAAGTTTCCTGACCTCTGCTGCAACTACAGCAAAACCTTTTCCATGTTCACCGGCACGGGCAGCTTCAACGGCAGCATTAAGAGCCAGAATGTTGGTCTGAAAAGCTATATCATTAATAATCCTGATTTTTTCGGCAATTTCTTTCATACTTATAACCGCAGTATTGGTAGCCTCACTTCCTTCTTTAATTCCTTTTGCAGCAGCCAGGGCTATTTTTTCAGTACCCATGGCATTATCAGTATTTTGATCAATATTGGAAGACATTTCCTCCATGCTACTTGAAACTTCTTCAACCGAAGCGGCCTGTTCATTGGCTCCCTGGCTCATTTGTTGTGAGCTGCCGCTCATTTGCTGACTGGCAGAAGCAATATTGTCGGCTCCAATTAAAATGTTCTTAACTATATCGAGTAATTTTGCCTGCATCTCTTTTAGCTTTTCAAGCATTTTGCCAATTTCATCATTAGCATTTATTTCAATGCGGGTAGTCAGGTCACCATCAGCAATTTTTCTAATTGCAACATCAGCAATATTTAAGGATTTGGTTATTGACCTTATAATTACCAAAGAAAAGAATATTACCAAAACCAAACCAACAATAATCAAAATAGTAGCATTAATAATGGCAACTCTTGTTGTCTGTTTTACGTCATTAAGAATAAGATCAGTAATTGATTTCAACGCTGGTTCAATTTTATGCACCGTGTTTCTTAATACTCCCATTAAACCATCTGTTTCTTTAATCCCGATTACTATATCCTGCGCTGTAATATCCTCAAATGATTTTTTATAAATTTCCAGCAGTTTTAATAATATCGGTTTATCTGAATCCTTTAATGTTTGATCGGTTGTAATTTGCTTTTTAAACCGGGTCATTACATCTTCAAACTCATCCTCGTAAACTGATTCATGCCTAAGTGAGTAATCTTTTTCATGCCTTCTCAACATCAACATGGGTACCAATAATCTGGATTCATCAGGATATTTATCAAGAAGCGATTCAACATTATGAACGGCATCTCTCATTTTACCTTCCAAACCATAATCTTTATATCCTTTCTTTTTAATATTTTCAACCACATTTTTAAAATCATTGGTATAAATATTCAAATATTCAACCACTTCATTTAAAGTTTTATCGCCTCCCAACCTAATAATTTCATCGCTTTTAAGAAGCTCATTAATAATTTCTCCGGCAGCTTTAAAGTTGTCACTCATAGTTTTAGCATAAGAACTATTTCCAGTCTTATAAAATTCTTCGTTTGTTCTGTCCCGAAGTAAAAAATCTTTCTCGTTTTTTCTCATTTTTAAAACCAGTGCATTCAAATCTTCTACCTCATACTTAACATTATTTAAATTATTAATCCTGTTAATTGAATAATAAGTAGAAATCCCTATCACTAATAATACTATTGCAGCACTTATTGTCAGCAATATTAACTTCAATTTGATTGATAAATTTTTCATTTAACTACAAGTTTATATAAATTACATTTAAAATTATTATTAGGCATTAGGCACATTTGTAACCTTTGGATACTAAAGATTCCAATCATCATTGGCACTATTTAATTTAATAACAGTCAAACTTCATTTATAAGAATTCTCCAAAAATTATATAGCTGACAATATCTAAACATTCTGTCTTCGTTTGTCTCTTTAGAGTAGACTATACCAACCCATTAACCAAATTATCAATCTTTTGTTTAAACTATTTTTAATATGTTTATTCATCCCTATTTTTTTACTATAGAAACAGCAGCATAAAAAGCTTTAAATTATGTATGTTAGTCGTTGGAATAAAAATATCCGGTTCGGTTTTTCATATTAAATTTTTAACATAAAAAAAGGTCAGCATTTATTGCTAACCTTGCTCCTGTGCCCAGGACTGGACTCGAACCAGCACGCCCATAAGAGCACCACCCCCTCAAAGTGGCTTGTCTACCAATTTCAACACCTGGGCGATTATGTAGTGTTGAGTGTGAGTCGCGAGTGTAGAGATTCTTGCTTAATACTCACACCCATACTCATTTTGTGCCCAGAACAGGACTCGAACCTGCACATCATTGCTGACACTAGTCCCTGAAACTAGCGCGTCTACCAATTTCGCCATCTGGGCTCAATTATTCTTAAAGAACGGACTGCAAAAATAATTAATTTTGTGAATGATAAAAATCGCAAATAAAAAATTAATAATAATCATTAACAATTTCCTGCAATTACCCCGTTTCATTTTTGTAAATTCGCTGATCAATTATCAATTTTAACTTATGAAAGCTGCCCGATTAACCAATGCCCTGCTAATTTCGATTGGAGTTGTAGTCATATTTATTTATGGCAAGGGTCTAATTATTCCTTTTGTTATTGCACTATTTTTCTGGTTCCTGATCAAGGAAATCCGCGACTTGATTAATAAAATTCCTTACATTAAGCATAAGGTGCCAAACATTGTTTTAAACCTGATTGGATTCCTTGCCATCTTTGCCATTATAGGTGGTATTGTACAGATTCTCGCGCTTAACATCAGACAGCTTTCAGCCCTGTTGCCTGCTTACCAGAAAAATATTACTGAAATTACCCATAGTATTCAGGCAAATTTCAATATTGATATTGTAAGTAAAACAAAAGAGTTTATTGGAGATTTCAAATATTCAAAACTACTCTCAGGTCTGTTGAATTCTCTTAAAGATTTATTTGGAAAAACATTCTTAATAATCATATATACTTTGTTTTTATTGCTCGAAGAACCTTTTTTCTCCCGGAAACTAAAATTAATTTATCCAACCGTTGATTCGTTCCATGATGTTAATTCCATTTTAAGCGACATCAATAAATCTATCGGGAGATATATTTCTATAAAAACACTGGTAAGCCTATTAACTGGTTTTGTTAGCTATTTTGCATTACTGTTAATAGGTATTGATGCTCCATTATTCTGGGCTTTCCTGATGTTCGTCATGAACTTTATTCCTACCATTGGTTCGCTGATTGCTACCATTTTTCCTGCCATTTTTGCCATGCTTCAGTTTGGTGATGTAATGCCGGGTATTTGGGTTTTGATTGTAGTTGGAGCTATTCAGCTCATTATCGGAAATTATGTTGATCCAAAACTAACAGGTAATTCACTTAACGTAAGCCCTTTGGTAGTAATTTTAGGATTGTCATTTTGGGGAGCTATCTGGGGTATTTTGGGTATGATTTTAAGTGTCCCGATTACTGTAATGATGATTATAATATTTTCTAAGATACCCGCCACACGCCCCATTGCCATCATTCTGTCAAAAAGGGGCAATGTTGACAAAAGACATGGCGATAAACACAAAAAGGAACCGGAATCAGAAAATAAAGATTAATTTTTGAAAACTGAAAAATTGGAACTCCTCGCAGCAAGCTGATGTGGTATCTTCAATCCTTTCAAACTATATTATTTACGTTCGCTTACTCCGCAATGCTTCGTTGCTGAAGCTTTAGCGCAAGCATCAAGATGACAGGGAATGCGCTCACAGGATTCAAATTTCAGGAAAGAAGAAGGATCCCTGGAATTTTATTAAATGTTTTAATATAAAATTCTTTAACATTATTTTGAATTTAAAAAACCATTTATTTTATTTGTATCACAAAAATGAACAAAATGGTTAACAATTATAAAAATATTTGGTGGTGGCACAACAATTTATTACGACAGTAATGATGAGTGAAACCATTATATTAAATACTCAAAGCCTGTCGTAAAATCCGACAGGCTTTTTTAATTTAAATAAAAACATGAAAACAAGAAAAAATACATTTTGGTGGCGTTGGCAAAGAAACTTACAAATCGGGTGAGAACGGTCAGGTCATGCAATTAAATTAATAATATTTGAAAGGCTCCGGGATCACCCAGGAGCCTTATTTTTGGGAACCCTTTTAAATAAATAAATAAAAAATTTATTAAAAATGAAAAAAATCAATTTTACTGTTAACACAAAGGAAATACTGGCTGATGTACTTACGCCGGTTGCCATTTATTTAAAATTGCGCGATGTTTTTCCAAATTCAATATTGCTTGAAGGTGCTGATTTTAAAGCTGGCGAGAACCAATTTTCTTTTATCTGCCTTGAGCCTGTTGCAGGGATAAAAGTAGTGGACAAAAAAGTCAAACTAAGTTATTCGGATGGTACCGAAGATATCATCACGCTTGAGAAAAAATCAGAAGCTACAAATTTACTAAGTAAATTTGCCAAAGCTTTTATTCCGAAGTCGGATATGAGCAAAGTCCCGGCCACGGGCCTTTTTGGTTATTCAGCATACGAAGCTGTCACTTATTTTGAAGATATTGAACTACAGGAACCTGAAAAGAGTCAGCAGGTTCCTGAAATTTTATATCAGTTTTATAAATTTATAGTTGCAATAAACCACACCAGCAACAGGATTACCCTGGTTGAACATATTTTTAATAACGAAGAGTCTAAGCTGAAATTTATCCAGGAACAACTTCAAAATCGTACCTTTCCATCGTACCGTTTTAATACAAAAAATGGTGAAGAAAGTAATATAACCGATGAGCAATATAAAGAAATGGTTACCAAAGGCAAACAGCACTGTTTGCGTGGCGACGTTTTTCAAATTGTGCTTTCAAGGGCGTTTAGCCAGCAGTTTACCGGTGACGATTTTAATGTTTACAGAGCCTTGCGTTCTATAAACCCCTCTCCTTACCTGTTTTATTTCGATTTAGGCAACTTTAAATTATTTGGCTCTTCACCCGAATCGCAAATTAAAACCGAAAACGGAAAAGCATATATTAACCCGATTGCCGGAACATTCAAACGTACCGGTAAGGATAAAGAGGATAAGGAGCTTGCTGAGAAATTAATGACTGATCCAAAAGAAAACAGCGAACATATTATGCTGGTTGATCTGGCACGTAACGATTTAAGTCGGAACGCCGACTATGTTCGTTTGAATTTTTTCCGCGAAATCCACTATTATTCGCATGTTTTGCACATGGTTTCAGAAGTTGAGGGTGTAATCAGACCAAATGCCGATCCGGTTCAGATATATGCCGACACTTTTCCGGCCGGCACATTAACCGGAGCTCCAAAATACAAAGCCATGGAACTCATTAACCAATATGAGAACAAAGCCCGCGGTTTTTATGGCGGATGTATCGGGATGATTGGTTTGGACGGTAAAATAAACCTGGCTATCACCATCAGGTCGTTTATGAGTAAAAATAATACACTTTACTATCAGGCCGGGGCGGGAATCGTGGCAAGTTCATCTGAAGAAAGCGAACTGGCTGAGGTTAATAATAAGTTGGCTGCCTTAAAATTGGCTATTGAAGAAGCTAAAGATATTTAGTGAATGGGATTAGTTACTAACAAGTGTAATAAGAAAGAAATGAAAAAAATAGTAGTAATAGATAACTATGACAGCTTTACCTATAACCTGGTACATTATATAAAAAATGTAACTGGTGAACTACCTGATGTATACCGAAATGATAAGGTTACCGGAAAAGACCTGTCAGGATACGATAAAATTCTTCTATCACCCGGCCCTGGCATACCTGATGAAGCTGGAAATCTAAAAGAGATTATCAGTACCTGCGCTCCAACAAAAAGTATTTTGGGGGTTTGTCTGGGTTTGCAGGCTATAGGCGAAGTATTTGGGGGATCTTTGATTAATATGAATCAGGTATATCATGGCGTTTCATCGCCTATTATTAAAACCAAGGAAAACGAGCCTTTATTCGAGGGGGTTCCAAAAGTATTTGAAGGCGCGCGATATCATTCATGGATAGTTAATCGTGAAGGTTTGCCCCAGCATCTCAAGGTAACAGCCATTGACGAGGAAGCTCAAATTATGGCTTTAAGTCATGTCGATTATGATGTTAAAGGAGTCCAGTTTCATCCGGAATCGATATTAACGGAGTACGGTGGTTTGATTATTAAGAATTGGGTGGAGAGTTAATTTAGTAAGCAGTCTCCAGTAGGCAGTAAACAGTATTTGGTTGCTGAGCCGTTCATTGAGCGAAGTCGAAATGAGGCGAAGCAACCTAAAACCAGTAACCAAAAACAAGAAAAAATTACTAACTATAAAAAAGAAAAGAAAATGACTGAAATGCGACATATTATTAATCACCTCACCTCGCACAAAACATTGTCGAGTGAAGAGGCCCGGACTATTTTATCCGATATTGCCAAAGGTGTGTACACCGAAATTGAAATGGCATCGTTTTTAACGGTTTACCTGATGCGTAACATCACCGCGGAGGAATTGTCAGGTTTTCGGGATGCTTTGCTTGAACATTGTCTGAGGATTGACTTGCAGCAGGATAATATTATTGACCTTTGTGGAACAGGTGGCGATGAAAAAGACACATTTAATATATCAACACTGGCATCGTTTGTTACGGCAGGTGCTGGAGCTAAAGTTGCCAAACATGGAAATTACAGTGTTTCATCCTCCTGTGGATCATCGAATATTTTGGAGCACTTTGGCTACAAATTCACCAACGACGAAACTAATTTACGAGAGCAAATTAATGAATCGGGTATATGTTTCTTACATGCTCCATTATTTAATCCTGCCATGAAAAACGTGGCTCCTGTCCGCAAAAATTTAAGGGTGAAAACATTTTTTAACATGCTGGGGCCTATGGTAAATCCTGCTTTCCCAAATAAACAGATGGTGGGTGTGTTTAGTCTCGATCTGGCCCGCTTATACGGATACATTTACCAGCAAAGCAAAAAAGAATTCACCATTCTTCACAGCCTTGATGGTTACGATGAAATTTCACTTACCGGGCCCTACAAATTAATCACTAATAGTAGCGATGACATCTTTAATCCTGAGGATATCGGACTCCGGAAAGTAAAACCTGTTGAAATAGCCGGAGGTGATACCGTTGAAGAATCGGCTAAAATCTTTAAAACTGTGTTGGAAGGTAAGGGAACCGAAGCACAGCAAAGTGTGGTTGAAGTTAACGCAGCCTATGCCTTACAGTGCTATTATAACAAAGATATCCAGGAATGTTTAGCAATGGCAAAAGAATCGCTTGAAAGCGGAAAAGCTTTGGCGGCATTTAATAAATTAATTAGCATCTCGAACAAATAGAAACAAGAATGGCTACCATACTGGATAAAATTATTGAATACAAAAAGGTTGAAGTTGCAAAACAAAAAGAAATGCTGCCATTAGCAAAGTTGATGAATCAACTCCGCACCAGAGAGCATTTTTCATTGAGCAAAAACTTAAACAAAACTGGCGCAAGTGGTATTATTGCTGAGTTTAAAAGAAAATCACCCTCAAAAGGATGGATAAATCAGCAGGCCAAATCCACATTAGTTGTACCGGATTATGAAAATGCAGGTGCCAGCGGATCAAGTATTTTAACAGATACAGAATTTTTTGGTGGCAATAAAACAGACTTGATAGAAGCATCTGAAAAAGTGAATCTGCCAATTTTACGCAAAGATTTTATTGTAGATGAATACCAGATTATAGAAGCAAGCAAAATAGGTGCTGATGTTATTTTGTTAATTGCTTCCTGCCTGACACCCAATAGAGTAAGAGAATTTGCCAGGATTGCCAGGGAACTTAATCTTGAAGTTCTTCTTGAAATTCATAACAAACAGCAATTGGAACATATTTGCGAAAATGTGACTTTGGTTGGCGTGAATAATAGAAATTTACATACATTTACAACCGAACTTGAAACATCGGTGGAATTGAGCAGCCTTATACCTGGTAAGTTTACCAAAATAAGTGAAAGTGGCATATCCTCAGCAAAGGACATTGCCTATTTAAAAAGTTTTGGTTTCAAAGGTTTCTTAATTGGCGAATCGTTCATGAAAACCGATAATCCAGGGGAAGCATGTAAAACTTTTATTGAGTCTATCACCCATGAATAAAAAGCTATTAATTAAAGTTTGCGGTATTCGCGAACCAGAGAATTTTAAAGATGTTGACAACCTGAATCCGGATTATCTGGGTATAATCTTTTATCCGTCATCGCCACGAAATATGGACAAAAACCCGGATACGGTACCTGATACCAAAGCAAAAAAAGTCGGCGTTTTTGTTAATGTTGATATTGAAACCATTATTAAAAAAGCACGCGAATTTCGCCTGAAAACCATTCAGTTACATGGTAATGAAACACCTGAAATTTGCAGTGAACTACAGGATCTTGGTTACGAAGTTTTCAAAGCATTTAGAATAAATGATGAAACACAGGTTAATGAAATTGAACCCTATAAGAATACCTGTAAAGCATTTTTATTCGATACTAAATCGGACAAACTGGGTGGAACAGGTAAAAAATTTAACTGGGAAAAATTAAACGAACTGGCACCAGTTTATCCTTTCTTTTTAAGCGGGGGAATTGGTCCTGATGATGTTGAGCTAATTTCGAAACTAAATTTCAGCAATCTTATCGGGCTTGATTTGAATAGTAAATTTGAAATTAAACCCGGATTAAAGAATGTTGAAGTACTTAGTACTTTTTTGGCATCTGTATAAAATTAATAAAGAAAAGTTGTAAAATAATCATGAGTTATCAAGTTAATAATAAGGGATTTTATGGAAAGTTTGGAGGGGCATTTATTCCTGAAATGTTATATCCCAATGTTAAAAACCTGGAAGATAATTATTTAAGAATAATGCAAAGTGATGTCTTCCAAAAAGAGTTTTTAACTTTGTTGAAAGATTATGTAGGAAGACCTTCGCCCCTTTATTATAGCAACCGGCTTTCAGAAAAATATGGATTAAAAGTATATTTGAAACGCGAGGATTTAAATCATACAGGCTCACATAAAATCAACAATACAATTGGTCAGATTTTAATGGCCCGGCACCTTGGGAAAAAGCGGATCATAGCTGAAACCGGAGCCGGTCAGCATGGCGTAGCAACTGCTACCGTTTGTGCACGCGAAGGACTGGAATGTATTGTCTTTATGGGAGCTACAGATGTAGCACGTCAGATGCCCAATGTTGAAAAAATGCAAATGCTGGGTGCTACCGTTGTTCCTGTACAATCAGGAAATAAAACCCTAAAGGATGCTACCAATGAGGCCATTCGCGACTGGATCAATCATCCAAACGAAACACATTATATCATTGGATCTGTAGTTGGGCCGCATCCTTACCCTGATATGGTAGCCCGTTTTCAATCAGTAATTAGTGCCGAAATGCGCAACCAGCTTGAAGAACAAACCGGTTCACCCCTGCCCGACACTATCATAGCCTGTGTAGGTGGTGGTAGTAATGCGGCCGGTGCTTTTTATCATTATTTAACAGAAAAAACTGTGCGTTTAATCGCGGTTGAAGCCGATGGTAAAGGACTGGAAACAGGTGAAACTGCCGCTACTATTGCAGCAGGAAGTATGGGCATAATTCACGGAAGTAAAACCTTACTGATGCAAACAGACGATGGCCAGATTATCGAACCGTATTCGATTTCGGCCGGACTTGACTATCCCGGAATTGGTCCAATTCACGCCAATCTGTTTGATTCACAAAGGGCTGAGTTTCTTCGCGCAACCGATGATGAAGCCCTGGATGCCGCTTTTGAACTGACCCGACTGGAAGGAATTATACCTGCATTGGAATCAGCACATGCATTAGCCGGACTTAAAAAAGCCCGTTTCAAAAAAGATGAAACTGTGGTTGTAAACATCTCAGGACGTGGCGATAAGGATATGGAGGCTTACAGAAAAAGAATGAAAACTATGAATGAATACGAAGCCGGCCAGGCAGATACTGAGAAAGAAGGAGATTCTGAGAACTGGCGGGCAACTTACTCTGTGCCGGAAAATAAAAACCAGAAAAGCATTGATGAGATGAACGGTTTGTATATTCCGTAGTCCATTTCGACTCATTTCGACTTCGCTCAATGATCGAAATGAACTGTCAACGAACACCTAAGTGACAAGAAACCAGCTACCAGTAACAAGGAACCAGTAATAAGAAAAAAAATGAACCGAATACATAAATTATTTCAAAATAAACAAAAAGAAGTTTTATCCATCTACTTTACAGCGGGTCACCCGACTATTGATTCGGTAGTTCCAATAATTACCGAACTTGAAAAACGAGGGGCCGACATGATTGAAATAGGTATACCTTTTTCTGATCCTTTGGCTGATGGACCCGTTATTCAACAAAGCGGACAGGTTGCTTTAGCTAATGGCATGTCGTTAAAACATTTAATTAGTGACTTAAAGGATATCCGCCAAAAATGCCAGATACCGTTATTACTTATGGGGTATCTCAACACTGTGTTACAATATGGCATGGAGAATTTTTGCCGCGATATTTCCACTATTGGAATTGACGGAGTGATATTGCCTGATATGCCAATCGAAATTTACGAAGAAGAGTATCACCCTATTTTGCAAAAATATGGAATACTCCCTATATTCCTGATTTCGCCCAATACTTCAGAAGAAAGAATAAGAAAAACAGAGAAGCTTTCGAATGCATTTATTTATGCCGTTTCATCATCATCAACAACCGGAGCAAAACAAGGGTTTAGCGATGAAAGTGAAGCCTATTTTAAACGCCTTGCCGATATGAAATTATCACTGCCTGTACTTATCGGATTTGGGATATCGAACTATAAAACCTTTAGCCAGGTTTGTAAATACCAGGCAGGCGGAATTATTGGAAGCGCCTTTGTAAGAGCGATTGATGGCAAGGATAAACCTGAAGATGAGATTGGCAAATTTGTTCATATGATTAAGAATGCAGAAAATTAAAAAACAGTTAATTACTGAACTTGATAACCTGTTAAAATTTTGGTTGGATTCCTTATTCGATAAACCGTCAGGAAAGTTTATAACCGAATATTCAAATGAAGGTATTGCAAATTCCAGTGTCATGCGTGGCTCCATGTTTTACAGCCGTATCATTTACGGTGCTTCTGCTGCATGCAAATTACTAAAAACAGATAAATACAAAATACTGGCTGATAGTGCTTTTAAAATTTTAACCGATGAATTTAAAAACCCCGGAGGTGGCTATTATTGGGCAAAAGAAGTAACCGGTGAAATGGTTCATGATTCAGAAAACGTAAACCTGGCCCAGGCATTTATATTATTCGGTCTGGTGGAGTATGCTTCGTTGACGCAAAGTCCTGATATCCTTGAAACTGCTCATGAACAATTTAGCTTTATTCAAACAACGTTGCATGATCCCAGGCATGGTGGTTACCTTGATGACTTTGATATAAACTGGAACCCATTAAAAGTGCAAACCAAAGCGCTGGGAACCCATTTGCATTTATTGGAAGCATTTGTCAAGCTATACCTGTTGACCAATGATAATTCCCTGGTTCCCGAAATTGAAAAGCTGATAACTCTGATTCTTGATAAATTTATCACAAAAGACAAATATGAATGTCTGCACAGGCTAACCCCTGACTGGCAGCCTCTGCCCAATTTCGTCTGGGCAGGCCACGAAGCCGAGTGCAGCTGGATTCTTTGCCATTCTGCCAAAGCGATTAAAAACAATGCATTGGAGCAACGATGTAACGAAATGGCTAAAAAGATAATGGACAAGGTTATTCGCCTGGCGTCTGATGCCAGGAATGGTGGATTATTCAATGATTTAAAGAATGATAAACCCACCGAGGAAGGAAAAATTTGGTGGCCGCAGGCAGAGTTTGTACTTGGCTTATTAAACTTTTATATCATCACCGGCGATTATGGATATAGAGAATTAGCTTTGAAACAAATCAATTATATATCAAACAATTTTATTGCTCCCAACGGAGGTTGGTATACTGAAATTTCAGGCCCAAACCAGCCTAATCAGGCCATACCTCAGGTCCATTTCTGGAAATCATTATATCACAATGTAAGATATTATATGGAATTGGATAACTATTTAAGTTAAAACCAAATATTTCCTCCACTCTTTTAAATACATAGATTTACGTAATTACCTTTGCCCTGATAGATAAAACCTTATCTGATTTGTAATCTATATTTAAAATATTTTTCAGTAGCGTTTAATAAATCTTAATACTACTTTATTTAACAATAATTGCATAATTGTATCTTTCCTAAATAGTTTACCGTAGAAGTGCTTTATAGTAAATTTATTTAAATTTATCTACCTATGAATCCAATAATTGAACAAAAAACTATAAATGGGAATAATTGTGTTTATTTTACATTTAAAGATAAATTCACTGCCGACAATGCTGTAGTTGCCGTTAATGAATTAAAACAAAACTTAACCGAACAGAATAAAAAGTATACTCTGGTATGGAATTGTAGATTTATGACAGGGTATGAACCCTTAGCCAGGAGTATTTGGCAAAAAATTATTAAAGAGTAAAAAGCCAGATTGACAAAATTTGGCTTATATCAGAATCATCAATGATACTAGCCGGAGCTAAACTACTATCCATTTTTACTTCAATTGGTATCCAGGCCATCAGGCATGAAGATGAAATTGTTTAATTTTAACATCTTTAATGTTGGAGTATAAAAAATTTACTGATAATACTTGAATATTTGTTGTATCTAATATAGGATGAAAGTTTAATACGGGAACAACCGGACTATTTCAAATTAATAATATGAAAATAAAACACTCGCTACTTCCTTTATTATTTTTAATTCTTAATTCTTAATTCTTGTTCGCAGGATAACCCGACTTTACCTGCCCCCAAAGCATGTTTTGAATATTCTTCCGACCAGGGATTTAAAACCTGTACAAAAATTTCATTTACAAATTGCTCTGAAAATGTCCAAAGTTATGAATGGGATTTTAACGACGGAACGCTTTCAACTGATGAAAATTTGGTACATGAATTTGACAGTTCGGGGAATTTTATGGTAAAATTGACGGCTAAAAATGGTTCTGCTATCGATACCCTGACCAAAGAATTAACCATTCAAAATTACTCTGATAAATATTTGCGTTTTAATTACCTGACCTATTCACTTGACAGAGGAAGCGTTATCGAATATATGTCGGGGGAACTCCAGCCTTTAAAATTATTTTAGCCAACGGAACCATGACACTGGCTGATGACGGGAACCCAACAGGTGAAGGTGAATATCTAGTGGTAACCGGATCAGAAGCTTTCGATACAGGTACATTCGATTTTCTAAGCTCAGGTACAGTTATAATAAATACTATCCAAAGAGTTGAATTGAATGGGTTACCCGATGGTAAAATTTATATTAAGAATGCTACTAATCCTGTTGAGATCAGAGTTATCTCAAACGGTTTAGTGGCATATTATCATGGTGATGTGGATTTTATAAGTTCCCGATAAGTAAAATAACATTTATACCATTTACCTTATTACCTTTGTTTTTATGCGAAGTTTTATATAGCTTTAGGTAACCAAATTATAACTGAATTCTTGGAGATAGAAAAATTAAAGAATTAGGTTTTACAAATTAAGTTTGGCTCTATTATTAATTAGTCTTGTTATTATTTAAAAAAATTCAAAATGAGGATAATAAAATATGTGCCCTTTATAGTATTAGTACTTTATTTTGGATGTGAAAAGCCCAATGAGCAGAATACAGATACTATTAGCAATCCTTTAGTCATTAATTTTGTTGACTCCATTATTCAACCAACTTATTATCAAGATGATGAATCAAAAATTGATAGTTTTAATATTAAAATAAACCAGGATAAATTTGATGATATAACTTTTATGGCATACTCATATGAATTTGGAAATTATAGTAAAGAGTTTTCGGGTATTAGAGTATTAAATAACTTTGAAATTGCAGTTCAAAATACTTATAAATATTCATATAACGACTGGAATGAGGATCACATATATGGTTTAACAGATTCCACAATTGTTAATATTCCAAAAATCCTAAATAAGTTTGACACCATCTCTACAAATTTAACCTATAAAACAGGTTATTTTGATTTTACTTCCGATAATTCCAGTTCCTGGCAAGGCTATAGCGATAAGTCAATAATGACCGGATGGAATGATATAGGTGAAAAATATATCGGTATACGAAATACAAAGGATAATATTTATTGTTGGATTAAATTAGAAATAATTAATTATAATACTATCCATATTAGCAGTTATTATTATTCAACTAATACTGAATACCTGATTATTGATGAATGAAGGTTCATAGTAAACTATTTAGGAAAGGCTTTCAGATTTTTAAAGGTAAATTTATGTAGTTCAAATTGACACAAAATAATTATTATATCCCGATGAAACTACAATTTAAACCCTCCCTGATTTTTATTTTTTATTTAGGAATTTCTTTTCATACAATTGCCCAACAAACAGAAACACTGGCAACAAAAATACCTGGTCCGGTTTTCAAAGACGGACAGGCTCAGGTAGTTCCCGAGTTTACCGATAAAAAGGTTTGGATCAGAGAACAACTCTGGGTAGAAACCACCTTTGATTCCGATAACGATGGCAAACCCGACCGGATGCAGGTTTTTGTAACAAGACCTCCTCAAACCGAATCCGGAAAGCTAAAACTTCCGGTAGTTTATATGTCAAGCCCTTATTTTGGACTAAAAATCAAGGATTTAATTTTTGGAGACAAAAAGAAATATTTCTGGAATGTAAAACAGGAATTGGGTGAAACTCCTGTACCTCATATGCATCCTAACCAAAAAACCCGTACCAAGCGGCCCATTTATGCCAACTATATGGATAAAATGTGGGTACCACGTGGATACATAATGGTGTATTCCTCATCGCCGGGAACCGGTTTATCCGACGGAGCTCCAACCATTGGAGGCGAAAATGAATCACTGGCACCCAAAGCGGTAATTGACTGGCTTTGTGGCCGGGCTAAAGGCTATAAAACACGAACCGGCAATGAAGAAGTTCTCGCCTTCTGGAGTACCGGCAAAGTGGGTATGACAGGTACTTCGTACGATGGGACACTTTGCCTTGCGGCCGCCACCACAGGTGTTGAAGGATTGGAAGCCATTATTCCCATTGCACCCGTATCATCGTATTACAATTATTATCGGTCGAATGGCCTGGTGCGCTCACCCGGTGGCTACCTGGGCGAGGATATGGATGTATTGTACGATTTTATAAACAGTGGTGATGTAAGCAAACGTGAATACAATAATGCTAAAATCAGAGATAGTATACTGGTAAAGAATATTGACCGTAAAACCGGCGATTACAATGACTTTTGGGCGGGTAGAGATTATGTTAAGCAAATAGATAATATGAAAGCCGCCCTTTTGATGTCGCATGGCTTTAACGACTGGAATGTAATGACCATTGAAAGCTACAGTTTTTATAAAGCTGCAAAAGATAAAGGCCTGCCGGTTCAGCTTTATTACCACCAGGCAGGACATGGCGGTCCTCCTCCCTTTACCATGATGAATCGTTGGTTTACCCGCTACCTGTTTGGCATCGAAAATGGTGTTGAAAATGATGCTCCGGTTGAAATTGTCCGTGAACATGTAACCAAACCTTCTCCTTATGAAAGTTACCCCGATGAAAATGCTCAGGTTGTTACCCTTTACCTTAAGTCAGGTGATGCCGGGTCGGATAAACTGGATTTGGAACCCCAAAAAAACCAGAAAAATGAAACCCTAGTTGATGATTGCACTATTGAAGGCAGAAAGTTACTTGAAAAAAAGAATGCTGTGCATCGGTTGCTCTCCCTATCCCCTGTTCTGTTCTGAAAAATCATCTTCGGATATCGGGAATTACGCATGTTTCTATAAGTCTTGCCTGTAATAAACCAGCAGCCAATCTTTCAGTTTGGCTGGTTTCTCTGCCCTGGCAAAAAGGAAAAGGAACCAAAATTTATGATAATATTATAACCCGGGGCTGGGCCGATCCTCAGAATTATAATTCACTTAGTAAAGGCGAAGCACTTGTTCCCGGTAAATTCTACCAGGTTGATTTCGATTTAATGCCCGATGATCAGGTCATTCAAAAAGGACAGCAAATTGGACTAATGATATTTTCAAGTGATAAGGAATTTACGCTATGGCCCAAACCCGGAACAGAATTAACCATCGATCCCAATAAAACAACCATAACATTGCCTGTTGTTGGTGGTATCGAAGAATATAAAGATGCTAAACAATAGACTTAATTTTATCTTGTAAAAATTGAGATCACGAAATTTAAATGAAAAATCTAAATCTTAAACCCGGGTATCTAGTTATTCTGATTGCCATGGCAATTAAGCTGGTATTACAACTTATTGCCACCGCCAATTCCGGGTACCATGGCGATGAGTTGTTGCATATTGAAGCCGGAAAACACCTGGCAACAGGTTATTTAGATTTTCCACCCTTGATTGGCTTACTATCGTGGTTCCAGAATTTGTTTCATTCCGATTCTTTATATGTTCATCATTTATTCTGTTACCTGAATTCACTACTTATTATCCTGTTTTGTGGATTGATTACTCTACAGTTACGGGGAGGGTTATTGGCATTGATTATAACAGAATCGGCTATCCTGTTTTCACCCGGATTGGGTGTATCGCAATACCTGTTCCTTCCCACAGGATTTGAACAATTGTTCTGGGTACTCATAATTTATTATACCACAGTTTATAGTAGTACGCAAAACACAAACAATTTACTTTATATCAGCATTTTTGCTGCCCTGGGTTTTTTAACCAAATACAGTATCTCTTTTCTTTTTGCAGGATTCGTAGTTTCCATTTTGCTTTTCAATCGTAAGATTTTGAGAAAACGAATTACATGGATAGCCCTGTTGATATTTATCCTATTGATTCTACCAAACTTAATTTGGCAAATAAGGAATGAGTTTCCCGTTTTTCACCATATGTCGGAATTATACAAAACGCAGCTCGATAAACAATCATTCAAAAGTGAGTTAACTCAATTGGTAATGTTTTTAAATCCAGCAACACTTATTTTATGGCTTCCTGCTTTATTTGTTGTCCCTTTTCATCCAAAATATAAAACGGTAAGACTTCCCACATTTACCTTGTTTTTTGCCTGCCTCTTTCTACTGCTATCCAAAGGAAAATCATATTATTTTTTCCCGATACTTTTATCGTTGTTTCCTTTTGGAGCAGTATTCTTTGAACAATTGATCCAAAAAAGAAAATGGATAGGATATGCCTACCTATTTGTTTTAATAACATTGGGCAGTTATTTATTACCTTATGGTCTGCCCATTCTTAAACTTCATAAGTATATTGAAACCTATCATTTGGAGCCCAATCAGTACCAAAAAATTCCCCTGCCCTTTGAAAATTATTACTTTAATAAAAACTGGGATCGGATTTTACCTTCTGTTGCAAAAACTTATAATACCCTTACGCCTGAGGAGCAACAACACTGCTATATCTGGGGAAGGCATTATTCCATGGCCGGAGCTATTAATCTGTTAGGACATGACTATAATTTACCCTACGCATTTTCGTTTCATAGCTCTTTCTACACCTGGGTTCCCAGCTTTGATAAAAATATTGTGGTAATTGCCATAAGTGAATCAAATCTTGATCACAGCTATTGGGAACAGTATTTTAATACAGTCAAAGAAGTTGATGTAATTGATAACCCTTATGCATCAAATGCAAGCTGGTATAATTACCGGATTTTTACTTGCAGAGATATTAAGTTTAATTCCGAAGAACTAAAACAATTATTTAGGGACAGTATATTTTAAACTGGGAAAATTATATAATATTAATTATGAATATTAAAAAATGTGGTTTTCATAATTAAATGCGCACACGACAATATAGTGTAGAATTAGCCTGGTAAATACCACTAAAAAATATTTTTTTTAGCCCTGTAAGATTATTTCCATCCATCGCATCGATAAAACTCACTTATTAGTACACACAATTCGTAGGTATGTCGATTATCCCCTGAATTTCAAAATCATATCGAAGATTATTCGTTTAATAGTCAGTGAATAATTTAAAATATCTGACCATGAAAATTCAAAGTTTTCAAAAAAACAGAGCCAACATTTTTATGGCAAGTCTGATGATGATATTTATGATATCATGCCAGAAGGACAGCGAAAGTGGTGATATAAATGTGACCGGAGTAACATTGGATAAAATCACTTTGACTTTAGCGGTGAATTCTACAGGAACCTTAACGGCAACCGTAGAACCATCTGATGCAACTAACACAGGAGTAATTTGGAGTAGTAGTGATGAAGGTGTGGCCACAATTACAAATGGTAAAGTTATAGCACTTTCGGCAGGTAGCACAACCGTCACCGTAACTACCGATGAAGGATCTTTTACAGCTACTTGTGCAGTAACTGTTTCGGCGGCTTCAACTGAATGTACATCCTATTCTCAATCGTCGGGTGACAATTCAGCCTCTGACCAGGATTTTTGTGCCAGCTCAGCGGATGTAAATGCTGTAAAGGTTTCGGGAGGGACATTTACCATGACGAACTGTATCCTCACCAAAACCGGAGATACGGAAGATACAGATGGCAGCAGTTTTTATGGCAATAATGCAGCTGTGCTTGCCAGCAACCAGGGAAGTGTGGTTATGACAGGTGGTACCATTACTACAAACGCTACCGGTGCAAACGGCATAGTGGCTTATGGAGGCACGGTAACGGTTTCAGATGTAACGATTAATTGCATCAAAAATCTGTCGCGCGGAATACATGCAACTGGCGGAGGAAAGCTTACGGCAAGTAATCTTATTATTAATACACAAGGAGCCAATAGTTCTGTTATAGCTCTTGACAGAGGTGGAGGTACGGTAAACGTAACCGGAGGTACCTATACTGCTTCAGGACAGGACTGTGCTGTACTTTATTCAACGGGAAATCTTACAGTAAATAATATTACCGGAACTTCAGAAAAGGGTGAAATTGGTGTAATTGAAGGCGATAATTATATTACCATAAATAACAGCACCATAACTTCAGGTGCCGGTTCGTCAAGCCGTGGCATGATGATTTTACAAAGCGGTTCAGGTGATGCAGGATCCGGAATCAACGGAATAATTAATGTAAAAGGCGGCCATTTAATAATGACCGGCGAAAGCACTTCACTCATTGAAATAGTGACCAATGTTACCGGAAAAGTAACCCTTGACAGTGTGGTTACAACCATTCCTTCAGAAATCCTGATGACTGTTGATTACAATACCCGCTGGCAGACCAACGGGGCTACAGGCATCTTAATTCTTTCAGGTAACAACATGAGTTATACAGGAAGCATTGTAACCGATAGTTATAGTTCAGCAGAGCTTACAGTTAATGTTGGGGTAACCTGGGATGGAGCCTATGATAATGCCAATACAGGTAAATCCACTACAATAACAGTTGATGGTGGTATTTGGAATTTAACCGCTGACTCCAACGTTGATGAAATTAATCTGGATAATAATGCGGTCATCAATAAAAATGGTCATGCTTTGACTTACACCACCCTGAACAATACATCGGGAACTATTAATGACTAATAGTTCACGATAAAATGGAATACTACCTCCAAATATAGTATTTGTACATTTTAAAAGAAGAAACGGCTTTGTTATAAGCCGTTTCTTTATTTTCAGCATTCGTTACGTCTTCACAATATTAACCTTTAAAGCAAATAACTACACCCAGAAATTAATATATTTTAAATAAAAGGTGCTAAATTGTAATTATTGAATTAGTTATAAAATATTTAATTTATTACTCATCATGAAAAAACTAATAATAGTATTGCTATTGAGTCCGCTCCTAAGTGTTTCCCAGTCAGGCGATAAAAATTTTATTGACCAAAACTATATCGAGGTAATTGGGAAATCGGAGATGGAAGTTACTCCCGATTTGATTTATATTAAGATTCTGATAAATGAGAAGGATAATAAAAATAAAACTCCTCTCGCGGAAACAGAAAAAGCGATGATTGAAAAACTGAAAGAAATCGGAATTGATATTTCCAAAGACTTATTAATTAAGGATCTTGCCAGTAATTACAAGTATTATCTGTTGGCTAAAACTGACATTTTGTTATCAAAAGAATACCAGTTGGTGGTACATGATGGTAAAACAGCCGGTCGGGTAGTTGTGGAACTCGAAAGCCTGGGAATTTCAAATGTTTCCATTGACAGATTGGATAACAGCGAAATTGTAAAATTCAGAAGGGAAGTAAAAATTGATGCTATTAAAGCAGCCAAAGATAAGGCTCAAGCCTTAACAGAAGCCATCGGCCAAAGCATTGGTAAGGCCATTTATATACAAGAGATGGGAAACCGTTACAACATAAATACAAATTCAAATTCAAATAGCATTAGAATCAGGGGAGTTTCCAGTCAGATTTATGGTTCCCGTGTCCCTGAACCTGATATCGATTTTGAGAAGATAAAACTGGAGTATTCCGTATTGTGTCGGTTTGTACTGGAATAGAATAAATTTCAACATGTATAATCCATCAATTCACCATATAAGAAGTATCCGTTTAAAGAATTTTGATTATTCATCTGAAGGTCTATTTTTATTACTCTTTGCACAAAAAGTAGAAATCAGATATTCGGACAGGTGATTAATGGAAAAATGAATCTAAATCAATTGGGAAAATTTGCAGAAGAAGAATGGGAGAATACATCCAGCCTTAGAAAAAATATTACACTTGATGAATATATCATTAAATCAGAACAAGCATATTTTAATATTAAAACTACATTATTAATAATCCTTTAAATTGGGGAAAGGATAAATTCAACCAGACTACTTTACCAAAAAAAAACATATTACAAAAATTGATTCTTTCCTCTTCCTAAACCCATTATCCTCATTCAACTCCATAAATTTCCCATTCAAAAACTGATTTTTTAATTGCATTAATCCTTCATCTACTTTTGGTTCAGAAATTTTAAAACCAGACGACGATGAAAATGATTATTAAAAACCATGTTATTCTCGCATGTTTATTAACCCTGACAATAATTGCAACAAATGCAAACAACTTATCGCAAACCATTAGCGGTAAAATTACTGATGCCGTTACCGGTTCACCGCTTATTGGTGCCAATGTGGTATTAGTGAATTCAAGTCCGATTAAAGGGACTACTGCCGATTTAAACGGAGATTTTGCATTGACCGATGTTCCACTGGGCAGGCAAACCATCCAGGTTTCTTATTTAGGTTACAAAACGCAAACTATAAGTAGTGTATTAGTAACCAGTGGTAAAGAAACTCAATTACTGATACAGCTTGAGGAAGATGTAACCCAGGTGGATGAAGTAGTTGTTCAGGCAAAAACCCAAAAGGAAAGACCTCTGAACGAAATGGCTAAGGTTAGTGCCCGGACCTTTTCCATTGAAGAAACCGAGCGGTTTGCCGGCAGTTTAGGCGACCCGGCCCGAATGGTAGCCAATTATGCCGGAGTTGCCACCCAAAACGATTCCCGTAACGACATTATAATTCGGGGCAATTCACCTGCTGGCGTATTGTGGCGTTTGGAAGGTATCGAAATACCTAACCCCAATCACTTCGGAGCCCTGGGAACCACAGGGGGGCCGGTTAGTATGATTAATAATAACCTGTTAGCCAATTCCGACTTTTATACCGGAGCTTTCCCTGCTGAGTTTGGAAATGCACTGGCTGGTGCTTTCGACCTGAATTTACGATCGGGAAACAGTCGCAAGGCTGAATATACCGGACAAGTAGGTTTTAATGGCTTTGAAGGTGGCGCTGAAGGACCTTTGTTTAAAACCTCAAACGGACAAAAAGCCTCATACCTTATTAACTTTCGATACTCTACGCTGGAACTGTTAAGTAAAATGGGATTTAGCATGGGCACAGGTACTGCCATTCCCGAATACCAGGATCTGACTTTTATGATAGATGTACCAGGAACCAAAGCCGGACGTTTTAAAATTTTTGGATTATATGGTGAAAGTTATATATCAATGGGTCGTGATTTTTCTGACACCCTTGATAATTCATATAACGGCCGGGGTACAGCCACCGATTTTGGGTCAGGTTTAAAAGTTGTAGGTGCTTCGCATACCTATTTCTTTAACGAAAACCTGAAGATAAAAACAACCCTTTCCTACCAGTCAACTCATGCAAAAACGGTTTTTGATTCTATCATACAACGCCAGTTTATTAAACCCTATGTTCGTCAGAACCAGATGGAAAATAAAGCCAGTCTGTCTTCAAAGCTGACTTACAAAATAAGCAAGAAAGACAATATAAATGTGGGTTTTATTGCCGACTATTATACTATTGATTTGGTGGACAGTATTTTTGACTGGGGTTACAACCGTTTTTTAATCGGTAATAACATTCAGAAGAATCTTACAATGTATCAGGCATTTACCCAGTGGCAACACAAATTCAATAACGATTTTACCACTTATGCAGGAATTCATACCCAATATTTTAACCTGAATAAAGAAATCTCGGTGGAACCCCGTTTGGGATTGGAGTGGAAATTCAGCACCCGACAAAGTATAAATTTAGGTTACGGAAATCATAGCCAGACACAACCTAAAACGGTTTATTACCAGGAAACCTACGACCCGGTTACAAATACAAGTTTTACCACCAACGAAAACCTGAAATTTACAAAAAGCAATCATTTTATATTGGGACATAATTACCTTATTACCCGGAACTTCAGGATTAAAACTGAAGCATATTATCAGCAATTATACAAGGTTCCTGTAAAAGAGAGTTTTCCTGAGTATTCTATTCTGAATTCAGGTGCTGATTTTGGTGGCCCACGTGAAGACAGCCTGGTAAATAAAGGCAGCGGTAAAAATTGCGGATTGGAATTAACCGTTGAAAAATTCCTGAGTAAAGGTTATTATGTACTATTTACCACTTCGTTGTATAACTCAAAATACAAAGGATTCGATGGTATAGAACGCAATACCGCCTTTAATGGAAACTATGTATTTAATTTACTGGGAGGTTATGAATATAAATTCAGCGAAAAATATATGCTTACCTTCGACTTGCGTACTGTTTTAGCCGGTGGTAAACGATATGTGCCGGTTAATGTACAGGCTTCAATTAACGAAGGTTCAACCGTTTACGACTGGTCAAAAGCCTATGATAAAAAATACAGCAATTACTTCAGAACCGATGTGCGAATAGGTTTTAAACACAATAGCAAGCGTTTTACCCAGGAATGGGGACTCGATCTGCAAAACATTACCAATTACCAGAGTATTTTTATGCAGGCTTACGACAATGATAAAAATGAAACTTACAACATTTATCAGCAGGGATTTATGCCTATGATGCTGTATCGTATCCAATTTTAGTATCTTTAACAAACTATGGAAGAACATCAAATTTATACACGAAAACAAATAAAAACCATAGCAATTTTAGTCCCTCTGGTTGGGATTTTAATTGCCATGGCTTATGGCATGGTATATGAATACGGATCAATTGCGGCTATAATAATTGACACGATCGGGGGAATAATATCAACAGGCATTATTTGGATTGGGTGTTCATTAATTGTAGCATTTTTATGGCATAAATACCCCTGGGAAAAACATCCGGCTAAGCATTTAATTCTTGAAATAATTTTAATATTCTTGTATGTTCTCCTATTCGGGTTGCTTACTATGATTTTGGATAAATATGTTAAAATTTATCCGAACTATGCCAAAGACGGGCCTGAGATTGCTGATTTCTTTATTTCCTTATTAATTACATACTTCATTACTACCCTGCACGAAGCGGTATTCTTTTATAAACAGTGGAAATACAATTTTTCAAAATCGACACGGCTCGAAAAAGATAATATTGAGGCCAAATATGAAACTTTAAAGTCGCAAATCAACCCGCATTTTTTATTCAACAGCCTGAATAGCCTTTCACTAATTGTGGATGACAATACCGAGGCTACACATTACATTCAGAATCTTTCAGAGTTTTTGCGCTATGTACTCACAAGTCGCGACCATGAACTGGTTCTGGTACGTGATGAAATACAAATTCTCGAAAAATATTTCAGCCTTCAAAAATCACGGTTTCGTGATAATTTGATCATTAATCTTAATGTCGATGAAAAATTCTACCACTACTCTCTCCCACCTCTGGTTTTGCAGATGCTTTCAGAGAATTGTATTAAACATAATATAATTTCGAAGGATAAACCACTGACAATTAATATTTTTGTAGAAAAAGAATCGATTATTGTCGAAAATAAACTACAGAAAAAAAACACTGAAATAAGCACAAAACAAGGGTTACGAAACATCACTGATCGGTTTTCTTTTTTCACCACCCGTGAAGTAAAAATTAGTGAATCAACAAATACTTTTAGAGTAGAAATACCCTTATTAAAAGTAGAAATATAGATAAAGCATGATCAGGACTTTAATTGTTGAAGATGAAGAACCTGCTGCCATCAGGTTAAAGAAGATATTAAAGCAGGTAGCCGACGATATTGAAATTGTTGGCTGGGTTGATAGTGTAGAAGGTGCTGTAAATTGGCTTCAAAACAATACGGTACCTGATTTATTAATGCTCGACATACAGTTAGCCGACGGGTTAAGTTTCGACATTTTTAAAAAAACAGAAGTAGAAAGTTTTGTAATTTTCACCACGGCCTACGACGAATATGCCATAAAAGCCTTTGAGTTAAACAGTATTGATTATTTGTTGAAACCAGTTGATAAGGAAAAGCTGGAAAAAAGCCTGGCTAAATTCAGGAAACTGAATTCGCCTACCCCACAAATAAATTTAAACGAATTGATACAAACCATTGAATCACGCACAGGTAACTACAAAAAACGGTTTTTAATAAACATGGGTAGCCGGATAAAATCGATTGAAACCAGGAATATTGCCAGCTTTTATGTGTTAGAAAAGAATTGTTTCATGAGTACTTTCGAAGGTAAAAACTATCCGGTCGATTTTTCACTTGATAAATTGGAAAACCTGGTAAATCCCGAAATATTTTTCAGAATCAACCGACAGGCTATGGTAAATTACAAAGCCATTGAAAAAATAAGTGTATTCTCAAAAAGCCGGATAAAACTGGAACTTTCGCCAAAAAGTGAAGTTGAAATGCTGGTTAGCGCCAATAAAAGTCACTCCTTTCGTATTTGGCTCGACAGATAATTGATTTCCTTTCTACATAAAGGTTAACCCTGTTTGGATATAAACGTTGGTAATGTTAATACTGATTTAGATACGGTATTCCTCCACTATTATTTGTTAACCTTAATTATATATAAGTTACTTGTAGTACGTTCATAAAGTTCCGTTTAAATACTCATCGGATCTTATTTATAAACCAGCAACTTAGTCATCCGATGAGTCTAATGTAACTTAATGAACCTGATACCTACTCCTTTATTTTGAAGCACTTGTCTGATATATAAAAACGGTGTACCTTTAACCATAAGTACAATTCAATCTTATTTTTAAAATTAATTATAGTCATGAAACGGTTATTAATTGCATCGATTTTCCTGGTTTTTGTATGGAATAATGGTTTTTCACTTAATGATGTCAGGCTCCTGCGATTCCCTGCAATTCACAGCAATCAGGTGGTTTTTAGTTACGCCGGAGATTTATATACAGTTTCTGCCGAAGGGGGTACAGCACGTCGCCTGACGAGTGACGAAAAAGGCTATGAAATCTTTCCACGCTTCTCACCTGATGGTTCACAAATTGCTTTTACTGCACAATACGACGGCAATACCGAGGTTTTTATAATACCAGCCCTTGGTGGTATCCCTCAACGACTTACCTACACAGCAACACTTGGGCGTGATGATATTTCCGACAGAATGGGGCCCAATAACATCGTAATCACCTGGGCCGATAACAATCATATTATTTATCGGTCGAGAAAGCAATCATTCAATAGTTTTATAGGTCAACTATTCAAAGTTTCCACCGATGGGGGTTTGTCTAAAGAATTGCCCTTACCAACCGGAAGTTGGTGTTCATTTTCACCCGATGGTAAAAAGATGGCTATGAACCGGGTTTTTCGTGAATTCCGGACATGGAAATATTATAAAGGTGGAATGGCCGATGATGTGTGGATTTTTGATTTTGAAACCGGTGAAACGACCAATATTACCAATAATGATAACCAGAATATTTTTCCCATGTGGAAAGATGATAAAATTTATTTTCTATCAGACCGTGACCGCACCATGAACCTTTTTGCCTACGATATTAATTCCAAACAGACTACCAAACTGACCGATTATACCGAATACGACATAAAATTTCCTTCGCTGGGTGATAAATCTATCATTTATGAAAATGGAGGCTACCTGTATAATTATGAACTTGGCTCAGGAACCATAAATAAAATAACGGTTAATATTGATAATGATCTGAATACAGCCCGATCAGGTTTTGTTGATGCCAGTAAATATTTAGATGATTTAGCCATTTCGCCTGATGGCAAAAGGGTGGTTGCCAGTGCCCGGGGCGATGTTTTTACCATTCCTGAAAAATCAGGAATTACCCGAAACCTGACCGAAAGTTCAGGGGTACACGAACGAAATGTGGCCTGGTCGCCCGACGGAAAGTACATTTCATATTTAAGCGACCGAACAGGTGAAGATGAAATCTATGCTCAAATTCAGGACGGGAGTTTGCCTGCCACCCAGATTACTTCAAATTCTGATACCTACAAATATCAACCTATCTGGTCACCCGACAGTAAAAAATTGCTCTGGTCTGATAAAAAAGACCGGTTAAATATGGTTGATGTGACGACAAAAAAAATAACGGTTATTGATACCTGTAAAGACTGGGAAATAAGGACCTATTCATGGTCACCCGATAGTCGTTGGATTGCCTATACCCTGCCAAGCATCCATTCTGTTAGTAATATTTATATTTTTGATACACAATCGGGCAGTTCGTATCGGGTATCGGATTCGTGGTATAACGCTGATGAACCGGTTTTCGACACGGAAGGAAAGTATCTTTTCTTTATTTCATCACGCGACTTCCATCCCCTTTACAGCTGGGTTGAATTTAATTATGCCTATCAGGATATGGATGGAATTTATTTTGTTCCTCTGCTGAAAAGCACTGCTTCACCTTTGAAACCTGAAAATGACGAAGTTAACATGAATAATACGCAGCCACAAAATGATCAAAGTCCTGAAAAAAATAAAAAAGATAAAAAAAGCACTGATGACAAGGCAATACCGGTAGTTAATATTGATTTTGATGGTATTGCAGAACGGGTTGAAAAACTGCCAATTCAGGCCGGATCGTATGAAGGTCTGTTTGTTTCCGGTAACAATGTTTATTATACTTTTTCTTCAGCCTCCGTTAAAACCGAAATTATGAAATTTTTCGATCTGAAAGAAAAAAAGGAAACGGATTTGGGTACCGCTAAATTCATCGATATTTCAGCTAACTATAAAAAAATATTGATTAGCATCGATAATAAATACGCAGTAATTGACCTTCCGAAATCCACCATAAAACCTGAAAAATTTCTCGATCTTTCAAATATGATGGTAAAAGTTGACTTTGCTGCAGAGTGGAAACAAATATATACGGAGTCATGGAGACAGATGCGTGACTTTTTTTATGCCCCAAACATGCATGGGCTCGATTGGCCTAAAATAAAAGATAAATATGCTGTGCTTCTGCCTTATGTAAAAAACAGGAACGACCTTAATTATATAATCGGTGAAATGATTGGTGAACTCAGCGTCGGTCATGCTTATATTTCAGGTGGTGATAAACCTGCTCCTGAAAGGATTAAAACCGGGTTACTTGGTGCAAAAATCGCAAAAGATCCTTCTGGTTATTTTATAGTCAATAAAATTTTAATCGGTGAAAACTGGGAACCAGCAACCCGTTCGCCCCTCACCGACCCGGGTGTTAATGTAAAAGAAGGTGATTTTATTATTGCCATAGATGGTAAAACCACAAAAAACACTCCTGATATTTATGAAATGCTTTTGGGCAAAGCCGATAAAGAAATACTCCTTACTGTTAATTCAACAGCTACAGCTGATGGTGCCCATGACGTACTTGTAAAACCTGTTGGTGATGAATCAGGCTTGTACTACCTGAATTGGGTAAGGGGTAATATCGAAAAAGTGAATAAAGCTACAAATGGACAAGTGGGTTACATCCATATACCCGACATGTCATCGGAAGGACTTAATGAATTTGTAAAATATTTTTATCCGCAACTCGATAAAAAAGCGCTCATTATTGATGATCGTGGAAACGGTGGCGGAAATGTTTCTCCCCTTATCATCGAAAGACTTAACCGGGAACTGACATTATTCGGAATGTCACGTAATAACGGCGTAACTACCAAACCAGGCCAGATGATGTTGGGTCCCAAAGTTTTGTTAATTGACAATTATTCTGCATCCGATGGTGACTTATTTCCCTACCAATTTAAGAAATTGAAAATTGGAAAAGTTATCGGAGTAAGATCATGGGGTGGTGTTGTCGGTATTCGGGGCTCACTGCCTTTTATTGATGGTGGTCAATTACGAAAACCCGAATTTGCTCCGTTCAATGAGCAAGGTAAATGGGTTATTGAAGGCCACGGGGTTGATCCGGATATAGTTATTGACAATGATCCTTCAAAGGAATATGCCGGTGTAGATCAACAACTGAATAAAGCTATCGAAGTAATTTTGGAGCAGTTAAAAGATTTTAAAACGCCGCCTGATATTCCTCCTTTCCCGGATAAATCTAAATAGTAAAATCCATTCAACTGATACACTATTCCTAAACATACAAAAATTCCTATCTCTCAATAATTTAAAACCTTACTTTCGCATCTGCTAACCATTGGGTAAGGTAAATTTATTTATCGGATTAATTTAGTGAAGTTAAAAATGGAAAACTGAAATGATGGAAAATTGAAATTACAGTACTATGGACGATTCCAATTTTCTATAAAAACAAATGATTTAAAATTACCGGAGTCCAAATAGATAACAAAAGCATCAGATCAAATATATATCACTATAGCATGAATTACCAGGAGATTTTAGAGGAAGTATATAACGAAGTCCAGGAAATGAATTTAACAGGAACAGTGGCTTCCTATATTCCGGAACTGGCAAATATTGATATAAATAAATTCGGAATCTGCCTTATCACTACTGATGGTAATGCTTATAAAGTTGGCGATGCGGATGAGAAATTTTCAATCCAAAGTATTTCTAAGGTTTTTACGCTAGCCATGGTTTACCCTGATATAAAGGAACAATTATGGCAACGTGTGGATGTTGAACCTTCTGGTAACCCGTTTAATTCACTGATAAGGCTTGAAACAGAAAATGGTGTCCCCCGTAATCCACTTATTAATTCAGGCGCATTGGTTGTCACCGATATTTTACGACAATTGCATCATGATCCGGTCGATTCACTTCGGGATTTCCTGGTTAAGTTAACTAACCGAGGTAATATCTATTATAGTGATGAAGTTGCTGAATCAGAACTAAAAAACAGTAGCCGAAATAAGGCTTTAGCCCACTTCATGAAATCGTACAACAATATTACCAGCAAGGTAGATGACCTGATTGAGACCTATTGTTATCAATGTTCCATCGAAATGACATGCAGCGAATTGGCCAGAGCCTTTCTGTTGTTTGCCAGTCATGGTAAAAATATTTATACCAACGAGCAGTTACTAACCATGAGCCAGACCAAACGGATTAACGCCATTATGCAAACCTGTGGTTTTTACGATGAAGCAGGTGAATTCGCATTTAAAGTTGGTTTACCCGGTAAAAGTGGCGTGGGCGGAGGAATAGCAGCTATTTTACCCAAACAGTTCAGTGTAGTAGTCTGGAGTCCGGGATTAAATGAAAAAGGTAATTCCCTGAAAGGCATGAAAGCGTTGGAAATTCTAACTACAAAACTGGGATATTCGGTGTTTTGAGAAGGCCTTTAATTCTTTATAATCTCGCAAACCTTATCGGCAACCTTTTCAAATACTTCAGATTTGTTCGACAGTACGTATTATTCATACCGCAAAGCCTCTACCGGATTTCTCGTGGCTGATTTCCAGCTTTGTAAACTAACTGTCAGCAAAGCAATTACCAAAGCTAAAAATCCGGATAAAACAAAAATCCACAAACTTATGCTGGTTTTATAAACAAAGTTTTCCAACCATTTATTCATAGCATAAAATGCAACAGGAGTCGCAATAATAAAGCCTATTCCCACCCATTTAACGAAGTCTGCGTTGAGCATAATCAAAACTTCTGATATTTTGGCCCCGTTTACTTTTCGAATTCCGATTTCTTTAATTCTTAACTGTGAGGAAAAATAGGAAACTCCAAGTAAGCCCAAAACAGCTATTAATATTGAAAGCATGGTAAGCAAATTTATGATATTACTAAACCTGATTTCAGATTGATAAGCTGCCTTTATGTGTTGATCAAAAAATTCAAATTCAAAAACAGTATAAGGAAGATATTTTTTGGTCGCCTTTTTCATTAGGTTAACTGTTTCCGAAGGATTACCAGAAAACCGGACAAGCACTTTTGTTATTTTATCGGGATTGTAGTGGGCAACAAATGGCATTATCCTCATCTGCATTGAATTGCTGTGATAATCCTTAACCACTCCGCAAATTCTGTATTTATTTCCGCCAAATTCAATTGATTCGTTTATAGGATCATTCAGTCCCCTATCTTTAATAAGTTTTTCATTAACTATGCATTGGTTTAAAGCATCCTCTTTAAAATTGTTACCCTGAGCAAATGATATTTCTAAAGTTTTGAAATAATCACTATCAACATAAATATATTCAGTCTGTTTAAAATGTTGATTTCCCATGCTATCTGTAATAACTTCACCATAAATACTACGAAGTCCAGGTAATGGAATAGAATTGGCACTACCAATATTTATAATATTTGAATTTTTTAGAAGTTCGTCTTTGAATATTTTGTAAGAATGAACATCCTTAGGTGAGATATTCATGGAAATCAGCGATTCTTTATTGAATCCCATATCGCTTTCCTGCATAAATGAGAGTTGCTTATGGATGAGTAATGATGCCGATATTAAAGCAATAAATGCCACCAATTGAAAGGTTAGCAACGAGTTAAAAAGTATTTTGCCTGTTTTTCCTTTGCTAAGTTTTTTTTGAAGAATGTCAATGGGCTTTAAATCACCAGTAATCCATTGATTGATTAATGATGACAGCAAAATAACTGATAATAAACATAGTAATACCCCGATAATAATCTTTTTTGTATCAAGAATGGCATTAAAAGCCACATCGCTTCCAACAAAGTCGGGAAAGTAAGGTAACGTAAGTTTAAACAATAAGAGTGTAAGCACAAAAGCTAAAATGGAGTAAATTATAGCCGAGGTTGAGTTTTTTAACCATAAATGGATTTTTTTTGCACCGGAAACTCTCTCGATTCCCCAATAAAGCATTTGTTGAGTTTTTTCAAAAGTTGATAACAGCACAAAGTTGATTATCGAGATTAAAAGTATTAATATCCCCAATGTGGTAAGTATTCGCAAGTGTTTGTTAAAATGCAACTGACAAAGCCCCGTCATTAAAACTTTTGGGGTTTGTTCTAATTTACCTAATCTGAAATATTCATTCGAAAGTTTGGCAGCAAATTCAGATCGATCAGTACCTGGTACCAGTTCAACAAAGTTTTTGCATAGGTAATTCCAGTCCGATTTGTAATTATTTTTTCCCTGGGCCTGCATTAAGTTTGAAAGACTTCCTATCCAACGGAAATTAACGTTTGAATTACTTGCCGGTTCTTTAATAATACCCGTAATTGTGAAGTTAAACTCTTGATCATCCACTACCACTGAAACCGGGGTACCAATAACATCGACACCACCAAAATTTTTACGGGCAACATCTTCCGATATAATCAACGGATTAGCAGCATTGAAGCTTTCTTCAGCATTTCCGGCGATAAAATGGAATTTGAAGAAATCAAAAAAGCTTTTCTCAACAAATCCTATTTCGGAATATTTCGATTTTATAAGAATGTCATCTTTTTTCAGATAAATGGCAGCAGTCTCACCACGGAAACTGGTGTTTTTAATAACTTCAGGATAACGTTCAGACAAGGATTCACACAGAACATACGGCAATGGTGTTTGAAAAAATATTTCACCAAATGGGTAATAGCCATCCATACTGAATTTATTCTCAGCAGAATCCTGAAAATAGTCGAAGCTCGTTTCATGTAATATATAATAACCTGCAGCCATAAAAACCCAAAGACCAATAATAAGCCCGGTTATTTTTAGTACTGAAATGTATTTAGTCTTAAGCAAGCTACGTAATTCTCTAATAAAGTATTGTTTAATCATCTCGTTTATAGTTTATTATGAGATTGTAATTTTTCAAAAAGTTTCAAACTAATTGTACCTAGATTTTGGTTGATTTCAGTAAGCCACCAAAAAAAATACCAATTTTATAACTTTAACATTATCAATACCTTTCTGTTTGTCAAATAAAAATATTGTAAAATTAATTTACATCATGTGTCAAAAAACCAAACAGTCACGTCTTGTATTTAATCTTAATTTATTCAATTTTAAATACCATCTACAACTTAACTCGTGCGCTGGCAACGCGATATATGGTGCATGTTGCATAATTCTGTCATTGGTAGTATGATACTATAACTTTAATCCCACACTAAAGCAGATATTCAAATTACTAAAGTCTATTTTACTTTCTGGTATATATTCAGTTCCCAAAGCAGTATAGGGTCCCATTTTATTCCCGGGCATAACCAGACAGTAAGAACCAATCTTACCATAAGTTTTCGAACTATCCCAAATTTTAAAGCGAAATCCCGCAAGCAAGCCATAAGTCAGCTTAGTATATTTATCAGTACCAGTACCACTATGGCTGGTTTTATTACCTGAATTAATCAGCAGAGTTGGTCCAGCCTCGAATTCCCAATTTTTGTTTAGTTTGAATGAATATACTGGAACCAGCGAAAAATTTGAGAATCTGACAAATAAATATCCTGCATCGTTGGAATTACCGTAAACTGTTGTTAACCAGGCGTAATTTAAACGAATTCCAAGTTGACTTCGTTGTTTAAAACTGTGATAATAAGTTACATTTAATGTACAACCCGGTTTGCTGTAATGAGGATGTTCCGAAGTACCTCCCCAGAACCAATTACCTGAAGGAATATCGAAATTGTACTCCTTCATTAGACTTGCCATTTGTCGCCCAGAGACAGAGACATTAAGCCCTAATCCGCCTTCTATTTTCCATTTCTTTTGGGGTTGATCTTCCTGTGCTATAGCAACATTTGACAAAACCAGGAATCCGATTGCATAAATTAATGGCCTCATAGTTTTATAATTAATTATTTATGACTGTTGCGATATATAAATTTATGAAATAATCTGCCAAATTAAAATTATGCTAAGGTGATATCTATCACTTCTAAAGTCAAAAAATCATGCCTCGTGACATAAAAACCTGCTTCTGTAATTTCGCTTAACTTTTTGTTCTTTTGTTAAGCAAAAAAACAGTAAAAAATATAGACAACTACTATTTAAAAGCAAACTGCAACCTGCAAAATAATTATTGCAGGGTTCAAATAACCAACTACTTTAGTAAAGCAATAAAATACCATTTATTATGTTTATATTTTGGAGTAAAATTACGGCGATTTGAAAAAAAAACTACTATTGGCAAGTATCCTGGGGATTTTGTTTACAGGTATAAACATTGCGCAAACTTTTCAGTTAGTGGATGTTAATACATCTAATTTTCCCAATATTGAAGCAAATGTGCTAAGCTATGATGCTAATTATCTCGTTGATTCCATTCCTAAAGTCACCATTACCGAAAACGGACAAAATATTTTACCAACTGAATTTAAAGCCCCAAAATCGTCCGTATTGCCTTCGTCAATTTTACTGGTACTCGATGTTTCGTCGTCAATGTACGGCAGGCGGATTGAAATGCTAAAAAAAACTTGCTTACATTTTATTAGAAACCTGCCGCTTGAAGCTACCGAAGTAGCTATTGCATCGTTTAGCGACCATATAAATTTAAATTGCGACTTTACACATAATCAATATATTTTGGATAAGTGCATCGAAAACCTTTACCTCGGCGGGGGCACAAGTTTCAATAATGCTTTTCTTACTCCGCTTTCAGGTGCCGTTGATATTGCAGAAATGGGAAGCTATAAAAAGGTAATCATTTTTATAACTGATGGATTAAGCGATGTTCTTCAATCCCAGGTATCGTCGCGGGCAAATAGCGACAGTACCATCATTAACTGCATTACAATTGGTTTGCCTATTAGCGATGAACTTAAAACCATTACGCGGGAAACCGGGGGTAATTTTTACAGTGATTTAAATCATGACAATGAAATTGAGAAAGCATTTGAAAAAATATATAAAGCTGTTCAGGTAAATACTATTGGAACAATTAAGTGGAAGTCGCTTTACAGTTGTCAACCGAAAAAAAATGTTCAAATCAGGTTTAATGACCAGGTTCAAACCATTAATTTCATAATTCCTGATGCAAAGATCGGACATATTGAAGCAACACCCACTTCTCTGAATTTTGATGCCGGTGTACCAGGAACCAGCCAGTATAAACCGGTTTGGTTTAAAGGAAATTATACAGATGTGGACATTACATCCATTACCAATACGAATCAAAAGCTTTTTGGAATTCAGAATCCAACCGATCCAATGATTTCGGATGCCGGTAAGGTTCAGATGATTGAATTTACCTACAGGCCAAAGGATACCATTTTTGCAACTGCCGGTTACCTGGTAAAAGTTAAGGATTGCCCCGATATTAAAATCGATGCTTCATCGGGTGGAACTAAAAAGCTTGTTATTACAAGCCCTGATGAAAAAAGCAGTTACTATTATGGCGATGATCTGCCGATTGTTTGGGAAGGAATTGACAAAACCACCAATGTCGATTTTTATTATCAGAAAAAGGGACAAAACAAATGGATAGCAATTGGAGGTGGCCAGAATTATCTTAAAAACTGGATAGCTCCGGCTATTGAAGGATCCATCAGAATTAAAGGGCAGATAACCAACAGTATTACTCTGGCTAATTTATTTTCAGGCAATTTGTTAATAATGGATGGAAGTGAATTTAAAAATGCTTTTTTTAATGATGACGGCACCGAAATCATTACACAATCAGAGTCAGGCAAACTTAAAAACTGGAATAGCCAAACGGGCGAACTAAATCATGTTTTTGAAAAAGAACATCCCGGCGATGTAGCATTTTTCCCGGGCTATAACCGCCTGGTTACATTTAATGATAATAAATTCAATGTACTTACCAACCGTAACGGGTTAATGATAGTTTCGCTGCCAATGGCCGATTACGATGTGATGACATCATTTACACATATTAATAATAAAGAAATTTATGTTACGCTCAAGAATTACGCGCAGCTGACACAATATAAGAGCAGTACAAAAAATGGAAATTCATTCCAGGCAACATCCTCACCAAAAAGTAATTTCGCCATAATGCGCGAAAACAATCGGCTGGATGTTTATACCCTTCAACCTTACAAAAAACGGTTTACTATAAAATTAACCGATGACTATCGAAAAGTAATTCTGCACAATAACAGGGAATTTATGGTGATAGAGACCGACAATGGTACCGAACTTTATAATTTATTGACTAAAAGCAAAATAGCTGATTACCCTTCGCAGCAATTTTTGCAGTTTTCAAATTCAGGAGCCTATTTGCTAACCTCCAATAATAAATCCATTAAAATTAATGACCTGGAAACAGGGGCTTTGGTTTATCGTTTTAAAAATCCTGATGATTATACTTTATCAGAAAATGGTAATTACATGGCAAAAATTAACGGCGACCGCCTCACCATTATTGATTTGACCTCACATAAAAAAGTTCTGGACAAGGTTTACAAAAATCCACAACAAGCTGCTTTTTATCCTAATTCAAATAAAATCCTTTTTACACAAAACGACTCACTCACCATTATTGATCTGGACAACAATAATGAACCTTTCTCGGTTTTTGCCGATCAGCAATTAATTAAAATGATTGATATTGCGCCTAACGAAAAATCACTATTGCTTACTACACCAAAAGCCGTTGTGGTTTGGGTTGTTAAAAACCATTTTGATTCGGATACCACACCCTTCTTCCCCATCAAAATTGAACACCCTACTATTGCCGATAAAATCGATTTTGGTAAACATTATATAAATCAATCGTTCGAAAAATATTTTCCGGCAACAATCAATAACAACAGCAGGCACCGAATTATTATTGATTCTGTGGCGATTGAGAATAAAAACTCCTGTTTCAGGCTGGTTTCAAAAACTGTCCATGATACGCTGTTGCCACAAACAAAAAATGGTATTGAATTACAATTTAAGCCGGAAAGTACAGGAAAATTCAACGATGCTTTGACCATTTATTCGGCAAACCGAAGATATAAGTGCGTTTTAACAGGTGAAGGAATTAACCAATCATATAAAATAATTACTCCGGTTACAAAATTCCCGGAGATTGAGGTATACAGGAAAGCCGACACGCTTATTCCTTTACTTAAAAATACCGGTACAGAACCCATCCATATTAAAACACTTAAATTAAATCCGGTTATTCAAAATAATTTCAAACTACTCAGTCATGAATTTCCATATTTGTTAAAAGCTAATGACACACTTTGGGTCAAATTTTCTTTTAATCCGTCAGAGGGAGGCCGGCAAAGCTGTTCCATTACTTTAGAACAAGCGGACCATTCCGAGATTCAGGGAATGGAATTATTTGGTACCGGTCTGGCTAAAAAACAAGTCATTATTGCCGGCAAAACCATTCATGCCCTAACCCGAAAAGAGTTGAAAACAAATTTGACAATCACCAGTTTGACCTCCGGCCGGACGGTTTATAAAGGGGAATCAGACAAAAATGGAAATTTTGCAGTAAAACTGGTCGCTGGTTTGAATTATAGTATAACTGCAGATTTAAAGGGCTATTTTTCATCGAGTGTTAATATCGATTTGCAGGAGCCACAGCAAAATGACACCATTTGGGCTACCATCGAACTTACTCCGATTGAATTAAATTCAGTAGTAAGATTAAACAATATCTTTTTTGAATTCGGTAAAGCTGAAATTCTCGATATTTCGAAACCGGAAATGAAACGTCTGGTTAAACTGTTAATCGACAATCCTGATTTAAAGATTGAAATTCATGGCCATACCGATAATATTGGTCAATCAAAAGACAATATTATATTATCGGAATTAAGGGCCAGGGCCGTTAAGGAATACCTGGTTAAAGAAAATATTTCCCCCGATCGTATTAAAATAAAGTTTTTTGGCGAAGATAAACCGGTAGCATCGAATGACACTGAACAAGGAAGAAAAGCTAACCGGAGAGTAGAAATTAAATTTATAAGGTGATTGTGTGATTTATTAGCCACAGGTTACACAGATAGACACAGATTTTTTAAGTATCCTTATTTTAAATTAATCTCTTATAAAGTTTTTACCGACAGGCGATCGCTAATTTGTAAAAGGTTATTATTTAGTGTTTCATGGTGTCTTAGAGGTTTATAATTTTCGCTTTATAACGACGACCTGACCTCCTTCGTCGGACTAGTATAAGGTTCATTAAGTAATATTAGACTCATCGGATGACTAAGTTGCTGGTTTATAAATAAGTCATATACTCTAATAAATTACAAGTTTTTAAGCCACTTTTTCAGTGGAGCTATTAAAATTTTCTAATTCTCTAGGGTCAAGATTTATATATTCCTGACTGTATGGTATCC